>CADAGX010000017.1 GCA_902787575.1 uncultured Bacteroidales bacterium | reverse complement strand
GGCGTTGAGGATAGCGCCGCCGTAGAGGTCGCTGTAGGGGGAGACGTCGGTGCCGCCTCCGGCCAGACCCAGTCGCAGGGGGGCTTTGCTTCGGATGGTCATGTCGTTTATAGGTTGTTGATGGCCCGCGTCATATTGGGCCAGAGGTATTTCTGTTTCTCTTGGCGCACGCCTTCTGCGAGGCGCTGTTGCCAGTCTTCCTGGAAGTAACGCACAATGGCGTCGGCTATTTGCTGTGCCGCCCTGCGGTAAACCTCCAAAAGTCGCATGGTCTGCTCCGTGTGGGTTGTAGTGGCTGCCTCGCGTCGGACGGCCAGAATGGCCAGTTGCGGGTCTTTGTCTGTGGTGCGGCGCAGAACCTTGTTGCCCGTCATGTCCATCCACGTGGCGTATGGCTCGGGCAGGATGGCTGCGTCGATGAGGCCCGTGCGAAGCATGTCGGTGCGCAGCCTAACGTTGTGCACTTGTGGGCGATAGAACGTCTCAGCCTCGTCGTCGGCCGGCTCCAGCATGCGGTCGCACCAGAAGTCGGTGATGCAGAGGCGGCTCATGGCCACCGTCTTCTCCTTCAACTGATGCACCTTGCTGACGCGGCGTCCCTTCACGGCCACCAGCGCCACTGGTTCGTCTATGCTAAGCAATGCCTGCAGCCGTGCCTCGCGCTGTAGGCGCAGCAGGCGTATAAGGTCGGAGTATCCTACCTCGGCATGGCCTCGGGCGAGCGTCGTGTCGATGTCCATCTGCGCGGTGTATCGCAGCAGTCGTATGTTGGTGTCGGAGTCAGTGAGCAGGCCTGTGCTCTCGGCATAATAAAGCGGCAGGCAGCTCCACGTGGGCATCACTGCCACGCGTAGAGCCGTGCTGTCGCGTCGTGCTGCCTCCTCGGGAGACAGCGTGGCCTCCCGTTTCGTGCAGGAGGCCAGCAGTATTAGAATGAATATGCAGACGAGGTTTCTCATTCGCCCTTGATGGCAGCAATGCCGGGCAGCACCTTGCCTTCGATGGCTTCGAGCAGTGCGCCGCCGCCGGTGGAGATGTAGGAAACCTTGTCGGCCAGACCGAACTTGTTGACGCAAGCCACAGAGTCGCCACCGCCGATGAGCGAGAAGGCGCCCTCCTGCGTAGCCTTAGCCACAGCCTCACCTACGGCACGCGAGCCAGCAGTGAATTCGTCACACTCGAAGCAGCCGGCAGGACCATTCCACAGGATGGTCTTTGCGCCCTCGATGGCTGCAGCAAACTTCTTGCGGCTCTCGGGGCCGGCATCCAGTCCATCCCAACCGTCCTCGATGGCATTCGAGGGGAATACCTTTATTTCAGCGCCCGGCTTCACAGAGAACGTGCCGAAGTCATAGCCCGTGCAGCATACAGAGTCGGTGCCGAGCACCAGCTCCACGCCGTTCTTCTTTGCCATCTCTTCCACGCCCAGAGCCACGTCCAGTTTATCCAGCTCCACGATGCTGTCGCCAATCTTGCCGCCGTGAGCCTTCGAGAACGTATACGTCATGCCACCGCAGAGCACCAGCTTGTCCACCTTGCCCAGCAGGTTCTCGATGATGCCAATCTTGCTCGACACCTTCGAGCCGCCCATGATGGCCACGAACGGACGCTTGATGTTCTTCAGCACGTTGTCCACAGCCTGCACTTCTTTCTCCATAAGCAGTCCCAGCATCTTCGAGTCAGCATCGAAGTAGTCGGCAATCACAGCCGTCGAGGCGTGCTTGCGGTGAGCCGTACCGAAGGCATCCATCACGTAGCAGTCGGCATAGCTGGCCAGCGTCTTTGCGAACTCCTTCTGGCGCTTCTTCATGTCCTTCTTTGCATCCTCGTATGCAGGGTCGTCCTTCTCGATGCCCACGGGCTTGCCTTCCTCCTCGGGGTAGTAGCGCAGGTTCTCCAGCAGCAGCGCTTCGCCCATCTTAAGGGCAGCGGCAGCCTCCTGAGCCTTGGCGCAGTCGGGAGCAAATGCTACGGGTACACCCAGTGCCTCGGCCACGGCGTCCTTTATCTGTCCGAGCGACATCTTCGGATTCACCTTGCCCTTGGGCTTGCCCATGTGGCTCATGATGATGACAGCACCGCCGTCGGCCAGAATCTTCTTCAGCGTGGGCAGTGCCCCGCGGATGCGCGTGTCGTCCGTAATCTTACCATTCTCGTCCAGTGGCACATTGAAGTCCACTCTCACAATTGCCTTCTTGCCGGCAAACTTGTACTCGTTGATTGTCATAATACCTTATCTTTAAAGATTCATTTCTTTTTCGGGTGCAAAGTTACGAATAAGCAAGCGAAGAACAAAAGAATTTGCTTTCTTTTTTCTTCCGAGCGGGAGTAACTTGGGCCGCAGGCCAAGGTTACGTAAAGGAGAGCGATGTGCCCCGTGTTGTTCGGAATTTGACAAGCCCCGACTTCAGGCTGCGCCCTCACAGGAACGCGATATATGAGATTTGCGACTGCAGTGATAAGGAGTACGCCAAATAAAATGCTAAGAGTGGGGCGTAGCTTCACTTTTCTATTTATTTTCATATTGTTTTTTCTCTTTTAGGGCTTTGTCGGGCCAAGCACCTCCCAGAACTCTGCGGGCAGGGAGACGTTCTGAAGCTCGATGCACTGGCGGAAGAGTGGAGCCACGTCGCGGTCTCGGTAGCCAGCGATGCCGCAGCCGATTCGGGTGACGAGGAAGTGCAGTTCGGGGTGGCTGGTAGCGAAGTGGATGAAGCGTCCCACGGCCTCTGTCATGCTCTGCAGGCCTTCCATGGTGGGAATGGCGTAGCTGCGCCCTTGCAGTCCTTCTCCTTGTCCCCAGACGGCTCCGAAGCGTTGCATGGCGTAGCGTGCTGCGCCGCCTCCGTGCGATCCGTGTATGTTGCTGCCGAAGACAAAGATTTCGTGCTCGCCGAGCAGGCTTACGTTGTCGGGTGTGATGCGGTTGGACGTCTCGTCCGTTGTCTTCTCGTTTTTCAGTTCGCGGGCGATGTAGAGGTGGCGCGGATATTCGCCCAGTACGAAGAGAGTGACGGGGCAGAGCCACATGGTGCGGTTGAAGCCTTTGAGCCGGACGTCGTAGGTGGCGCCGCCCACGGGGTTGCTGCTGAGGGCGTCGCAGCGGAAGAAGCGCGGGTCGCTGTCCAGTTCGGGCACCGTCTCGCTGCTTTTCACCACGGTTACTTCCACGCGCGGCGCGCCCTCGCCCACGAACTCCAATAGGTCGTCGGCACCGGCCACCATGGCCAGCTGTGCGTGTGCGCCTTCCCACTCGGGCAGGTCGATATACCAGCCGCCGTTGGCTTCGCGGTTGAAGGCTAGATGATAGGTTTTCTCTTTGTCGCGCCGTGCGTCATAAACTCCTTTGATGTACTGTGCGATGACTTTCGGGTTGCGGATGATGTTTGATAGCTTGCTCATGTTGTTTTGTTTTTAGTGTTTGTGATACTTGGCGCAGAACAAAGTTTGTGCCAAATGTATATCCGTTCGTTTCAACAGCGGCAAAGGTAGAATGAATAATTCGCATCGACAAACAAAAAGGAGGGCAATGTACGAAATGCCCTCTAGCCTGTACGAAATGACGCGTGGCGAAGCATTTCGTAAATAAGTTTGCGTGTTGATTTCTTACTTTACCAGCGGCGCTACGCCTCTGCGCTGGCAAACTTCGAGCAGACCGCACTCTTCGCACCGTGGGCGGCGGGCCTGACAAACGTAGCGACCGTGGAGGATGAGCCAGTGGTGTGCCGTGGGGATGATGTCTTCAGGGATATGGCGCACGAGTTCGCGTTCCACGCTGAGCGGTGTGGTGCACTTCTCTGAGACGAGGCCGATGCGGTGGCTGACGCGGAAGACATGTGTGTCCACTGCCATGCGTGCTTTCTGGAAAACGACGGCCTGAATGACGTTGGCTGTCTTGCGTCCCACACCTGGCAGGCGTTCCAGTTGTTCGCCGGTGGAGGGCACTTGGCCGCCGAAGTCGCTCATCAGCATCTGTGCCATGCGTACCAGATGGCTGGCTTTGGCGTTGGGGTAGCTGACGCTGCGGATGTATTGGTAGATGACTTCGGGCGACGTGGCCGCCATTGCCTCGGGGGTGGGGAAGTCGCTGAAGAGGGCTGGCGTTACCTGATTGATGCGGCGGTCTGTGCACTGCGCGCTGAGGATGACGGCCACGAGTAACTGGAACGGGTTCTCGTAGTGCAGTTCGGTTTCGGCCACAGGCATCGCCTGCTGGAAGTAGGCTATCATACGCTCGTAGCGTTCTTTCTTGCGCATCTTTTGTAACTTTTGAACTAACTAAAATCTGTGGTTTACTTTCAGTGTATCCGTCTTCTGCTTCAACTTTTTCGCGGAGTCTTACAGCCCCGAAAAATGTTTTAGTAGCGAGGCGAGCATGGGCGACTGTATCATCTTTCCTTCGCATACAAGCGCCAGCACTTCGTCGCGTGTGAGTAGGTGCACAGACAAATCTTCTGTGGCATCGAGCCGCTGCTGGCAGGTCTTCTCCACGCCGCGTGCCACGAAGCAGTGTATGGTGTTGGTCATCGTGCTGGGGTTGGCCGAGAGCTGCATCGTTTCTTCCCACTCGCCACCTGTGTAACCTGTCTCCTCCATTAGTTCGCGCTGTACGGCTTCGAGTGGCGTCTCGCCCTTCTCCATTACGCCACATGGCAGTTCGAAGCAGGTTTTGCCTGCTGCGTGTCGATACTGGCGTTCCATCACGTATTGTCCGTCGCGTGTGATGGCGATGACGTTCACCCAGTCGGGGTACTCCAGCACGTAGTATTCGGGTATTATGCGTCCGTCGGGCAACTGCACTTCGTCGCATCGTGCTGTAAGCCAGGGCTTGCGTATGAGGTATTCGGTGTGCAGTGTGCGCCAAGCCCGCTCTTCGTGTTCTTTCTCGTTCTTCATGTGTTACTTTGTGATTTCGTAGTCGAAGCGTTCGAAGTGTGCTGTGCCGTCTGAACCGTAGCAGTAGAGCCCAAGCCGCACTCCCTTCCAGTAGCCGTTTTGCATCTCGAAGGGCTCGCCGGCTGTCACGAATCGCTTGCCGTCTGTGCTGTAGAGAAACTGTTGCTTGTTCTCCCTTGCGTCGAGCGTCAGGCGGAGGTATATGCGTTTGGGTCTCTTGGCAAGAACGGTTCGCTGTCCATTAGCCTCGGTGTAAATTCCATCCGGCCCGACGCCGATGCCTCGGAAGTCGCGCCCCATGCATACCAGTCCGGCCGAGGCTGACGAGAGTTGCGAGCAGTCGAGCACAGTGGTGGCCTCTCCCTCGTATCCCATCGTCTTCTGTGTCAGAGTGTTGTGCGCGTCGCGAATTCTTTTTGCTGGCAGTGCGTGCAGTGTGAGCCATCCTTTGCGTTCGCTAAGGCTCCAGTGGGACGGGGTGGGGTTGTGGTTCCACTGCCATTGGAGGCCTAGTCGCTCGTCGTCGAACGTGTCGCTAGTCTGTGGGCGTGATGGGCCTTGCTCCTTGCCTGCGTGCGGCTTCGTCCACACCTCCACGGGTTCGCCTATGCCGTTGCCGTCTATGTCCACGCCTATCAGTGGCCAGTCGTCTTTCCATCGTGCCGGCTGCAGGTGAACTACGCGTCCCAGCACCGTGGTGGACTGGAAGTTGTAGAACCACCATTCGCCCTCTGGCGTGTCCACCAGCGCGCCCTGATGCGGCCCGTTGAAGTGTGTGGAGCCTTGCTCCAGCACCACTCGTTTCTCGTACGGGCCTCGTATGTTCTTGGCTCGCAGCACTGTCTGCCAGCCGCCCGAGACGCCGCCTTCGGGGATGATGAGGTAGTAGTATCCGTTGCGTTTCAGCCACTTAGTGCCTTCGGCCACGGGCCCTGTGTAGATGGTTACTCCGTCGTCCAGCAGTTCGCGTCCGTCGTCCGACATGCGATGAAGGATGATGGGCCCAGCACCTAGCTGGCTACGTCCGAGGTAGGCCTTGCCGTTGTCGTCCCACAGTGGGCAGGGGTCTTCCCATCGCTCCACTTTCTTCACGTGGTGGAGTGGTGTCCAAGGGCCGTGTGCGTCCTCGGCTGACGACATGAAGAGGCCTTCGTTAGGTGTGCAGAAATAGACATAGAAGCGTCCGGCGTGGTGTCTGATGCTGGGTGCCCATGCTCCGCAGGCGTAGTGCGAGATGCTGTCCCAGCCCGGCAGGTCGTAGCGGTCGAAGATTTGGCTGACCAGGCGCCAGTTCACCATGTCATCGCTCTCGAGCACCTGCATGCCCACGTGGTTGAAACAACTGGCTACCATGTAGTATTTTTCTCCCACGCGCACTATGTCCGGGTCGGAGTAGTCGGCGTTCAGCACCGGGTTCTTATACGTGCCGTTGCCTTGGTCGCCCCATTCGAGCGGCCTCTGTGCCAGTGCAAAGGTGGCGAAGAGAAAACACAATATAAGAAAGACCCACCCCCTGTCCTCTTTCGATGGATGGGTGTAATTACATTTGCCCATCTGTGTGATTTGCTTGAAAACTAATTGCCCACGTGGGGCGGCGGCCTGTTTTATTTCTTCCAGAATCCTTCGGCGGTGTAGTAGTCGCTCTCAGAGAGGGGACGAATCTTGCCGAACTTGCTCCAGTCCTCGTTGCTCTGGAACTGAGGCACGAAGGCGTCGGGCACGAAGAGTTCGCACTCGGGCCGTGGCGTGCAGTTCTTCGGCATCTTGAAGAACTCGGTGCTTAGGATGTAGATGCGTTTCACGTTGGGGCACTGGGCGAAGTCGCCGAAGATGCGGTTCTTGAAGTCGTTAGGCACTGAGAATTCCTCCACGGCCGTGCAGCCTTGGAAGGCGTCTTCCAACTTGCTCAGGGTGATACCCATCAGAACGCTTTTCAGGCTTGTACAACCGGCAAAGGCTCCCTCGCGAATCCACCACAGCTTGTCGCCGAACTTCACGAACTCCAGACTCGTGCAGCCGTTGAAGGCGTCAAGCCCCACGGTCCACGTATCCACTTCCACGCGCTTCAGGCTGGTACAGCCGCGGAAGGCCTCGTCGTTTATCACCGTTACCTCGCCGTCGAAGTGCACCTCGCGCAGGTTCTTGCAGCCCATGAAGGCTTTCTGCGTGATGTGCTTCACCTGGTCGTGCACGTACACCTCCTCGATGTACTCGTTGTCCTTGAATTCCTCCTCGTTCACGCTCTGAATCTTCTTGCTGAACGCCACTACGGGCTGCGTCACCGTGGCTTTGTCCTTGCGGTGCTGGCTGGTGTAGACGAAGGCTTTCACCTTCTCTTTCTTCTCTGTCTTCTGCGTGCTGTCGGTGTTCTCTTTGGCGCCCTGTTTGCAGCTGCCAAGTGTCAATGCGCAAAGGATGAAGGATGCGCACAAGATGATGTTCTTTTTCATATCGCTTTTGTGTTTTTTGAGTGTTTCTGCGTGCAAATATACTAAAGTTTTCGGTTACTTCCAAATACTGGCGAGTTTCTTGCGGAGCGGCTCGTCGTAGCAGACCAGACACAGCGTGGCCAGCACTATGGCCATCAGTGCCACTGCCACAGGTGTGCACCATGTCTCTGTTCCGAACGGATGGCAGTCGGTGTTAATCCAGTGGATGTAGAGATAGACCAGCGGATAGTGCACCGCATAGAGCGGGTAGGAGAGACGTCCCACAAAGCTCACCGCCTGCCTTCTCCAGCCGCTCGCCGTGCCTCGTGCGCCCAGCCAAATTATCAGCGGGAAGCCCATCACCACGCACGCCACCTGATAACCGAGGCTCGCTTCTCCGATGTAAGGCACCGACAGCAGCCCCACTACGGCTAAGGCACACAGCGTGAAGGCCGGCAGGCGTGTCGCCGCAGGCTTCCACTTGCGCCATGCGCGAGCCATCAGAAGGCCGGCCGGATAACCGAACGCCAGTCGCAACAGTCCACCCAGCATGTTCAGCGGCTCCGATGACCACCCGTAGGCAATCCATCCCTCGCCCTGCCACACAGCGTTGCCCGCCAGTGCCAAAGCCGCCAGCACCACCCATGCAGCCAGCCACCGCGTGCGCATTTGCCTCAACAGCAGACCGTAGAGTAGGCTGCCGATGTATTCGAAGAAGAGCGACCAGTGCGGTCCGTTCAGCGCAAACATCTCCGTGTTGCCACGCACGTCCAGCTTGCCCCAAGTGGGGATGAGCAGCAAGGCCAGCAATGCCGACGTCAGCAGCGTGCCCAGCCCCACAGGCGAGCCGTCCCACCGCGTACAACCCTGCACGCAGAACGTTGCCACGCCTACCGCCACACCCATCACTACCATCGGGTGTAGTCGCACGAGGCGTCGACGCACAAAGCCGCCCAACGACATGCGATCCCAACGCTCGTCATAAGCATAACCCATCACAAAGCCCGACAGAATAAAGAAAAAGTCCACTGCCAAGAATCCGTGGTACATCTGTTGCCGTTCTGCTCCTGCTGCAAACGCCACCGCCTCAAAGAGGTGGTAGCCCAGAACCGCCAGCGCAGCTACACCGCGCAGCCCATCCAAAATGTCATATCGAGGTTTGTCTGTCATGTTCGATTTTTTGTCCCAATTTCTTCTGCAAATTTACAGAAATTACGTTGTACGGCCAAACAAACCGCATTGTTTTTGTCGTGTTGTCTCATCATGCGGCGTGCGTTAATCTCCAAAGGGGCTTGTTGAATTCCGTTTTCGTCCTGGCCTCAGCATGACATAAGGAGTGTGTCCCGTGGCTTACATTAAATTTAGGGCCTCTGATTTAACATTTGTTAAGGGCGGCTGTTACGGGCATTTGGATTTTTAGTGCTACCTTTGCCGCTGTGTGCATGGGGCATGTATGTATTGAAAAGGATGAAAAGACTGATAGTGATGGTGGCCGTGGCGATGGGCTTTTGCGTCCGGGCTACGGCGGACAGTTTTGTGCGGGTATTGAGCACGAAGCTCTTGGGACGCGACGGGCAGACGCTGGTGATGCGGGGTACGAACTGTGGCAACTGGATGGTGCGCGAGCCGTATATGATGAATACATCGGGGAGTCTGGACCGCCAGTTTAAGTTCGACCGGATGCTGGCCGAGGTGTGCGGCGAGGAGCGAGTGGCGGAGTTCGACAGCTTGTGGATGGACAACAACTTCTGTGAGGAGGATATGAGGTTTATCTCGGAGTTGGGGATGAACACGCTACGCGTGCCGATGCACTATAAGTACTTCACGCTGCCCATCGAGCGGGAGCCGGTGGCGGGCGAGCAGACGTGGCTCAGCGAGGGTTTTGAGCGTATCGACTCGATGTGCGAGTGGGCCGACCGCTGGGGTGTGCTGCTGGTGCTGGACATGCATGCTTGTCCGGGTGGGCAGTCGTCGGGCGACATCTGTGACTACGACGCCTCGAAGCCTTCGCTCTGGGAGAGTGAGGCGAACCGCAAGAAGCTGGTGGAGCTGTGGCGGAAGATAGCAGAGCGTTACCGGGAACGTCTGGGATACATTCAAGGACATCATAAAGGCCATACGACAGGTAGACTCGAACCACATCGTCATACTGGAGGGCAACTCGTACAGCAACGACTACACGGGCCTGCTCTCGACGAAGCTGGATGCGAAGATGATGCTGCAGTACCACCGCTACGGGGTTTACAACACGAAGAGCCAGGTGCAGGGCATGGCGGAGATGGCTGCGAAGTACCGCTGCCCTGTGTTCATCGGCGAGTTTGGTGAGAACAGCAATTCGTGGACGGCAGGCTGCGTGCGGCTCTACGAGGAGGCAATGCAGTTCGGCGGATGGGCTTGCTGGCCAATGAAGAAGAGCAACATCAACGCGCTCTTGCAGGTGAAGCGAGTGGCCAGCTACGACAACGCCATCAGCAGCTATCAGAACGGCACACCGCCCTCGGCTGCGACGCTATGGAACGCTTGCCGCGAATGGGCCGAGGCGCAGCACATCAGCCGCTGTACGGTGCGCAAGGACTATGCCGACGCACTGATGAGGAGGCCCTTTACGGACGAGTGCTTGCCGTTCGTAGATGCACAGACGGACGACTACATCTATGCGGCGCACTACGATATGGGCGAGCCCGGACGGGCCTATCTGGACCACGACGAGGCTACCTATCAGTATAATGGTGAGGACTACGTCTCTTGGCAGCGAGGATGGACCTATCGCAACGACGGCGTGGACCTCTATGCCAACCCGTCGGATGCGAAGAGCTGCGGATACTACGTGGGTGAGACACGCGACGGCGAATGGCTGCAATACACCATCCAGAACCCGCACGAGGCGGCAGCATGGCAACTCCAGATGCGATATGCCATACAGTCGGGCTCATCAACGGTGCGCATTACCGTGAACGACCGCGCGGTAACGGGATCCACACGCCTCTCGGCCACCGGAGGATACACCACGTGGAGCACCAAGAACTGGACGGGCATCGTACTGCCACAGGGAGTCCTGCGCGTGCGTATCTATATAGAGAAGGGAGGACTGAACATCAACTACCTGCGCTTCTTCGGCATGAAACAGGCCACCGAACAGCAGCTGCAAGCACTCGAGCCTGACACCACGGCAGGACGAAACCTCCTCGCCAACGGCAACTGCGAATACCAAGGAGCATGGCAGACGGCAGCACTGGCATCCATCAACAACGCACGTTACACTTGGGGACAGACCACCGAACAGCCCACGCAGGGCAGCGGGCCGGCACTCGGCATCGCTTCGGCACGCAGCCACGCACTGAACACGGTGCTCTATCAGCCCGTGCAAGTGCAGGCCGGACACGTCTATCAGGCCGACGTGGCAGTGCGAGGCAACAGCGGCAACGGTGACTTCTGGATACAGGCCTTCATGGTGACAGAGAGGCCAAAGGACTATGCCGACACGGGACTGGATGAGGCCAACACCATCGGACAGCTAAACTCGTGGAAGGATGCCACGCTAGCCGACTTCGATGGACTGATGTCCGCCCGTGCCAAGGCTGGCGCAAACCACACCGCAGGGACTATGCGATGGAAAGCCAACTCTACAGGCACTGTCTACTTTGCCTTGAAAGTGGGCACACAAAAGTCAGCCTTCAGCTTTACCTTCGACTCCTTCACCCTCACCGACCTCACCGCCATCGAGACAGCCATCCCACGCATTCCTTCCACGGCTGGCGGCACACCACGCATCTTCAACTTGGCAGGCCAACGCTTGCAGCCACCCACGCGCGGCATTTATATCATTGGAAACAAAAAAGTAGTGAAATAGGAGGTAGCTCCACCGCCAACCTCTCCGGGAGGGGCTTTCAAATTCAGAAAACATCATAGGACTATACCCCTTCGGGTTCGGGGTGATGTCTCGTGATGTGTTCCTTGCCATTTCGCATTAACCCCAAATGAGGCTGATGAATCACCAGGCGGGATTTGGTGGTGCGGTAAATTTTTCGTACCTTTGTGGCGTGAAACAAAACAATTAAACTGATATACGGCAATGAAGAAAGTTATTTTCCTTTTGACGGTGCTCCTGAGCTTCGGACTGGGAGCAGGAAGTGAGGCTTCCGCAGCACGTAAGGCTACCAGTTCACAGATGCAGAAACTGAAACTGAAGAAGAAATGGCGTGCGTACGACCCGGGCGAGGTGTTTTTCCGCGACAATGCGCCGCAGACCGAGGGTTCAAAAATCTACAACCGCATCATCCCTGAGCCCGCTCCTTACATCCGCGAGAATGCACTGTTGGTGCTACAGACGCTCTATCGTGGTCCGAAAGACCCGAACGTGCCGAAGCTGAAGCGCATTTACTACTCGCTCGACGACTACAATGGTGTGAGCGAGAAATATGGACACGGCGACCATGTGGGCATCCGCTACAGCACGCGGTGGATAGAACGCAGCTTTGCGGGTGGCGACACGGCGCGGCTGGACTACGAGACGCGCGGTGTGCTCTACCATGAGTTGACGCATGCCTATCAGCTGGAGCCGAAGAACTGTGGCCAGTATACTGACGGCGGCGAGTACTGGTGCTTCATCGAGGGTATGGCTGATGCGGTAAGGGTGGCCTGCGGATGCTTCGAGCAGGACTTCCAGTCGAAAGACCGGCCGAGGGCTGAAACGTGGCGCAAAGGCTATCGCGTGGCCGGCTACTTCCTCTATTGGATTCAGCTTAACAAGGACAAGGACTTCCTGCGTAAGTTCAATCGCTCGGCAGCCGAACTGGAGACGTGGTCGTGGGATGCAGCCATGCGGCACGTCTTGGGCGACCGTCCGGAGAACGGCGTGGAAGCACTCTGGGCCGAGTATAGACGGGCGATTGGGGAGGTGGAATAGTCCATGGTTTCCAGTGCATAGTCCATAGTTGGCTATGCCGTGAGGAGGATTCCCTTAATCAGAAAATAAATTACGGGTACGAGGAGCGATGGCAGCAGGTCGAGGGTGCGGCAGTCCTTGATGCGGAGGATGCCAAGGCCTGAGGCTGCGATGAGCGTGCCGCCCACGATGCTTATCTCGCAGAGTAGCTCGTCGGGGATAATGTTGCCGCACAGACGTGCCAGCAGGTATATGCTACCCTGCCAGCAGAAGAGCACTGGAGCCGCCAGAGCGATGCCGTAGCCATAGGTGGCCGAGAGGATGGCTGAGGTGACAAGGTCGAGCATCGCGTTCGTGAAGAGATAGGTATGGTCGCCCAGCAGAGCGCTGTTGATGGGGCCTACAATGCTCAGTGTGCCGATGCAGAAGAGCAGCACGGCAGTGGTGAGGCCTTGCATGAGCGGGAAGTCAGAACCTTCGGTGGCCTGCTGCGTTGATCGTTTCACACGCCCGTCCAGATTGAGCATGCGACCCACCAGTCCGCCCACCACCAGGCTCAGCACGAAGAGTACCGGATAGTGGCTCTGCGGCATGTGGCGACAGACGGCATTGAAGCCCAGCGCCAGCGAGGCCAGTCCGATGGCCGTGAACATCGCTTCCTGATACTGCGGCTTGATGCCCCGCCTGAGTGTGCCGCCCACGGCTGTGCCGACAAGGATAGCCAGCGTGTTGGTGATGGTGCCAATCATAATCTCTTTCTTCCCAGTTCTTTGTTTCCGGCTGCAAATGTAAGAAAAAGATTCGGCTTCGTGGCCTTTTGCGCAGTTTTTTTGAAATCACTTTCTCTGCCAAATTTTGTTCGTCTTAATTAAAAGTTGTATCTTTGCGGTGAAAAGGACCTAAATATAAACCAAAAGAGACAACATGAAAAGACGTTCTTTCCTGAAACGCGGTGCAGCCGGAGCTGCACTCTTCACAATCGTGCCGCGCGAAACACTGGGTAAGATGGGTGGCAACAATTCGTTCGTTGCACCCAGCGACCAGCTGACACGAGGCATCATCGGCGTGGGTGGCATTGGCCGCTCGAGTCTACACTTTACAAGCGACAGCGCCTGCCGGCTGGTGGCTCTGTGCGACGTGGACCAGAAGCACCTCGACTCGGCTGTAGCTGCTGCCAAGAGTAAATTCGGCCAGACGGTGACCACCTATCACGACTTCCGTGAACTCATCCACGACCCGAACGTGGACATCGTGCATATAGCCACGCCGCCACACTGGCACGGCATCATGGCTGTAGAGGCTGCCAATGCCGGTAAGGATATCTTCTGCGAGAAACCCATGACGCGTACCATCGGCGAAGGTCGCCGTGTGGAGGAGGCCGTGAAGCGCAATGCTCGCATCTTCCGACTCGACACATGGTTCCGCTTCAAGGACACCTTCTACGGACTGGGTACCGACGTGAAGCCGCTTAAGAAGCTCGTGGACAGCGGGCTGCTGGGCTGGCCGCTAAAGGTGCGCATCTCCGGTGCCACCGGCTTTACATGGAAATTCTATTGGGTGGGCAAGGAGAACCTCGAGGTGCAGCCCGTGCCTAAGGAACTGGACTACGACCTCTGGCTCGGCCCGGCTCCCTTCAAGCCCTACAACGTGCACCGCACACACCAGACCTTCCGCGGATACTGGGACTACGACGGCGGCGGACTGGCCGACATGGGACAGCACTACATCGACCCCGTGCAGTACATCCTTGGCAAGGACGACACGTTCCCTGTGAAGGTGGAAGTGGACGCACCGCAGCAGCACCCGGACGCCGTAAGCATCTGGCGACAGATTACCTACACCTACGAGGACGGATGCCAAATCATCCTCGAGGGTGAGGGATTCGAGAGCAAAGGCAAGGTGCCCTACATCGAAGGCCCGAACGGCAAGGTGTATAAAGGCTTCGAGTGCACCATCCCCAACGTGCAGCAGCTCATCAACGAGATGCCAGAGCCCGAGCAGCGCAACACAGACTTCCTGGAGTGCGTTCGCACACGCCGCCCCTTCGCACTGAACGAGAGCAACGGACACCACAGCGCCACCATCGTAAACATGGGCGTCTGCGCACTTCGACTTGGCCGCACACTCCACTTCGATCCCAAGACACAGCTTTTCGTGGGCGACGAGGAGGCAAACCACTTGGTGAACCAGCCCATGCGTGGCGAGTGGGGCAAATATATCTGAGAACCCGAAACGTAAGAAGACACAACACACAAATAAAGTTCGACAACAATGCGTAAGACATTATATATTATCCTTTCGGCCCTGACGTTTGCTGTGACACTCAGCGCCCAGGCTCAGGACGAGCGGCAACGCAAGCCCGAAACAGTGGTTCAGGACGTGCTGGCTCAGATGCCCGCACAGAAAGCCGAAGACTTCAATCGCGAAATGCAATACCTGGCACAGGGAGCACCCCAGACCATTACCTTGCTCGTGGGAATGCTACAGCCCACAGAGAAGGCGCAGAACAATCTGGTGGAATATGCCATCAGTGGCGTCACCAACTTTGCCTGTGCCAACCTTCAGTACAAGAGCGCCGTGCTGGACGGCTTCCGCACCTCTGTCACCTCTGCTCCCGACGAGACCACGCGCCAGCTCATACAGACGCAGATACGCATGCTCAGCGCCGTAGAGCCCAACGTCTTCACCACACACGAGGGAGCCGCACCCTATGCAGCCCACTACGATGCCTTGAAAGGCACCTACGGCGACTGCACTAAACTGCTCCTGAAGTCGCTCAAGAGCAAGGACCGCGCCTATCGTGTTCAGGCCCTCCAGTATGCCAATCAGGAGGTGGACGAAGAACTCATCCTGCGAGTGGCCAAGAAGTTCAAGGGCCTTTCGGACGATGCCAAGACCGACGTCCTCTATTGGTTGGGCGACAACCACGCAGACAGCCAGTCGGCACTCATACTGAACGAAGTGAAGAAAGGCGGCCCGACGGCCAAGGCGGCCATCGAGGCAGCCGGAAAGATTGGTGGCGAACAGGCCGCTGATGCACTGATAGCCGCACTGGGCACCGAGAACAGCGATGCAGCCAAGGCAGCCCTGCTGGCCTATAAAGGCAGCCTCAACGCCAAGGTGCCTGCAGCACTGCAGAACGCCACCGGCGAGAAGCAGAAAGCACTGCTCTCCATCGCCTCGCAGCGAGCCATTCACGAGGCCGCTCCGCAGCTGCTTGCACTGGCAGCCACCTCGGCCGACGCCGTGAAGGCTCTGCCCGGAGTGGTGACGGAGAAAGATACCAAGGCCGTGGCCGCACTGCTCGAGAAGGCAGATGCAGCTCAGGTGCCCACACTGCAGAAGGCATTGGCAGCCAGTGTGCAGGCTAAGCCGGCCAAGGAGCAATACCAAGTGCTCGCCTCGCTGATGAAGGCAGCACAGCGTCCCGAACGCATCTACAAGCCTCTGGCCGAGACAGCCACCAACGAAGCCATCGCAGACATGGTGCAGACCTACGGAAGCGCCACGGCCACAGACGCTCAGCGTGCCGAAGCCCTGGGCGCGCTGAAGGCTACCAAGAATTTCACTGCCGCTCCGCTGCTGCTGGAGGTGGCCAAGAAGGGCGACGAGGCCGCACTCGCCTCGTACGTTGCTCTGGTGAAAGCCAACGAACGTAACATCGACCGCCGCTGCGGCAAACTGGAGGAGGCACTGCAGGTGGCCAAGACAGCCGACACGAAGAAGGCCATCATCGCAGCTCTGGCTGGCGCACCCACACAGAAAGCCTTCAGCGTGGTGGGACGCTACCTCGACGACAAGGACGTCTCCTACGCTGCCGCACAGGCCGAGAAGGAGATTGCTGGCAAGTGTGTGGATGAAATCAACTACGACGAGATGAAAGCCAACCTTGCCAAGGCCTCGGACATCTACAAGGCTCACGGCACGGCAGACGACGGCTATGCAGTGGACGAGATAAAGAAGATGCTCTCCGAAGCACAGCCTTCGCCCATCTATCAGCTCACACCCGAAGAGAAGAAAGAAGGCTTCGAACTGCTTTTCGACGGTACCAACCTCGACAAGTGGGAAGGCAACAAGGGTGGCTACACTGTGCAGAACGGCACCATCTACGTCTCTGCCGGATATGGCAACGGCGGTAACCTCTACACCAAAAAGGAGTATCGCGACTTCATCTATCGCTTCGAGTTCTGCTTCGTGCGCCATGGTGTGAACAACGGCGTGGGCATCCGCACACCCGAAGGCGTGGATGCAGCTTACTATGGTATGTGTGAGTCGCAGATTCTCGATCACGACGACCCCATCTACAGCGGCCTGCACAAATATCAGGTGCACGGTTCTGTCTATGGCGTCATCCCGGCCAAGCGCATCAAGCACAAGCCGCTTGGCGAGTGGAATACCGAGGAAATCCGCGTGAAGGGCGACCACATCACCGTCATTGTCAACGGAGAGACCATCGTAGATGGCAACATACGCGAGGCCTGCCAGGGACACAACGTAGCTCCCGACGGCTCAGACTATAACCCCTACACCGTAGACCACCGCAACCACCCCGGTATGTTCAACAAGACCGGTCACATCGGCTTCCTCGGTCACGGAGCAGGAATCAAGTTCCGCAACGTCCGCGTGAAGGAACTCAAGTAAGAACCAACCCATATTAATAACCAATTTAATAAAACAGAGAACGACAATGAAGAAAGTATTTTTCATGGCAGCTGCAGCCATCGCACTGATGGCCTCCTGCTGCGGAGAGAAGAAGTGCAACTGCGGTTGCGCAGAGTGTGCCTGTGCCAAGGATGCAGAGGCAGCCACAGCTGCTGAGGCTGCAGTGGCCGAGATAGTAGAGAACGAGCAGTTCGACCTCGCACAGCTCAAGCAAGACGAAGAGGGCTACTACATCCTCTTCGACGGCTCCAGCCTCGACGGATGGCGCGGCTACGGACAGACGGCAGTGCCTGCCAGCTGGGAAAACGACGGCGAGTGCATCCACCTGAAGGGTTCCGGCACCGGTGAGGCACAGGCCGAAGGCGGCGGCGACCTCATGTTCGCTCACAAGTTCACCAACTTCACCCTCGAGCTCGAGTACAAGATCAGCAAGGGCGGCAACTCTGGTATCTTCTACCTGGCCCAGGAAGCCAAGGACGCCAACGGCGAGATGCTCCCCATCTGGCAGAGCTGCTCCGAGTATCAGGTGCTCGACAATGCCAACCACATCGACGCACAGCTCGGCGTGGACGGCAACCGTCAGGCAGCTTCGCTCTACGACATGGTACCTGCCAAGCCGCAGAACGCAAAGCCCTTCGGCGAGTGGAACAAGGCCAAGATTGTGGTCTTCAAGGGCACGGTCATCCACTACCAGAACGACGAGAAAGTGCTCGAGTACCACCTCTGGACTCCGAAGTGGAAAGAGATGCTCGATGCCAGCAAGTTCTGCCAGGGCGGCGAATTCCCCTATGCCTACGGCATGATGATAGACGAGGGTAAGGACGGCGGCTACTTCGCACTCCAAGACCACGGCGACGACGTGTGGTATCGCAACGTCCGCATCAAAGTGATGGACTAGTTATTCAGTCCATAGTTCATAGTGCATAGTCCATAGTTGGGCAGCATGTGAACTGCACAGAAACGAGAGGGACGCGGCCAGCAGGCTGCGTCCCTCGCTTGCTATATTATATTATATGTCGCGCGTGACACGCCATTCTTGTTATCTCTCACGCGGTTCAATCCTTCCCGCTCCCGAAACTTCACGCACACAAAAATCCCATCCTTTTCTTGCTTATCTCGTTCGTTTACTCTATCTTTGCAGTGAGCAATCGCCCTTTTCGTGGGCGGTGGGTCGAACTATCTTAATGGATTACGAGGCTGAGGCACGTGTGCCTGTGGCCGAGTGAAAGGACGTTGTCGAACGTTATCTTCTGCATACAAATCTGGAAAATTTGAGCAAAAGAAGAAAACTCCGAGGGACGTTCACGTGGATGATTATATGCCCATCCCCATGCGGGATGACATTGTATATCATCACGGCGTGGGCTGATTGGTCGTTTATTCTTTTGCGGGGCATTTTCCAGAGCCTGTATGCGGGATAGACAAAGACACAAGCTATCCACGCCCTTTTTATATCCAAACTAAACTTAAATGTGAAACGCTGGGTCGGGATAGCTGTAGGGATAATTTATGAATATTATGGCTGAAGGTTTTGATAAAATAACCATTATTGAATACATTTTAGTCATATTGGCTATATCTTTTTCGATATTGGCATTATATGGTTATAAAGCTGAGGTTTGTGCCACACTAGCAGTTGGATTGATAACAGGCCTTACATTTAACATGCAGCGTAGAGCAATCAAAAATGCGAGAGTAGAGTTTCAGGCTGAAAACGAGCGAATCCAAATAACTAGACAATTAGAAATTTTGAAAGATTGTTCAAACAATATTCGCATAAACCATGTTATAGAAAATGAGTTTTTGAATCGAATGAAACACGAAGAAGATAAGTTTTATTACTTATTTCAGTATTTTAGTATCTTGTTGCAAACATTGGATGATAAAACATTTTTACCCTGTGAGGCATTGCGGGAATTAGAGATTAAAAGTAAACTAGGAGAAGATATTATAATCGATTCGCAAGGTAATGCATTTGGAATAGAAGAACATAGGGAAAAAGTGAAGGCGTATGTAGTCAATAGAATAGTTAACTATTATGTGGCGGGGAACAAAGAATGGGAACGTCTGCAAATTTTAAAAATTAAAGAAAGGAGGGTGAAGATAGGTAAAATCCTTATAGAAAGAAACAAATTAGAAGAATACGTAACTGCTTTAATAAATGTTTCGATTATGGGCAAAAGTTGTTCTCATTTGTCGGAAGTTGGTTTTGACACCAAGCTATTTATTCGAAGTAGTATGACATACTATGAAAGGAAAATGCTTGATGAATGTTGGCTTTACTTGTATAAAGAATTAAATTTTATTATAAACTCTTAAAACACATTATATGAAAACAAAAGTACTTTTAAGGCTCGTAATTACTATTTGTGCGATGTTTCTTACGACAAAGGTTAGCTCCGCTGTTCTGGTGGATAAAATATATTATAACTTAAACTTAACAACGTTTGAAGCCGAAGTAATCGGTTGGGGTGGTGGGAAGGAAGTAATAATACCTATGTCTATAATGTATGAAAATAATACATATAACGTGACGAGAATCGGACGCAGAGCGTTCCTTGGCTGCACAAGCTTGACCTCCATTACCATCCCTTCAAGTGTGACCAGCATTGGAGAATATGCGTTCAATGACTGCACGGGACTGACCTCCATCACCATTCCAGAGAGCGTGATGAGCATAGGAGAATGGGCGTTCAATGACTGCACAAGCCTGACTAAAGCCGAGTTTACTAGCATCGAGCATCTATGTAGTATAAAATTCGTTGGTATTAATTCCAATCCATTATATAATGCTCATCATCTATATATAAAAGGAGAAGAGGTTACCGAACTTGTCATACCGGAGAGTGTAGATAGCATCGGAAACCATGCGTTCCGTAGCTGCTCGGGTCTGACTTCCGTTAGCATCCCTTCGAGTGTGACGAGCATCGGAGAGTTTGCGTTCTCAGGCTGCGACGGTCTTACCTCCGTCACCATTCCAGGGAGTGTGACGAGCATTGGACTTCAAGCGTTCGGTTATTGTGTGAATCTGTCCTCTATCACTCTTTTGGAAGGTGTGACCAGCATTGGAGAATATGCGTTCAATCATTGCACGGGTCTGACCTCGGTCACCATCCCCGAGAGCGTAACGAGCATTGGCAGCGGTGCATTCTCTGGTTGTTCCGGGTTAGCTTCTCTTTATATAACAGGGACTTTGCAAAAGGTAGAAAATAATGCCTTTTCCAGCACAAATTTGTCAATCATATTATGTGCCAGTGAAATGCCATGTTATAATGTGGCAGGAAATGCATTCGACTCAGATGTATATGACAGGACAATACTATATGTGCCAGCAAGTGGCGAAGATAATTATTTGATTGCACCTGTATGGTGCTTGTTTTCAAAGGTGCGAACCCGGGACTTCGGTGTGAAAGATTGTTTGTTGACAATAAAAAGCGGTATAGGCGGAGGCGTAAGAATGAAGTGTAGAACAAAAGCCATCTATAAGATGATGATAAAAGCTGAGGAGGGCTGGAAGGTGAGCAGCCTGACATTCAACGGAGCAGATGCGACGGCCAGCATAGCAGCCGACGGCTCGTACACCACACCCTCGCTGACGGACGACTCGGAACTCTGCGTAGTCTTTGAGGAGGACGGTAGTGCCGTGGGCGAAATATCCACCGAAGATGTGCTTCGTGTTTCAGCCAGCGGCTGCGTGCTGAGCGTACAGAACGAGGGCGAGGCGGTGCAGGCCACGATATTCACCACGGACGGCAAGCAGGTGAAGGCCATAGAAGCGAAGCGTGGCACAACGCAAGTCCGTCTGGCCGAGGAGCAAGTCTATCTCGTGAAGGTGGACGGCCGGACGTTCAAAGTGGCAATGTAAAGGGGATTTACGGATTTATGGAAATGGCACGGTGGCTGAGGCTCCGTGCCATTTCCAATATATAGAGAAATCTTCCCCTTTTCGGTCTTTGACAAGCAAAGACCCTACAACGAGCCATTATGCACGACTGACTCTCCCTAAAAATTTTTCTCCGAAAAAACCTACACACCTACACTTTCGCAGGTTAATCGGTTGGAAATCTGTGTGGTATAGGGGTGTAGGTTTTGGTGTAGGCAAGCCGAAAACGTGTAGGTTCGGGGGCATTTGGGCTGCATTTCTTCCTAAATTTGTTTCGTCGCGTGGTAAGTTCGGTGTGACGTGTTGCACGACTTTTTTGGCATGTGAAATGTTAAATATTGCGTGTCGTGCCGTTAAACCTACACGCTTTTCGTGAACCTACACCCGAACCTACACGGTGGCAACGGACAGAAATACAGTGCATTGATGTATCAAAGGTGTAGGATGTAGGTTTTTTCCGAGAAAAAACTTTTGGGAGAAGTTACGGTAACCAAAAAAACAGATAAATGGTGTGTCATATTGATGGAAAATCGTAACTTTGCAGATGAAACACGTTAACTTATTTATTGTGTAACCCTTAAAAAAAGAGAAATGAAAAAAATGTTTCTTGCAGCGGCTGCAGTGGCCGCAATGACGCTCTCGAGTTGCGGCATTGCCACAACTACGTCTAACAACCTGACGGAGACGAAGGTGGTGCTCTCGGAGAATAATTTCCGTGTGGTGGGGCAGGCCTACGGCGAGGCGAAGGCCAAGTATGTGTTCTTCATCGGTGGCCTAAAGAAGGAGGCGCTGATGAACAATGCCATCAACGAGATGTCGAAGAACGCTCACCTGACGGGTGCTCAGACGCTGACGAACGTTACGACGCACATGGCCGTGAAGATGATTACGCCCATCTACATCGAGGTGACGTGCAACGCCACGGCTAACATCGTGGAGTTCAAGTAACGGCAGGACTGCCTGCCAAGCAGCCGCGGCGACGGGGTTCAGCGGATATTGCGCCTTATTTTGGCCAGGTATTCGTTGAGAGCCTCCTCGTCGCGGTTGTCTATTATCTGTATGAGGTCTTTCAGCTCGGCCCGGATTTGCTCCACGTGGTGCTTGGTGCGCGGGTTGAAGAGTATTTCGCGCAGCAGGGTGTCGTCTTCCGAGAGGACGCCGCGGGCTATGCCGAGGTGACGCTTGAAGGTGGTGCCGGGTGCATCCTGATGCTTCATCACGGCCGAGAAGACGAAGGTGCTGACGAAGGGCACTGAGAGGCTGTAGGCCATTGCCTCGTCGTGTTCGCAAAACGAGTACTCGTGGACGTTCAGCCCGAGGCGGCGATAGAGGTCGAGAAAGAAGACGCGGCCCAGATAGTCGCCCTCGTTGATGACAATGGCGTTCTCGCTGGAGAGGGCGCCGAGGTTGGCAAACGTGGGACCGAACATGGGGTGGGTGCTTACGTAGTGCATCCCTGTGGATTCGTAGAACTCCTTGAGGTCGGTCTTGACGCTGCTGATGTCGCTGATGATGCAGTCTTGGTGCAGGTGGGGTATGACTTGCTTAAAGACTTCGATGGTGTACTTCAGCGTGACGGCATTGATGACGAGGTCGGGACGGAAGGCATCGATCTCGTCGAGCGAGGTGAAGCGTTGTGCGTTGTATAGGAAGCGCATCCGCTTCGGGTCGATTTCGTATACGGCGCATTCGTGGTCGAAGGACAGCACGTCTGTGAAGAAACTGCCCATCTTGCCTGCGCCTAGAATTAGGATTTTCATATTATAAAAGGTTATAGGTGAGAGGTTATAGGTGAGAGGTTATAGGTGAGAGGTTATAGGTTATAGGTGAGAGGTTATAGGTGAAAGATGTTTTTCAAACGAAGTTTTCAGGCCGGAAAGCATCTTTGCTACGTTTATAATCTGCTCGCGGAGTGATGTCTGAGTCGCCAAATCCATGTAGCCAAGGTCTGTGCATAACTGTATTTGCGAGTGAAGTTCCATCAGCGAACCATAGGAGATTTCGATGAAGTGTATTTTCTCTCGCCACGAACTGCGTCCGCTTCCTTCTGCAATGTTGGACGAAATGGATATTGCAGCTCTGCGTATCTGGTCGCCCAATGCGTAGGTCTCTTCCTTGGGAAGTTGTCTTTGTGCCAGATATACTTCTTTTATCAGTAACCTAACAGCCTGATAGACATTAAGTCTCTCAAATGAAAAATCAACGTTCTCTGTCATCTTCTCTGCTGTGTCGGAAGGTTAGAGGCGAGGGGGTCTCTAACCTCTAACCCCTCACCTCTAACCTTTCTTCTATTTATTTATTATCTCCATTTGCTGTCGCACGCTCTCTTCGTGTATTGCCTCGTAGATGCGGCGTACGAAGGTCTCGTCCATGCCGCAGAGGCTGCCCTGTGCACCGCGTTTGTCGAGTATCTCGGTGTAGCGGCGTGTCTGCACGACGCCCATGTTGTGCTCCTTCTTGTAGAGTGCAATCTCGCGGCTCACGCGCATGCGGCGAGTGAGCAGGTCCATCAACTGGTCGTCCATTTCGTCTATCTGCTTGCGCAGTGAAATCAGCGACTCGGTCATCTCCACGTTGTCGCGGACTATGAGGTGCTCGATGATGAAGTCCAGCACTTCGGGCGTTACCTGCTGTGCGGCATCGCTCCATGCCTCGTCGGGGTTGCAGTGACTCTCCACGAGCAGTCCGTGGAAGCCCATGTCCATCGCCTGCTGGCAGAGCGTGGCGATGAGGTCGCGGCGGCCACCCATGTGACTGGGGTCACAGACAACGGGTAGGTTGGGGAAGCGGCGGTGCAGCTCGATGGGGATGTGCCAAAGCGGAATGTTGCGGTACAGCTTGTGGTCTATGGTGCTGAAGCCGCGGTGTATGGCAGCCAACCGTTTTACGCCTGCTCCGTTCAGTCGCAGCAGGGCGCCAATCCAGAGTTCGAGGTCGGGGTTCACAGGATTCTTCACCAACACCGGCACATCGGTGCCCCGCAGGCTGTCGGCCAGTTCCTGCACAGCGAATGGGTTGGCCGTGGTGCGTGCGCCGACCCACAGGATGTCCACGCCGTAGCGCAGAGCCAGTTCCACGTGTTCGGGTGTGGCCACTTCGGCAGCCGTGAGCATGCCCGTCTCGGCCTTTACGCGCTGCAGCCAGGGCAGTGCCTTCTCGCCGTGACCCTCGAAGCCTCCGGGCTTCGTGCGTGGCTTCCACACTCCGGCACGGAACATGTGGCAGCCCTTCTGTGCGAGCTGGCGGGCGGTGGTCATAACTTGCTCTTCTGTCTCTGCCGAGCACGGGCCGGCAATCACGAACGGGCGGACGTTGTCGCTGGGGAGATTGAGTGGGATTAAGTCGAGTTTCATATGCTTTGTCGTGTATTTTATTATTCAGCGTTCTGATTCATTTTCTCTATTCTGCGAAGCGCCTCGCGAAACTGCTCTTCCTTGGCGCAGAGGCTGATGCGGACGTAGCGGTTGCCGCCGGAGCCGAAGATGAAGCCGGGCGTGATGAAGACGCGGGCCTCGTGCAGCACGCGCTCCGTTAGGTCCTCCACTTCGGCGCAGCTGTCGGGGATGCGGCCCCACAGGAACATGCCCGTCTGGTTGGCGTCGAACGTGCATCCCAGCCGGTGCATAATCTCCTCGGCCAGCGCGCGTCGGCTGGCATACGTGGCGTAGTTGGCCTGCATGTGCCACTCGTCTGTGTTCTTATAGGCTTGCGCGGCTGCCAGTTGCATGGGGCGGAATGTACCCGAGTCGATGTTCGTTTTCACGCGGAGCAGCCATTGGATAAACTGCGCGTTGGTGGCCAGCAGTCCGATGCGCCAGCCCGGCATGTTGTGACTCTTGCTCATGGAGTTGAACTCGATGCAGCATTCCTTTGCGCGCGGCACCTGCAGAATGGAAAGGCGCTGACCCTTGTTGAGGATGAAGGAATAGGGGTTGTCGTTCACTATAATGATGCCGTGTCGCAGGCCGAAGTCCACCAGCCGCTCGTACGTCTCGCGTCGGGCAGGCGCGCCGGTTGGCATGTTGGGGTAGTTGGTCCACATCAGCTTTACGCCTTTGAGGTCCATGCGCTCCAGCGCTTCGAAGTCGGGCTGCCATCCGTTCTCGGGACGAAGGTCGTAGTTCACCACCTCAGCGCTCAGGATGCGGCTCAGGCTTGTGTAGGTGGGATAGCCAGGGTTGGGCACAAGCACTTTGTCGCCCGAATTTACGAAGGTGAGCGTCACGTGCAGGATGCCCTCCTTGCTGCCGATGAGCGGCTGTATCTCGCTTGCCGGGTCGAGCTCGACGCCGTACCAGCGGCTGTAGAAGCCAGCCATTGCCTCGCGCAGTTCGGGTGTGCCGATGGTTGGTTGGTAGCCGTGTGTGTCGGGGCGCTGTGCCTGCTCGCACAGGACTTTCACCGTCTCGGCCGATGGTGGCATGTCTGGGCTGCCGATGGCCAGGCTTACTACGTCCTTCCCTTCGGCATTCATGCGTGCTATCTCCTTCAGCTTGCGGCTGAAATAATATTCGCTGACGGTGCTAATCCGTTCGGCGGGTTTGAATTCAAATGCTTTGCTTTCCATTTTCGTATTCGCCTAAGATGTTCATTTCCCTGACCAGCGGTGCAATGGCTCCGATGGCCAGCTTGTATCGTTCGCGGTCGCTGAAGGAGAGGTCGATGTAAAACATGTATTGCCACTCTTTGCCGATGATGGGCAGCGACTGAATCTTCGTCAGATTGAGTTTGTAAAACGAGAGGATGCTCAGTATGGCGCTCAGACTTCCTTCTTCGTGCGGCAGCGTGAAGACCAGACTCGCCTTGTTCACTCTTTCCACCTTGCGCAGGCTGTCGGCTTTCTCGGGCGAGGCCAGCACCAGGAAGCGGGTGAAGTTGTGCTTGTTCGTCTCGATGCCTTCCTGCAGCACCTTCATGCCGTAGATTCGTGCCGCGTCCTTGTGGCAGATGGCCGCGTGGTGTAGCAGATGCTGGCGGCTGATGTCGGCTGCTGCGCCTGCCGTGTCGGCCACTTCCACCACCTTCAGTCCCTTGTGCTGCGAGAGAAAGTCGCGACACTGCATCAGGGCCACCGGATGAGAATTCACTTCCGTCACGTCTGCCCAGTCCTCTTCGGGCAGGCACATGATGCTGTGGCTGATGCGCAGCTTGTGTTCGCCCACTATGGTGACGCCGCTCTCGCGCAGCAGTTCGTAGTTGTGCAGCAGGCTGCCCGCAATGGTATTCTCTATGGCCACCAGCGCCACCACGTCTGGGTCGGCGTGCATCTGGCGGAAGACGTCTTCGAACGTGTCGCAGCACACCAGCTGCACCGGTTCTTCGGTGAAGTAGCGGTGCGCCGCAATGTCGTGAAAACTGCCTTCGATGCCTTGTATTGCAACTCGTATCATTCCTTTTACCTTATTATATATAAGAGAAGTCCCGCTCCACTTTCTGTGAAACGGGACTTGCTTGTATTTCTTTCTCTCTCTTGTATTATCTTTCACACACGACGGCCCGTTTCACTTCACTTTGGTAAAGTAAAAGTAATAATAGAAGCCGTAAAAGTTGTTGCCCAGTGTGCGCATTTGTTACCTATTTGTTTATTTCGCTGCAAAGTTACGCTTTTTTGCGCGTTGCGGCAAGAAAATCGTAAGTTTTTTGTGCCTTTTTCTGAAAAATGCTTCGTTTCGCCTCCTCGCGGCTTCCTGTTTGGCGCATTTTGGCTGTGCGAAACAAAAAAGCCCCTCTCGGTGGGAGAGGGGCCCATGTGTGGAATTTCTGTTTACACGATGCCCTGAGCCATCATGGCCTGTGCCACCTTCATGAATCCGGCTATGTTGGCGCCCTTTACGTAATTGACGTATCCGTCGGGCTGCGTGCCGTACTTCACGCACTGCTCATGAATTCCGTGCATAATCTGGTGTAGCTTCTGGTCCACTTCAGCTGCCGACCAGCTCAGGTGCATGGCGTTCTGCGACATCTCGAGCCCGCTGGTGGCAACACCACCTGCGTTCACGGCCTTGCCCGGTGCATAAAGCATCTTGGCTGCAAGGAAGGCGTCGATGGCCTCGGGCGTGCAGCCCATGTTCGAGATTTCGCCTACGCAGATGCAGCCGTTCTGGATGAGTTGCTTTGCGTCGTCACCGTTCAGTTCGTTCTGTGTGGCGCAGGGGAGTGCAATGTCGCACTTCACTTCCCACGGCCGCTTGCCGGCAAAGAATTTGGAGCCGGGGAACTCGTCGGCGTAAGGCTGGCAGATGTCGTTGCCGCTGGCGCGCAGCTCGAGCATGTAGGCAATCTTCTGCTCGTCGAGTCCGTTCTCGTCCAGAATGTATCCGTCGGGACCGCTGATGGTGATCACTTTGGCGCCCATCTGTGTGGCTTTCGTCGCTGCACCCCATGCCACATTGCCGAAGCCGCTGATGGCCACGGTCTTACCCTTGATGTCGATGCCCTTGTCGGCCAACATTTCGCGTACGAAGTAGAGTCCGCCGAATCCCGTAGCCTCGGGGCGCACCAAGCTGCCGCCGTAGGAGAGGCCTTTGCCCGTGAGCACGCCGCTCCAATCGCGTGTAAGCTTCTTGTATTCGCCAAAGAGGTAACCGATTTCGCGAGCTCCGACACCAATGTCGCCTGCCGGGATGTCAGTCTCGGGACCTACGTAGCGGAACAGCTCGCTCATGAATGCCTGGCAGAAGCGCATGATCTCAGCGTCGCTCTTGCCGCGAGGCGAAAAGTCGCTGCCGCCCTTGCCGCCGCCCATGGGCAGCGTGGTAAGTGCGTTCTTGAAAGTCTGCTCGAAGCCGAGGAACTTGAGGATGCTCAGGTTCACCGAGGCGTGGAAGCGCAGACCGCCTTTGTACGGACCGATGGCGCTGTTGAACTGCACGCGGTAGCCCAGATTCACCTGCACCTGTCCCTTGTCGTCCACCCAAGGCACGCGGAACGTGATGATGCGCTCGGGCTCCACCAGCCGTTCTATGAGTTTTGCCTTCTCGAATTCGGGGTGCTGATTGTACACGTCTTCGATGGAGAGGAGCACTTCGTGAACTGCCTGCAGATACTCCTTCTCGCCTGGATGTTTGGCCTCCAGTTGGGCCATGATGTTCTGAATGTTCATCGTGTTATTGTAGTTAGGTTTACAGTTTGTCAGTCATTCTTGAAGCAAAGTTACACAGAATGTTCCTTTCGGCCAAGAATTTCGGGGCTAAAAATGTATTTCGCTTACATTTTGTCGCCTCGAAGTGACAAATCCTGCGTTTTCTCGGACTGCACGTTTATTTTGTGCCCGTGTAGTACTTCATTGCTTCGGGCAGCCAGCGCTGTATGTCCGAGATGCGCTTGGCGTCGCTTGGGTGGCTGCTCAGGTAGCTCTGCAGCACGCCTGCCTGTTTGCCGCCCGAGGCTTTGCTCATGCGTTGCCAGAATGTGATGGCTGTGTTGGGGTCGTAGCCGGCCATTGCAGCAAAGATGAGGCCCATGTGGTCGGCTTCGCTCTCGTTGTCGCGGCTGTAGTGAGCGTTCAGGAAGGTCAGGCCCGTAGAAGCCAGTGAGGTGGCCATGTTGGCTGTCTCTTCGCCTACTTTTGCGGCCAAGATGGAGGAGCCGAGCGACGTGATAATGCTCTGGTTCTTCTGCTTAGACAGCTGCTCAGCGCTGTGCTTAGCTACGGCATGGGCTATCTCATGCCCAAGTACGATGGCCAGCGACGGCTCGTCCTGCGTGACGGCCAGCATGCCTTCATACACCACAATCTTGCCGCCAGGCATACAAAAAGCGTTGACAGAGGTGTTTTGCACCAGATTGAACTCCCAAGCGTAGTAGTTGGCCTCGTTGGCGTATCCGTTGTTCATCAGATAGGAAATCACTGCGTCGGCCAGTTTCTTTCCCACCCGTTGCACCAGAGCGGCGTTGGTGGCGTTCGTAGATTTCTTGGCGCTGCCCAGATATTCCTTATACTGGGTGGTGCTCAGGCTGAGCATCTGTTCGTTCGTTACAGAGAGTCGCTGCTTGCGGCCGGTGATGGGTACACGGGTTACAGTGGCGCAGGAGGCCAGGATGACGAGTGCCAGCACGCCAGCCAGCAGTCCCTTCTTTCTGATTGCAGTTTTCATTTTGGTTGTTGTTTTATTCTTTTTTACTATTTACACTGCAAAGGTATGTTTTTTGGCGAAAGATGCGAAATTTTTTGCCAATTAATTAGTCGGACTTTGGCCTTTAGCCCTTGGCCATTAGCCAACAGCCAAAGTCTTTTACTCGTTCTCGAACGTGAAGCCCAGTGCCTCCACGGCCTGCCGCACTTCCTGCTCGTCGAACTCGCCTTCGATGCTGGCCCGGCCGTCCTCGAGGCTCACGCTGGCATGTTCCACACCGGGAACGCTGCGGATGGCCTTCTCTGCATTGGCAGCGCAGTGGCTGCAGTGCATCCCGCCTATCTTGTATTGCTGCACCTGACAGGCGCCCTCCTCTGCCTCGCAGTGGTGACAGTGGCAGTGAGCATGATGCCCCTTCCAGAGCCGTACGGGCGACAGCGCGTTCAGCAGCAACAGAATCATCAGGCAGGTGCACAGGATGCTAAACCAGCCCGGTCCCTCGCTGCAGCAGGCTTCGTGGCCGACGAGCGCCGAGGTGAACCACTCACGCGGCAGCAGCCAGTCGATGCCGAGTCCGAACAGCACTGCACCGCCCACAATGGAGAGCAGGTAAAGCAGCAGCGTGCGGTGTCCCAGCACCTTGCGGATAACCAGAATGCTGGCCATGTTGCTGGCGGGGCCGGCCATCAGCAGCACCAGCGCTGCACCGGGCGTCAGACCTTTCATCATCAAGGCTACTGCAATGGGTATGCTGCCCGTTGCGCACAGATACATGGGAATGGCGAACACCAGTACGAAGAGGATGCTCATCAGCGTGTTGCCACGAAAGGCGGTAAACCATGCGTCGGGCACCAAAGCCGTGATGAGGCCAGCCACCACGAGGCCCACCACGAGCCACTTGCCGATGTCCTCCATCATCTCCAGGAATCCGTACTCTACAGCTTCCTGCAGTCGGTGAGCGAAGCCCTCGTGTTCGTCGTCCTCCGAGTGGTGTTCGTGCTGCGGCGTCTCGGACAGCGAGATGCGGATTTCATCTTTCTGCTCGCCGGCTGTCACCAGCGCGCCGCCAAAGATTGCAGTCACCAGCGCGGCCAGCGGACGGATGAGTGCGAAAGGCAGTCCCATGAGGCTGTACGTGGCGATGATGCTGTCCACACCCGTCTGTGGCGTAGCGATGAGGAACGAAACCGTGGCTCCGCGGCTGGCGCCCTCGCGCCGCAGCGACATTGCTGTGGGTATGACGCCGCACGAGCAGAGTGGCAGCGGCACGCCCAGCGCTGCGGCCCAGAAAACGGAACGCAGGTTGCGCCCGCTCAAGTATTTCCGGTAGAGTCCCGAGGGGACGAATTCGTGCATCAGCCCTGCCAGCAGGAAACCGAGCAGCAGGTAGGGCGACATCTCGTTGAGCAGTCGCCAGCACTCCGTAAGGATATTCATCAGGTAGTCCATAGTTGTTTTGTTTTATTGTTTGTTTCTGAGCGCAAAGGTACGGCCTTTTCTCTGCAACTGGGTTGCAAATTTGTTTTCCCGCCCGTGGCTTTTCTACAGCCACACGTCGCATTTGCTCACGCCACACGTCGCATTTTCGTTTGCCACACGTAGTTTTTGTTCACGCCACACGTAGTTTTTGTTCACGCCACACGTAGTTTTTCGAAGTATTATATGTATCTTTGCAGCCGCTAACGCGTAATATAATAAGGTATGACAATAGGAATACTTACGGCCATGAGCGTGGAGTTTCGCCAAGTGGCTGCGATGCTCACCGACACCGAAGAGCGGCAGTATGGCCCGCAGCGCTATTTGCTCGGAACGCTGGCTGGCAACAGGGTGGTTCTCCTGCAGTGCGGCATCGGCAAGGTGAACGCTGCAATGGGCGTCACAGATCTTATCCTCCACTTCGCGCCAGACTGTGTCATCAGTTCCGGTGTGGCCGGCGGGATTGACTCCAGCCTGCGGGTAATGGACGTGGTGGTGAGCCGCGAGATATGTTATCACGATGTTTTCTGCGGCGACGACTGCGACCCCGGGCAGGTGCAAGGTCTGCCGCGACTCTTTGCAGCCGACAGCCAGCTGCTCGACAAGGCCGTTTCGCTCGAGACAGAGACACGCATCGTGCCGGGCCTGATTTGTTCGGGCGACCAGTTTGTAACCAGCCGCGAGGACTTGCAACGCATCAAGACGGCATATCCCAGCGGCCTGGCCGTGGATATGGAGAGCGCGGCCATCGCACATGTGTGCCATCTCTACGGAGTGCCTTTCGTCAGCTTCCGCATCATCAGCGACACGCCGGGTGCCGAAGCCCACTTCGACCAGTATCTCGACTTCTGGGCCACGATGGCCGACCGCAGCTTCCACGTTCTGAAAGCGTTCCTTTCGGCAATCCAAAGTTAAATAGGTAAATCGCGAATAGGTAAATCTGTAAATCCTTCAGCTTTGTTGTCGGGCGAGATACTCTCACTTCTGGTGGCGGTGATGTGGACGTTCACCGCCCTGTTTGCCGAGGTGGCAAGCCGTCGGCTGGGCGCACTTACGCTCAACGTGTGGCGTATGGTGATCACCCTCGTGCTGCTGTCGCTCACTCTGTGGCTTAGCTGTGGCAGTCCGTGGCCGCAATATGTGCCGCCGCGTGCTTGGGCTTGGCTGCTGGCCAGCGGTTTCATGGGATTTGTCTTCGGCGACTTTTGCCTCTTCAACAGCTACTTGCTCATTGGCAGTCGCTTCGGCCAGCTGTTTATGACGCTTGCCAGTCCCTTTGCCGCCCTCACCGCATGGATGCTCATGGGCGAGCGCATGTCGCTGTTGGCCGTGCTGGGTATGGTGGTAACGCTCTGCGGCATCAGCATCTCCATTCTGGGCAAGGACGACGGAGGGCACCGACGCGTGAAACTGCCCCTGCGCGGCGTGCTGCTGGGTGTGGGCGCCGGTCTGGGACAGGGCGTGGGACTGGTGTTCAGCAAACTGGGACTGCAGGCATACGAGGCCGCCTTGCCGGCGGAGCCTGCGCTGCAGGCGATGGCACCCTTCGCCGGCACTATGATACGTGCCATGATGGGACTGGCTGGCTTTGGCCTCGCGCTCTGCTGGACGCGCCAGCTGGACACGATGCCTCGCCTCTTCCACGACCGCCGGGCTGCGTTGGCCGCCATGTGTACCATCGTCTTAGGGCCGTTTCTGGGCGTCAGCCTGAGCCTGAAGGCCGTGAATATGACGCATGCCGGCGTGGCGCAGACGCTGATGGGTCTCACTCCTGTGCTTATCCTCTGGCCAGCTCACCTGATGTTCGGCACCAAGATAACTTGGACGGAGGCCGTCGGCGCCATAATTGCAGTGTGTGGCGCGTCACTTTTCTTCCTCTAAAATTTGTTTATTCCAGATAGAATGCGTAATTTTGCACTCGAAAAATAACGGAGAGATGCCAGAGTGGTCGAATGGACCGCACTCGAAATGCGGCGTACGGGCGACTGTACCCTGGGTTCGAATCCCAGTCTCTCCGCATTTTTTGTTTTATGAGTAAGTTTTTTCTCCTGTTCGTATTAACGGTCTCGTTCTTCTGGTGGCTGCTGCCGCAGGTCGTTTATTTGTTCGGCTGGCTTGTGGGACTTGTTTTCCGTCAGCACCTCGCTTGGCGTCCTTTCGCGTGGGCCGGCGTCTGCCTGCTCGCTCTGTGGTGGATGGTGTTTGCCTACGGGAATCGAGTGGGACGCTTCCGCTGGGAGGTGAAAGCCGTTGACTACGAGAATACCATGTTGCCGACAGCCTTCGACGGCTATCGGCTGGTGCAAATCAGCGACCTGCATCTCGACGGTTGGATTGGACGTCGCGACCGCCTCAGCCGCTTGGTGGAAGAGATAAACGCGCTGGAGCCCGACCTCATAGCCTTCACTGGCGATTTGGTCTCGTTCGATTATCGCGAGTTGGAGCCGTTCGTCGACATTCTGGCTTCGCTGCGAGCCAAGGATGGCGTGGTAAGCATTCTCGGCAACCACGATTACGACCCTTACGAGCGTGGTCTCACTTCCTCCGAGCGCCAGCAGCGCATAGACTCGCTCGTGGCGAAGCAGCGTACGGCCTTGGGTTGGCGTCTGCTGCTCAACGAGAACTGCATCATCCGTCGCGGCACGGACAGCGTTGCCGTGCTGGGAGTGGAGAACCAGAGCTGCGGAGCGCACAACATCATTCGCCGAGGCCGCCTCTCGCAGGCCATGGCTGGCACTGAGAACGGCACGTTTCGCATCCTGCTGAGTCACGATCCCACGCATTGGCGGGCCGAAGTGGTGGGACAGACCGACATTCCACTCACCCTGAGCGGTCACACGCATGCCATGCAGTTCCGCTTGTTCGGGTTTACGCCCAGCCGTTGGATTTATCCAGAGTGCGACGGCCGATACGACGCAGGAGCGCAGACGCTTTATGTGAACATCGGGCTCGGCGGCACACTGCCCATGCGCATCGGTGCTACGCCCGAGATAACGCTGCTGACGCTGCGGCACGGACACAGTAAATAGTCCATAGCTAAATCTGTGAATCGTAAATTAGAAAATCGGTAAATTAGAAAAGATGTACTGGCTGGCTGCGCTTTTCTGTGTTGTGGTTTGGGGTACGACGTTTATTTCCTCCAAAGTCCTGCTCTTGCACGGGCTCAGTCCCGACGAGATAATCCTGCTGCGATTCGCCCTGGCATGGCTCTGCCTTGTACCTTTCTATCGCAAGGACTTGCGTCTGCCGTGGCGCGAAGAGGCGTGGATGCTGCTGGTGGGCGTGCTGGGCGGCAGCCTCTACTTTATGACCGAGAACTCGGCCCTACGCTACACACTGACCACAAATGTCAGCCTCATTGTCAGCCTGAACCCGCTTTACACGTTGCTCATCGTGTCGCTCCTGTATCACACCGTGCGGCTCACGCCGGCTTTGGTGTGTGGAGTGTTGATGGCCGTCTTAGGCGTCTTCTGTGTGGTGATGAACGGGCACGTGCTGCTGCAGTTGAATCCGCTGGGCGACCTCTTGGCGCTGGCCTGCGGCCTGAGTTGGACTTTCTATTCGCTGGCCTATGAGCGCGTAAGCCGCCACCATTCGGCGCTACTCATCACACGCAAGCTTTTCTTCTGGGGTTTTGTCACCTGCCTGCCGCTGCACTTGCTTACGCGGCAGCGCAAGGACTACGGTGCCATCCTCGCCGAGTCAGCCGTCTGGGGCAACTTGCTCTTTCTCGCCCTTGTGGCCGGACTGGTTTGCTTCTTCGTCTGGAATCTTTCGGTGAATCGTATCGGAACGGTTCGCGCCAACAATCTGCTCTACTTCAGTCCGCTTATCACATTGCTGACGGCCCACTTCGTCTTGGCCGAGCCGCTGACACTGATGTCACTGCTGGGCATGGTGCTAACCGTGGCTGGCGTCTGGCTGGCTGCCGGATGGATGAAAAAAGGCCGCACGTCTGGAAATTGACGCAGCGGCCTGTTGGTTGCTTCCTGTTACAGGTATTTCTTACCAGATGTCTTCCGGCGTCTCTGGGTTGTCGTAAACTTCCTTCGGGCATAGCTCGAGATAGTCAATGTAAAACTCGCATGTGGTTTGGTCGAGAATGGACTTAATGCGTATGTAATAAGTTTCGTTTGGGTCCATCGTTTGTCGTGTGACGATTCGGCGCTGGCAGATGACAGCGTGACGCTCGTCGAACGAGCCGTTTTCGCCCTGATTGCTGCGGCAGCCTTTCATCACACCTTTGTTGCGCATGCGCTTATCGACTTCGGCATTGTAGTCCTGATCTATGGGGTCGTCGGGTTCGTAGGCCGACTCCCACGCATTGAGGTCTTCGCGGAGGTCCACGGGAATACCCGTTACGGGCAGGTTTTCGCGATTGTTGCCAAAATAGAACTGCACGATGCCGCGTGAGACGCGCGACTTAATTTTGTATCTCAGCTCGTAAGTTCCTTGCCGCGGGACGGGCGGCAGCGTGAAGGTGATGTCGTAACGTCCAACGGCCTTGATGACATCGGAGTTCATGTCCGACCAACTGCAGCCGTAGCCGTTGTAATAAACTGCCACCGCGCCATCGTTTATTGTCATGTTGCTGAAATACGGGTAGCGACTGGTGGGTGGAATATAGACGTGCTGATAGGGTCCTTCGTTAGAGTCCTTTTTCCGAATTTCGTTGGTCATGGCTTCGGGGAACATAGACATGCAGTCGAAACGGATGCGCTGGCGCGAAAGGTTGTCGCGAACGGCATCGCTGTAGCCCAGCGGAGCGTCTATCGGGAAGATGTTGGCGTTGAAAATGTCATTGATGACAGCGAGCGAATCTTCGCGCAGCACGCGGCAGCCTACTTTGTCGGCTTCGCAACCCGTCTCCATGCCACTACCGGTACGGCGGGTGTCAATGATGGGGAAACGATTGAGGCAGACACCATCACTTGCTCCCGACTCGTAGATTTTTAGCAGGCGGCGGCCTTCCAAAGGCTGATAGTATTCCATCACAGGCGTGCGATAAACGTACGGATTGCTGCGGTCGTAGCCGAACTCGTTGTAGTGGTAAACCAGCTTGTCGGCTTGCAGGCGCATGGGCAGAATGTGATAAGTAATCCACTGGCGGAGCACGTGTTGGGGCGAAGCGTAGTTCTCGTCTGTCAGGAAACCGCCATCGGAGAGCACGAGGCCGTGCTGCACAATCCATTGGGTGAGTCGAGGCAATAGGTCGGAGCCGCGCGGGTCGAAGCCTTGTTGGCGCCAATAGCTGTCTGGCTCGGCAAAGATCGTGAAGCCGTAGCGGCGATGCATGGGCGCATAGCCGTTGTTGTCGCCGCCTGTGCCGCTCACAGCAAAGCCGAGGGACGTAAGATCGGGCATGTCGGTTATCTGTTCCGTCTTGTACATTTCTTCGTACACTTCGTCCAATTGGCGGCTCAGTGTGTCGAGCAAGCCGCATGCCTGCAGACAGCGGGCAAAGACAAGGTAGCCTTCAGTTTGGCGGTCGAGAATGTCTTGGAAGTAAATGTCGGCTGTCGTTTCCTTTGGCGCAATGACTCGGTGTATCTGGTGTATTACACCATTTATCGTCTCGATGTCTCGGTTTTTATCATCTATCTTGCAGTTTCTGTTTATGTAGAAGATGTCGTTTTCGCGTTTGTCCCACGAGACGGTGAGTTTGCGCTCGTTGATGTTGGCCAGCGGAATCTCGGCATTCATCTGGGTGGGGAAACGATACGTGTTGAAGCGCTGCGTCACTAGGTCGCCACCGTCTATGATGCTGTTCTTCACAATCACGGCTCGGATGGAGTCGAGTTTCGTGCTGTCGGGAAATGCCTTGAACGCGTCCCAGGTGGGCGAGTCAATGAGTCCTTCGTCCACAAGGGTTTGCAGGTAGTCGGCTACGGTCTCGTTTGTTGGCGCGAAGCAAGTGTAGTTGCCGCGTGCAGACATCAGCTGATAGAGTGTGGAGGAGCTGCGCCAGCTTACTGGCACGTGCTTGAGCATTTCCACGTATTGCGAATACGACTCGCTGTGGGCTTCGAGGTAGCTGACAACCGTATGGTCGCGGAAAACGTATCGGGCCGAGGTGTCGATGTCTTCCTTGCATCCCATCAAGAGAAGGACAAGGAGAAGAAAGAGGAGCCTCACCCCTTTAATCTCCTCTCCGAGGAGAGGGGTTTTTGTTTTTGTCATTTCACAAGTGCTTTCTTTCCGTTTATAATGTACAGGCCCTTTGTGGCTTTCTGCACCTTGCGGCCTGCGAGGTCGTAGATGGCTGTTGGTTGTTGGCTATTGGCTATTGGCGTCCGGATGGCGTCTGGGTTGTTGCTGTACGTGCCGTCGGGCAGCAGATAGACTGTCATTTCGGAAAGCGGAGAGGGATATGCATCTTCGCCCAGCTTCTGTCCCATGGAGAGAAGGTAGGCTACTTCGCCGCTTTCGAGTTGGTCGGTGAGCACCGGAGAGGCGTTGTTGTCCACCAGTCCTTCGAAGCCTTCGGGATAATAGTTGTTGTTCAGCGTCCCGTGGGTGGCCGAGTTGCGTCCGATGGCTGACGAGTTGGTATTCATGGTGATGTTCATCTTTCCGCACATCAGGCAGTTGGTGATGGTTGTCGGGCCGTTGATGTAGCCCACTATTCCGCCGCAGTTGGTCGATGCCTCGCCAATCATTATTCCTGCATAGACGCTGTGGTTTATCTGTGTGCCGCTGTAGGCCCAACCTACGAGGCCGCCCATTCCGTTTGCGCCCTCCAGTTCGGAGTTGAGCGTTACGGTGGAGATGCAGCTTTCTACCGAGCCGGTGTTGAAGGCTACCAGTCCGGCTGCGAACTTAGTGGTGGTGTTGGCGGTGCCGGTCACGTGAAGGTTTAGGATGTGTCCTTCGTTGCGATAGAAGAGAGCTGCGCTGCCATCCACGTTTGTGCCTGTCAGGTTGATGGTAATGGTGCGTCGCTGTCCGTCGAATGTACCAGTATATTTGGGCACGCCAATCTGTTTGTTGTATTCGCTGAAGTCGATGTCATCCGTGAGGACTGCATTGGCTGCATATTCTCCGCCCTCCACTTTGGTGGCGAAGACGGCCAGCTGGTAGGGCGATCCTATCTGGTAAACGCCATCCACTGCGGGCAGTCCGAAGTCGCAGGCTTTTATCCGTTCGGTCTCTTGCTTGGCTTGCTCAGCGGTCATGGTGCCATCTACGTAAGCGTCCCACGCTTCGTTATAGAGTATCTCGGCCTTGTCGTAATCGTCTCGGTCGAGCAGTTCGTCATCAAGCAGGATGTAAGCCATGTTGATGAGCGCGTCTGCAGCTCGCACCATGTCTATGTAAGCCATTCGGCACTCATAGACTTCGCCAAAGAGCCTCGAGAAGGTGTTTATGAGTTGCATCTTCTCTTCCCCAGTGGCAACTTTCTGGCGGGCAGAAATGGTGGCGTCAATCTGCTGCAGCAGTTCGGTGGAGACGTTCGGGAAGCGCGAATAGTTTGTTCCGAGGTCCCATGGGAACTCCAGAATCTTCTGTGCGCGCTGTTCGTAGCTGTCGAGCACCTTGTCCAGTGCAGTGCTGGCTTCGTCGGCGGTGCCCAGATAGAAGATGCGTATGCCGCCAAATCCCATCCAGTCGTTGGCCAAGTTGGTGCCCAGGTTGCGCACTCCAAAGGTGAGCGTGCTGTCTGTCACCTCCACGGCTGTGTAGTTCAGGTAGCGGTCGGCACGGAAAGCATACGAGCAGCCCAGTGTGGTGTTGGGTACATAGCACTCTGCGTCTTCTTCGTTGAGCACAGTATAGTCGGGCGAGTCGCCTGTGATATGGCAGTTTTCTCCGTCCAATGCGTTCTCCTTTGGCAGCGCGTCTTCGATTTCGTTCATCACATAGTTGGCGTTCCCGTTCAGATACACCTGTCCGGCATGGAAGGTGGAGCTGTTGTTGCCAAAGGGACGGTATGCCGCGTTCATGCGTATCATATAGATGCCGTTTGGCAGGTCGGTCACCGTCTGGTTAACGTCGAACCATTTGTTGTTCCAACCGCCGCCCACAGACATAATGTCTCGGGCGCCGCCCACGCTTACGTTGCCGCCTTCGAACTTCACGTTCCAGCCTTCGAAGTCCTCCTCGAATCCCACGTTCGGAATCAGGGTTGTAATCTCCGTGCCGGCCACCACGTTTTCGGACACGGCCTCAGCCAGCAGGTCGTTTACGTACTGCGCTTCGGCAGTGATTTCCTCGTCCGAGAGCAAGTGAGTGTCCAGAATGTAGAGGTACGTGCCGTTGGCAAACTGTTCGCTGGGCTTAGCCTTCGTGCCGAGATACGTCTCGAGCAGGGTGCGTTTTGGGCCGTGGAACGCATTTTCGGCCAGATAGTTGGTGGCGTAGTCGCAGGCGGCCATGTAGTTTTGGTATGCCTGAATCGACAGGTAGATGCTCTGTTTCAGCGAGAGCACGTAGCGATACGAGTCGCAGAACTCCTGGAAGGTCTCGCTCTCCTGCCACGTGTTGATTTCCTCCATATATTCGTCCAGCAGCATCTGCCAAGCGATAGTCTCCTCCACAAACTGCGTCTCCTGCTCCGTCACGTAGTCGCGCAGCATGATGTGTGAGTCGGCGTCCTCGGGGTTCACGCTCTCGTACCCCTCGTTTGTCGGGAAGACGATGGCGTTTCGTTGCCAAGGCAGCGGGAAGCGGTCTTCGCCCAGCTTCTGCTCGAAGGCTGCGTCGAGGAAAGTCTCTCCGTTCAGCCGCCAAGTCGCCTCGCCGCCTTCCACCTGTTCGCGGCTGAGTGCCACCGTGTTGGCATCCGTGGTGCCCTCGAAACCTTCTAAACAGTAGCAGTTCTTCAGGTCGCCGGCCACGCCCGAGGCGCGCGCTATGGCATTGGAGTTCTGGTCCAGCACAATGTTCAGTTCGCCCGCCATCAGGCAGTTTGTTATCTCTGTGTGGCCGTACAGGTAGCCCACTATTCCGCCGCAGTTCAGTGCTTCCGTTCCCGAGATAGAGCCTGCGAAGACGCAGTTCCTTACGCGAGCGCCCTCGTAGCAGATGCCCACAATGCCGCCTGCAGCGTTTGTGCCCGCAAGGTTGCTGCTGAAGTTCATCGTCGAAACGCAGTTCGCCACTTCGCCCCAGTTGAAGGCCGCCACGCTGGCAGCTCGGTAGCTCTCTATGGTGGCCGTGCCTTCCATAAAGAGATTTTTAATCGTTCCGTAGTTGCGGCAGAAGAGGGCTGCGCTGCCTTCTGTCTGCGTGCCTATGATGTTCACGGCCACATGGTGTCCCTGTCCGTCGAACGTGCCCTCGTATCGAATGGTACCAATCTGGCGGTCGAAGCCCCAATAGTTGATGTCAGCCGTCAGCCGCGCATTCGCTCCGTAGTATTCGCTGCTGCTGTTCACCAGTGTGGCAAACCAGTAGAGGTCGCCTCCGTCCTCCAGTTCGTAAACGCCATCCACTGGTTCTTTGTACGTGGCGTCCAGCAGGCCGCAAGCTGTGCATACGCCATGGTCGTAGACGTGGTCGGGAATGATGCTCACCTTCGTGTTCGAGTATTCCACCTCGCCTGGCAGAACAGCTCCGTCGCATCGCAGCGCTCCGTTGGCATACACCTGTGCGCCTTCTTTATAATAAGGTAAGGGCTCGCTGTCTTCGTCCAGTTTTTGCCACCATGAGATTTCTTCCTGATTGCCGTTCAGACGGTAGCACAGCTCGCCGCTCTGCAGCATGCCGCCTTCGTATTCCGGGTCCAGCAGGGTGCCCTGGGCGCGCGTCTCGGTAGCCGAGAGGTCGTAGCAGTTCGTTACGAAGAACTCGTTGTATGCGTTGGCCGGCTCCAGCAGGTTGTTGGCCGTGCCCGTGTTGTTGGTCTTCACGCCCGTGATGGTGCCCGTGTTGTAGCAGTTCGTCAGCGAGCAACGTCGTCCTGCGTTCACCATGAAGGCTGCTGCGCGTTTCATGGTGGTGGACACGTTGCCCTTGTTGGCACAGTTGATGAATGCGATGCGGCAGTACGGAGCGCGTCCCTGTCCGGCGCCCACCAGTCCGGCTACCACACCGTTCTCTCCGCTCACCTCAGCCTCGTTTACGCAGCCGATAATCTGTATCAGGCCTTCGTCTGCGTCGCCCGCGTACTGCGTGATGCCCACCAATGCGCCTACATGGCTCGATGTGCTCGAGAACGAGCACGAACTGTCTATTATCACGTTCCGTATGATGGCTCCGTTGGGTCCGCCCACCACACCAAAGAAGCCCACGTATCCCGCAGTGTTCATGTGCAGGTTGCGGATGCGGTGTCCCTGTCCGTCGAACTCGCCGTCGAAACGCAGTGTCAGCGTATTGCCGATGGGTGTGTGAGCATTCTCCATGCCTTCGTAGTCGATGTCGGCCACGAGTCGCGCTTTCAGCGTGCTCTCTCCGGCGTTCACCTTTGCGGCAAAGGCTTCCACGTCTGCAGCCGAGGCTAACAGATAGAATCCCTCTTCGTCCGTTGCCGGCTCCTGTGCCCACATGTTTGCTGCGCTTAGGCCGCAAGCCAGAAGCGTCATACAGAACAATCTTTTCAGTTTCATAGGTTTTAAATATTTGTAGTTGTTTGCTCTTCTGTGTGTTAAAATCCGTGCATTCAGCGGTCTGTTTTGCTATTTTCTTGCTCTTTTTCGTCTTGTTTTGTCGCAAATATAATATATTTTTTCTTTCGTCTGATATTTTTTATGTAAAAAATTCATCTATTTGCATATTATTAATTCCGCGGCCTCGCTTTTCGTCTTTCGATGCAAGCCGCGAAAAAGAAGAAGCCACACGTAGTTTCTTTGTTTCCCACGTGTGAGACGAGAGAAAACTACGTGTGGCTTCAGAGGTTGCGACGCGTCGCGTTGCGCCTTGCTTACTTCCACTGCAGGGCGCGGCCTATCTGGTCGTAAATGCTGGCCCAGTGTGCACGCGTCTCGGCGTCGGCTGCGCTGGAGGCGGCTGCCTTGGTTTTGCGTTCGAGCTGCTGCAGGGTGTAGAGCACGGCTGGGCGGACGTCCTGGTTGCCGTTGCCGTACGCGCGGAGCAGGTTGGCGAGCATAGTATCTTGCAGCGCTTTGCGGTAGGGCGTCACGCGGCTGCGACTATCTGCCTCGGCGAAAATTAGTTTCGACAGGTCTGTGAGGTAGGCTTGCGGCCGATAGAGCTCGTTCAGCGCTTCGAGGCGGTCCATCAGTCGTGCCACGGCTGTGCGGCCCACGCTGAGGGTGAGCTCCTGCGGGTCAGCCACGAGTCGGCGCGCATAGGGCAGGTCGCGAAGCCACAGCGGTTCGTGCAGCACCTGCTCGTCGAGGAAGGCCAGTGCGGCCTTCTGTTTCTCGAGCGGTTGCGGTGTGTAGATATCCTTGGTGCTGCCCTTTGGCTGGAAGTTGATGAGCTGGCCGCCAATGTTGCGAGTGACGTGTCCCATGTAGCGGTTGAATTGGTTGCGTATCTGGTAATACATCGTCTCGATGTCTCTCCAGTAAAGATCCTTTTCATTGTCGACTGTCCAGGTGGGAAGGCTGGCAACCTCGCGTTTCAGGTTCAGTATGCCGTAGTAGCTGGCGCGAACGGGGTCGTCGCTGAGGTCTTCAGTCTGGCGGCGCGGGTCGTTTCGTCCTTCGGCAATCTCGCCGTCTCCCCACCAGAGGCGCGGATTTTGGGCAGCCTCCAGTGTCATCGGTTCGAGCAAGCGGTGGTCTTCGTCTTCGTCGCGTGCATCGAGCATGGGTGTGTAGCCCCAACGGATGGCCCACTGGTCGTAATCGTTGATGCGCGGGAAGGTGCCTTTGTGCGAAATGCCGTCCTCGGGCTGTGCTACGTAGTTGAAGCGTGCGTAGTCCATAATGCTGGGCGTGTGTCCGTGAGCTTCCACCCACGCTTTGCTGCGCAGGCTATCCACAGGTACGGTGGACGAGCTGCCGAAATTGTGGCGCAGTCCCAGTGTGTGGCCCACTTCGTGACTCGAGACGAAGCGTATGAGCTGGCCCATGAGTTCTTCGTCAAAGTTCATACGACGTGCGGCTTCGTCGATGCTGCTGCACTGCACCATGTACCAGTCGTGCACGAGGCTCATCACATTGTGGTACCAGCAGATGTGGCTCTCGAGGATTTCGCCCGTGCGCGGGTCGTGGACGTTCGGACCGTAGGCGTTTTCGATGGGACTACCCAGATAACGGATACAACTGAAGCGCGCATCCTCCATGCTCATCGTGGAATCGTTCTCGGGCCACTCGCGTGCCTGAATGGCATTCTTGAAACCAGCCTTTTCGAAGGCCACTTGCCAGTCCTCGACGCCCATAATCAGATATTTGCGCCACTGCTTAGGCGTGGCAGGGTCTATGTAATAGACGATGGGCTTTTGCGGCTCCACCAGTTCGCCACGGCGCATCTTTTCCACGTCCTCGGGCTTCGGTTCCAAGCGCCAGCGGGTGACAAATCGCTTTTGTTCTACGCGCTGCTGGCTGTCGGTGTAGCTGGTGTAGCTGTCTGTGAAGTAGCCGATGCGCGGGTCGTAGTAGCGGCGCATCATGGGCTTCTCGGGCAGCAGGATGAAGCTGATGTTCAGCCCGATGGTGGCCTTGCCGGTGGAGCGCGTGGCGGGCAGGCTGGCCGAGTTGCCGGCTGCGGCGAATGTCTTCACAAGTCGCACTTCGGTGTTCAGCGGGAAGGATTTGATGTCCTCGATGTAGCTCATCTCGCCCACTTGCGCCCCCAGCCCGTATTGTTGCTTGGCGCTCTGCGGCAAGCCGAGCGCCGGATTGTCTTGTCCGAAGAAGGGCGACACCTTAATCTTGTAGTTGCCACCCTTGTGGCTTTCTATCTTGAAGGCGCCTATGATGGGATTCTCGTTGCTGATGGTGACGGCGCGGCTGATGTTGTCGGTCGTGTCGGCATAGTTGATGAGCAGGGCTGCCCGCAGCAGGAGTTGGTCGTTGGGAGCCACCTGGAAGTACACGGTCTGCTCGTTCAGCTGCTCGCCGCCGAACTTGCCGCTGCTGGCGGGCGTGCTGGTGAAGCGTGTGGTGGTGAGCATCTGACGGCCAATGAGGCTGTCGGGCACCTCGAAGAACCAGTCGTTCTTCACCTTCGTAACGTGGAAGAGGCCTTTGCGGTCTACGCTGGGACGCTCCACCTTGGCGGTATCCTTGGGCGCTTCGGCTTGTGCGCCCTTCTTCTTTTTGCTTTTCGAAGGTTTGGCTTGTTTCTTCTGACTGTCTTTCTGCTCAGTCTTGGCCTTCTCTTTCTTTTCGGCAGACACGGTTGGCGTGGTGCCGAGGAGCGCCGCTGCAAGCAGCACGCTCAGGTACTTTGCTTTTATCATATGAGTAACATTTGTTCGACGTGCAAAGGTAATAAGTTTTTCGCGAATACGTGTTGGCGTCTGCCGAAAAAAGTGTAACTTTGCCGTCCGAACTATGGGAGTATTCGACCTGACATCCAAATTCCAGCCCACGGGCGACCAGCCCGAGGCCATCCGAGAGCTGACGGAAGGCGTGCTCAACGGCGCGCCGGCACAAGTGTTGCTTGGCGTGACGGGCAGCGGCAAGACTTTCACGGTGGCCAATGTAATTGCCAACGTGGGGCGTCCTACTCTCATACTGAGCCACAACAAGACCCTCGCGGCGCAGCTTTATGGCGAAATGAAGCAGTTCTTCCCCCACAACGCGGTGGAATATTATGTCAGCTACTACGACTATTATCAGCCCGAGGCGTACATCCCCAGCACCGACACCTACATCGAGAAGGACTTGGCCATCAACGAGGAAATCGACAAACTGCGGCTGGCAGCCACCAGTGCTTTGCTTTCTGGGCGCCGCGATGTGATTGTGGTGAGCAGCGTCTCGTGTATCTACGGCATGGGCAACCCATCGGCCTTCTACGAGAATGTCATCGAGCTGCGGGTCGGTCAGCGCATAGACCGCAACGTGTTGCTCCGACGCCTGCTGGACAGCCTTTACGTGCGCAACGACGTCTCGCTGGGACGCGGCGAGGTTCGTGTGAAGGGCGACACGGTGGATGTGGCGTTGGCCTACAGCGACAACCTGCTCAGGATTACTTTCTTCGACGACGAGATTGAGTCGCTCGAAGAGGTGGAACCCACCAGCATGTACCGCCTCGGCCGCTTCGACAACTATAAAATCTATCCGGCCAACCTCTTCATGACGAGTCACGAGCAGCAGGAAGCCGCCATCCGACACATCGAAGACGACCTGCAGGCGCAGGTGGCCTACTTCGAGGAAGTCGGCAAGCCGCTTGAGGCCAAGCGCCTTCACGAGCGCGTCACTTACGACATGGAGATGATACGCGAGTTGGGACACTGCTCGGGCATCGAGAACTACAGCCGCTACTTCGACGGTCGCCAGCCCGGCACGCGGCCTTACTGCCTGCTCGACTTCTTTCCGAAGGACTTTCTCATGGTCATCGACGAAAGCCACGTGTCCGTGCCGCAGATAGGTGCCATGTACGGAGGCGACCAAGCTCGTAAGAATAATCTGGTGGAATACGGCTTTCGTCTGCCCGCAGCCCGCGACAACCGTCCGCTGAAGTTTCAGGAGTTTCAGGAGATGACAAATCAGGTGATATACGTCAGTGCCACTCCTGCCGACTACGAACTGGAGCAAAGCGAGGGCGTGGTGGTGGAACAGCTCATCCGGCCCACCGGACTACTCGACCCCGTAATAGAAGTGAGGCCTACCGAGAACCAAGTGGACGACCTGATGGAGGAGATACAGGTGCGCATCGAACGCGGCGAACGAACTTTGGTGACCACGCTTACCAAGCGTATGGCCGAGGAACTGAGCGAGTATCTGCAGCGCCACGACATCAAGACGGCCTACATACATAGCGACGTCGATACGCTGGAGCGCGTACAAATTATGGATAACCTGCGCGCGGGCGTGTATGATGTGCTGGTGGGAGTGAATCTGCTGCGCGAGGGACTCGACCTTCCCGAGGTCTCTCTTGTGGCCATCCTCGATGCGGACAAAGAAGGCTTCCTGCGCAGCCACCGCAGCCTGACGCAGACAGTGGGGCGTGCCGCACGTCACCTGAACGGTCGCGCCATTATGTATGGCGACCGGATAACCGACAGCATGGCACGTACCATAGAGGAAACCAACCGCCGCCGCGAGAAGCAGCTCCGATACAACGAGGAGCACCACATCACTCCGCAGGCCATTCGCAAGGATCGTACCATGGGAAATCTCATACAGGCGCAGCAGCAATCCGAGCAGCGTGCTTATGTGGAGACGGCGCTGCCCGCAGCCTTGGTGGCCGACCCCATTGTGGAGCGTATGTCGCCCGAGCAACTGCGCCGCTGCATCGACGCTACGCGAAAGAAGATGGAGGAGGCTGCACGCCGGCTCGACTTTGTGGAGGCCGCTCAGCTGCGCGATGAGATGCTACGCATGCAGGCGAAGCTCGAAGGCTGAGTCCCTTCGGCAGCTACGTGTCTTTTCCTCTTTGGCTGAACTCGCAGCCACAATACTGCTGATTATAGAAACCAAACTCGCGGAGCAACTGGTTGCGGCGCTCCTGCAATCCTCCCTTGCGCCAGTTGCGGGCCCAGAATGTGGTGCCCGGGACGGCCAGTTCGGCCGCCTGTCCGGCTCGGTTTATCTGTTCGAGGCTTTTCCAGCGCGATGAGGCCAGCGTGGTGGCAAAGGTGGGAATGCCCAGTTCGTGAGCCATCCGAGCCGCCTCTGTGAGTCGCAACGTGAAGCACTGCTCGCAGCGGCGTCCACGCTCGGGCTCGCCCTCGAGTCCGCATACGCCGCGTAGCCACTCCGCATGGTCGTAGTCGCCGTCTATCCAGCGCACCGACAGGCTTTCGGCGTGTCGCTTGCTCTCCTCCTTGCGTATCTCGTATTCCTCCAGCGGCCAGATGTTGGGGTTGAAGTAGAAAATGGTAGGCCGCACAGCGTGGGCGAGCAGCCACTCCACGATGGCGCTCGAGCACGGAGCGCAGCAGGCGTGGAGCAGCACTTCGGCGGGCAGAAATTCTTCGGTCTGCATTTCTGTTTTCATGTGTCGCTGATTCAGAGACCCACGGTGCCGTGTTTCAAGCTGGGCAGCGCATGCAGACTTTTGTACTTCTGCCATACGCGTACGTAGTCCACTTCCATAGTCACTGGCAGCGCATCCCAGTCGATTCCTCGGTAGCCGCCCCAGTTGCCGCCCCATGCCAGATTCAGAATAGGGTAGAATTCCCACGAGAAGGGCCACGTGTCGTTGTCCCACTTGCCGTCGTTCTCGAAGTATAACTGCTCCTGTCCGTCCACGTACGTTCGGATGTAGCGGTTTGTCCATTCGAGGGCGTAGAGGTGGAAGTCACTTTCGGCCGTTTCGCACAGCGATTCGTGCGTCTTCTGTGTCTTCTGCGGATGGTTGTAGGCGGTGCAGTGGATAGAGGAGGAGACATAGTTGGGGTTGGCGCCCACTTCCTCCATGATGTCAATCTCGCCGTCAGCGGGCCAGCCGTTGCGGTGCTTCACGGGCATCATCCAGAAAGCGGGCCACGTGCCGCGTCCCACGGGCAACTTGATGCGTGCCTCGAAGTAGCCGTAGAGGAATCCCTCTTGGCGATGGCCGTAGATGCGGCCCGAGTAGATTTTGTCGCCCTCCTTGATGGCGTGAATCTTCAGCGTGCCGTCCGACACCTCCACTGTGGGCCGTCCCTCAGGCGTGCGGCCGGCTACATAGGTCTGCAGCTCGTTGTTCACCCATCCGGCGCGTGCCTCTTGGTAGGTCCACTTCTTCAGGTTCAGTTCCTTGCCCCGGAACTCATCGTGCCACACCATGCGGTAACCCTCCAGCGGGCAGCGTTTCTCAGCGCTGGCTGTCATGGCCCACAGAGCGGCCAGCAGAAAAAAAAGTTTCTTCATATGGTTTTTATTTTTGCCACGCGTCGCATTTCGTCTTGCCACGCGTCGCATTTCGTTTTGCGACGTGTCGCATTTCGCATTGCCACGTGTGGCATCTCTCGGTGCAAAGTTACGAAAAGTTGAGAGCAGCACAAAGAAAAATTCTTTTTTCTTATACTGCCGAGACGTAGTAAGTTCGGCATGTCTTATGCCAACGTTACGAAAAGTGGCGGATAAAGTCGCGCTTCTTCGGCGAATAACTAAGAATAAAAGTTAAAAAGATGTGGATTTCTAAAATTTTCGATATCGAAATATTGCGAGATTCGTTTCGTTCCGTTTAATTTGCACTCAGAAACTCGAAAACAACGTAAGAAAAGAAGCTTATGAAACGCAGCGAAACAACCTTGACACGTGTGGAATTCCAGGTGATGAACATCATCTGGGAACTGGGCGGCAGCGTTTGCGCCTGGGACGTGCTGGAGAAAATGGAACCGCAACCGGCCTACACCACTGTGGCCACGTATCTGAAGGTGCTCTACGAGAAGGGTTATCTGGATTTTCACAAGGAGAAAGGACAGGGCAAGACGCACCGCTTCGTGCCGCTCATCACCAAAGTGGAGTACACGCGACGCACCATGCAGGAGGTGAAGCACAACTTCTTCGGTGGCAGCGTGCGGCGGATGCTGAACTACTTTGTGGCAGAGGAGCATCTGACGCCCGACGAAGTGCAGCGCCTGCTGTCGATGGTGGAGAAAGGAGGTGAGGAGTGATGGCTGATTTACTGTTGTATTCGATGAAGTCGGCCTTCGTGCTGATACTGCTCTACGTGCCGTACGTGCTGTTGCTGCGCCGCGAGACGTTTTTCGCCTTCAATCGCGCAGTGTTGCTCGGCATGCTGCTGCTCTCGCTCGTACTGCCGCTGTGCAACATCCCGTGGCTTTCGCTCGATGGCCAGCCCGTGGTGCAGGCGGCACAGCAGCAACTCATCAGTCTGGGCGTTCCCATTGCCACAGTGCTGCCCGAAGTGGAGGTTTCTGCCGCTCGGCGTGCGGCAGAGAACGGCCTCTCGCTCTTCATGCTGCTGAGCATCGTCTACATGGCAGGCGTGGCGTGTGTACTGCTGGTGCGAGTGAACCAACTCGTTCGCCTGCATCACGGTGTGCGGCGCGGCAACCTCTGGTGTCAGGAGCAGGACGGCGTGCGCATCCATTGCCTCGCCGGCGACGTAGCGCCGTTCAGTTGGATGCGAAACGTGGTCATCAGCGAAGCCGACTTTCGCGAGAGCGGCCGCGAAATCCTGCTCCACGAGATGGGCCACATCCGTGCCCGCCACTCGTGGGACGTGTTGCTGCTGGGCGCAGTCGAGATGGTGCAGTGGTGGAACCCGCTGGTCTATCTTTTGGGCATCAGTCTGCGCGATGTTCACGAGTACGAAGCAGACGACTACGTGCTGCGGCAAGGCGTCTCGGCGCAGGGATATCAATTATTGGTCATTAAAAAAGCCGTTGGCTCAGGTTCCTACGCTTTCGCCAACAGCTTCAATCACAGTTTAACTAAAAAACGTATCACTATGATGTGCAAGAAAAACAAATCCAAAGCGTGGATGCGAGCTCGCGCGCTCTATGTCATCCCCGCGGCAGCGTTGGCACTCAGCGCCTTCGCCACGCCAAAGTTCGTAGTACCCATCGAGGGCGCAGTGTCTAAACTCGGAGGCAAAGTTACGGAGAATACTTCTGTCCTGCAAACATCGGAGACAAATAATAAGCCGTTTGCCGTCGAAGCCGCGAAGGAGGCGAAGGAAGATTCCGTCTTCAACGTGGTGGCTGTGAACGCCGAATATCCCGAAGGCTGGGACGCCTGCATGAAGTTTATGAGCGAGAGTATTCGTTATCCGCGGCTGTGCCAGGAATTTGGCGTGCAGGGACGCGTGATTCTCAACTTCGTGGTGGAGAAAGACGGCCGCATCACCCATGTCGAGAAGGTGCGCGGCCCCGGAAAGCGGCTGACGCAGGCCGATGTGGATGCCTTCAAACAAAAGAATCCCACGTCCGCTCTCCAGCCCAAGGCAGGCGACGACCTCGGTCAGCTGCTCTTCGAGGAAGGAAAGCGCACGGTGGAGGCGATGCCCCGATGGGTGCCCGCCCGCAACGAGCAGGGCGAGCCCGTGCGCAGCCGCTTCCACCTGCCTATCGTCTTCAAGTTGAACTGAAATGTTAGAAACGTAATTGGTTAATACCCGGGCAAGGTCTCTTGCCCGCCAGTCGTGCGCTGCAGTGATGCGCCGCCCGGAGAAAAAGCATCGCCCCGTCGAAACCGACGGGGCGATGTGTGTCTTCTGTATCCTGACTGTCAGGATACAGCGCTTGCACGTTATTCTTTTGTCAGCTCGATGATGTGGCTCGTGAGCTTGCCTCTGCCGAGCACCATGAGTCCGGCCTTCATCAGATAGTCGCCCGAATAGACTTTGCCGTGGCAGGCGAGATTGCTCTTCTGGCCTTCCATAAGACAAATCTCACGCACGCGGTAGCGGCTCTGAGGGTCGAGACCACGTAGACGAGTGGGCACAATCGCCTCGCCATAGCGCGGGTGAGTGTCGTAGGCAAAGAGAAGTGCGTGGCCGCGGTCTTCTGTGACGCGCATGAGTGCGCAATGCGGCGTGTCGTAGGGCGAAACGAGACGATAGAGGTCGGGACTGAAGATGACGGGCTTCAGGCGGTTGTATTCGGCAATGGCTTGCTGGCAATACTTGAGGTCGCTGGCTGCCATGTCCTTGAGGCTGATGTCAAAACCAAGCTTGCAGGAGAAGGCCACATCGAGGCGGAACTTGACGGACGCCTGCCGGTTCCAGTTCGTCACGTGTGCGCACATGGCTTTCGAGGGCATGAACTGGCTGTAGCCCCACTGGATGAAGAGCCGCTCCACGGGGTCTGTGTTGTCCGAGAGCCAGAACTCCGTGAAGTAGCGTAGGCCCTCGAAGTCGCTGCGGCCGCCACCGCCCGAACACATCATCATGTATAGCTGTGGGTACTTCTGCTGGATGCGCTGCAAGACGCTGTAGAGTCCGTTCACATAGTCCACAAAGAGATTGCCTTGCCGGTCTTTCTCGAAAGTGGAGTAGGCGTTGGTGATGGGTGAGTTGGCGTCCCACTTGAAGAACTTCAGCCGTGGATTCTCCTGCATCAGGTGGTCCACTATGCCGAAGACGAAATCCTGCACCTCGGGGTTCGTGAGGTCGAGCACAAGCTGGTTGCGTTGGTAGTAGGTGTCGCGTTCGGGAAGGCGAAGGAGCCAGTCGGGGTGCTTCTCGGCCAGTTCGCTCTTGGGATTCACCATTTCGGGCTCAATCCAGATGCCAAATTCCACGCCTTGCTCGTTGGCGGCCCGGACGAGTGCGGGCACTCCGCCAGGCAGCTTCTCGCGCGTAGGCTCCCAGTCGCCCAGGCCTGCTTTGTCGTTGCTGCGCGGATATTTGTTGCCGAACCAGCCGTCGTCCAGCAGGAAGAGGTCCACGCCCAGCGACTTGGCTTCGCCACAGAGCGCTCCGAGCGACTGCTCGTTGAAGTCGAAATGTGTATTCTCCCAGTTGTTGAGCAGCGTCATGCGGTCTGCCGAACCCATGTGCAGCTGATGGCGGAGCATCCAGCGCTGGAAGCGTCGGCTTCCCTCGCCAAGTCCCCGGTTGGAGAGCGTGAAGTAGAAGTCCGGTGTGCGGAAGACGTTGCCACGCGCCAAGAGGTAGCGTGAGGCGTCGGGGTTGATGCCCGATAGGATGCGCAAGGCGCCGTTGTTGTCTATCTCGAAAGTGAAGCGGAAGTTGCCCGTCCAGCCCAGCGTGCCCATCAGCACGGTGCCTTCCTCCTCGCGCACAGGACCGCCCAGCCCGACTTCGAAAAACGGCTGCGCGAACATGGCGGCACGGGTGCCCAGACGCGAGTCGATTATCTTCTTGCCGAAGAGCAGTTGCTGGCTGAGCATTTGCATCTCCTTGGAGTGGTTGCTGGCAAACTCCGTGAGGAAATAGGAATCCTCCTCGAAGTATAGCATAGACGAGTAGTAGCGCCCGAGATACACCTTGCCCTTTTCGTCGTGCTGAATCTCGCTCCACTGGCGGATGACGTCGTAGTCGGGATAGGCTGCGTAGTGGAGCGTGACGCTGAGCGGATAGACCTCGTCGCGAAGGCGGATGATGGTTTCAGTGTAGCCCTCGCGCGCCAGTTGCTCGTGGCTTACGTACTTGAGCACGGATGTGGGGTTCCCGTCTGCGTGCTGTATCTCGAGTGCCTGCTCGAAGAAATCCTCTGTGCCCAGCACGGGATATGTTTCGAATCCGCGGCTTAGCGTATGCGAGCGGCGCAAACGTGGCATGTCGAACACCGAGAGGTCGCTCACGCCCTCGATGCGCTCGCCCAGATAGGTCTGATAGAGACGTCCGTCGTCCTTCACCTGCAGCACCAGCTGTGTCTGCTTCGTCTGGATGGATATTTCGTTCTTCGCATAGGCACAGGCTGCCATAAGCAACAGCGTGGCCAAGACTGCCATGCTCTTCTTCATAAGATGTGTTGTTTCGTAAGGTTTCGGTGTGCGTCTGTTCTCTTACAGCTCGGCTTCGCTGACATTGAAGGTGGTGGTCTTCATGTCGCCTGTGTCGAGTCCCTTCTTGAGCCACTTCATGCGCTGTGCCGAAGTGCCGTGAGTGAACGACTCGGGCTGCACGTATCCCTGTGCCTTCTTCTGCAGGTAGTTGTCGCCAATCTTCTGCGCGCAGTCGATGGCCTCTTCGATGTCGCCAGCCTCGAGCGAGCCAAAGGCAGCGTTCTCGTAGTGTCCCCAGACGCCGGCATAGTAGTCGGCCAGCAGTTCCAAGCGGACGCTTATCTTGTTGGCCTCCACTTTGCCCACCTTGCTCATCTGCGTGTGCGCGGCGTTAAGCGTGCCAAGCAGGTTCTCCACGTGGTGTCCCACCTCGTGTGCAATGACGTAGGCATACGAGAAGTCGCCGTCGGCACCCAGTTGTGCTTTCATGTCGGTGAAGAACGAGAGGTCGATGTAGAGTTTCTGGTCGCCGGAGCAGTAGAAGGGACCGACGGATGCGCTGGCCTGACCGCAGGCACTATTGACGCTGCCCGTAAAGAGCACCAGCGTGGGCGGATAGTACTCCTTGCCCATCTGCTTGAATACTTTGGTCCAAACGTCCTCGGTGGAGGCCAGCACCTGACGCGAGAACTTTGCCAGTTCCTCTTCTTCGGCCGTGAACTCGCGCTGTCCCTCTACTTGTTCTTCCTGAATGGCAGAGAGGCCGCCTTGCTGCACTACGTTCGACACCACATCGCCCAAGCCGCCGCCTTGCATCAGCGTCATCACGGCTATGAGGATAATACCTGCCAAGCCGCCTACGCCGGCCTTGGCGCCTGTGCTCATTCCGCGGCGGTCTTCCACGTTTGAGCTTTCCCTTCTTCCTTTTAGATTCATAACGTTACAATTTATAGCCCGCGCCCTCGGGATTGGAATGGAGGAGGGGCTTGTGGTTTATTTAATGTTCGGTTCCTCGAGTCCCAAGCCTTTCTTGCGATCCACCACCTTCAGCACGAAGCCCAGCAGCAGGGCAGCCACACCCAGGCAAGCCAACATTACCAGCGGCGCAGTGTAGTTGAGCTGTGTGGGGTCTGTAACGCCCGGATTCGTCTTGTCGAGCACCTGCCCGATGAGCAGTGGGAAGAGCCACAGGCCGATGTTCTGAATCCAGAAGATGAGTGCATAGGCCGAGCCGATGACTTTGGCGTCCACCAGCTTTGGCACGCTTGGCCACAATGATGCAGGTACCAGCGAGAACGAGGAGCCAAGCACCAGAATGGTGATGTATGCAATCACGATGCCGCCCACTGCGTTGCCCTTGAACAGAGGTAGCACGAAGGCAAACGTCAGGTGGCAGGCTATCAGCAGCAGCGAGCCTAGAATCAGCATCGAGGCCGCCTTGCCTTTGTGGTCAACGTAACTGCCCAGGATGGGTGTGATGAGCACGGCCAGCAGTGGGAACACAGCAAAGATGCTCTCGGCCGACTGGCGCATATAGCCCATATAGCAGTACGCCACCAGAGCTGCGATGCTCACGGCCAGCATGGTATACTGGCGCGACTTCTGCTTCTGGAAGTTGCTTGCAAAGCCGAAGCCGGCCACCAGCAGCATAATCACATACTGCACGATGGTCACCGTGGAGCCGGCCCAGAACGAGTCGGCATCAGGAGCTGTGAGCGTAAGGTTGCATTGCAGCATATTTACGGCGTACTTCTGGAAGGGGAAGATGGCCGAGTAATAGAGCACGCACAGCAGCGCCACAATCCAGAACCCCGAGTCGGTGAGAATCTTGCCGATGTCGGAAACCTTGAACGGATCGTCCTTTTCCTCGGCCTCGCCCGTTTGGTTGTCCAGCTTGCGGTCCATGACGAAGTAAACGACGGTCATGATAAGTGCGATGCACATGAGCACAACCCCGAAAGCCACCGAACGGCTCACGCTCACCTGTCCGCCCAGTCGGGCAAAGAAGGGCGAGAAGATCATGCAGGTAGCCACGCCCAGTCGGGCCAGCGCCATCTCAGAACCCATGGCCAGTGCCATCTCGCGGCCCTTGAACCACTTCACGATTCCGCGGCTTACTGTGATGCCTGCCATCTCGCAGCCGCAGCCGAATATCATAAAGCCGCAGGCCGCAAACTTGGCCGAAGCGGGCATCCCGTCGGCAAAGGGCAGGATGTCCAGCCATTCGAGCCCAAAGAGCGGGCCCCAGTTGAGATGCGAGTCGAACCATGCCTCCAGTCCGCTTCCAGCAAAGCTCTCGCTCACCGCGTACCATTTTATGCAGGCGCCCAGCAGCATGATGACGGCCGAGAGCACGGCGGTGAATCGCACACCCATCTTGTCGAGGATGATGCCGGCAAAGATGAGGAAGAAGACCCACACGTTGAGGAATACCTCGGAGCCTTGCATGCGGCCGAACGAAGTGGAGTCCCAGCCGCGTGTCTCCTGCATCAGGTCTTTGATGGGAGAGAGGATGTCCATGAAGATGTAGCTGCAGAACATGGCCAGCGCCAAGAGCAGCAGAGCAGTCCAGCGCATGGCAGCGCTGTCGCGAAGTGTTTTCTCGATTGCTTGTGTCATTTTTTCTTTTTGCAATTATATTTTTGTCCTTTATGGGTGCGAAGTTACGAAATAAAGTCTGAAGCGCCAACAGATTCTGTCTTTTTTCTTTTGTTTTGGGCCGAGATGCATGCCTTCAGCCCACACCTCGTAACTATGAACTATGACTATGGACTATGAACTGTGGACTGTTTCCACGCCACACGTCGCGTGGCTTCATGCGACACGTCGCATCGGCTCACGCGACGCGTCGCTGTGAAGCAAACTACACGTGGCTGTGAAAACCGTTACTTTTGGTCGGCGAAAAAGATGGCGTTGGTGAGCAGCGGTGCGGAGCCGTAGAAGCAGGAGCGGAAGGCGACGCTGAAGTTGAGACAGACGATGCGGCCCTTGCCCCATGCGGCAGTGGCAACGGCAGTCGTGCTGCCCATGTCCTGGATGAAGGCTGGCGCGAAGTAGCCCGAGAGGGGCTCGGAGCCGAAGGTGTAGGACGCCAAGCTGTCGGGCTGGAAAGCCAAGGTGGTGTTCTTGAAGACAGGAATCTCCGGCTCCTGCATGCCCCAACTGAGTGGGCTGGCCTGACGGAGACGTATCTGAAGGATGCCGCCCGGGAAGCCGCCCTTGTCGGAGAGGGTGGTGTCCTTCTGCCGCTGCACGAGTTTTGGCAGCGGGAGACCCATGCCCTGAAAGGTAAGCTGGCCGGTGCCTGTGAGGATGAGGATGCCGCCGTCTCGCACCCAGTCGGCAAGCATGGCGACGCGCTTGTCGGACTGCGGTATCAGGGTGGGCAGGATGAGAGTGTTGTAGGCATTCATACTGGCTTTCTGCAGTCTCTCCAGTGGGAGAAGTGTGGGCCGCATCTGCTGGCGGTAGTCGAGCAGGAACCAGTAGGTGCCCAGTGTGTTGGCTTTGCTCTGAGGCGAGCAGATGATGGCGGTGCGAGGATGACGCACAGGGCGCAGCTGTGTGGTGTCGGGCGGAAGGGGCAGGGCGCGGACGTCAACGGCTGCTGCGCGAGCCAAACGACTGAGCGTGGCGCTGTCGGAGCGGACGAAGAGCGTGCCGAGGCTGTCGGCCCAAAGGTGTGCACCAGCTTCTTGCAGGGCGTAGATGAGGGACGGGACGTAAAACTCGGTGGCCGAGAAGGTGTAGTAGCCCGAGGTGGAGGCCTCCACTCGTCCTTCGGGGAAGGGGAGGCCGGATGGCACGGCTTCGAGCCGGAGGCCGCGGCCATCGGCAGCACGGCTCTGTATGTTGTATGCCAAGGGTAGCGTCCAGGCGGAGATGTCGTAGAAGACGCTGTCTGCAAAGTCGGTGAGGTTGGCCTCCATGATGCTTCGCACCAATGCTGGGTTGTTGCCGCGGTATGGAATGAAATATTCCTCCTTGCTTGTCTGGTAAACGTTTATGTGGTGGCGCTGCAGCATGGTGAGGAAATGCCACGTGACGGCTCGCGAGGCGCTGGCCGTAAAGAGGATGCCTGAGGTGTCGTGCTGGTGCGGCAGGGTGGAATAGAAATGCGCCATGTATCGCTGCAGGGTGTCGCGCTCGTGCCATGCGGCATCGATGACGGCAAATTGTGCAGCGGCCTGATTGCGGATGGTGAAAGGGAAGGTGAGCGGCCCGCGCGAGGTCTGCAGCCAGTGTCCGCGTGCGGCGGCCTGTTCGCAGAGCAGACTTACGGTGCCCTGAATGTCGCCATAGGTGGCACCCTTGCCGATGTTGTAGTCGTCGTATCCGCGGCCAGTGAAGTATTTGGAACCCAGTTGCTGGAGCGCGGTCTCGATGTGGCGCGACACGTGGGCCGCCATGGCTTGGTTCTGTGACGGCAGATATGGCGAGACGCGGCGCGGATGACCGGGCGAGAAGAAGAACGTCTTGTAGGAGCCCATCTCGTGGTGGTCGCTCATCAGGTGTGGCAGCCACTGGTGGTAGAGCTGGACGACACAGCGCGTCTCGGGGTGCTCGAGGAAGAGCCAGTCGCGGTTGCAGTCGTGCCAATAGTGATTGAACCGGCTACTGGGCCACGGCTCGTTCGGCTCGCGACCAAGCGGGTCGCCTGTGTTGCTGAGGCTACGTGCCGAGTTCACCCACGTGGCGAAGCGGTTTAAACCATCGGGGTTCATGCCCGGAACGATGAGTATGACGCATTCCGAGAGCAGGCTCTCTATCTGCTCGCCGCGTGCTACAGCCATGAAGTAGGCCACAAGCAGCGAGGCGTGCATACCCGACGGCTCGTTGCCATGCACTGAGCTGGTGAGGCAGACCACGGCGGGGCCTTTCTCTCTGCGGCCCTCTTTGACTCGCAGATGGGCAAGGCGTATGCGCTCGATGTCTCGCTGATTGCGAGGCGATGTGATGCGTAGGCATACGATGGGACGGTGCTCGTAAGTGTGGCCTAACGTGTCGAGCACAAGGCGCTCCGACTGCGAGGCAAGCAGTCGGAGGTAGCTCACCGCCTGACTCCAGTCGGTGTGCTGGCTGCCTACGGGGAAGCCAAAATAGGATTGCGGCGGGGTGATGTGTTCGTCGAGCTGGTATTCCCACTGCGTCGGCATGTAGTAACCGAGCTCCACGGAATATGGCTCGGGCTGCGGCTGAGCGTCGGCTCGTGTGAAGGCCGTGAGACTCAATGCAAGCGTCAAGAAGATGCCTGCGAGGTGTGACTTCAAACCTGTGACAAAAGGTTGCTTCTGACCCGCCATGACTTTGCGGCGTTTACTTCAGCCAGCGGTCGAGCCACTGGAAGAAGGTGCGCTGCCAGAGGATGCCGTTCTGGGGCTTCAGTACCCAGTGGTTCTCGTCGGGATAAAGCAGTAGCTCGGCCTCGATGCCTTTCATGCGGGCCGCGTTGAAAGCCGACATGCCCTGTGTGGCATTGATGCGATAGTCCTTCTCGCCATGAATGCAGAGGATGGGCGTGTCCCACTTGTCGATGAAGCGGTGGGGCGAGTTCTCGTACGTCTTGCTGGCTGCCGCTGTGCGGTCCTTGTTCCAGTAGGCATCGTCGTATTCCCAATTGGAGAACCAGTTCTCCTCTGTCTCGGTGTACATTGCTTCGAGGTTGAAGGCACCGTCATGGGCAATGAAGCACTTGAAGCGCTTCTCGTGGTGGCCAGCCAGATAGTAGACGCTGAAACCGCCGAACGAAGCACCCACAGCTCCCAGTCGGTCGCGGTCCACATAAGGCAGCTTCTGGCACGCGTCGTCGATGGCCGTCAGATAGTCTGCCATGCACTGGCCGGTCCAGTCGCCGCTCACCTCTTCGCACCATTCGCTGCCGAATCCGGGCAGGCCGTGGCGGTTGGGAGCCACGATGACATAGCCCTGAGCGGCCATGATACGGAAGTTCCAGCGGTAGCTCCAGAACTGCGAGACGGGACTTTGCGGGCCGCCCTCGCAGAAGAGCAGGGTGGGGTATTTCTTCGACGGGTCGAAGTGAGGTGGTAGGATGACCCAGTATAGCATATCGCCGCCGTCGGTCGTCTTCACCCAGTGTGGCTCGCAGCTGGCTGCGGCCAGTTGGTCGAGGATGTGCTTGTTCTCATGGGTGAGCTGCTCGATGCAGGTGTTTTCTGGCGTGTCGCCGGGCGTCACGGCATAGAGGTCGGCCGGATGCATGTGGTCGTGCTTCTCCATGAGCAGGCGCTGTCCGTCGTTCATCAGCTGCAGCGAGCCGAAGTCGGCTTGCTCGGCCGTCAGCTGTGCCACCTCGCCCTCGAGGTTCGTGCGGTAGAGGTTGACCGTGCCGTGCCATACACCTATATAATATAAGGTATGCGAGTCGGCAGCCCAGCAGAAGTCGTCCACGTTTGAGTCGAACGACTCTGTGACGTAAGTCTTTGTGTCGGCCTTGAGGTCGTAGATGCAGAGCCGCTGACGGTCGCTCTCATAGCCGTCGCGCGCCATGCTGAGCCATGCCACGTAGCGGCCGTCGGGCGAGAACTTAGGATTCTGGTCGTACCCAACGTTGTAATCCCCCCACTTGTCGGTGGTATTTACAAATTGATTCTTGAGCGTCTTGGTTGGGTCGAGCAGGTTGTCACACTCGTATGGGAGGCATCCGTCGGGCACAACATCAAATTCAGCACCTTTTTTGCACAGATTCTTAGTGCCGCCGTAGAGATTGCCACTTTCCACATTGTAGAGGAAAATGTCGCTGTCAGTGCTTATGCTATATGCTAGGCCCGTCTTTGTGCGGCAGGTGAAGGCAATGTGCTTCGAGTCGGGGCTCCAAGCCAGTTGCTCTACTCCGCCGAAAGGTTCCATGGGGCATTCGTAGGGCTGGCCTTCGAGGATGTCGAATTCCTCGCCAGTCTCCAGATTGAGCACGAAGGGGTGGGGAATCGTCTCGACGTAGTGGTCCCAGTGGCGGTACATCAGGTCGGTGATGACGCGCCCGGTGCTCTTGGGCAGGTCGGCGGGTCGCTCCTTGATGATGTCATGGAAGGGCACCGACTTGATGAGGATGACTTTCTCGCCGTCGGGCGCAAATAGGAAGTCATCGACACTGCCTTCTGTCTGTGTCAGTTGCTTGCGTTCCTTGCCAGCGGCGTTCATACTCCACACTTCTCCCTCCGAGAGGAAGGCAATGCGGTCGTCGCTGAGCCAAGTGGGTGAGCTCTCGCTCAGGGACGTGGCTGTCAGCAACTGCTGATCCGAGCCGTCGGCGTTGCAGACGTAGAGTACGGTGTGGCTCTTGTTGAGCGCGACGCTGTAGTATGTGACTTGATAGGCTATTTTTTCTCCGTTGGGCGATGCTTCGTATGCGCCTATGCGGCCCATGGCCCAAAGCGCCTCGGGCGTGAGCGTGTCGCTCGGCAGTGCGATTTCGTTGCGGCCAATGAATTCGTCGTCGGCCGTCGTCTGGCAAGAAACTATGTGTGACATAAAGGCAATTGACGCCAAGATTGCGATGAAGGTGCGTGTCGTTTTCATGTTGTTTATCTCTTTTGGTTGCGACGTTGTTCTTCGGCTGCTTGTGCCTGCTTCTGCAGTGCTTCGAGGCGTGCAGCCAGTCCGGAAGTCTTCTTCGGGTCGTTCTTGTGCTGCTGGCGGTAGGCTTCGAGCTTAGCCAGCAGTTTCTTGTCGTCTGTGGTGCGGCGCAGATACCACATCATCAGGATGTTGAGCAGACCGGAGAGGAAGTAGTAGTAACACAGACCGGAGCTGTAGTTGTTGAACATGAAGAAGAACATCAGCGGCATGAAGTACATCATATACTGCATCATCTTCATCTGCTGAGCCTGGTCGCCCGTGAGCTGGTTCTGCTGCTGGCGCATGCTGATCCACGTATTGATGATATTCGTCAGGCAGAACAGCATGCAGAAGATGCTCAGGTGGTCGCCAATGAGCCAGAGGTCCTTACCCCATCGCAGCACATCGTCGTAGGCGCTCAAATCATCGGCCCACAGGAAGCTCTGGCCGCGCAGTTCGATGGCGTTGGGCACAAAGTTGAAGAGCGCAATCCAGATGGGCGTCTGTATGAGCATGGGCAGGCAGCCTCCCATAGGGCTGACGCCGTACTGGCTGTAGATTTGCATCATTTCCTGCTGCTTCTTCATTGCGTCCTCCTGCTTGGGATACTTCTGGTTGAGGGCATCAATCTGTGGCTTGAGCACGCGCATCTTGGCGCTGCTCATGAAACTTTTCTTCGTGGTGGGATAGACGAGGGTCTTGACGATAAGCGTCAACAGAGCCAGCACGATGCCCATGTGCAGGCCAAAGCCTTTCAACCAGTCGAAGAGGTAGATGATGAACCAGCGGTTAATCCAGCGGAACAGCGGCCAGCCGAGGTCTACGAGTTTCTCCAGTTCGAGGTCTTTGTCGGCGATGCTCAGTTCGTTGTGTGCTTTCAGCTTGTGGAAGTCGTTCGGACCGAGATACATCTGCAGGCGTGTGGGCTGAGCGCCCGTGGGGTCGAACGTCGTCTTGGCCTCGGCCTCGTAAGTCTTCAGGAAGCCCGACTTCTTGTCCGCCTCTTGGGTGCTGGTGAGATGTGCGTCTGTGAAATTTTCGGGTGCAATCATCACTGCGCTGAAGAACTGATTCTTGAAAGCTATCCAGTCGAGCGGCATGTCGAGCGTCTTGTCGTCGTTGCGCGACTCCTTCAGATGCTTTGTGCCCTTGTCGGTCTTCTTGTACGTGAGGCTGCTGTAGCGGTTCTCGAAGTCATATCCTTTCTCCTGCTGCGCAATGCGGTCTGTCCAGTCGATGCTCATCGTCTTGGTGCTGGGCGAGAAGAATCCGCTCAGTCCCTGTGTCGTAATCTGGATGTCCATCATGTATGAGCTGGGACGCAGGCAGTAAGCAATGGCCAGCGTCTTGCCAGGCTGGTTCAGCGTCATGGTTACGCTGGTGTCGGTCACGGCTATGGGCGTGAAGTAGTAGTCCGAGGTGATGATATTCTCTGTCTTTCCCTCGAAGACAAATGCGAGTTGTGCATCCTTGCGTGTGAACAGCATCACGTCGCCTTCTCTGTTACGGCTGTCGAAACCTTTCAGCTCGGCACACTCCACGGTTCCACCCAGCGTGCTCAGCGTCAGCCGCACCACCTCGTTCTCAAGTACGATTTCCTGCTCCTGTCCTTCGCGTTGTGCGAAGAAAAGTGCGCTGCTGTCTGCCGTCTGACTGGGAATAACTTCCTGTACTTCTTCTGCTTGTTGCTTCTCTGCCATCGCTGCCTCCACCTGAGCGATGCTGTCCTGACGGGCCAGTTGCTCCAACTCGGCTTGGCTGGGGCGGCTGTACCAGCTGAATCCAATTACTACAAGCGCAATGAGAATAAATCCTGTAATGGTGTTCTTATCCATATTATATATGTGTGTTACGTGTTATGAAGTGCAAATTTACGCAAAAATCTTCAATAGCTTTCTCTTTTAACCGCGAAAAATGATTATCTTTGCAGAAAATTCCGAAAAATTGAACGAGATGAGGCTGAGTTTTGCTCTTATGTTTCTGCTTTTTTGCACGCCTTGGACTCGCGCTCAAAGCGAGGCGGAGGAGGTTGCTGACACAGTGCCTGCCCAAGTTGCCGAGACACTGCAGCCAGCTGAGGTGCAACCCATGTCGCCCGACACGCTTCCCGTGCTCGACACCCTGCTGGTACAGGCGTATGGACGTGCATTAGACACGCTTGTGGAACAGCGCGACTCGGCCAGCCGCAATGTGCAGACCGTAGGTGTCGTGCCCGATGCCTATTTCTATCAGCTGTTGTCTGCCCCCACACTCTATGCCTCTCCCATGCATCAACTCTTTTCGGGCCAAGAAGATATGAGCGGAGACCGCCAGATGCAACGCCTCGGAGAGGTGAACCGCTCGCTGGCACAACTCTACGTAGACCAACCTTGGCTGGTGACCCAGACCGAGGAGGCCGTGCGTGCACAAGGCAAGTTGCGCGAAGACATAGCCGAGAAGATTCACACCGAAGACCAACTGGCCTCGAAGGTGAAGGCCGGTAGCCTCACGCCTACGGTGCACGATAAGGTGGTGGTCGTAACGCGGCGGCCCAACTTCTGGAAGTTCCCGAGTAGCGTGGCGTTGCAGTTTACGCAGAACTATTTCTCCAGCAACTGGCCCGGCGGCGAGAACCGCTACGCAGGCAACAGCCGCCTCATTCTGAACGCCAACTTCAACAACGAGAAGAAGATAACGTGGACCAACAACCTCGATTTCTGGCTGGGCTTCCAGACGAACAAGGCCGACAAGAATCGAACGTTCCGTCCCACCAACAACTCCATTAAGTACACCACCAACTGGGGTTACAAGGCCTACAAGACGCTGTCCTACTCTGGGCAGGTGGTCATCTCCACGCAGGTGGTTCCCGTTTATGCCGTCAATACCGACCGTGTCACCATGGACATCTTCTCGCCAATGGACGTCACCATTGCACCCGGTATGCGTTACTCCTTCCAGTTTGGCAAGAAGAAACACTTCACGGGCGACGTCAACGTGGCCCCGTTGGCCTATTCAATTCGTTACGTCCAGCGCAGCAGCCTCGTCAAGAGCTATGGCGTACGGCCGGGTCACCACTCGCGGCACACCTTCGGTCCCAACGTCACACTCAATTACAAGTGGGTTATCAACTCCCAGCTCACGTGGACGAGCCGCGTCTATTGGTACAGCAACCTCGAGTTCACGCGCATCGACTGGACGAATACGCTCAACCTCCACATCAACAAGCTCCTCTCTGCTCAGCTGAACGTCAATCCCAAGTTCGACGACAGCGCCATCAAGTTCCGCGGCAAGCATGGCTACTGGATGATGCAGGAAGGACTGAGCCTCGGCCTCAACTATTCGTTCTAAAAACACGACACACTGTAAGCCCTCTTGCCTGTGAAGATAGATACTGCTACATACCTCATCAGTGCGCCCAGCGTGGAACTCTGTCCCGAGTCCACGCTGCCCGAGTACGCCTTCATCGGGCGTAGCAATGTTGGCAAGTCGAGCCTCGTGAATATGCTTACGGGCAACTCCCGACTGGCCAAGACATCAGCCACGCCAGGCAAGACAATGATGATAAACTACTTTCTCATCAACGGCCGCTGGCATTTGGTAGACCTTCCCGGCTACGGCTTTGCCAAACGTAGCAAGAAGGAACAGGAAAAATTCCAACAGATGATATCGGGCTACGTGCTCCATCGCCAGCAGATGACGTGTCTCTTTGTGCTTGTCGATTCGCGCCACGAACCGCAGCGCATCGACCTCGATTTCATCCAGTGGCTTGGCGAGAACGAAGTCCCCTTTGCACTCGTTTTTACCAAAGGCGACAAACTTGGCAAGACAAAACTTGGTGCCAACGTTGCTGCCTATCTCCGCGCCCTCAGCGAGCAGTGGGAAGAACTCCCGCCACATTTCGTCACCAGCTCCGTCACACGTGCCGGCCGCGACGAACTCCTCGACTACATTCAGCAGATAAACGCTTCTCTATAGGCTTTCTCAGTATGGAATTAAGTCTTCTTCAAATGGGTTAAAGCCTTCTCCGAATGAAACTTTTACACGCAGCCGTCGGAATGACACAGATGGGTGATTTGTGCGGCTAAAAATTTTCTTTATACTTTTATTTATTGTTTATTTTATATTTATAGTATTACTTGGCCGAAAACTTGCACGCGCAGGAATTTCGTCTCGCAGGATTGCAGTTTTCTCGCGAATAATTTGTAAATTTGCGGCCAGATATCGGACACGGCTGACGTGCCGTATCGTAGCTGCGACGTGTAACAAATGGTAAAACAAAAGATACAGATGAAGAAAACATTCTTATTTCCACTCATCGTTGCGCTCTTCGGCGTATTCTGCAGTTGCAGCGAAGACGACAACTATGTGGCTCCGGCGCCGAAGTACTACTTCTCGCTGTGGAACCAGTGTGAGGCGCTGACTGCCTTGCAGGAATACGTGGAGGACGTGACGAACACGGCCTCCAAGAATTACATCAAGCCGCAGGACCGCATCGCCACATTCGATATGGATGGCACCTTCGTGGGCGAGCTTTATCCTTCGTATTTCGAGTATAACCTGTTGGAGTATCGCGTGCTGGATGACGAGGCGTACAAGGATGTGGCTCCGGATGACGTGAAGGAGACGGCACAGGAAATCCGCAACTTCGTGCGCCACGGGCAGGCGCTGCCAGCACACTTCGACATGAAGCATGCGCAGGCTGCGGCGAAGGCTTACGCAGGCATGACGCTTGCCGAGTTTGACACCTACGTGAAGGCGTACGCTGCTAAGCCGGCCAACGGATTCCGTGGCATGACCTATGGTCAGAGTTTCTACAAGCCCATGTTGCAGGTGTTTGACTATCTGCGGGCAAACGGCTTCACCTATTATGTCGTATCCGGCTCCGACCGCTTTATCTGTCGGGCGTTGGTGGACGCCATCGGCATCGAGCCTAACCGCGTGATTGGTATGGACGTGAAGCTCCGCTCCGTGAGTCAGGGCGACGAGACGGGCGTCAATTACACGATGGGACGGGAGGAGAATCTGATCCGCACGGACGAACTTATCATCAAGAACCTGAAGACGAACAAGGTGCTGCAGATAACGCAGGAGATTGGCAAGGTGCCCGTTCTGTCGTTCGGCAACAGCAGCGGCGACTGCGCCATGCACAATTTCTGCTTGAGCAGTGAACACCGCTCTGCAGCCTTTATGCTGATAGCCGACGACGATGCCCGAGACCATGCCAACCGTCAGAAGGCGCTCTCGCTGGCCGACCAGTGGCGCGAGGCTGGCTACCATGTCATTTCGATGCGCGACGACTTCAAGACCATCTATGGTGAGGGAGTGGAGAAGACGGACTTCACTTTTGGAGGCGAATGATGTGGAAAAGGCTGATGCTGACGACAAGTAACATTCTTTTTAAAAGATATTTTTCTACAAACATGAAAGCAATGAAGACTATTTGGATGATACTCTTAGGGTGTATCATCAGTACGGGGCTGGCTGGCTGCTCCGATGCCGAAGAAGGCGAAAAGTGGGGTGAATGGGAAATCCGCAATGCTATCAGTGGTGCCGAGAAACGTATTCTCACCATCGAGAACGAGAAAGGCGAGTGGGTGGATGCCATAGGTGAAGGCATTATCTATTTCTCGGTGAAGTTCAGCGCTTCGCCGCACACGTTCGCGTCCGAGAAGTTCTATTACAAGGACGGAGAGGCCGACGAGACAACACGAGAGAAATACTCGGCCGAGAATAATACGGCCTACACCATCAAGGACAAGGTGGTGGAGTGTACCGTTGACGGGAAACCCTATTTCCGCATGACGGTTATAAAGGTCGGGTACAATATCGAGTGCCAGATTTACTTCTACAAGGAGGACCGCACCTTCCACGCCGCTTTAGGTTAAATCGTTTACCTCATAAGATATGAAAGAGATTAGATTTTGGATGCTGGCTGCCATCTTTTCGCTTTGTAGCGTGAGTGCTCTGGCACAGGTGATGAAGGCTGCCGACCTGGAGAAGTATGCCAAGGAGCGCTATGGCGACAAATGGTTGGACGCAGCAGCCAACCTGGCGGCTGACCTGACACTGGATAAGAATCAGTCGCTGACGTATCAGCAAGTTATTTTGGCTCCGGACAAGACGCGCGAGCAACTCTATGTGGCGCTGAACTACTGGGCGACGGCTACCTTCAAGGACCATCAGGCCATCACGCTCAACGACAAGGAGGCCGGCTGTATCATTATCTCCTCCACCATCCGCAACATCGTGGAGCACGTGGGTACGGTGAACAAGTACTCCGTCAGCATCACGCCCGTCATACGCCTCGACATCAAAGACGGGCGAGTGCGTGTCACGTACACGGTGCAGAACTACGACATCCTGGCCGACATGAGCGGTGGTTGGCTCAGCGTTACCGACAGAAAGAACCGCACATGGGGTGACTCGAAACGTAAGGCCGACGACAAGACCAACGAGTTTCTCTACGACGACCAGTGGGAGATAGCCAAGCATTATCCCTTCGTTCAGAAGGATCCCCAGAAACGCACCTGCGCCAAGGCGCTCGTCATGTCGCACGCTTATTCTAACGCCATCCTTGACAAAGTGGAGGAAGCCCTGAAGAACGGCGTGGTGGGCAACGATGACGACGATTGGTGAACCCTGTCAGGCCTGCCCTGCGGCACTTAATGGCCGGTGGCGATGGAGAAGAAGTATGTGGCTATAGACTTGAAGTCGTTCTACGCATCGGTGGAGTGCGTGGAGCGTGGGCTGAACCCCATGACAACGAACTTGGTGGTGGCCGACGAGAGCCGTACTGACAAGACGATTTGCCTGGCGGTGTCGCCCTCGCTAAAGGCTTTTGGTATTCCCGGACGGCCACGTCTCTTCGAAGTGAAGCAACGGCTGCGCGAGGTGAATAGACTGCGGCCGGGTAATCCGGTGGAGTTTATTACGGCCATGCCACGCATGGCCCTCTATATAGAATATAGTACGCGCGTCTATACCACCTACCTCGACTACGTATCGGCCGAGGATATCCACGTGTATTCGATAGACGAGGTGTTTATCGACGTCACGGAATACCTGAAACTCTACAAAACCACAGCCCACGACCTTGCACGCAGGATGGTGAACGATGTGCTGTCTCGCACCGGCATTACGGCCACGGCGGGCATCGGCACGAATCTCTATCTGGCCAAGGTGGCAATGGATATTGTGGCCAAACACCTGCCGGCCGACAAGGACGGCGTGCGCATAGCTGAACTGGACGAGATGTCCTATCGTCGCCAGTTGTGGAACCACATGCCGCTGACCGATTTCTGGCGCGTGGGACGCGGTTTGGCACGCAAACTGGAAGCACACGGGATGTACACGATGGGTCAGGTGGCGCGTTGCTCGGTCCGGCGAGAAGGTCTGCTCTATACACTCTTTGGCGTGAATGCCGAGCTGCTGATAGACCACGCGTGGGGCTGGGAGCCCTGCACCATACAGGCCATAAAGAACTACCGGCCCGGCAGCAGCTCGTTCAGCCATGGGCAGGTGCTGTCGGAAGCTTTCAACTTTGCGAAGGCGCGTGTGACGGTGAGCGAAATGGCTGATGCAGCCGCGCTGGACCTCGTGGATAAGCACATGGTGTGCGACCAGGTGGTGCTGACGGTGGGCTATGACACCGAGAGCCTTGCCGTCGCGGACTATCGAGGCCCCATTGTCACCGACTGGTACGGCCGTAGCGTGCCGCAACATGCACAGGGCACGGCCAACCTGAGCGGCTTCACCTCCTCGGGCGCGTATATATTAAAAGCGGTAACCGAACTCTACGACCGTATCGTGGACCGCCGCTTGCTGGTACGCCGACTGAACCTCAGTATGAACCATGTGGTGGACGAACAGAGCGTGGCTCAGAAGGTGGTGCAGCTCGACCTCTTTGACGACCACGAGGCACGAGAGCGAAGGCAAGAGCAGGAGAGGGCCGAACTGAAACGCGAACGAACGTTACAGGAAACGGTGCTGAAGATAAAGAAACGCTTCGGTAAGAATGCGGTGCTGAAGGGGCTGAACTTCGGCGAAGGCGCCACAGCACAGGAACGCAACCGGCAGATAGGAGGACACAGAGCATGAAAAACGAAGATACATACGAGGATATCATCAATCTGCCACACCACGTCTCGCACCACCATCCGCAGATGTCGCTCGAGAACCGTGCTGCACAGTTTGCGCCCTTCTCGGCGCTGACGGGCTTGGAGCGCGCTTTACACGATGCGGCTCTGAAGCGGGAGGAACGAAAGAAGAATCAGCAGGAGTGAACTCTCTTTGTTCCTGAAAATTATTTTTTTTCAGTGGAAATGCTTGCCGTTTCCGGAAAAAGTCGTACCTTTGCACGCCGATTATTGTCTACAGGGGCGAATTATGCCCCAAAGTGCGTGTGAATAGTTCGCTCTTTGGCCAGACGGACGGTTCGTGAATCGCGCTGAAAATGAACTTAGTAGAAAACAAAAAGAAAAAAACAAAATGGACACATTGAGTTACAAGACCACAAATGTGAACAAAGCGACAGCCAAGAAAGAATGGGTCGTGGTGGATGCCACCGACCAGGTGCTGGGCCGCATGTGTACGAAAGTGGCAAAACTGTTGAGAGGTAAGTATAAGCCCGAGTTCACTCCTCACGTGGATTGCGGTGACAACGTGATTATCATCAACGCCGAGAAGATTCAGCTCACGGGTCAGAAGATGACAGACCGCGTTTATCTGTCTTACACCGGCTATCCCGGCGGCCAGCGCGAGGCTACACCCGCCAGCATTCTGGCAAAGCCCAACGGCGCTGAGAAGCTGATCCGCAAGGTGGTGAAAGGCATGCTGCCCAAGAACAAGTTGGCAAACCGCCTGATTAACAACCTGTATGTTTACGAAGGCCCCGAGCACAAGCAGGAGGCTCAGAATCCGAAGAACATTGATATTAACCTCTACAAATAAACGATTATGGAAGTAATTAATGCATTAGGCCGCCGCAAGAGCGCCGTAGCACGTGTTTATGTGAGCGAGGGTACAGGTAAGATTACCATCAACAAGAGAGACCTGACGGAGTACTTCCCTAATCCCATTCTGCAGTTCGTGGTTAAGCAGCCGCTGACGCTGTTGGATGCCGTGGAGAAGTATGATATTAAGGTAAATCTTTATGGCGGTGGCTTCACCGGTCAGTCTCAGGCCCTGCGTCTGGCCATTGCTCGCGCACTTGTGAAGATTAACGCAGAAGACAAGAAGGCTCTGCGTACCGAAGGCTTCATCACTCGCGACAGCCGTGAGGTTGAGCGTAAGAAACCCGGACGTCCAAAGGCACGTCGTCGCTTCCAGTTCAGCAAACGTTAATGTGGCCGAACTGTGCAGCATAAGTAGTTTAGTATCTAAACCCTTTCAGACTTCCTGCTTCCGCAGGCAACGCCGTACGGAACGCGCGAATTACCCAAAGGGTTGGTTCTAACAAAGAATTAAAAAGAAAGTAAACAACAAAAACAAAACAAAACAATGTCAAGAACAAATTTTGAGACACTGCTCGAGGCCGGTTGTCATTTCGGCCACCTGAAGCGTAAGTGGAATCCCGCTATGGCTCCCTACATCTTTATGGAGCGCAATGGCATTCATATCATCGACCTGCACAAGACTGTTGCCAAGATTGACGTGGCAGCCGAGGCTATGAAGCAGATTGCCAAGAGCGGTAAGAAAATTCTTTTTGTAGCTACTAAGAAGCAAGCAAAGCAGTGCGTGGCCGAGAAGGCTACGGCTGTGGGTATGCCTTATGTGATTGAGCGTTGGCCGGGCGGTATGCTCACCAACTTCCCCACCATCCGTAAGGCTGTGAAGAAAATGGCCAATATCGATAAGCTGACAGCCGACGGCACGTTCAGCAACCTTTCTAAGCGTGAAATTCTGCAAATCAGCCGCCAGCGTGCCAAGTTGGAGAAGAACCTTGGTTCTATCGCCGACCTGACTCGCCTGCCCGCTGCCCTTTTCGTGGTGGACGTACTGAAGGAGCAGATTGCCGTGCGCGAGGCTAACCGTCTGGGCATTCCCGTGTTTGGTATCGTGGATACCAACTCCAACCCCGACAACGTGGACTTCGTGATTCCCGCAAACGACGATGCAAGCAAGAGTGTTGAGGTTATTCTCGATGCATGCTGCGCCGCCATCAACGAGGGTCTCGAGGAGCGTAAGGTGGAGAAGGCCGATGCTGACGCAGCAGCCGAGCAGGCCGACCAGCCTGTGAAGCGCGGTCGTCGCGGTGGCAAGGCTCGCGAGGAAGTAGTCGAGGATGAGGCTGAGACCGTAGCAGAAGAGGCTCCAGCTGAGGAGGAACCCGCAGCAGAAGAGGCTGCCGAGTAAGTTTCCTGTAATTCGTAAATCCGTAAAAACAAGTACGACTATGAATGTTACAATGAACGATATCAAGAAGCTCCGTGAAATGACGGGCGCCGGTCTGGCTGACTGCAAGAAGGCTTTGGCCGAGGCTGAGGACATGGACGGAGCTGTGGCAATCATTCGCAAGAAGGGACAGGCCGTGGCTGCCAAGCGTAGCGACCGCGAGGCTGCCGAAGGTTGCGTGCTGGTAAAGGCCGAGAACGGCTTTGGCGCCATCATCGCTCTCAAGTGCGAGACCGACTTCGTGGCCAGCAACGCCGACTTCGTGGCTCTCACGCAGCAAATCCTCGATGCAGCAGTTGCCAATAAGTGCAAGACACTCGACGAGGTGAAGGCTCTTCCTCTGGGCGAAGGCACCGTGCAGGATGCAGTGGTGGCTCGCAGCGGTATCACGGGCGAGAAGATGGAACTCGACGGCTATTGCACCATCGAGGGCGAAGCCATCTACACCTACAACCACATGAACAAGAACGGCCTTTGCGCCATGCTCGCACTGAACAAGAAGGTGGCCGACGAGACTGTTGGTAAGAACGTGGCTATGCAGATTGCCAGTGCCGCTCCTATTGCCATCGACGAGACCGGCGTTCCTCAGTCCGTAAAGGATCAGGAGATTGCCGTGGCAGTGGAGAAGACCAAGGCCGAGCAGATTCAGAAGGCAGTGGAAGCTGCCATCAAGAAGGCTGGCATCAACCCTGCCCACGTGGACAGCGAAGACCACATGGAGAGCAACATGGCCAAAGGCTGGATTACAGCCGAGGACGTTGCCAAGGCAAAGGAAATCATCGCCACCGTGTCGGCCGAGAAGGCTGCCAACCTCAACGAGGCAATGATTCAGAACATCGCCAAGGGTCGTCTGTCTAAGTTCTTGAAGGAGTCCTGTCTGCTCAATCAGGAGTACATCTGGGACAAGAACTTCACCGTGTCTTCCTACCTGCAGTCTGTAGATAAGGATCTCACCGTGACGGACTTCAAGCGCTTCACACTGCGCGCAGAGTAAGCTGCTTGCTGCAGTTTCGATGCAGAAACATTCTGAAGGGGTTCGGCTTAGTGCCGATCCCCTTCTTTTATTGTTCAATTTTAGTAATGTCGGACTTCCCAAGTTCGAGGGTGCGGGCTGTCAAACGCTGATAATATGTCGGAATAAGGTTGCGATTCGTTGTGTCGTATTCTTTTTTTTCTTTATATTTGCAGTTGCATACCGATTATTTAGAAGATGAAAAGATTCAAACTGGGGCTCTTTCCCAAAGTTCTTATTGCCATTTGCTGCGGCGTCCTGCTCGGGTTGGTAGCTCCCGATGTGTTGGTTCGCATATTCAAGACCTTCAATGTGCTGTTCGCACAGCTGCTGAAGTTCATCGTGCCTCTGCTCGTGCTGGGGCTCGTCACTCCTGCCATAGCTGGAGTGGGGCGGCGGGCCGGCAAGATGCTGCTTACGGTGATGGTGATAGCATACATCTCGACCATTGTTTCGGGCTTCTTCGCGCACGTTTGTGCCTCCCGTCTCTTCCCGCTCTATCTCAGCGCGGGCGAGTTCTCGTCCGAAGCACTTTCGGCCAAGGAGTTCTTGCCTTATTTCGAACTTAAGATTCCGCCTCTCTGCGGTATTATGACGGCCTTGGTGCTCTCGTTTATGGTGGGCGTGGGCATCATCTTTACCGACTCGCGAGCGCTGAAGGCCGGTTGCATCGAGTTTGGCACCATCGTCAAGCTTACCATCGAGAAGGCCATCATCCCGTTGCTGCCTTTCTACATCTTCACCATGATTTGCGAAATGAGTGCTCGCGGCGTCATCGCCTCCATCCTCGGAGCCGGCCTTAAGGTTATCCTTACTGGCGTCCTGCTCTCCATCTGCTACCTTGTGTTTCAGTACTGCGTGGCTTGTGCCTTTGCGCGCAAGAATCCCTTTGTCTGCCTCTGGAACATGCTGCCTGCCTACCTGACGGCCTTCTCCATCTGTTCCTCGTCGGCCACCATCCCTGTCACGACTGCCTGTGCCAAAAAGAATGGTCTCAGCGACGATATCGTAGATTTCACCGTTCCCCTGTGCGGCACCGTCCATATGTGCGGCTCTACGATAAAGCTTGCTGTCACGTCTATTGCTGTGGCCTACATCTTCGGCCTTCCCATTCCGTTTGCCATGTATGCCCATTTTGTGCTCATGCAGGGCATAGCAGCTGTGGCGGCGCCCGGCGTTATGAGCGGCGTGCTGATGGCTTCCGTTGGACTGCTTGAATCCATCATGGGTTTCAGCCCCGAGCAGACGGCGCTGGTGATGACGCTCTATCTTGCTCTCGACGGCTACGGTCCTGCCTGCAATGTGACAGGCGACGGCGCCATCGCCATTGTCATCGATAAACTGTTCAAAGGCAAACAGCATGAATAAGAACATTTTTTTCGATGCCGTCCTGTTACTCTTCGCTTCAACTGCAGCCATGGTTGCTCCCTCCCATTAATTTTTTTCTCCGAGAAAACCTACATCCTACACGTTTGGCACCTCAATGTGCTGTATTCCTGCCTGTTGTCACCGTGTAGGTTCGTGTGTAGGTTCGCGAAAAGCGTGTAGGTTTAACGGCACGACATGCGATATTTAACATTTCGCACGCCATAATAATCGCGCAACACGTGTCACCCAAATTACCACCCGTCGAAACAAATTAAGGGAGAAATGCAGCCCAAACGCCCCCGAACCTACACCTTTTTGGTTTACCTACACCCGAACCTACACCCCTATATCACACAGAAATCCAATTGATTAACCCACGAAAGTGTAGGTATGTAGGTTTTTTCGGAGAAAAATTTTTAGGGAGAGTCAGTCGTGCATAATGGCTCGTTGTAGGGTCTTTGCTTGTCAAAGACCGAAAAGGGGAAGATTT
>CADAGX010000016.1 GCA_902787575.1 uncultured Bacteroidales bacterium | reverse complement strand
GTACATCAACGACGAGACCGGCGAACTCGGCTACGTGCCTTACGGCCCGCTCAGCTGCTCCTTCGCATTCAACGGCGGCCGCTACGAGAACATCATCGTAGCCAATGTCACCGACGGCAACCTCACCGTAGGACTCCGCCTGCCCGGCACCGGCTGCGCACAAGACTGGATGGGATTTGGCAACTTCCGCCTCTTCTATCATGGCGAAGCCAACACGCCTACAGCCCTCGAAGCGCTGCAGCGCACGCTCGACAAGCTGGCCGCTCGCGCCCAGACACAAATCAACTATCAGAGCGACTCGGGTGCCGAATACAAGTCACATCCGCAGTTCTCACAGGCACTGCGCGACTCGCTGCAGGCCGAGATCGACGCCATCCCGTCGGCCACCACCGGCGAGCAGCGGCTCCAGCTCATACAGCGCTTCACGCAGACCTTCCAGAGCATCTACAGCTGCCGCAAGGCCTACGTTGCCATGTTCGACGAAGTGGAAGCCCTCTTCGACCGCGTCTACAGCCTCCTCGAAGTCTATCCCGACATGGTTGGGCCGGCACAGGAAATGGAGGAAGCCCTCACCAACACCATCATCCCCAAGTGGGAAGACGGACTCTACTCCGAAGAGGAAGCCGCTTCGATGGCCGAGCTCCGCAGCCTCAGCATCTATGCCTACCTCGACCAGGCACTGCCTAAGCAGGTGGACGGCGTCTATCAGCTCTCCAAGCCGCAAGACATCAAGTGGCTGGCAGCACAGTCCATCATAGGCGAGCCCATCAACGCCTGCCTCACAGCCGACATCGACATGAGCGGCGAGCCCGACTACGTGGGCGGTACCAGCTATTGTGGCACCCTCGACGGACAGGGACACACCATCTCAGGCCTCAAGGCTCCGCTCTTCGAGCTTACCAACGACGGCACCGTCATCCGCCGACTCATCGTAGAAGGCGAAATCACCGAACCCGACAAGGAGCAGAACATCGGCGCCATCATAGCCAACCATCAGGGCACCAACCTCACGCTCGACAGCTGCATCAACCGCGTCACCGTCTTCGCGCCTGACGCCAACAATGTGGGCGGACTCATCGGACGCATCCACGCCAACAACGGCACCAACGGCACGCTCAACGCACGCATCACCAACTGCGTGAACGAGGCCAGCGTCACCGGTCGCAACTTCGTGGGCGGAATCGCAGGCATACAAGGCAACTATACGGCCGACCTCAGCCTCGTCTTCCAGAGCTGCGCCAACAAGGGCGACGTCACCGCACGCGTCAGCAAGGCCGGCGGCCTCCTCGGCATCGCATGGGGACGCACCCACACCTTCGACTCCTACAACACGGGCAACATCACCAGCGAGGGCGCCGAGTCCTCCACCACCCTCTTCAACACCCAAGGCTTTGCAGGCGGCCTCATCGGAGCAGCCACACGCGGCCTCGAGCACTTCGAGCGCAGCTACAACACCGGCAAGGTCACTGGCCTCGAGGTGGCAGGCGGCCTCTTTGGCGGACAGAACTACACCTCCTCGTGGCTCTACTACCTCGAAGTCGTAGACTGCTGGAACGTGGGCGAAGTGCAAGCCTCCAAGTATGCAGGCGGCCTCGTGGGCATCTGCACCAGCAGCAACTCCAGCACCGAAGGCACCTTCACACGCTGCTTCAACGAGGGCCACGTCAGCGGCTCACAGGCAGCAGCCTTCGCCGCCCAGCTCGTCAAGGCACCCAACTGCCTCTCGTGCTACAACGCTGGAGAGATAACCACCGACAGCCTCGGTGCCGTCTTCGTGGCTCAGGTCACCGGCAACACAGCCAAGTTCCAGAACTGCTGGAACAGCGGCGAAGTCAGCGGCATCTGGGACGCACTCACCCTCTGTCACAAGGCCGACGGCACCACGCTCAGCGCAGCCAACACCTACGACCTGGCCAACACCGCTGTCACGCCCACCTACGGACGCCCCGACGGCTACGAAGACGAATGGCTCACCAACGGACACTTCACACACTTCATCAACACCGTGGCCAAGGACACCATCTTCTTCCAGACACTGGGCGAAGACCTCCATCCCGTGCTCGACAAGACGCACCGCGCCGTCATCCTCGAGCCGAACGGCCAGTACACCAATGGCGGCGACGGCATCGCCCAGCCAATGGCCAACAGCCAAAAGCCAAAAGCCATTTACGACCTCTCCGGTCGTCGCGTAGCCAAGCCCACTCGCGGCCTCTACATCATTGGCGGCCGCAAGGTCTTCGTGAAGTAACAATGCATAGTGCATAGTGCATAGTGCATAGTGCATAGTTAAGAGGTGAGAGGCTCTCACCTCTTTTCTTTTGTAAATTCGTAAAACTATGGGCGGCCTACGGCCATTCCCCCTTTAGGGGGTTAGGGGGCTAATTTTATTTATAATTTTAAATACCAATTTTAAATAGAATTTCGAGCGAAGCGACAAAAAACGTAATTACAAGGGATGCACACCTGTGCTTCTGTCGCACACCCCCACCACCCTTGTCATTCTGACGAAGGAAGAATCTCAAAAAATGAGCGAATGAGATCCCTCCTGCGTCGGGATGACACGAAAGGCGGGGCGGCCTACGGCCTTGAAATTATATTAAATATTAATACCAAAAATTTTATTTATAATTTTAAATACGAATTTTAAATAGAATTTCGAGCGAAGCGACCAAAGACGTAATTACACGGGATGCACCACCTGGGCTTCTGTCGCACCACCCTTGTCATTCTGACGAAGGAAGAATCTCAAAGAGGCTTGGTGGCGGAATTTGACAAGCATTGCCCTCCTTCGGGCTACGCCCTCACCAATCGCTTGAACGCATAACGCGCGATTGCCCTACAGCATGATACGTGTTTAATGATGGGGCTATGCCAATGGCCTACGGCCTCTCCCCGCCCTCGGGAGGGGTAAGGGGGTGGGGCTGTTGTTTTTTCCATCTGCTCGGAAAATATATGCAAAAAGGTTTGGCGGTTTGGTGAAAACGGCGTAATTTTGTGACGCGGTTTAGAAGGTGCTAAAACGGCGAGGCTCGCGCCACGTTTCGTCCGCACGCTGCAACCCGCTGACTCCAAGCAACTAACAAAACAATCATACTTAAAAAACAAACAATTATGAAACAAAAATTACTAAACAAACTATGGCTGCGAGTCGGGATGATCGTAGCTATCATGACAACAGCCCTAAGCGGAACAGCGTGGGCAGAAGAGGTGACTTTGGCCTCATGGACCTTCACAAGTGAAAGTTATCCCTCTAATAAGACAAACTTTCTTGCGACGGGCGGTTCTTGTTTAGAATCTACTTTCTATCTTAATGGTACTGGTTCTACTTGGAATACTAATAAGGGGTATGCTTTTACGGCTGTAACAGACATAACTATTACACTTAAGACGACTGTTGCGCTTCCAGCAGGAACGGAAATATCTTTTTCTGCCGATACTTATTATAATAAAGCCTCAAATGCTCCGATGACAGGCTTTAATCTCACAGCATCTGAAAATGGAGAAGCATATTCAACAACGGGTCTTAACATAGAATCTTTATCACTTTCTAACTCCTCTGCAACAAAAACATGTGTATATACTCTGCAAAGTGCTTTAGCAGTTGGTGAAACGGTAGCGATTAAGTACACACAAACAGGCAAAGCAGGAGCTGGTCAAGGATATTTTGGTAATATTATAATTACTTACACCTCTGGTGGCACTCCAACTTCCTCTATTTCTGCCGACAATGTAAATATTGTATACAGTGCTACAAATGGTTCGATTGCTTACACATTGAGCAATGCAACAGGTAATGTTACTGCCTCCGTTACTGAAGGAGACTGGCTAACACTGGGTACGATTACTTCATCAGCAGTACCTTTCACTTGCTCAGAGAACCCAGGTAAGACGGCTCGTACTGCAACTGTCACACTCTCTTATACCGATGCATCTGACAAGGTAGTGACCGTTACACAAGCAGGCAACCCCAATGTTGTTGACAATATTTCTGACATTACAGCTACTGGTACATATACTGTAAAAGGAACTATCGTCGCAATCAGCAATAGAGGTTTTGTCTTAGGTGATGGAACAGGTTATGTGTATTATTATGAAGGATCAGGCTTCACTCCTGCCGATTATTCAATTGGTGACATAAAGAAGCTTTCGGGCTCAGTTACAGTTTATGGTGGTGTATTCCAGTTCGGTTCTAGTACAACAATTACAGCAGCAACCGAGTCAAACTATGTAGCAGAAGAGCCTACAGTCTTAACGGGTTCGCAGATGGATACAAGAGTCGCATCTACCACACCTGCACAACTTTCAACTTATGTACAATATGAAGGCGTGCTTTCTGTTAGTGGAACTTATTACAACATTACAAGTATTGACGGAGCCTCAACAGCCATAGGTAGTATCTCCTACCCAATTAGCACTGACTTTACTTCATTGAGTGGTAAAACTGTTAAGGTAACAGGTTATTATGTAGGTATTTCTACCAGCACATACTACAACACAATGCTTGAAAGCATAGAAGAAAATACAGATCCTGTTATCACTGCTTCTGATGTCAATATCGCATACGATGCAACAAGTGGCGAGATTGAATACAGCATTATAAACCCAGATGGCGTCAGCTCGCTGACTGCTACCAGCAGCACCGATTGGATATCAGACATCACCGTAACAGCCACGAAAGTGACTTTCACAACGACGGCCAACGATGGTGCAGAACGCGAAGGAACTATTACCCTATCATACCCAGGAGCCGAAAATAAGGTTGTAACCGTGACGCAAGCCGAGAAGGTTGTGACGCTTACCTACAAACTCACGACCTCTATTACATCAGGCAAACACTACATTATTTCTGATGGCACCTCGAAAGCTTTGGCAGGACAAAACTCCAATAACAGAGCTGCAACGGATATTACCATTCCATTGGGTACTCAGTCTACCACATTCAGCAACGACGGTGATGTTTGTGAGTTGGTAATTTACGGACCAGACGCTGATGGCTATTATACCATTTACGATGAGAATCTGAAGCAATATCTCTATGCAGCAAGTGATGGTTCTAATTATCTAAGAAGCCAAGATGGTATTGACGACGAAGCCCGTTGGTCTATCACCTTTGGTGCTGAAAACAAAGCTATTATCAAGGCACAAGGAAATAACTCCCACAACTGGTTGCGTTACAACAGTTCAAGTAAAATATTCTCTTGCTATGCTTCGGGACAAAGCGATATATACCTCATGGAGAAACAGAGCGAAAGTGCACCTGAGGAAAGCGTAAAGGTGGGAAGCGCAGGTTATACAACCTACGTAACACAGAATCCCGTAAGTTTCCCCACAGGCGTGATAGGCTACGTGGTGACAGAAGTTGGCGAGACAAGTATGCATCTCGAGGCAGTGACTGATGCACCTGCACGCGAACCGCTCGTAATCAAGGCCGATGCTGCTGGCACTTATACATTGGGCAAAGACTTCGGCAAAGACGTCAGCAATGGCTACTCGTCGGTTTGCACCGGTGAAACCAAGAACCTGCTCAAGGCATCCGATGGCAACGTCAGTGGTGGGGAAACAATATTTGCATTGGCACTGAGAGAAGAAAACGTTGGTTTCTTCCCCGTATCGTCGAGCATCAAGGTACCGGCTGGAAAAGCATATCTCGAAGTTGCCGGCGGTAGCGTGAAAGGATTCATCTTTGACTTCGGCGCCACGGGCATTGCCGAACCGAAAGCCGAGAGCACAAATGCACCCATCTACAACTTGGCTGGCCAACGTGTAAGCCGCGTAGAAAAGGGAATTTACATTCAGAATGGACGTAAGTTTTTTGTCAAGTAAATAACATCATTCTATAATACTACAGAAATATGAAAAAGACATATATCATACCAACGACAGAAAGTATCAGTCTCAGCGTAGAGCACTTGTTGTGTGAAAGCATGACTCGTGGCCGTAGCGACCAACAAATCACAAATCAATCAGACATTCTTACGAAAGAGAATAAGAACACTGGATATAAGAACCTCTGGGACGAGCAGTGGTAAGCCTCACCCCCTACCCAGAACATCTTCGGGCTAAGCCCTCACCAATCGCTTGAACGCATAACGCGCGATTGCTCCGAGGAGAGGAGAGATTTGGGAGAGGAGGATTAGAGATTAGAGATTAGGGAATTAGAGTTCCCGCATCGCAGAGAGCATCGGTGTGCCAAGCACCGATGCTCTTTTTTTGTATAGGCGCGACGCCCTTATTCTGTCGCACCACCCTTGTCATTCTGACGGAGGAAGAATCTCAAAAAATGAGCGAATGAGATCCCTCCTGCGTCGGGATGACACAAGAACTGGGATGACACGAAAGGCGGGGCGGCCGACGGCCTTGAAATTATATTAAAAATTAACACCAAAAATTAAATTTATAATTTTAAATACAAATTTTAAATAACATTTCGAGCGAAGCGACCTCCAACCATGTCATATTCGGAATTTGACAAGCATTGCCCTCCTTCGGGCTACGCCCTCACCAATCGCTTGAACGCATAACGCGCGATTGCCCTACAGCATGATGCGTGCTTAATGATGGAGCGGCCTCGCGTGTCATACCGCACAGGCGACGGGCTATTTTATACGAAACACACGTCACGCGCACCACCCCAAATTATTTTTCCCCGAAAAAACCTACACACCTACACATTCGGCACCTATCGCGTTAAGTATCACCGCGTTCCGGAGTGTAGGTTCGGGTGTAGGTTAGCCTCTGGAGTGTAGGTTAACCTACACCTTTTCGACTTGCTTACACCCGAACCTACACCCTCGCAACAGTCTGTGAGACAGAGAGTAAACCACAAAAAGTGTAGGTGTGTAGGTTTTTTCGGACTAAAATTTTTAGGGAGGAAGCAAAGGGAATATGCGGATTTAGGTTTGCACTCCGCTCATTTATTTTCGCAACTTTGGCTGGCGCCGAAGTTACTGGCATTCGGGATTGAAAAAGAAAAAGTATCTTTCTTTTTGCACTCCGCTCATTTATTCGTAACTTTGCGGCGCAAAAAAGTTTCAGGATGAAAGTTGCAATCGTAAAATACAACGCGGGGAACATCTACTCGGTGATTCACGCCCTGCAACGACTGGGCGTGGAACCGGTGCTGACCGACGACGCAGCACAGTTGCGAGAGGCGGACCGCGTGGTATTTCCGGGACAGGGAGAGGCCTCGACGGCGATGCGCTATCTGCGAGAGCGCGGACTGGACCGCGTAATCCGCGAACTGCAGCAGCCGGTGCTGGGCATCTGCATCGGGCAACAGCTGATGTGCAGCCACTCGGAAGAGGGCGACACGGAGTGTCTGGGTATCTTCGACGTGCCGGTGCAACGCTTCGTGCCGCAACGCCACGAGGACAAGGTGCCGCACATGGGCTGGAACCAACTGGAACGCCCGAAGGGGACGCTGATGCGGGGCATCGGGGATGGCGAGTTTGTGTATTTCGTACACAGCTTCTACGTGCCGCTCTGCCGACAGACGGCGGCCGAGACGCAGTACACGCTGCCCTTCAGCGCCGCACTGGAGCAGGGCAACTTCATGGCCACGCAGTTCCACCCCGAGAAGAGTGGCAGCGTGGGCGAAAGGATTCTGCGCAACTTCCTGGAGCAAGAATGAAAGACGAGAGATGATAGAGTTAATACCGGCCATAGACATCATAGAGGGGCAGTGCGTGCGGCTGACGAAGGGCGACTACGCCACGCGAAAGGTGTATGCCGACGACCCTGTGGCCATGGCGCAACGCTTTGAGGCACTGGGCTTCCGGCGGCTGCACGTGGTGGACTTGGACGGAGCCAAGAGCCGACACATAGTGAACGACGCGGTGCTGCGACGCATCACGCAAAGGACGAGCCTGAGGGTGGACTTCGGCGGCGGCGTAAAGACGCAGGACGACCTGCAGAAGGCGTTCGACGCGGGAGCGGAGTTGGTGACCGTGGGCAGCATTGCGGCCACGCAGCCCGACCTCTACCTGCAGTGGCTCAGCCAGTACGGCGCGGAGAGGCTGATACTGGGCGCGGACGTGAAGAACGGCATGATAAGCATCCACGGATGGAAGGAGGAGAGCCAGCAAAGGCTGACGGACTTCCTCAGCTTCTTTCAGCAGGCGGGCAACCGCAACGTGCTCTGCACGGAGATAAGTCACGACGGCACGCTGCAGGGGCCGGCCATCGAGCTGTATCGGCAGATAATGGCGGCTTACCCCGACTGCCACCTGATAGCCAGCGGAGGCGTGTCGTGCAAAGAGGACATCGAGGCGCTGGAGGCGGCAGGCATACCGGCTGTGGTGTTCGGCAAAGCGATATATGAAGGACGAATCGACTTGGAGTCCATAGTCCATAGTCCATAGTCCATAGTTCATAGTTAAGAGTTCATAGTTAAGAGGTGAGAGGTGAGAGGTGAGAGATGAGAGATGAGAGATGAGGATTCGCTAACCTCTAACCAATAACCTCTAACCAATAACCTCTAACCAATAACCTCTAACCAATAACCTCTAACCAATAACCTCTAACCAATAACCTCTAACCAATATAAGAGAAAGAGACGTGTTAGCAAAAAGGATCATACCGTGCCTCGATGTGAAGGACGGACAGACGGTGAAGGGCACGAACTTTGTGAACCTGCGGCAGGCTGGCGACCCGGTGGAGCTGGGACGCGCATACAGCGAGCAGGGCGCAGACGAACTGGTATTTCTGGACATCACGGCCTCACACGAGGGACGCAAGACGTTTGCCGACGTGGTGCGCCGCGTGGCAGCCGAGGTGAGCATCCCGTTTACGGTGGGCGGCGGCATCAGCGAGCTGGCCGACGTGGAGCGGATGCTGGCGGCGGGTGCCGACAAAGTGAGCATAAACAGCGCAGCACTGCGCAGACCGGAACTGATAGACGAGGTGGCGAGCCGCTTCGGCAGTCAGGTGTGTGTGGTGGCCATCGATGCGCGACTGGGGCCAGACGGCTGGCGCTGTTATCTGAACGGCGGCCGCATACCCACGGAGCGCGACCTCTTCGACTGGGCACACGAGGCCAACAGCCGTGGTGCCGGCGAGATACTGTTTACGAGCATGAACCACGACGGAGTGAAGACGGGCTTTGCCTGCGAAGCGCTGGACCGCCTGTCGCAACTGCTGACGATACCGGTCATCGCCTCGGGCGGCGCCGGACGGATGGAGCACTTCCGCGACGCCTTCACACTGGGCAACGCCGACGCGGCACTGGCCGCCAGCGTGTTCCATTTCGGCGAAATCAGCATCCCGGAACTGAAGCAGTATCTCCGCAACGAGGGGATTTGTGTGAGGTAGCCTGTCAGGCGGCGAGATAACGAAATAACGGCAGAACGTTATAACGACAGAACGAAAAAAGGAGACAAAACGATGAAGATAGACTTTGAGAAGAACGGCGGGCTGGTGCCGGCCATCATACAGGATGCGGAGACGCGGCAGGTGCTGATGCTGGGATACATGAACAGCGAGGCATACGAGAAGACGGTGGAGACGGGACTGGTGACGTTCTGGAGCCGCTCGCGCCAGTGCCTATGGACGAAGGGCGAGACGAGCGGCAACTGCCTGCATCTGGTGGAAATCAAGAACGACTGCGACGAGGACACGCTGCTGGTGCGCGTTCACCCCGACGGACCGACGTGCCACACGGGCACCGACACGTGCTGGGGAGAGAAGAACGAACGCAATCCGCTGCTCTTCTTGTCGGAGCTGAGTGACTTCATCGAACAACGCCACCGCGAGATGCCAGAAGGCAGCTACACGACAAGCCTCTTCCGCGACGGACTGAACCGCATGGCGCAGAAGGTGGGCGAAGAGGCGCTGGAGCTGGTGATAGAAGCCACGAACGGCACGAACGAGCGGTTGGTGTACGAAGGCTCCGACATGCTGTACCACCTCATCGTACTGCTGACGGAGAAGGGACTGCGCATAGAGGACTTGGCGGCTGAACTGGCGGAACGACACAACCCGGGATGGAAGAAACACTGAGAGAGGCATGACGATTGACTACAAGAACATAGAGATACGACGCGGCGAGCACCCTGTGCTACAGAATGTGACGCTGCAGGTGGGCGAGCGAGAAATGGTGTACCTGCTGGGCGCCGTGGGCAGCGGCAAGACGTCGCTGCTGAAGACGTTCTACGGCGAGGTGCCGTGCGAGGGCGAGAAGGCCATGGTGCTGGACTTCGACATGCTGCGTTTCCGCACGCAGCAGCAGCCGGCACTGCGACGCAGACTGGGCATCATCTTTCAGGACTTCCGTCTGATGCCCGACCGCTCGGTGTTCCACAACCTGGACTTCGTGCTGCGCGCCACCGACTGGAAGGACCGCGACGCACGCGAACAGCGCATCCGCGAGGTGCTGGAGATGGTGCAGTTGGAGGCGAAGGTGCAGCACCGCACATACGAACTGTCGGGCGGCGAGCAGCAACGCGTCTGCATAGCACGCGCACTGCTGAACAAGCCCGAACTGATACTGGCCGACGAGCCGACCGGCAATCTGGACAACGAAAACGGCGAGATGATACTGGCCATACTGGACGAGATAAGACGACAGAGCAGCACGGCAGTGGTGGTGTCGACACACAACCTGCAGTGGCCGCAGTACTTCCCCGGCACGGTGTATCACTGCGAGGAAGGGCGGCTGGAGCCGGAGACAAGAATCACGGAACAAAGAGAAGAACAAGGCTAACGCCAATAAAGTTAAAAAAGAGAATGAAAGTACTGAAATTCGGCGGCACCTCGGTGGGTACGCCCCAACGTATGCAAGAAGTGGCTCAGCTGATTACGGCAAATCAGGAGCAGAAGATTGTCGTACTCTCGGCCATGTCGGGAACCACCAACACGCTGGTGGAAATCTCGGACTATCTCTACAAGAAGAATCCGGAAGGCGCCAACACGATTATCAACCTGTTGGAGCAGAAATACATGAAGCACGTGGAGGAACTCTACGAGAGCGAGCAGTGGAAGGAACGCACACGGCAGTTCCTGCACGAGGAGTTCGACTACCTGCGCTCGTTCACGAAGGTGCACGTGACGTCGTTCGAGGAGAAAGTCATCCTGGCTCAGGGCGAAATCATCAGCACCAACATGATGACGAACTACCTGCTGGAGCATGGCATCAAGACGCTGCTGCTGAATGCACTCGACATCGTACGCACCGACAAGAACGCTGAGCCGGACTTCAACTACATAAAGGAACGCATCAGCACGGCCATCAAGGAGAACCCGGGATATGGCATCTACATCACGCAAGGCTTCATCTGCCGCAATGCCTACGGCGAGATTGACAACCTGCTGCGCGGCGGCTCGGACTACACGGCCTGCCTGCTCGGAGCTGCGCTGCAAGCCGAGGAGATACAGATATGGACAGACATAGACGGGATGCACAACAACGACCCGCGCATCGTGGACCACACGGAGCCGGTACGTCAGCTGCACTTCGAGGAGGCTGCCGAGCTGGCTTACTTCGGCGCCAAGATACTGCACCCCACCTGCATACAGCCGGCCAAGTTTGCCGGAGTGCCGGTGAGACTGCTCAACACGATGGACCCCACAGCACCCGGCACCATCATAGACAACAACTTCCAGGACGGAAAGATAAAGGCCGTGGCTGCAAAAGACGGCATCACCTGCATACAGATACAGAGCAGCCGAATGCTGCTGGCCTACGGCTTCCTGCGTAAGGTGTTCGAAATCTTCGAACTCCACAAGACGAGCATCGACATGGTGTGCACGAGCGAAGTGGGCGTATCGGTGACGGTGGACAACGCCAACCATCTGGAGGACATACTCGACGAGCTGAAGAAGTACGGCACCGTGATGGTGGACAGCGACATGGTTATCGTCTGTGTGGTGGGCGACCTCGGGTCGGACAACATCGGCTTCGAAACGCTGGCATGCGAGGCACTGAAGCAGATACCCGTGAGGATGATAAGCTACGGCGGCTCGAACCACAACATCTCGTTCCTCGTGAAGGCGGAAGACAAAAAGCGCACGCTGCAGGCGCTGAGCAACACGTTGTTTGGCACCAACTGACGGGCGAAAAACAGCGACGCGTCGCAATCGAAAATGCGACGCGTCGCGTGAAGCAAAACTACACGTCGCATGAAGCCACGCGACACGTCGCGTGAAACGATGCGACAGCAAACCCTCGAAATGGGATTGTAAAGACAAGGATAACACACCAATGACAAAGAACAGATTCCCAATAGAGCAGTTCGAAGAACTGCCCACACCATTCTATTATTACGACATGGAAGTGCTCGACGCCACGCTCCGCGCCATATGCGAGCAGACACGCCAGCACCCCGAATACCACATGCACTACGCCATAAAGGCCTGCAACACCCCGAAGGTGCTGGAGCGAATCGTGCGCGCAGGCTTCGGAGCCGACTGCGTGAGCGGCGGTGAAATCAGGGCAGCACTGGCGGCAGGTTTTCCGGCATCGGGAATCGTGTTCGCCGGCGTGGGAAAGGCTGACTGGGAAATCGCACTGGCGCTGGAGGCAGACATCCTGTGCTTCAACGTGGAGAGCGTGGCCGAACTGGAAGTGATAAGCGAGATAGCCGCTCGCATGCAGCGCACGGCCCGAGTGAGCCTCCGCATCAATCCCGACGTAGGCGCACACACCCACGACCACATCACCACCGGACGCGCCGAAGACAAGTTCGGCATTGCCATGCAAGACATGGAAGCCGTCATACGACAGACGGCCCAGATGGAGCACGTGGCACTGGTGGGACTGCACTTCCACATCGGCAGTCAGATACTGGAGATGGACGACTTCGAGGCACTCTGCCATCGCATCAACGAGCTGCAAGCGCAGCTGGAGGCCAACGGACTGCCCACGCCGCAGCTCATCAATGTGGGAGGCGGACTGGGCATCAGCTACGAGGAGCCCGATGCAGAGGCAGTGCCCGACGTGAAAGCCTACTTCGAGACCTACGCACGCCACCTGCAACTGCGGCCGGGGCAGCAACTGCACTTCGAACTGGGGCGCGCCGTGGTGGGACAGTGTGGCAGCCTCATCGCACGCTGCCTCTACGTGAAGCAGGGCACCGAGAAGCAATTTGCCATCCTCGATGCGGGCATGACCGACCTGGTGCGGCCCGCACTGTACGGAGCACTGCACCGCGTGGAGAACCTGACAAGCCAGCTGCCGGAGGAGCGCTACGACGTGGTAGGTCCCATCTGCGAGAGCAGCGACGTCTTCGCACGCGACTACAAGCTCAACGGCACACGGCGAGGAGACATCGTGGCCATACGCTCGGCCGGAGCCTACGGCGAGACGATGACAAGCCAATACAACTGCCGGCCGCTGCCAAAGGCTTACACGAGCGAGGAACTGGCGTAGCGCCTACCCTACCGACGCGCGTCGCAAACACAAAAAATGCGACCTGAGAGACGGGCCAAAGGCCTTGACCTCTCGGGTCGCAATTCGTATCGGCCGAAGCTGTGCAGCGTGGCAACTTCAGCCCCGGACGACGCACTACTGCGCGCCCTCGTAGTAGCGAAGAATCTTGGCCGCCAGTTCGGGGTCGTTGGTGGTGACGAAGTCGTGGTCCATGTTGCTCATCTCGATAATCTCGGACTGGCTGTTGATGGTCCACACGTTGGTGGTCATGCCCAGCTCGTGCGCCTCGCTGACCCAAGTGGGGTTGCTACGCATCTTGGCTGCCGTATAGTCGAGACCCATGATGCCATACTCGTGGAGCGTGGCAGGCGACTTGTCGCCGTTCAAGTAGGCCACGTGCGCCGTTGAGTCGTTATAGACGATGCGGCGGCAGATGTCGAGACTGAAGGCGATGTACTCCACACGGTCCTGCAGCCCCATTCGGCGCACCATGGCCACAGTGGAGTCGGCAGCTGCCTGCCCGCGGGCGGCATCGGCATGTGTCTTTATCTCGATGATGAGCTTGGTCGGCCCCTCGTAGGCCTGCATCATCTCGAGGAACTCCTCGAAGCGCGGCATTTTCTCGCCATTGGAGAGCGTCAGTGCCTGACACTGCTCGGCCGTGGCGGTCTCGAGCTTGACGCCACCGAAGGAGGCATCGTGATTGACCATCAGGCAGCCGTCGGCTGTAATCCAGATGTCGGTCTCGGAACCATAGACGCCGAGGTCGAGCGCGTTCTGCAGCGAGCGGCGCGAGTTCTGCGCAGCACCAGCCACGTTCCAGTGGCCGCGGTGAGCTATCACCCTGCAGCCGCGAGGCATCTGCTCCACTACGCTGAAGGTGGTCTGGCCGAGGTCTTGACGCTTATCGCCTCGCACAAGCATCAGACGATAGGTGCCCGAAGTAAGGTCGGCAGGCAGCGACAGGCGGACGCCGTCGGCCGTCAGCTGCAAGTCGGCTGTCAGTTCGGGAACATCTCCGGAAGGCGCGATGAGCTGAATCTTGTCGCCCTCGGCAAAGCCCTTACCACTGATGGCATAGGCACTGCCAGCCTTGACAGCCATGCCGGAAAGGTAGTCTACGTCCGTCACCATGTCGGGCTCAGCATTGGCCTGATACTCGTCCACCTCGTCCCAGAGGGCGGCTACTTCGTCGGCCACGAGCGGCTTGTCGTAGATACGCGCCAAGACGACATCGCCTGCCCATCCGGAATGAGCCGCCGTGGCGTTGCTCGGGTCGGCTCCAATGCAGAACCATGTGGCACCGCTGGTGGGAAAGACCATCTCGCCCGAGGCATCCACCGTGTTGCAGAGCTGGCCGTCGACATAGACGTAGGCTTTCTGCTCTTCCTTGTTCCAGACGCCCACCAGATGATAGAACCTTCGTCCCTGCGGCACGATGCCACTGGTGGCCCAGCGCCAAGTGCTGCTGCCGCTGGTGGAGATGTTGGGCAGGAAGCAGAGTTCGTTCTTGCGATCGCCTTTAACTGTGGTTACGAGGAAGCCTGTGCCGCCTGACTGCATGGAGCTGAAAGGTTTGGCTTCGACATTGGCCACGGCTCCCGTGAACTCGCCCATGACGAGAACCTCGAGTGTATGGCCGTCGGCAAGCGCCTTACGGAACTGCTCGTTGTTGGTATAATCGACCTTGTAATAGCCTGAAGCCGAGCCACCCCACGCGTTGCTGAAGCGAGCCACATAGCGATTGTACGTATTGCTCCACACAGTGGAAAGTCCGCTGCTGGAGGGGATGGTGACGGGATTCTTCATTGGCGAGATGTCTTCGGCCGTGCCGTCGGCCTTGAAAATGACATCCAAGATGTCGGCCGCGGGCGCCTTGGTCACCTCCTGAAAGGTGACGCTGTCTATCGTCTCTACGTCTGCCGTATAGACCAGTTTCCCCTCACTGTAAACGTTCATCTGCCTGGTGACTTGTGCCCACATGAGGGGCGAAGCGAGGAAGGCAAGCTGAAGCGTCACTAAGAATCTCCTCTTCATAATTTGTTTGTTTTTCTGCCAAAGCAGTTTGTTCTGTTGTTGCGTTTGTAAAGTGTTTCCCCTCCCTGAGCCGTGAAACTCAGAGAGGGGCAACACGTGTCTTGCGACTCAGTCTTTTTTTCGATGAGCCTTACTTCACAAGCGTCTTCTTGCCATCAATGATGTTGATGCCCTTCTGAGGCTTGTCGAGGCGAGCACCGCCCAGGTTGTAGATACCGCGGAAGGTGGGCTCGGGCTTCTGGAGGATGTACTTGACTTCGTCGGGATTCGAAATCTTGTTCCACAGATAGGCCACATCAGCCTGTGTGAGGGGCTTGCTGTATGCACGGGCAATGGCTATGTCGCCCATCCACGAAGCGTGAGCAGTGGTCGCCGTAGCGGGGTCGCCACCAACGCAGAACCAGTTGCAGCCTGTGGAAGCGTACTTGAAGAGGCCGGGAGCCTTGATGGTGTTCTTCAGTTCGCCATTTACATAGATATAAGCCTGTGCTTCTTCCTTGTTCCAGACGCCCACCACATGATAGAACTTCTTCGACTCGGGCACTACGCCACTGGTGGTCCAGCGCCAAGTGCTGCTGCCGCTGGTGGTGACATTGGGCAGGAAGCAGAATTCGTTCTGGCGAGCGCCGCTGATGGTTGTCACCATGAGGCCCGTACCGCCGGCCTGCATAGCAGAGAATGGCTTTGACTCCACATTGGGGATGTCGCCTTCGAAGTTAGTCATACAGAGCACCTCGAACGTGTGGCCGTCGGAGAGTGCATTTCTGATGGCATCGTTATTCTCGTAGCTTGCCACCTGATAGAAGGAGTTGCAGCTGCTTCCGTAGGGGTTGTCGAAGTGTGCCACATTGCGCTGGTAGGTCTCGCTGAAGTAGACGGAAGAGGTCTCTTCGCCTACGAGTGCGATGTCATTGTGCATGGGCGAAGCGTCATCAGCTGTACCGTCTTCGTTGAAGACAACATCCAGCAGGTCGGCCTTCGGAGTGCCATCGTCTGGAGCCGGTGTTTCCTTATAGAACTCGCTGGCATTGTTGGTGTACGTGCCATCGGCTTTCTTGCCTACGACTCCATGCGACGGGTTGGGCACAGGATAGAGGTCTTCGCCGATTGTCTGGAACCAAGTGGGGTTCTCGGTGTTGCCCTTGTTGAGCAAGTAGCAAACCTCGCCATTGGCCAGCTGTTCGTCTGTAATCTGCGTTCCCTGCTCGACGCCAAATGCGTTCTTATAGTAGCAGTTGTAGATGTCCACGAGCAGTGGCACTCGGGCAATGGTGTAGCTGCCCTCTTCTGAGAGGCTGATGTTGCCAATCTGGAGGCAGTTCTCTATCACTGTGATGCCTGCTGTCCAGCCTACGATACCACTGGAGTTGATGGGGCCTTCGCCCTCCATGATGCCTGCAAAGACGCAGTCGCTCACAGTGGTTGTGCCGCGCGAGCATGACATGATGCCTGCGTGAGCGGCATCGCCCGGTGTGGTGGCTGTGACGTGTATCAGAGAGGTGATGCCCGAGATGCGTGTCTGGCCGTAGGTATTGGCCACGATTGCCGTAGCGAACTTATTGCTGTTTTGCACGTCTCCCTGAACGGTGAGGTTCTTCACGCAGCCGCCGTCTCGCATGTTGTTGATGAGTGCGGCTCCGCGGTCATTGCGGTTGATGTTGACCGTGATGGTGTGGAACTGTCCGTCGAGTTCGCCGCAGAAGTCCTCTATCATCTGCATTTCGGTGAAGTAGTCGATGTCGGCCAAGAGTTTACCGTTCACGTGCACCGTCTGCGAGTTGGCCTTCAATGCGAAGTAAGCCATGTCGTAGTCGCTCTTTATCAGGTACGTGCCGTCCTCGTCCTGAGCCGTTATCAGACCCAGCGAAGCGAGTGCCTCCATTGCGTTGGCCTGTTCGGTGGTATAGCTTCCCTGTTCGTAGGCATCCCACATATTGCTAATAGCCTGCGTAGCCTGGCCGTACAGTTCGTCCGTCACCTTGCCAGCAGCGTGTAGCTCGCTGACAATGCTGTACACGGTCTCCGTCTCGCTAATCATGTTCTGATAGGCTTTGCGGCCCTCGTCAAACTCTTTCCAGAGTTCAGAGAACGTGCCTATCAGCGCGTACTTGTCTTCGGGCGAAGTGGTGGTGGCCACTGCGTCCACGGCTGCCTGCAACTTGTCCTTAATCGTCTGCGAGCAATTGGGGTTCTGGTCCACGTTGCCCAAGTCGGGCACCATGTTGATAATCGTAGTGGCGCGAGCTGCCATGCAAGCCAGCGTCTGGTCGAGATAGAGCTTTGCGTCGTCCAGCGTGCCGGCATATATCAGGTGTATGTTGGCGATGCCCGTCCAGTCGGAAGCGGCCTGAGCGTTGGGGTTGCTGAAGCCCACCACGAGTGTACTGTCCGTTACGTTGGCCACCAGACAGCTGACGGCTCGCCCGCCGTTTGCAGCATTGGCGATGCCCACCTTGCCATTGATGGCATACGAGGCGATGTCGGCACTGCCATCGTCTGCAATCTCCAAGTCGATGTCGGCATCCGAGCCGTTCTGTGTGATGTAGCAGTTCACTCCGTCCTCTGCGTCAGCCACTGGGATACGTGTCTCGAAGACGGTGGGCAGGAAGACGCTGTTCTCGTTGGCATACATATTGGCAGCATAGTAGGTGCTGTAGCGGTCGTCAAAGGGACGGTAGGCGGCCGTGGCTGTGATTACGTACACGCCATTCGTCAGGCCGGTAATCTTCTGGTACATGTCGAACTTCTTGCCCTTAGCCTCGGCTCCGATAAGGTCGGTGGTCGGGCTCTTGGCTGTGGCCGAACCTGTGGTACCCTTCCAGCCCGTGAATCCGTTCTCGAATCCGGCGTTCGTCAGCAGGTTGGTGATGTCCGAGCCGCGCTTGAATCCGTTGGCAATGGCCGTGGCCAGCTTCCGCTCCACCCATGCAGCCTCCTCAGTGACCTCCTCGGTCGTCAGCTGTCGGTTGGTCCAAATATAGGAGAAGGAGCCGTGGGGATATCCCTTCATGGGCTCGATGAAATCGTTCAGGTAAGCCTCCAGCGAGTCGCGGTCGTCGCCTTCGAAGTCGTCGTTCTCTGCCAGGTAGGCGATGGTGGCATCCACGCGTTCCTGATACCTCGTGTAGGCCGTCACCGAGGCATCCATCTGCTTACGCAGTGCCATTACGGCCACCAGCCGCTCGTCCAGCTCCTGATACGTGCTGCTGCCCGTCACCGCCTTCTCCAGCGAGTCCAGTGCTGCAGCGTATTCGTCTGTCAGGCTCTGCGTGGCCACATTGTCCTCTATGAACGTGCGTCCGGCGGACACCACCTCCATGTAGGCAGCTGCGTTGGCCTCCTTCTCGGGCTTCTCCACGAGTTTCCACAGCGCGTCGGCTTCCTCCGCATCGAGTGCCTTGTCATAGACGCGTGCTATCACCACTTCGCCCGTCCATGCCTGATGGCCTCCGCTGGCATTTGCGTCACCGCCGATGCAGAACCAGTTGGAACCAGCAGTTGCAGGATGATAATTGCCGGGAGCGGCAACCGTCTTGCGAAGTGATCCGTCTACATAGATGTAGGCCTTCCCTTCCTCCTTGTTCCATACACCGATTACGTGATAGTAGATGCCCGAGCGAGGCACGATGTCGCTGGTGGCCCAACGCCACGTACTCTTGGTAGGATTCGCTTCAGATACATTGGGCAGGAAGGTGAAAACGTTCTTGCCGCCAGCACCGGAAGCTGTCGATTTGCTCACCAAGAAACCAGTACCGCCCGACTGCATGGCACTGAAGGGCTTGGCCTCCACGTCCTGGATGTCGCCCTCGTAGCTGGGTTTCACCAGCATCTCCAGACTGTGTCCGTCGGCCAGCTTAGCCAGCACGTCCTCGTTGCCCTCGAAGTCGAAGCGGTAGTAGCCCGTGCAGTTGCCGGCCCAAGGGTTATTGAAGATGGGTACGTTGCAACCGAAGTACGAGTTGTTGTCTATCAGCGTGCCGTCGCCAATGTACTGCACCGTGTTCTTCATTGGAGAGACGTCCACTGCCGAGCCGTCTGCATTGAACTGCACGTCCAGAATGTCGGCCACTGGAGCCGTCTGCGCCATGGATGGCAAACTTGCTGCGGAAAGCAAGATGCTGCAGAGTAAAAGTCTCTTTTTCATAAGCATTTTGTTTTAAAAGGTTGTGTTTTTAGTTGGAAAAAGTTGCTTGTTATATTTCATTTCACGAGCAAAGTTACTTTTTATGTTTCATATCTCCCATTTCTATGTGTTAATAATTCTTAAATAATCGAAGGGAAGTTTTTTTGTACCGGCCCGCCGAATGACAAAATCCCCTCGCCTTTTGGAGCGAGGGGACCGAAAGTTTGTGTGTCAGCGCAGGCTTACTTTATAAGCACCTTGCGGCCGCCCACAATGTAGAGGCCCTTGGCGGGCTGCTCTACGCGGCGACCGGAGAGGTCGTAAACGGCCGTTGGCTGGCCCCCAAACCCCCCATAGGGGGCTGCCCCGGGCTGGGCGACGGCCGTGCCGTCCTCGTTCTTGTAGATGCCTTCCTCGGTCTTGATGACTACCTTGTGCGTATCATCGAGTACGGGATAGGGGTCTTCGGTAATGTTCTGGAACCATACTATCCCGTCCTGAGCCTCGTTGAGGGCGAAGCAAATCTCGCCGCTACCCATCTGCGTGGCCGTCGCGCTGATGCACTTGGGTTCCTGGTTTTCGCCGGTACCGCGCGTGGCGCTGCCTTCGAGCCAGTAGCTGGTGCCGAAGTTGTCTGCAGTGTATGCGCGCAGACGGCCCATGATGGCGCCACCGTACTGAGGCGTGCTGCCGTCTTCCATGCCTACACGGCCCACACTGATGCAATCCCGGATGCCGGAGAAGGAGGCGTTGTTGAGGTATCCGCAGATGCCGCCTCCGTAGCAGTTGGGAGCGGTGAAGAGGACGGTACCGTAGTTGGCACAATTGGTGATGCTGCAGTACTCGTTGGTGTAGCCAACAACGCCACCGAAGCAGTCGTTATTTGCGCCGGCTGACAGCGAACCGCTGAAGGTGCAATGCTGGATGGATGTCCGCACGCGCAAGCTGCCTACGACGCCTCCCACATGATGAACGTCTGTGCCGGTGACTGCGATCTGGAGCGACGAACGGATGTTGCTGATGGCGGCGCCTTCGGCCCAGCCAATCACTCCGATACCCGTGCCGCCGCCCGGGCAGGTGATGGTGCCGCTGATGCTGAAGTTCTTGACAGCGCCATCCTTCACATAGCCGAAGAGGCCCATCATGGTCTGTGTAGGAGTCAGCCGGAAGCCCGTAATCTTGTGCCCCTGTCCGTCGAATGTCCCGGTGAAGGGATGGCCGCTCATGCCAATGGGTGTGAAGTCTTCCACCTCGCTCATGTCGAGGTCTGCGGTGAGTGCTGCATTGGCCACGCCGGCTGTGTTGGCCACAATCACGGAGAAGAGTTTCAGGTCGTCGACCGATGCGAGCTGGTAGGCTCCGTTCTTCATGGGAAGTACGAAGTCTGTCTTGCCCAGTTCTTCGGTGATGGAGTCGGCCTGTGCTGCAGAGACGAGTCCGTCTTGGTAGGCATTCCAGCCGTCTATGGCCTTGAGCATCCAGGGCTCGCCCTCATCCTCTGTGATGAGCTCGATGGAAATCATGTTGTCTACGTAGTCCATCAGGTTCTCTGCGGCAGCTGCCAAGCGGATGTAAGCCATTCGGCAGGTGTAAATCTGGCTGAAGATTCGCGAGAACTCGCCGATGAGCTGCAGTTTCTCGGCTCCAGTGAGGGGCCCGGCTGCGGCGTCTATGGTTTGCTGCAGCTGCTCCTTCAGTGCCTCGCTGAAGTTGGGGTACTGTGCAAAGTCGCTGCCGCTGCTCCACGGGAAGGCGAGGATGGTGTAGCCGCGAGCCACACAGCCCGAGACTACCTGGTCGAGCGACGGGCTGGCTTCGTCGGGCGTGCCCAGATAGAAGATGCGCACATTGCCGAACGGCAGCCACGAGTTGGCGAGCCCGTTGCCCAGATTGCGAACGCCAAAGGTGAGCGTGCTGTCTGTCACCTCCACTGCGCCGAAATTCTGGTAGCGGCCGGCTCCGAAGGCGTAGGAGCAGGCTATCATGTTGTTGGGCACGTAGCCTATGATGTCTTCGTAGACATACTCTACGTCGCCTTCGAGATAGGAGTTCACCTTATCCACTGCGTCCTCCTGCGAGATGACATCCTCTCCGGGCGACATCATGTAGATGGCATTCTCGCCCAGATAGAACTGGCCGGAATAGAAAGTGGAGGTGAAGTCTTCGCTGGCACGGAACAGGCCGTTCAGGCTGACCATATAGACGCCGTTTGGCACGCCCGTGATGGTCTGATGGAAGTCGAAGGACGAGTTGTTCAGACCGCGGGCTATGCGCATGATGGAGGTCTCACCACCCGTGGCAATGCTGCCGCCTTCGTACTCGGTATTCCAACCCGTAAAGCCCTCTGTGAAGGAGGGGTTCTGCATCAGCTTGGTCACCTCAGTGCCGGGCACCATGCCGCCTGCAATGGCGTACTCGAGCATCTTGTTGACGAAAGCGGTCTCCTCGGCCAGCTGTTCGATGCTGAGCAGGCGTGTGTCTGTAATATAGAGGTACGAGCCCTGCGGATACTCCACGCCCGGCTCTACGGTCTGGGTCAGATAGGTGTTGAGCACATCGCTGGCCATGCCAGAGATGTTGTTCTCCTGCAGGTAATTGGCCGCATACTGGCAGGCGTCCACATACTTGGCATAGGCCTTGGCCGAAAGCTGAATGGTGTCGCGCTGCGGGAGCGCCTGGGTGTAGGCCTCACAGAAGGCTTCGAACGACTCGATGGCCGACCACCGGGCAATCGTGGCAGCATACTCGTCGAGCAGCGTCTGCTGTGCCATTGTCCCCTCCACGAAGGCCGTCTCGTGCTGCACCACTCCGGCCACGAAGCTGTAGAACGTCGATTCGTCCTCGCGGTCCACACAGCCGAAGCCGTCTTCTGTGGCATAGACAATGCCATGAGTCGGGTCGAGCGTCGGATAGACATCGGCTCCAATGGTCTGGAACCAAGCCGTAGCGAGGAACGACTCTCCGTTGAGCCGCCAAGTCACTTCGCCGCTCACCAGCGCATCACTGGCCACACTCAAGCCCTTGGGATACTCCACATCACCGGCTGCACACGTGGCGCTGCCCTCGAGCCAGTAGCTGGTGCCGAACAGAGAGGGCGACTTGCGCAGACGGCCCACAAGGGCGCCGCCATACGTGGGCGCGCCTTCTCCGGAATATGTGACGTGTCCCACATTGAGGCAGTTGTGCAGTCCCTTGGACGAAGCGTTGTTCAGATAGCCCAAGATGCCACCAGCATAGCAGTTGGGAGCGCCGAACGTGACGGTGCCGGCGTTCAGACAGTTCTCAAACCAGCCCGTATCCGTGTAGCCGCAGATGCCGCCAAAGCAGTCGTGGTTCGTATCGTTCATGGTCAGCGAGCCGCTGAAGCTGCAACGGTTGAGGTGCGTCTCGGTGAAGGCCTCGCCAATGACGCCTCCCGTGTGAGTGACACCGGCAGCCGTGGCATTGATGTTCAGTGCCGAGTGCACGTTTGTGATGCTCGACTTGGCTGCATAGCCTATCGCACCGTTGCCGGCTCCGACGCACAAGAGCAGGCCTTCGATGCTGAAGTTGCAAATGTCGGCCTCCACTGCGTAGCCGAAGAGTCCCGCATAGCTGCCCGTGGCCTCCATGTTGAAGCCCGAGATGCGGTGGCCCTGTCCGTCGAACTTGCCTGCGAAGGGCACTGCCGAGCTGCCAATGGGCTTCAGCCACGGCTGGGCCAAGTCGATGTCGGCTGTCAGCACTGCCTTAATGGAGTCGCAGCCGGCCTTCACCATCTCGGAGAGCCAAATCAGGGCGTTCTCGTCCGAGATTTCGTAGTAGCCTTCGGCATTCTGCGTCTTGTAGTTCACGTCTGGCGAGCCGCAGTACGAGCAAATGCCGTTTGCGTAGTCGTGGCTGTCCTTCTGGATGCCCTTGTTCTCGTTCGAGTACTCCACGTCTTCGTACGCTTCATCATTGCAGTGCAGACGGCCGTTCAGATAGACCGTACCCCGAGTAGCGTAGGGCGAAGGCATCGCGTCCACCCCAATCCGCTGGTACCAGCTCACGGACGACTGGTCGCCATTCAGCTGATAAGCAATGGCACCCGTGGCCAAGTCGGCAGCCGTGACACCCTGCAGCAGCGTGAAGTTGGGCTGTTTGCCAGCCAGGCTGTAGCAGTTCGTGAACTCGAATTTTGCGCCCGCACCATTGCGGAAGACATACATCTCCTGACTCTTGGGATGCGACACCTCGGCCGTAGTCCAGCAGTTGGTGAAGACGAAGTAGCCGTTGTTGAACCATCCGCTCAGTGCGCCCGTGTCTGTAGCCTTGGCGTGCGCCTCGTCTGTGGTCACCTTGCCGGCCGACCAGCAGTTACGGAAGATAGTCGGCACCGTAGAGCCGTTTCCTGCTCCCCAGGCAGCGCCAAGGAAGCCGCCAATGTTGTTGCCGCCACCCGTCACGGAAGCGCAGTTGCCCACGTTCTCAAACGTGCCGGCTCCGTCGTGACGGCCAATGAGACCCACCAACTCGGAGCCAGTGATGCTGCACGAGCTGTCGAGCCAGAAATCCTTCAGCGTTACGCCCGGGCCCGTATTGAACATACCATAGTTCACGCCCGACTCGTCCAGTAGCACGAAGTTCGAGATGCGGTGGCCCTGTCCGTCGAACGAACCCACAAAGCGGTCGGCCGTGGCAGCTCCGCCCACTGGGAAGACACCCGTCTCGGCGCCCTGCATGTCGAGGTCGGCGGTCAGTACGGCCTTGGCCGACCACTCGCCAGCGTTCACCAAGGCGGCCCAGTCGAGCAAATCCTGAGGCGTGGCAATCTCATAGACGCCCGCTGCGTTCGGCTCTATGGCCCGCACCTTTGTCCCCGCCGCCAATGCAAGCACTGTCAGGAGACAGAGAGAAGAGAAAAATCTTTTCATAAGCTTTCTTTTATGCAATAGGTTAATAAATGGATAGTTAAGTTTGGTCTTTCCGACGCAAAAATAACGTATTTCTTCATTACTTGCAAACAAAAAATTCATTTTCTCACACATTATTTTTATTTTCGGCCCTGCTGCATAGAAAATTGCCACTGCTTGCCGTCTCGCTTTTCGCTCACTTATTCGCGCCTTTGGCCTGCGGTCGAAGTTACTTGCGCTCGGAAAAGCCAAAATAAATTTTGCTTTTCGCTCGCTTATTCGTAACTTTGGCGTGCGAGTCTATATTCAGGACATTCTGCGCAAGCGCAGCAAATAGGAAAGAGAGGGCAACAGCCCTCTCTTTTTTGCATTTTTGCATTTTTGCATTTTTGCAGCGGCTAAATTACAGAACAAATTTGGCTTTTCTCTCACTTATTCGTAACTTTGGCTGCGCCCAAGTTACTTCCGCTCGGATGTTCAAAACCGAAAAACTTCGTCTTTCGTTTTGCACATCGCTCGCTTATTCGTAACTTTGCAGCCGGATTATGGTTTTAGCTCCGCTCTATCTGGCATTCGTGGTACTCTGGGTTCTCTGCCTTTGGCAGGCATGGGAGTTCGGACGCTTGGGGCGTATGGCGGCTCGGCAGGCACTGCAGCCTGTGAGAGCGGACGTGCCGGGCGTCTCGGTGGTGGTGGCCTGCCAAAACGAGGCGGAGCGGCTCCGTCGGTTGCTGCCGCTGCTGCTCGAACAGGATTACCCTGCAGAATTCGAGGTCATAGCAGTGGATATGTGCAGCACAGACGAGACGCGCTCTCTGCTGGAGCACTTCGCATACGCTTATCCTCAACTCCGCCAGACGAGCCTGCCAGCCTCGGCACGCGATATCAGCCTCCGACGCATGGCCATGACACTGGGCATGAAGGCTGCGGCCCACGACTGGGTGGTGTTCGTCCGCCCGGACTGCATGCCCACGGGCAAGGATTGGCTGCTCACGGTGGCTCAGTCGCTCGGCGAAGACAAGGTGGCGGCTGTCGGCCCGGTGCGCTACGAGCCGACGGAGCGGCCAGCGCGCAAAGCGCAGTTCCTGCGCCTCTGGCGGCAAATGCGGTGGCTACCGCAGTCTGAGCTGGGCAGACCGTACAGCGCAGAGGGCTGTGTGCTCTGCTATCGCCGCAGCCACTTCGCCAGTCACAGGGGATTTGCGTCGAGCCAGACGCTGCAGGTGGGAGCCGAGACGCTACTGGTGAATCACAACGTGCCCGCAGGCGGCTGCGCGCTCAACCTCAGGCTGCAGGCTCAGCTCGTGGAGGAGGCACCCACGGCCAGACGGTGGCACGAGGAACGTGTCTTCTGCATGGAGACGTGGCGCCACATGAGGCACGGCTGGGCCATACACCTCAGGTACCTGCTGCAAGTGGCGGCGGGGTGGCTGCTGCCCGCAGTGGTAGTGGGCATGCTGGTGCTGCTGTGGGGGAACTACTATGTAGTGGCTGCCATCTGCGCCATGTGGCTCGCCCTGCAAGCCCTGAGACAAACGATGCTGCGCCTCACCACGCGCAGGCTGGGCCTTAGCACCTACTGTCTGAGCCTGCCAGTGCTGCAATTCGTGGCGCCGCTTTGGGAGGCTGCCGACTGGTGCCGCTGGCGCCTGACGGACAAACGGGTGTTTCGCAAAAATATACTGCCAAGCAGCCCCTCCCCCAATCCCCTCCCGAGGGCGGGGAGTAAATAGTAAATAGGTATTTACTTTGGCTTTGGCCGTTGGCATTTGGCAACCACTAACCAATAGCCAATAGCCAATAGCCAATAGCCAATAACCTCTAACCTCTAACCTCTAACCTCTAACCTAATATAATAGTGGAAAGCATTCCTTTTATTGCGTGGTGCCTCGAGCATCTTTCTTACGGTGTCATCCTGCTGCTGATGACCATTGAGAGCAGTTTCATCCCGTTCCCGAGCGAAGTGGTGGTGCCGCCTGCAGCATACATGTGCGCCACCACGGGCGAACAGAACGTGCTGCTGGTGGTGCTGAGCGCCACAGTGGGTGCCTGTCTGGGCGCGCTCATCAACTACGGACTGGCGCTCTGGCTGGGCCGCCCGCTGGTATATAAGTTCGCGGGCAGCCGGCTGGGACACATGTGCCTGATAGACGAGGCCAAAGTGGTGCAGGCCGAGCAGTACTTCGACCGCCACGGAGCGCTGGGAACCTTCGTAGGCCGACTGGTGCCGGCCGTCAGGCAGCTGATAAGCATTCCGGCCGGACTGGCTCGCATGGGGCTGGGACGCTTCATGCTCTACACCTGTCTGGGCGCAGGCATCTGGAACAGCATCCTCGCAGGCATGGGCTATTACATTGGGCGGAACTTCAGCGGGCAGCTGGACGAGAAAATCTCGGAATACAGTGGCGAGCTGAAAGTGGCCATGCTGGCAGTGGGCGCAGCCGTGATACTATACCTTATATATAAAGGAAGGAAATGAGACGTGCGTACTTCCGCCACTGGAGAGCGAGCCTGCTGACCGCCTGCCTGCTCAGCCTCTCGCTGAGTGCTGCGGCGCAGATGTGGGACCAGCTGGCAGCCGACTCCTATCGGATAGACCGGAGCCAACTGCGCGTGCTGCGTGCCGAAGTGGACGCCCTCGCATTCTTCCGCGACAACGAATACAGCAGCGCCCTCACCAAGGGCTACTCGCTGCCGGGCTTTTGGGTAAGGCCAAAGCTACTCTACACGCCACTCCGGCAGGTGGAAGTGGAGCTGGGTGCCCATGCGCTCATCTTTGACGGAGCCAACAAGTATCCCTGCTACGTCTATCACGACATTGGCCGCTGGAAAGGGCAGCAGTATCAACACGGAGCGCACGCTCTGCCATGGCTCAGAGCCAAGGCCGAGTTCCGCCATCTGACAGTGGTAATGGGCGACATCTACGGTGCGCAGAACCACCGCCTCGGCCTGCCGCTCTGGAATCCCGAAGGCAACCTCTCGCAAGACCCCGAGATGGGTTTCCAGCTGCTTTGGGACAAGATGCGGCTGGCACGCGGCCGCGACGGATTCCCGACACGCAGTTTCTGGCGCTTCCATATGGACACGTGGCTCAACTGGCAGAGCTACATCTTCGAAGAGGACTCGCATCAGGAGGCATTCACCGTAGGCTCGACGTGGGAAATCGGCCTCTGTCCGGTGGGGAGAGCCGTATCGTGGTACATGCCGCTGCAGCTCGTCATCCAGCATCGCGGCGGCGAGCAAGACACCACTGCACTGGGCGTGCAGACGCTCTGCAATGCCGCTGCCGGAGCCGGAATGCGATGGACGCCAAAGCGGCAAGCGGTGGAGCGCGTCACGGCCGAGGCTTCTGTACTGGCCACCTACCAGCAGAGCGGACACCTTTGGCCCTTCGACTCGGGCATCGCCTACCATGCCACTGCCAGCACCGACCTGCGCTGCGGCCTCTCGCTGGGCGGAGGATTCTTCCGTGCGCCACGCCACTTTGTGAGCCTTTACGGCAATCACTTCTTCTCCACCCTCTCTGTCCGAGACGGCGAGAGCCACCAGGGCGTCAGCACGGCCCATCTGCGCGCCGACTTCCACCATACGTTTGCCACGCACTACGTACTCGGCGCAGAGGCGGAAGCCTACCAGACATGGCTCGGAGGCTCGGCCCAGACAGCACGCTCCAACGAGCTGAACTTCTCGTTCGGCATTTATCTGCGCATAAATCCGCAGTTCAAAATCAAGAAATTCTAAGGGGGAAACGCAGCAGCGCAAGGGCGTCAGAGAGACGCGCTGCCTATCATGTTCACCTCGGGCTGCAAGTCGATGCCAAACTGCTGACGGACAGCCTCGCGGACAGCATCCGAGAGCCGCAGAATGTCGCGGCCCGTGGCTCCGCCCCGGTTCACCAACACCAAAGCCTGACGGTCGTGAACCGCTGCAGGCCCCATTTGCCGGCCTTTCCAACCAGCGCGCTCGATAAGCCAGGCGGCTGGCACCTTCACCCGTCCGTCGGGCAGCGGATAGCATGGCATTGCGGGATACGAGGCAAGCAGACGCTCGTAGGCCGCAGCCTCCACCACCGGATTCATAAAGAAGCTGCCTGCGTTGCCCAGCACCTGCGGGTCGGGCAGTTTGCTCCGACGAATTGAAATCACCAGTTCGCGCAACTGCTGGGGGCTGAGCCGCGCCTCGTCGAGCCCTTGCTCGGCCATTGCCTTGCGGAGGCCGCCATAGTCGAGGCGAGGAGAAAACACCTTAGAGAGCCGGAACGTGACAGCCGTCACAGCAATTTCTGCACGCAGTTTTGACTTAAAGATGCTGTGGCGATAGGAATAATCACACGCAGTTTTCGGCCACTCGTCGCGGTGCCCGTCTGCCAGCCACACGCCCTCCACCCGTTCTATGAAGTCCGCGGCCTCCACTCCATAGGCTCCGATGTTCTGCACGGCTGCGCCGCCCACTTCGCCGGGCACGAGCGAGAGATTCTCCAGCCCATGCCAGCCGCAAGCCACCGCATACTCCACAAAGCGGTCGAACACCATGCCGCTGCCCACACGCACAAGCACCTCCTCGGGCGTCTCGGCCAACACCTCCACGCCTCCGATGCGCGAATGCAGCACTGTGCCAGCGTAGTCGGCAAGGAAAAGCAAGTTGCTGCCCGCACCAACATGCAGCAGGGGACGCGGCAACTGGCCTTCCTCTACGAGCGTCAGCAGCTGGCGGAGTTCGTTCTCCGAGTCGTATTCGGCCCATGCGGCTGCAGTGGCCTCGATGCCAAACGTGTTGTGCTTCAGGAGCGAAGCGTTCTTCGTAACCGTCATTCTGCGATTCAGTTTTCGTAAGACGTCAGCCGCCAGCCGCCACGCTCGCGCTGGAACGTGAAGAGTTCCTGCATTCCGCTGGCTGAGCCGCATTTCTGCAGCACCATGTGGTCGGGCCGATAGACCTGCCCGTATATGACATTCGTGACAACCGTGGACGGCACCTCGGGACAGAACGAGCGCCACTGGCGGGCATCAATGGTGCCCTCTATGTAATCGTCCTCCTCGGGGTCGAAGACCGAGAGGCGCAGCGGCTGCGCAATGCATTGCTGCTGGAAAAGCGTGTCGCTGCTGAAGCGCGCATAAAAAACGAGAAAGTCGGCCAGTTCGTTTTCGGCCAAGCCTTGCGAGCGGATGGCCGTCAGCATCCAGCGCCGGTCGCGCCTTTGGAAATCATACACCTCCACGCGTCCGTCCTCCAGCCCGATGCGTTCCACGCTCACCATTTCGTGCGGCCGTCCCTTTTGTTCATCTATCTGGCTGGCATCGCCATAAAAGACGGTGTAATAGTCGCCCTCCATAAAGCGGAACTCACCGTGCACATTCAGGCGTCGCAGCATTTTCTGCCCTCCGTCCACATCCGTCTTGGGTAACGGGAACGAGACACGCTCACGCTGAAGACGCGGATTGCGCACAAAGGCGTAGATAAAATCGTCGAAGTTCTCGTCCATCCGCGCATCTTCTGCATCGTCCGGCAGGCCGTCAGCATCGGCATCCGGGTCAGCCTCCACGAGCGAATCCACGCTCAGCGTATCAGACTCCGCCTCGTCTTTGCCGGAAGAAGAAGCATGGCCGCAACTCGCCAGAAGCGCAGCCGCCAGCCACAGAAGCACACAAAGCACCTTTTCGCGTTTCATCCTTTTCACCGGAAAACTTTCTTTTTAGCGCTGCAAAAATACGCTTTTCTTCCGAATCGTGCAAGAAAAACGCGGCCGCACTTACGACCAGCGCTCAGAGTGTGGCCAGGAAGTGGCTGTGAAGCCTGAGGTCGTTGTCCAACTCAGGATGAAAAGCCGTGACGAGCTGTCGGCCCTGACGGGCTGCCACGATACGTCCGCCCACCCAAGCCAAGGCCTCGGCCTGTGGCGAAAGGAGCGACTCGATGTAAGGCGCACGGATGAATGTCATGGGCACGTCCTCGCCCACTCCCTTCACGCTGCCCAGCGTATGGAAACTGCCCAGCTGCCGACCGTATGCGTTGCGGCGAACCTGCATGCTCATCGTACCGAAGTGGAGCGGCGAGAGCAAAATCAGGCCGGCGCAGGTGCCAAGCGTGGGAAGCCCGGCAGCAATCTCGCGGCGCATGGGTTCGAAGAGTCCTGTCTGCCGCAGCAGCCGACCCTGCACAGTGGATTCTCCACCGGGCAGCACGAGGCCGTCCTTCGGGCGCAACCAATCCCCGAGGCTGCGAATCTCAAAGACCTCGGCGCCCAGCCGACGCAGCACCTGCTCGTGTTCGACGAATGCCCCTTGCAGGGCCAGCACACCGATTCTCATTTCCCGCGCTCTGCCATCAGCAGTTCTATCTCCTGTGCATTGATGCCAACCATGGCCTCGCCCAAATCGGCCGAGAGTTCGGCCAGCCGCTTGGCGTCCTTCCAAGCCGTCACAGCCTCCACTATGGCCGCTGCACGCTTGGCAGGATTGCCGCTTTTGAAGATGCCGCTGCCCACAAAAACGCCCTCGGCACCCAGTTCCATCATCAGCGCAGCATCGGCCGGAGTGGCCACACCACCAGCTGCGAAGTTCACCACAGGGAGCTTGCCGTTCTCGTGCACGTAGCGAACCAGTTCCACTGGTGCCTGCAACTGCTTGGCGGCCTCGAAGAGCTCATCCTCGCGCAGCGAAGCGAGGCGGCGAATGTCGGCCTGCATCTGCCGCATGTGACTGACGGCCTGCACCACATCGCCTGTGCCGGGCTCGCCCTTGGTGCGAATCATGGTGGCGCCCTCGGCTATTCGGCGCAACGCCTCGCCAAGGTTTCGCGCACCGCACACAAACGGGACATCGAACTGAGTCTTGTCGATGTGAAACACATCGTCTGCCGGGCTGAGCACCTCGCTTTCGTCTATGTAGTCTATCTCTATGGCCTGCAGAATGCGAGCCTCAGCAATGTGCCCGATGCGGCATTTAGCCATCACGGGAATACTGACGGCCTCCTGTATGCCACGAATCATGGCAGGGTCGCTCATGCGAGCCACACCACCTGCCGCACGAATGTCGGCCGGTATGCGCTCCAAGGCCATCACTGCACAAGCGCCCGCCTGCTCGGCAATGCGAGCCTGCTCGGGTGTCGTTACGTCCATTATCACTCCGCCCTTCAGCATCTGTGCCAATTGGCGGTTAAGCATCATACGTTCTGTAATTATCATAATATAAAGTAAAGGTTAGTGGTTAGTGGTTAGTGGTTAGCGGTTAGCGGTTAGCGGTTAGTGGTTAGCGGTTAGTGGTTAGCGAATCTTTCACCTCTCACCTCTCACCTCTCACCTCTCACCAGTTAGCGGTTAGTGGTTAGCGGTTAGTGGTTAGCGAATCTTTCACCTCTCACCTCTCACCTCTCACCTCTCACCTCTCACCTCTCACCATTTTGAAAGTACGGATTTACCATTTGCGCCCTCCTCTTCGGCGAAACTCCGAAGGACTGACGCCTCGCACCTTGCGGAAGAATTTCGAGAAGTGAGCCTGCGACGAGAAGCCCAGCGCACGAGCCACCTCCTGCACAGTACTGTCCGTGCTGCGCAGGGCGCTTTCAGCCTCGCGCGCCACGTGTTCTTCTATGATAGCCTTGGGCGTCTGGTTGGCGGCACGGCGCGTCACTTGTGCCAGATACCTCATGCTCACGTTCAGCGCCTCGGCATAAAAGCTGACATCGCTGTTCGTACGCCAGTGACGCGCCACGCGAGTCAGGAATTCGCGGTACAGTTCTCCGCCACGCCCCTGCAGCGAAGTCTGCCCCGACGAGGCACGCACGAATTTGTGAGCCGCTGCGTCGGCCTCCGCCTCGCTGTAGCCACTGTTCAGGTAGAAAGCCAGGGCGCTGGCATAGCGGTTTGCTTGTCCGTGCGTGGCGTCTGCCTCCGGCTTCACCACCAGTGAGCAGAGCGGCAGCAGGCGATCCGAGATGTCGGCTATCAGTTCTTTGCCCACCAGCACCTCGCCGCGAGCGGAACGGAAGACGGGCGCATAAATCACATGTTCGGGTCTGTAGCGCTGCAGCAAGTCGACAATTACGTCCAACGTCTCGCGCGTGCGAACCAAGCCAATCTTCACTACCCGAGGCGCCACATCATTCATCACGGCCTCCACCTGCCCGCGCACGATGCCAGCCGGCAAGTCGAAGAACTCCTGAATGCCAAGCGTCGTCTGCACGGTCACTGAGGTAATGGCCGTCACAGCATAGCCACCCAGTTGGGAAATGGTCTTCAGGTCGGCCTGCACGCCCGAGAGGCAAGTGCTGTCGCTGCCAGTAATGGTCAGGATGGGGTTCGTCTTGAGTGAACTTTCCATGTTTTGTCCGTTTTTCGCCACAAAGGAACACCTTTTCTGCGAGACAGCCAAACGGTGCTTCGCGTTTCGACAAACTTTCTACGAATTTTTACAAAGAGCAAAGGCCCTTTGCCTCGGGCAGCATCAGTCTGCCGCCAAGCCGTACACCACAAAGCGGCGAGGCGCATCTGTGAGGCGGACATAGCCCGTGGGAAGGCTTATGGGGCAGGACATAATGTGCTCCACGGGGCAGACTATCAGCTGCGGGCGGCGGCGACAGATGTCAGCCTGCAGCGAGTCGACCATCGAGGGCCGCACGCGGCAGATAGGGTGCTGATAGAAATACTTCGAGGCGGGGCGACAGCCCGAAAGCACAAAGAGGTTGGCATCGCCATAGAGCACGGCCATGCTGCCGGAGGCCGGTACACGACGGGCTGCGTACTGCGCCATGGCACGCACATCGGCCATCTCTGAGCGGCTGCGCACATAAAGGCGCACCGAGCGCTGCACGCCTCGCAACGAAAAGCCGAAGGAGAGGAGGCAGAGCGCTGTGGCAAGCATGCGCCAGGGGCGCGGCTGCGACCAGACTCCCTGCAGGGCCGCGGCAGCATAGAGTGCCAGCATGGGATAGACGGGCGCCATGTAATGAGGGAACGGGAAACCAGAGAGTCCGGCATTGAGCCAGGCTCCCACCACGAGCACGGGCAGCAGCCGCCACATGGCAGCTCGCTCACAGCCCCTCCAGCATGCCCACAGCACAAAGAGCCAAGAAAGGAGGCTCGGCGTGTAAAGAAAAATAAGACGGACGGAGCTGTGCATCCGCTCGCTCCAACCCTGCCCGGCAGAGTACTCGGTATTGAAAGTCCAGAAGGCAGACACGAAATCGGGCCATGCATGGCCCGCCAGCAGATAGGCTGTCACGGGAATGACCACCACTGCGAGGCCCAGCACGGCTGCGGCAAGGTACCGAAGAAGGTGGCGAGCGTTCCACTGGAGGCACAACTGCACGAAAACGGCAAGCGCCAACAGGCACATGAAGGCCGTAATGTTGGGTTTCAGCAGGGCCACCACAGCAAAGCAGGCAGCCGAGAGGAAAATGTCGGCAAAGCTCATTGCCTCCTTCCGCCGCAGGGCGCTCAGCATCCGCCAGACGGCCAGCCCCTGAAAGGGCAAAGCCACCAGCTCCACCGTATTGTCTCCGGCCACGCTGCTGAGCACTCCGAGGCACAGGGTGGCGGCCACAGCGGAAGCCTGCCAAGAGGCAAAGAGGCGGCAGGTGCGATAAGTCAGCAGGGTGGAGAGCACGAGCCACAGGACGTCCAGCAGCCAGAGACCCGTCAGCCCACCCGCAGCAAGGCCGAGGCAGTCGTAGAGGTAGATGAAGGGGCCCTTGTGGTCGAAGAGGTCGCGATACATCACCAGCCCGTCGCGCATCCACTGCGCACAGGCGATGAAAATGGAGGAGTCGAACAGCGGCACCTGCGAGCAGAAAGGCGAGAGCCGATGGCCCGAAGACAGGGCCACGGCCAGCACAAGCCACAGCAAAGGCAACCAGAGACGATGTTTCGCGGCCTTCATGTCAACTGTTCCGCAAGCGGGCATTTATGCGCCAGAGGTCGCCAATGGCCTTCCAGCCGATTTTCACTATCCGCTTCATGTTGATGCTGTTGACACCGCCTTGCCTCGGCCGGAACGTGATGGGAAGGAAGCGCACCGCATAATGCCGCTTCACGGCAATGGCCGAGATGGCCACATTGCACAGGAAGAAGTCGTCGGGAATGAGCCAGATCACCTGGCGCAACGACTCGGCCCGCATCAGACGGAAAGGCGTGTTGGCATCCGTTACCCACTGGCCGAAAACGAGCCAGACAAGCAGCCGGAGCGTCCGTGTCACGAGCACCCGCTGCCACCCGTCTTGCCGGTGGTTTCTGTGCCCGATCTGGAAGTCGTAGTCGTGACGGGCAGCGTACATCTGCCAGAACTCGTCGGGCGAGGTCTGTCCGTCCGAGTCGGTCTGGAAGACGAAGTCGGCTCCGTGGTTCAGCGCGTGGCGATACAGATAGAGCACCGTCTGCCCGTGCCCGCCATTGGGCTTGGTCAGGGGCTCGAAGTGCTCGAGCCGGAACTCCGACATGATGCGATACGTCTCGTCGCGGCTTCCGTCGTCGGCCACGGCCAGCACAGCACAGCACTCGCCTTCACGATTGATGCGCTCGACCACTGCATACCAGTCCTTTATGGTCTCTGAAATGTTGGCCGCCTCGTTATAAGCCGGCATCACGAAATATATTTTTTCCATCAGCTACGAACGGTTCTGAAGGTTACATATTTATTAAGCAGAAACTGGAAGAAGACCACCAGCACGATGGACAACAGCTTTGCTACGACCTTGGGCAGCTGCAACGGTCCCACTCCCACCCACAGAATCAGGTTGCTCAGGCAGAGGCCGGCAAGCCCCACACTGAGGAAGATGAGGAAGCGGCGAGCCGTGCGGTCCTTCACCTTGAAGTTAAAAGTGCGATTGAGGCAGAAGCTTACCGTGATGCCCACCAGCACAGAAATGCTGTTGGCTGCCAGCACTGGCAACTTCGCTCCCTGCGAGAGGCACCAGAACACCACAAAGTCCAGACCCGCCGAGAAACTCCCTATCAGGCCATATAAGATGAGGTGGCGAAACTTACCCATTGACGGATTTACTATTGACCGATTTACTATTTACTGATTTTCTATTTACGCTCTGCGCGGGGAAGGAGGTGGCTTTTAGCGAGAGAGGCGTTCCACCATTTCTTCAGCCGTGAGCAGTTGCTGCTGGCCCGTCTGCATATCCTTGAGCGTCACCTTGCCCTCGGCCATCTCCGTTTCTCCTGCCAATGCCACAAACGGGATTTGCTTCTGATTGGCATACTGCATCTGCTTCTTCATCTTGGCGGCATCGGGATAGATTTCGCAGCGGATGCCGGCCTTGCGCAGCCTGGCCAGAATGGGCAGGCAGTAGGCCGTCTCCGTCTCGCCAAAGTTGATGAAGAGCAGCTGAGTGGCGTTGGTCACCGTCTGGGGATAGAGCTGCAACTGGTTCAGCACATCATAGATGCGGTCGGCACCGAAGCTGATGCCCACTCCGCTCAGTCCCGGCATGCCGAAAATGCCCGTCAGATTGTCGTAGCGGCCACCGCCTGTGATGCTGCCTATCTGCACATCCAGCGCCTTCACCTCGAAGATGCAGCCCGTATAGTAGTTCAGTCCGCGTGCCAGAGTGAGGTCGAATTCCACCTCAGAGCGCATCTGCAGCAAGTGACTCATCACGTACTCCACCTCGTCCAATCCCTTCAGTCCCGTCTCGCTGTCCGTCAGCAGAGCGCGCATTGCAGCGAGTTTCTCCTCGTTCGAGCCATGCAAGCCGAGTATGGGCTGCAGCTTTACGACGGCCTCGTCGCTAAGACCTGCCTCGCGCAACTCGTCGGCCACCGCCTCGGGGCCAATCTTGTCCAATTTGTCGATGGCAACCGTGATGTCCACAATCTTGTCCGCCTCGCCAATCAGCTCGGCAATGCCAGAGAGCACCTTGCGATTGTTGATTTTGATACAGACGCGGATGCCGAACCGATGGAACACTTCGTCCACTATCTGCATCAGCTCCACTTCGCTGAGCAGCGAGTCGGTGCCCACCACGTCCGCATCGCACTGGTAGAACTCACGGTAACGACCCTTCTGCGGACGGTCGGCTCGCCAGACGGGCTGAATCTGGTAGCGACGGAAGGGCAGCGTCAGTTCCTCGCGGTGCTGCACCACATAACGGGCAAAGGGCACCGTCAGGTCGTAGCGCAAGCCCTTCTCGCAGAGCTGTGCAGCCAGTCGTCCACTGGCCCCTGCAGCCAAGCAGTCGGGGTCAGCCTCGCGCAGGAAGTCGCCGCTGTTGAGAATCTTGAAGAGCAGCTTGTCGCCCTCCTCGCCATACTTGCCCATCAGCGTGGAGAGGTTCTCCATGGCCGGCGTTTCTATCTGTTGGAAGCCGAAGAGCGAATAGACCTCGCGAATGGTATCGAAAATATAGTTTCTGCGCGCCATTTCCTGTGGGCCAAAGTCGCGCGTCCCCTTGGGAATACTTGGTTTCTGAGCCATCTTTCTGTGTTTTGTAATTTTGGGGGACAAAGTTACGAATAAGTTGAGAGCAGAACAAAGAAAAACGGATTTTTCTTTTTCTGCCGAGACGAAGTAACTTGGGCCGTAGGCCAAAGTTACGAATAAGTGAGCGAAAAGCAAAATTTATTTTGGCTTTTCCGAACGAGAGTAACTAAAACCAAAGGTTAAAGTTACGAATAAGTTGAGAGCAGAACAAAGAAAAACCAATTTTTCTTTTTCTGCCGAGCGGAAGTAACTTGGGCCGTAGGCCAAAGTTACGAATAAGTGAGCGAAAAGCAAAATTATTTTGCCTTTTCCGAACGCACACCTTACCCCTTATTGCAAAGTGCAAACTGCAAAGTGCAAAGAAAGGATTTTTGTTCTTCGCGCAACGAAGTGCACGTGGTGTTTTAGATGCTATAAATTGGGGCGCTAAGGTGAGGTTTAGACCCCTAAAAGTCCACAAAAGTATGTGCCTACCCACCCAAAACGTGCCATTTAGTGCATTATTTTGGATGCCATTCAGAGGGCAAAAAAAACAGGGGCTGACAGACGACTGTACGCCAAAAGGCTGCAAACGAGGCCTTGAGCAGCCTTAAAATGCGTCCTCACCCGCCTTGTTTTAGACCGTTGAGCGCCGGATTTTTGCAGCAAAATGTGGCACGTCGAGACAAATGAACGCACAATCGTCTGAAAATCAACAGCAGCCGAACAACATTTTGCATTTTGCATTTTGCATTTTGCATTTGTGTGTGCGTGTGGACTATATATATATATATATATAATCATTAATCAATCATTGATTAACTAATTATATAGGGGAGGTGTACCCTTATTGCAAAGTGCAAATTGCAAAGTGCAAAATCGAGCCCTCTTTTGAGCCAGGTATCGCATGTCGATACGCTCGCTGCGACGCGTAGTTTGCTCGACTGCGACGCGTGGTTTGCTCAACTGCGACGCGTGGCGTGAGAGCATGCGACGCGTGGCGTGGAGAGACGGTTCATAGTGCATAGTCCATAGTTGGAAATGTTTCGTACCATTTCGGAATTTGACAAGCCCCACCTTCGGGCTGCGCCCTCACCAATCGCTTGAACGCATAACGCGCGATTGCCCTACATCGGGTGTTAACTATCTCGGCAAAAAAAGAAAATGCGTTTTTCTTTGTTCTTCGCTCAACTTTTCGTAACTTTGGCCTGCGGCCCAAATTACTTCCGCTCGGATGTGCGCAACCGAAAAACTTCGTCTTTCGTTTTGCACATCTCTCGACTTATTCGTAACTTTAACCTGCGGTTTTAGTTACTTGCGCTCGGAAAAGACAAAATAAATTTTGCTTTTCGCTCACTTTTTCGTAACTTTGCAGCAAAATATGCGTATGGCAAGCAGCTGATGAGTTTATTCGGAATCAAAAGTCAGAAGAGAAGAGACGAGGAGACAGGCGGACAGGCCGTATCGGAAGCCCCTGTGACTCCTGTGATGTCGCCAGTGGCGGCACGTCCTTCTGTGCCTGCGGCGAGACGTCAGCCTGCGGGTCTGATGACTGCGCAGCAGCTGCAGCGCACTCGCGAGGCACTGGGTCTGGCCGAAGCTAAATTGCGAGGCACGGAGGAGGCACTGGAGCGTTTGCGTACGAGTCAGGAGTGGTTGCGAAGATACAGCGAAGTAAGGCTCACGCTGGACATGGAAAAAAGGCAGCTGGGCGAGTTGACAAAGCAGCTAGCTATGATGGCGGACGAGCAACGCGAACTGGAGCGCTTCGAGCGCTTCGAAGGCATCATGGCCACGTTCTTGCGCATGAAGGGACTGGAGCAGGCCATTCAGCGGAACAGGCAAGACCGCCTGCAGGCGGAAAGCGACGGGCACGAGGCACAGGAACTCTTTGCCACGCGCCAAAAGGTGGCGCAGCAGGCTGCAGAGGAACGAGAGCAGGCCGAGACGCGGCTCCGCCAGACACTCGAGGAGACGTTCCGTGGCATGCAGCTGACAGCTGGCGCCGAGACGCTCAGTCAGGAGATTGCCTACCTGAAGCAAGAGGAGCACCGCGCAGCCCTGCAGATGGAGGCCGCCACAGATTCCATACGCGAACACTCGGCTGCGAGGGACAACCTTGCAGCAGTGCTGGAGCAGGAGCGCACGCGGCGGCAGGGCATAGAGATGCACGAGCGGATGCTGGAGCACGGCGAGACGGTGTTGTTGCTGCTGGACCGCCTGCAAGAGATAGAGACGCAGCTGGAGACGCTGCAGCAGAGACAGCGCGAGGCTGAGACGAGGCAGAACGAGGAGAACGAACTGCTGAGGCGCATCTTCGCGCAGTATCAGGACATCTGTTCGGAAATCAACACGCTGAACGACGACATTGCCCGTTTCCGTACAAACATTCAGGGACAGAGCAGCGTACAGATGCAGACACGAGCCATGGAACTGAAGGGAAGACGGCAAATGCTACTCTCGGCGCAGTCGCTCTGGAATCGCATCTCCACTGGCTACACCCTCATAGAAGAGAAGACACAGACGCTGAACACACTGCGGCTGCACATCAACCATACGGAAGAGAGCATTCGGGCCTTGGAGGCAGAAGTGGCACAACTGAGCCGCCTCTGTCATGAGAAGGAGTACACCTACATGCTGAGCAAGAGCCAGAACGTGATACAACTGCGGGCCGACCTGAAGGAGGGTACCAGCTGCTCGGTGTGCGGAGCCGTGCACCACCCGTTCCACAGCGACAGCATGCTGGAACAGAGCAAGCTCATAGGCGAGTTCAAGACAGACTTCGAACTGCTCTCGGCCGAGACGAAGAGCAAGCAGGCAAACCTCGAAGCACTGCGGCTGGAACTGGCGGACTGCAAAGGACGGCAACAGGTGGAGGAAGACACACTGGCACACATCAAGGCCCGACAGGCGGAAGACGTCGGCGAGTGGCAACTCTATGCACAACTCGACCAGTCGTTTGCCGAATGCTCGGAGAGCACCAACCTGGAAGCCCGGCAGGCCATGCTACGGCAGCTGATAGAGAACGCCACAAGCGCCTCGGAGCAAGCGCAGAAAGAGCTGGACACCTTCACCTATCACATGGACTCCATCAACAACCTCTCGGCACGACTGCAGCAGCAGGAACAGAAGAAAGGCGACCTGACGGGACGCCTGAACGAGGTGAACACCGGCTGCCAAGTGATGGCAGGACAGGTGGAGCGCATACAACAGCAGATAGACCAAGAGAGGCAGCACTACAGCGGCGTGTACGAAAGGCTCGACAAGTTCATCACCATACCCGAATGGCTCAGCGAGTGGCGAAGCAGCCGCGAGGGACTGAAGGGACGCATACAGAAGCTGATGGCCGACTGGGGCGATACGAATCAGAGGATTCGACAGGCGGAAGAGAAATTGGCCGTGGAGCAACACCTGCTCGAATGCGAAGAGACGAGACTGCACACTCTGCAAACCGAGCAGGATCGCCGCCACAGCCGCATGGAGACGTGTCTGGACCGCGCAGACGAGGCTCGCAACGAATGCCAGCGCATCATGGGTGAGCAGGATGCCCGCACCTACTACTCGCTGCAACTGAAACAGACGCTCGAGGCACGCGCGCTGGAAGAAAAGGAATGCGAGGCTGCGCTGCAGATTCAGCACGAGACCGACCGCATAAAGGGCCGAGACGACAATTACGCCCAGACGGAAGAGGAACTCAATGCACAATACCTGCAGGAACGCAACGTGCTGGACCACTGGATTCGCACCTTCAACCTCCACAATCCGCCCGTGCAATATGCCGAACTGGAGAGCGTATTCTCGCAAGAGAGAGACTGGAACGAGCTTCGCCAACGGCTGACTCAACTGAAACTGCAGGTAGCACAAAGCCAAGCCAAGACAGACGACCTGAACAGCCGCCTCATAGCACTGCAGGCCGAGGGAGGAAGAGGAAAGGTGGACGAAGACGAACTGCAAATCTCCATCGTGGGACAGCGAGACAGCCTCGAAGCTAAAAGAGACGAGACGGCCATGCAGATAGCACGCCTCAGAGTGGCACTCGAAGAGCACGAAAAAGCCGAACATTTCCTGTCCGATTCGCCCGAAACTCACCCAATTTGAGTATTTTTGAAAACTTATTCATAAAAACCGACAAAATAAAGAAACATTTTATATCTTTGCAAACCTTTAATACTTTTCATACCTTAAAAAAGATGTCAAAGTACAATTTAACTGAAAAAAAAATGAAGGCCCCGCTCTACAGGTCTTTGTTGAATCCAAAAGTGGTGGAGGAACTGTACCAGCAAATCATGGCCAAATTTGTTGTGGAGAAGAAGTACCGTGACCCGAATTATTCAGCCCAGAAACTCTCGGAGGAACTTGGCACGAATACCCGCTACATCAGCGCGGTCATCAACCTGAGATTCCAGGACAACTACTCACAAATGGTGAACGAGTTCCGTATCAAGGACGCAATGTACATGCTCAAGAATAAGGCTAACCAGAAGATGACAATGGAAGACATCGCCCTGGCAGTGGGCTTTGCCAACCGCCAGTCCTTCTACGCAGCATTCTATAAACGCACCGGCACGAGTCCTCGCGAATTCCGCGAAAGAAACGCACAAGAGCTGAGCACAAAGCTGCGCGTTCGACGCGAGAAGTTGAAAGCCAGCAAAAGCCGCAAGCAGGAAAAAGACTGAATGAACGACGCATTCACCTACAATGACGAACGCTTTGCAGACCTTCAGATGCTGCGCTACGAAGTGCGCGGCTTCGAAAATCTCAGCCTGAGGCAGAAACTGCTGGTTTACCACCTCAGCGAAGCTGCATTGTGGGGACGCGACATCCTCTGGGATCAAAACGGACGGTACAACCTGCGCATCAGACGCCTGCTGGAAGCCGTCTATGAAAACTACACAGAACGCGACACAGACCAATTCAGAGTCTTCACTATCTATCTGAAGCGTGTCTGGTTCAGCAACGGCATTCACCACCACTACGGCTGCCAAAAACTTCTGCCCGAATTCAGCCAAGAATTCCTGCGCGAGGCAGTAATGCAACTCGACGAACGTCTGCTCCCGCTGCAAGAAGGCGAGACGAGAGAGCAGATGATAGATGAACTTTGGCCCGTCATCTTCGACCCTTCGGTAGAGAGCAAGCGCGTAAATCTAAGCCGAGACGAGGACATCGTCCTCACCTCGGCCTGCAACTATTACGGAGAAGACGTTACGCAAGCCGAGGCAGAAGCCTTCTATGCCCGACAAAAGGCAAGCGGCGATGCGTTGCGCCCCGTAATGTACGGGCTCAACAGCCGACTCGTGAAGGAGAACGGCCAGCTGAAGGAAGAAGTGTGGCGCAGCGGAGGCTTGTATGGAAAAGCCATCGACCACATCATCTGCGAACTCACGAGCGCCCTACCCTATGCCGAGAACGAGCGGCAGCAACAGGTCATCCAAACGCTGATTGATTTTTACAGGACAGGAGACTTGCAGACCTTCGACCAATACAGCATCCAGTGGCTGCAGGAGACGGATGGCGAGATAGATTTCACAAACGGCTTCATCGAAGTTTACGGCGACCCGCTGGGACTGAAAGCAAGCTGGGAAGGATACGTAAATCTGCTCGACAAAGAAGCCACTCGCCGGGCTCAGACGCTGAGCGACAACGCGCAGTGGTTTGAAGACCACTCGCCCGTGGACCCCTGCTACCGCAAAAGGGAGTGCCGCGGCGTCTCGGCCAAAGTGATTCAGGCCGCCATGCTGGGCGGAGACTTGTATCCCGCCAGCGCCATCGGCATCAACCTGCCCAACAGCGACTGGTTGCGAGCTGAATACGGCAGCAAGAGCGTGACGATTTCGAACCTCACAAAGGCATACGACGAAGCCGCCAAAGGAAGCGGCTTCCGCGAGGAGTTTGTCATCGACACGGAGACGCTGCAGCTCATCAGTCGCTACGGCACGCTCTGCGACGACCTCCACACCGACCTCCACGAATGTCTTGGCCACGGCAGCGGGCAGATGAAGCCCAACGTGACAGCCGACAGCCTGAAGAACTATGCGAGTGTCATTGAGGAAGCACGCGCCGACCTCTTTGCGCTCTACTATCTGGCAGATGCGAAACTCGTGGAGCTGGGTCTGCTGCCAGACGCCGAAGCGTACAAGGCAAACTACTACACCTACCTGCTGAACGGGCTGTTGACTCAGATGGTACGCATACAGCCCGGTCATCAAATAGAGGAAGCGCACATGCGCAACCGTGCGCTCATAGCCAGATGGGTAATGGAGCACTACGCGTCAGCTCTCTGCCTCGAGCGACACGCGGGGAAGACCTTCCTGCGCATCAAGGATTACTCGCTGCTGCGCACCGCCTTTGCATGCCTGCTGCGCGAGGTGCAGCGCATCAAGAGCGAGGGCGACTATGCCGCCGCGTCGTATTTGGTGGAAACATACGGAGTCCGGCTCGACGCCACACTTCACCGCGAGATATTGGCACGCTACGAGCGCTTAAATCTGGCGCCATACAAAGGATTCATCAACCCGCAATACGAACTGGTGCGCGGCACCGAAGGCGAAATCGCGGATGTCCGCATCCGATACGGAGAACCGTACGACCAGCAGATGCTGCGCTACGGCCGCCAGTACTGCGGTATCGTCTGATTTTTCCCTGCCACATGGATACGACCGAACAGATAAAGGAGATAAAGAAGGAGTTGCGCGCCGCCATGAACGGAGTGCTCTCGGCCCAGATGCGCGCGGCCGGCATGCCCTATCGACTCGTTTTCGGAGTCGAGCTGCCTCGTCTGCAGGAAATTGCTCGAGAGTTTACGCCCAGTCGTGCTCTGGCTCAAGCCCTCTGGCACGAGAATGTGCGCGAATGCAAGATTCTGGCCTCGCTCCTGATGCCCATAGACCAGATGCCGGCCGAGGTGGCAGACATCTGGGTCGACCAGATGCCAACAGCCGAGATAGCCCAGACCTGCTCCATGTTCCTGCTCTCGCGCGAGCCATGGGCTCCCCAGCTGGCATTCCAATGGATTGCGGCCGACAGCCCCATGCGCCAACTCTGCGGTTTCCTCATTCTGGCACGCCTGCTTTCACAGGGCGCAGAGCTCAACGAGCGCTCTGCCCTCGAACTGCGCGACCAAGCCGCAGCCCTGCTGCCACAGGCCGATTTGCATCTGCGAAAAGCCATTCACGCAACGCTGAGCGCACTCGACCGTTAACGCGCCGCCCGACGAATTTATTTTTTTACACGTATTTCCCCTCCGTATCGCGCTCAGTTTTCGCCAAAATGCGTATCTTTGCATACGGAATGGAGCACACAGAAGAATTATACAAGCGCATGAAGGCAAGGCTCGACGAGTACATTGCCCAAAAACAGATGCGCCGCACGCCCGAGAGATACGAGGTGCTGCGCGTCATCTGCGCATTCTCCGACATCTTCTCCATCCCCCAACTCGACGAAAAGATGCGCAGCGAGGGAGCCTTCCACGTGAGCCGCTCCACACTCTTCAATACGTTGGAGACGTTTGTCGAGGCTCGCCTTGTCATAAAGCACACGCTCACGCGTGCCGCGCACTACGAGCTTCAGGCCAGCAACGCAGCCCGCGTCTATCTGGTCTGTCAGGAATGCGGCAGCATCCGACGCCTCGAGCGCCCCGAGCTCATCAAGTACCTCTCGGGCCTCAAGGCACGCCTCTTCAGCGTCCGGCAGCCCGTACTCTACCTGCACGGCCAGTGCAAGAAATGCACGCAGGCGCTCCGTCGCCAAGCCTCGGCTCGCACATCAAAAGGAGACTTTGGCCATTAGCCAACAGCCCGGAGAATAAAAACAGAAAGAACCCAAGTATAACACACACAACTGTAACATAATGGCAAAAGGAAAAGTGGATGCCCTGCTGGGCATCGTCTTCGGAGACGAAGGCAAAGGCAAGGTGGTGGACGTCTTCACGCCCAAATACGACATAGTGGCACGCTTCGCAGGCGGTCCAAACGCCGGCCACACCATCATTTTCGATGGCAAGAAGTTCGTCTTGCGCAGCATCCCCTCGGGCATTTTCGACGAGGGGAAACTCAACATCATCGGCAACGGATGCGTCATCGCTCCCGACCTCTTCATGGCCGAGGCCCAAGAGCTTGAAGCGGCAGGCTACGACCTGCACAGCCGGCTCCACATCAGCCGCCGCGCCCACCTGATACTGCCCACGCACCGCGTGCTCGACCGCGCATACGAGGCAGCGAAGGGTGCCGCACGAGTAGGCACCACAGGCAAGGGCATCGGCCCTGCATACAGCGAGAAAGCCAGCCGCACAGGCCTGCGCGTGGGCGACATAGAGAACGACTTCCTGCCTAAGTACGAAGCCCTGAAGGCCCGCCACTTGCAGATACTGCGCGACCTCAGCTACACAGATTTCGACATTACAGAAGACGAGAAGCTCTGGCTCCAAGGCGTCGAGTACATGCGCCAGTTCACACTCGCCGACACAGAAATCGAACTCAACAGCGCACTCGCGCAGGGCAAGCACATTCTGGCCGAAGGCGCACAGGGCACCCTGCTCGACATCGACCACGGCACATACCCCTTCGTCAGCAGCAGCAGCACCGTCTGTGGTGGAGTTTGCACCGGGCTGGGCGTGCCGCCCACAGCCATAGGCGAAGTATTTGGCATCTTCAAGGCCTACAGCACCCGCGTGGGCAGTGGCCCCTTCCCCGTGGAACTGTTCGACGAGACTGGCGACCGCATCCGCCAGATCGGCCACGAGTACGGCGCAGTGACGGGACGCAACCGCCGCTGCGGATGGCTCGACCTCGTGGCGCTCCGCTACGCCATTGCCATCAATGGCGTCACCCAGCTTATCATGATGAAGGGTGACGTACTCGACGACTTCCCTACGGTTCGCGTCTGCGTAGCGTACCAGAAGGATGGCCAAGTCACGACCGACATGCCTTACGACACCGAAGGCTGGGCACCCGTCTATCGCGACTTCCCCGGTTGGCAAGCCGACCTCACACGCCTCTCGTCGGAGAAGGATTTCCCCGAGGCCTTCAACCGCTACATCGCATTCATCGAACAGGAGACCCACACACCCATCACCATAGTGAGTGTGGGGCCGGACCGCGCACAGACCATACAGCGCACCCGGTAGGACGCGGATCAGCACGGCACATATATAATATAAGGTACGCGCGCGAGGAAATGTCACCAACGACACATCCCCGCGCGTTTTCGTTGGGCGGAAATCTTATTCCCCCTTGTAGGCCGCCTGCTTTACGACCACCGTATAGAAGGCGTTGCCGTTCTGCGTCTCGAGTGCGAAGGTGTGGGCCACCGTGTCGCGCGTCGCGTTTACGGTAAAGGTGAGAATGCGATTCTCGAGGACAGCCTTCAGATAGGTTGTTTCCAGCATGTAGGGTGTGGAGTTGATGGGCGCCACAGACTGACCGTCGCGCACCAGACCGAGAATTTCCACGATGGGATAGTTCAGCAAACGCGTGGTGACAATGCCGCCGCCAGCCGGCACCTCGAGCATATTCTCGGTCATCTTAATGGGTTCCCAGCTGCCATTGTCGCCGCACGAAGAGAGCATCAGACCAGCGAACAGGGCGAAAAGAGATAAAGCACGTTTCATAGGTTTTGAGGTTGTGAGGTTATCTGGTTTTAAGGTTATCTAGCTATCTCGTTTTGAGGTTGTGAGGTTCAGCGCGTCTGCTGCAGCAGGGCGGCCACGTCCTCGCGGCTGGCTCCGCACTCGAGTGCTTTCTGGAAATCGGCACGCGCCAGTTTCTTCTTCTTGATGCTGAGCAGGAATGCGCCACGCGAGAGGTAGTAATCCGCGTTCCCGGGCTCGAGCTCTATGGCTTTGTCGTAGTCGTGGCGCGCCAATTCGTACTGGCGCCGCTCCTGTTCCATACCAGCACGCACTGCATAGTTGGCTGCATGTGTGGGAAAGACTTGCACCAGCAAGTTCATTTGTTCCATGGCCTCGCGCGGGCGGTTGTCTTTGTTGTTGAGGAGTGCCAGTCCGAGGCGTGCTTTCTCGTGCATCGGGTCGAGACGGATCAGCCGCTCGTAGTCGAGGCGCGCCTGTTTGTAGAGCCGCTGCTTCGAAAGCAGGTAGGCGCGAAAGAAGAGGGCCTCGTGCTGGTCGGGGTTAGCGGTCAGCACGGCCTCGTAGTCTGAGAGAGCGCGTGACTCGTTCGAGAGACGCAGGTGGAGGCTGGCTCTGTTGAGCAGCAGTTCCTGCGAGGCAGGGGCTTGCTGCAGCCCGAGGCTATACGATTCGAGCGCCTTATCCAATTGGCCGCGACGTTCCTGTATCTGACCAAGATAGCGAAGCAGGATGGCATTGGATGCCGCAGCTGGCTGGATGTGCATAGCCTCGCGCAGATGAGCCTCTGCCACGTCCAGGCTGTCAGCTGCCAGCGCCGAAAGAGCCTTCTCCACTTCCGTCTGGTAGCTCTGTGCTGCAACGGTGGCACACAAGAGCAGGGTGGCGGCCAGATGCGTTATTCTATGTATCAGCTGTCTCATTCGTCTTTGTTCGCGGTTAGAAACTGATTTCCACCCTCACGCCATCGGGCTGGTTCTCAAAGCGCAGGAGCATTGTATGCGTGGGTGCATCCCACTCCCACTGCGAGGGCACACTGACGCTCACCCGTTTCGGCGCTCGGGGCAGCAGGATGCGCATCGCATTGTCCGTCTCAGCGGGACTCTTGGCCGTGAAGCTGTAGCTGTGGCGCGTGCGCTGCTCGTCGTATTGGCGCGAGGCTGCGGCCACCACCTGCGGCTGCTTGCGTCCGACGGTCTGCAGGTCGAAAAGGAAGGCTTGCTCGCCCGGACGGACCACCTTCTCTGTGAGGCATGGCAGCGCTGGGTCGAACAAATCTACGTAGGAGCCCTGCAACCGGAGCGGCTCGTCGGATGCAGCCTCGTCCATCACAGCAGCTATGACGTATGGCGGGCGCGAAAGTTGCAGGTGGTTTGTTTCCTGCCACGGCCCGTATGCCTGCCTGACACACTCCACAATCGGAGCATCGGCCTGCGGCTTCATCACAAACTCCTTGGGGTCCTGACGGATGATGCTTACTGTGCCGCGGCCCACTGTGTAGCGACCAGAGGCACGCGCCGGAATGCCAAGCAAGGCGAACAGATGTTCCGACGGAGCGGCATAGTGGTTTCCCTGCTGGTTCCACCACTCGCTGACGGTCTGATAGGCATCATCATCGCGCCCGCAGTAGATGAGGTGGCCTCCCTGCCGCACCCACTCGGCTATGTGGCTATGGGCGGCTGGCGAGAGCGGCTTCATGTTGGAGTAGGTCATCAGTAGCACTTTCTGTCCGGCCCATGTCTGGGGGTATGCCACGTTCTCCAGATGCATTATCTCCACGGGGATTCCGCGTTTCAGCAAGGGCATGGCCAGGCCAAAGAAGTCCGAGAGGTGCGGGTCTGAATAGTTCTGCCCGCGAATCGGCTGCTGGAACATCAGCGAATTGGCCATCAGGACGCTCACTCCCTGCGGGCCGCTGACGCGCGAGTGGCTGACAGGCATACGGCCCAGCGCGTTAATCATCACCTGCATCTGTGTGGAATAGAAGCGAGGAATGCGAGCCATCGAGTCGCTCTGACTGCTGACGCGATAAAGCCGCTCGTAGATTCTGTCGGGCCAAGGCATCACCTCGTAGTCTGCCACACTCGGATAGAGCAGTTGGGCAGCGAAGGTGGCCTGATAGTTGCGGCGATAGTCCTCCCAATCGACTGCACGGTCTTCGATGGGGTCGGTCAGGAAGAAAACCTTGCGCTCTGTGGGGCGCACCATCGACTCCATGCAACCGTACTCCAGAAAGGCCGTTTCGAAGACGCGTTCGCGCCGCACTCCGTTAAAGTAATTCTGTGCGCGAGACGTGCCAGTCCAGACCTGAGCAATGTAGCCGTCACAACTCTGCATGGAGGCGAGCGACGCCTCGGGCGAGACGATGCCCCACATGGTATAGTTGAGCAGGGAATGCGTAGGCACATAGCACCGAACCTTCATGCCGCGCTCGGCACCCAACGCTTTGGCGTAGGAGAACGCTTCGTCCAGCGCGCGGTAATAGAGATGATACTTGAGCTTGTTGGCAAGATACGTATTCTCGGCCGACTTGTGAGGCGGTCGCCACGGGAATCCGTAGTATTCCTGCCACTCGCGTTTGAAGGCCTCACTATATCCGGCCCTCGCCCAGAACTCGGGTTCCTCGAGAAAAATGGCATCTATGCCGGCCTCAATGGCCGGACGTATCTGCCGCTCCTTGAAATACTTCAGGAAGTTTTTCGTGGGCACGATGTAAGGCGTCTGCCGGCCATGCATGATGGTGTCGCCCGACGCAGCCTTCTGGCCCTCGTCCATATGCCGGCGCCCGTCCCACAGGCCAATGAAGTAGTCGGCATAGCCGCCCCACGCAATGCCCGTCATGTAGTGGGTCGTGTAGCCACGCTCGCGCCAGCTCTGCACGCGCTCGCTAAAAGTGGCACCGCCGCCTGAGCGAGTGCCATAGACCATGACAGCATCAGCGCGCAAGTCGGTGGTGGGTTTCCACCGCTCCGCCGTTTGGAATGTCGTCTTCTCGCGTTGGCCTTGTGCCACGAGTGAGGCAGCAAGCAACGTCAGGCACAGCGTCTTCTTCATGTTTCCTGCCTATATTAACCTGTTCTCTGTCGCTTCTCAACCCATCAGCGCCTGCGTATCGAGCGCAATCATCAGCTCCTCGTCTGTGGGAATGACGCAGACGGTAACGGGACTGTCGTCTGCACTGATGACAGCTTCCGTGGCTCGGCAGGCGCGATTCTTCGCAACGTCCATCCTGACGCCCATAAACTCCAGTCCGCGGGTGGCGCCTTCGCGCACTTCCCACTGATTCTCGCCAGCTCCGCCAGTGAAGAGGATAACGTCCACTCCGCCCATTGCTGCTGCGTACTGGCCAATGTATTTCTTGATGCGATAGGTGTACATCTCCTTGGCGAGGCGTGCACGGTCGTTGCCGTCTGCTATTCCGGCCAGTATGTCGCGGAAATCGCTGCTCAGGCCGCTCACTCCTGCCAGTCCCGACTTCTTGTTCAGCAGATTGCTGATGCCTCGGGTGTCGAGATTAAACTTGTCCATGAGATAGGTGACAGCGCCGGCATCGATGTCTCCCGAGCGAGTGCCCATTATCAGGCCTTCGAGCGGTGTCAGCCCCATGCTGGTGTCTACGCACTTGCCGTCTTTCACAGCGGCTATGCTGGCACCGTTGCCAATATGGCAGGTGATGATGCGTTTTCCTTCTGCCGAAATGCCCAAATACTCGCAGACACGCTGCGAGACGTAGCGGTGACTCGTGCCGTGGAAGCCGTAGCGGCGAATGCCATACTTTGTATAGAGTTCGTAGGGCAGCGCATACATAAAAGCATAGTCGGGCATCGTCTGGTGGAACGCAGTATCGAAGACGCCCACCTGCGGAATGTCGGGCAGCACGGCCTTCACCGCATTTACGCCCTTTATGTTGGCCGGATTGTGAAGCGGCGCCAAGTCGTTGCAGGCCTCGAAAGCCTTCATCACCTCCGGAGTCAGCCGCACGCTCTTGTTGAATCGTTCGCCTCCGTGCACCATGCGATGGCCCACAGCCGCCAGTTCGTGAACGTCACTGAGCACTGCGTGTTCGCCCTGAGTCAGCACTTCGAAAATGAACTGCACGCCCGCTGTATGCTCCTCCACGGGACGATTGATTTGGAACTTCTCGCCACCCAGCTTGAATTTTATGAACGAGTCGGGCAGTCCGATTTTTTCTATGCCGCCCGAGGTCAGCACGCTGCGGTCTGCCATATCATAGAGTGCGTACTTAATACTGCTGCTGCCGCAGTTGAGCACCAAAATGAGCACCCTCTCACCCTTTGCTGCGGGAGAGGGCGCAAAACTTGCATTGTTTGTTTCTGACATTACTTCTTGAAAATCTATTTTTTTGCCTTGCTACATTTCTTACTTTGTGGCATCCTGCGCCTGACAAGCCGTGATGGCTATCATCTTGTAGATGTCCTCCACGCTGCAACCGCGCGAGAGGTCGTTCACCGGACGAGCGATTCCTTGCAGGATGGGACCGATGGCTTCTGCGCCGCCCAACCGCTGCACCAGTTTGTAGGCGATGTTTCCCACTTCCAGGCAGGGCACCACCAGCACGTTTGCGCGACCTGCAATGTGGCTGCCCGGTGCTTTCTTGGCTCCCACACTGGGCACCAGTGCTGCGTCGGCCTGCAGCTCGCCGTCTATCTGCAGGGAGGGGTCCATTTCGTGGGCCAGTCGGGTGGCTTCCACCACCTTGTCCACCACTTCATGGCGGGCACTGCCCTTGGTGCTGAAGCTCAGCATGGCCACTCGTGGCTCGCAGAATCCGCCCACGCTGCGTGCCGTCTGTGCCGTGCAGACTGCTATCTGCGCCAGCTGGGCTGCATCGGGCATGGGAGTGACGGCCACGTCTCCGATTACGAGCACGCCGTCTTCGCCATACTGAGGTGTCTGTGTGAGCATCAGCATGGCACCGCTCACGCATGTGACGCCCGGCTGACACTTGATGATTTGCAGCGCAGGCCGCAGCGTGTCGCCTGTGGTGCTCAGCGCACCGCTGATTTGTCCGTCTGCGTCGCCGCTCTTGATGATGAGACAGCCAAAGTAGAGCGGATCGAGCACCTTCTTCCGTGCCTCCTCCAGTGTCATTCCCTTAGCTTTGCGCAGCTCGTAGAGCAGCTGAGTGTACTCCTCGGTCTTCGGGCTGGTGGCAGGGTCTATGATGGTGGCCTTGTCAATGTTTCCGAGCTGCAGTTTCGCTGCCAGCGAGCGAATCTCCTCGGGGTTCCCAATGAGGATGATGTCGGCCAGCGAGTCGGCCAGAGCTCCGTCGGCAGCCGTCAGCGTCCGCTCCTCGAGGCTCTCAGGCAAGACGATGCGTTGTCTGCGGCTCTTGGCACGGGCGATAATTCCTTCCATTACGTTCATCTTTCTTATATCTTTTTGAAGTTAGAATTTTCCTTTCATCAGTATCTGTTCCAGTTCCTCGGCTGTCAGTCCGCTGCGCAGCGTGTTGCCGTATGCAGCGCTGATGCCGCCCGTCTCCTCGCTTACCACAATGGCCAGTGCGTCGGTCTCCTGACTGATTCCCTTGGCGGCCCGGTGTCTCAGTCCGAACTCCTTAGGGATGTCCAAGTCGTGACTGATGGGCAAGATACAGGCTGCGGCCGTGATGCGGCTGCCTGCTATTATCATGGCTCCGTCGTGCAACGGGCTGTTCTTGAAGAAGATATTCTCTATCAACCGCTGGCTGATGCGCGCATCCACCGTGTCGCCCGTGCGGATGAAGTCGCCCAGCGGCAAGTTGTTTTGCATCACAATCAGCGCTCCCACGCGCTGCTTGCTCATGTTCAGGCAAGCCATCACGATTGGGATGATGGTCTCGCGGCTGTACTTCAGGTCGCCATCGTCTTTCTTCCTCCCGGGCCGGAAGAAGCGCAGCAGCCTGTGAGCGCGTTCGTGCGCTCCGATGGAATAGAAGAAATGGCGTATCTCCTCCTGAAACAGCACGATAATGGCTATGGCACCTACGCTGACCAACTGGTCGAGAATGCTGCCCAGCAGTTTCATCTCCAGCATCTTGCTAACCACAATCCAGACGCTGACAAACAGCAGCACTCCGTAGAAAATGTTCACCGAGCGCGTCTGCTTCATCACCTTGTAGCTGTAGAAGAGGAACACCGCCACAAGGATGATGTCTATCATATCTTTTACTCCGAAGTCCAGCACGCCTTATTCCTTTCTTTCTTATTTATTGTAACCTTTAAAAGCTCGCCACCTCATTCCATATCTTCACCGTCTCCACAGCGGCCCGCACATCATGCACGCGCAGAATGGAAGCGCCCTTTGTCAGCGCCAGCATATTCAGGGCCGTCGTGCCGCCCAGCGCGTCCTGAGGCGTGCAATCCAGCAGCCGCCAAATCATGCTCTTGCGGCTCACGCCCACCAGCATGGGCAGGCCCAGCACCGCCAGCTCCTGCAGCCTGTTCATCAGGCGGTAGTTGTCCTCCAGCGTCTTGCCGAAGCCGAACCCCGGGTCGAGCACAATGTCCCGCACGCCCAGCGCATGCAGACGGCGCACGCTGCTGCCGAAGAATTGCAGCGCCTCGGTGAGCAGGTCCTCGCGCACCGGCTCGCAGTAGGTCAGCACATACGGCACTCCCAGTCGGGCCACGGTCTCGAACATGTCCGGGTCGGCCGCGCCGCCCGAGATGTCATTGACCATCTGCACTCCGTATTCCTCCACGCAACGGCGCGCCACAGCCGAGCGGAACGTATCTACGCTCACCACAGCCTCGGGCGCCACGCGTCGCACCACCCCGAGTCCGGCCTCCAGCCGAGCCATCTCGTCTGCCTCGCTGGCCGGCACCGCACCGGGCCTTGTGCTGCAGGCTCCCACGTCTATGATGTCGGCTCCCTCAGCAAGTATCTGCAGGCAGCGCTGCTCCACCTGCTCGGCCGTCTCCGCCCGGCTCTCTGCGTAGAACGAGTCGGGCGTCAGGTTCAGTATCCCCATCACCCGCGGCTCGCCCAGATTCATCAGCCGGCCGCCAACGTTTAGAGTGCATAGTCCATAGTTCATAGTGCATAGTCCATAGTGCAAGCCCCCTTCCCAGCCCTCCCGCGAGGGGAGGGAGCTGTCCATAGTTCATAGTTTACGCCCCTCTCCTTGGAGAGGGGTTGGGGGTGAGGCTGCCTTCAGGGGGTTAGGGGCCGCTGAGGTTGGCCACAAAGTTACGCAGTATTTCCGAAAAAAACAAACGTCTCTCCGCTTTTGCTGCCCAGAAACAAAAAAACAGCCCGCCAAAGTGCGAAATCCAGACGTCAGATGCCCGATATTCGGATTAAAAAGCTTATCTTTGCACTCGACACCCCATAAACCTACAGAACAATGAACACAGAACAACTCTACGAAATATTCCTCCAGCACCCCACAGTGACAACCGACAGCCGCCATTGCCCCGAAGGCTCCATCTTCTTTGCGCTCCGTGGCGAGTCGTTCGACGGAAACACCTTTGCCGCAGCAGCCCTGGCAGCAGGGTGCGCCTATGCAGTGGTAGACGAGCACGAGTATGCCACAGACCCGCGCTGCCTGCTGGTGAGCGACGTGCTGGAGACACTGCAGCAGCTGGCCGCCCTCCACCGCCGCAAGTGGGGCCACACCATACTACAAATCACAGGCACCAACGGCAAGACCACCACCAAGGAGCTCATCGCAGCCGTGCTGGGCCAGAAATACCGGGTGCTCTATACCGAAGGCAACCAGAACAACCACATTGGCGTGCCGCTCACCCTGCTGCGCCTGCGCCAGGAGCACGAAGTGGCCGTCATCGAGACGGGCGCCAACCATCCGGGCGAGATAGCAGCCCTGTGCAACATTGTGCAGCCAGACTGCGGACTCGTGACAAACGTAGGCCGCGCCCACCTGCAGGGCTTCGGCTCGTTCGAGGGCGTCAAGCGCACCAAGGGCGAGCTCTACGACTACCTGAAGTCACACGACGGCCTCGTCTTCATCAACGCCTTCGACGACCACCTGCGCATCATGGCCGAAGACCGCGGGCTGAACCGCATGATACCATACGTAGAGGGCCGCGTGGCCGACTGCAGCCACCTCATCACCGTGCAGTGGCGGGCCGATGTAGACGAGCCGTGGCACACCATACAGACACAGCTCGTGGGCACCTACAACATAGAGAACATACGCGCCGCAGCCACCGTGGGCCACTGGCTCGGAGTGGAGGCCGACAAGATAGACGCCGCCATCGGCCACTACGTGCCCACCAACAGCCGCAGCCAGCTGCAGCAGACAGCGCGCAACCGCCTCATTGTGGACACCTACAATGCCAACCCCACCAGCATGGCAGCCGCCCTGACGAACTTCACCTTCTTCGAGGCCTCGAAGAAGATGCTCATCCTGGGCGAGATGCGCGAGCTGGGCGAAGACAGCGTGGCCGAGCACCAGCGCATCATACGCCAGGCCACCGAAATGGTGGGCGCCGACACCATCTGGCTGGTGGGCGAAGCCTTCAGCCAGGCAGCCTCCACCATGATAGACCGCCCACGCGGCGACATCCGCTTCTTCCGCAGCGTAGAGCAGGTGAAGGCCGCCCTCAGCACCACACCACTCATAGGCCGCACCATCCTCATCAAGGGCAGCAACGGCACGCGCCTGTTCGAGCTCCCCGCACTGCTGTAGCAGCCTGTGGCCCTAGTCCATAGTCCATAGTTCATAGTGCATAGTTCATAGTGCATAGTTTTCTCCGCTGCAAAAATGCAAAAATGCAAATCGAGTGAGCGCAGAGGCGAAAGCTTGCTTTTAGGCTATGCCGAGCGAGAGAAGCATTCGACCGAAGGTCAAATGCAAAAAAGTGCATTTTAAACGTAATTCTAAATTCGAATTCTAAATATAACTTCGAGCGAAGCGACCCATTTCACCCATGGCAATCGCGCGTTATGCGTTCAAGCGATTGGTGAGGGCGCAGCCCGAAGGCGGGGCTTGTCAAATTCACCCTACAGCGAGCCAGGTGCTTCGCGAATAGTAGACATCACGGGTAGGGCAATCGCGCGTTATGCGTTCAAGCGATTGGTGAGGGCGCAGCCCGAAGGTGGGGCTTGTCAAATTCCGCGCGCCACAGAATAACGCCCCGAAGGGGCAGGAGAATACAGGCAGGGGCGAGAGTCCCTGCTACTGGTTCGTACGTACGACAGAGCGCCGAAGGTGCGACAGAGCGCGATCATTCTGCCGCCCTTTCAGGGCTGCCAAGCGGGGCGCATCCTTTTGCAAGGGCTTCACCCCTGCCTGTGCTCTAACACCCCTTCGGGGTTAATCGCTCCCCATTGTCATTCCGACGACAGGAGGAATGACACACGTGATGAGGAAGGCTTGGCGAGCGGAATTTGACAAGCCCGCCCTCTCTCATTTTTTTTGCAAATTTGCATTTTTGCAGTGGGCTGTGCATATATATTGGCTGTTGGCTGTTGGCTGTTGGCTATTGGCTGCCCTACCCTTTCATGTGCACGTCGCGCTGCGGGAACGGTATCTCTATGCCATTGGCGCCAAGCGTGTTGTAGATAACTTCCTTGATGCGGCCCGAGAGGGCTATCTTCTCCTCCACCAGCATCCACACCACTACGGCCAGGTCTACGCTGCTCTCGCCAAAATCTACGAAGACCACCTTCAGCGGCTGCTCCGCAATGTTGGTGACGCACTGCCCGGCCATGTTCTTCTTGCGGCAGAGTGGTGTGATGGCCTCGATGAGCAACTGGCGCACACGCTCCACGTCTGTGCCGTAGGCTACGCCCACGGGTATCTTTATCAGCTCGTAGCGGTGGTTGCGCGTCATGTTCTTGAAGTTCTTGCGGAAGAGGGCATTGTTGAGAAACGCTATGACGCAGCCGTCGGGTGTCACTATCTGGGTGCTCTGGTAGGTGATGCTCTCTACCTTGCCTTGGATGCCGTCGCACTCGATGTAGTCGCCCACGTGCAGGCGGCCCGTCATGAGGCTGATGCCATAGAAGAAGTTCTCTATGAGGTCTTGCATGGCGAAACCGAGACCGGTGGCCAGACCGGCCGTGACGATGGAGATGCCGCTCTTGGGCACCTCGAGTATGAAGAGTGCTATGATCAGATAGAGGCCCCACACGAGGATGGCTATGACGTTCTTGGCCAGCGTGAAGTTGAGCTCGCCCTCGCCGCGAAGCATCTGGCGACGATAGTGGACATAGGTGCTGCGGATGCAGTAGTTGAGATAGCGGAAGACGAACCAGAGCGAGGCCACGAGGCAGAGGTTGAAGAGTGAGATGCGGATGAAGCCTTTCTGATAGATGATGTCCATCATGAAGACTTTGTAGCAGACGCTGGTCATCTCGAACACCTTGGCGGCCCAATAGATGCTGAAGAGCACGGAGAGGACGCCCAGGATGGGCACGAGGGTGCGGTTTACGAGGTCGTAGAGCCAGGTCTTGCCTATGTAGCGACCTGTGCGCATCTCGCCTCGCAGGGCTGCGGCTTCGGAGGTGGCGGCCTCGTCGCCTGCAGCAAGGCGCTCTTTCAGGTCGGGACGGATGCGAAGCACCATGACGCGATTCTCGTACATCTCCATGAGGTCGTAGATGCAGGTGATGGTCATGATGGCGGCCAGCTGGAAGGTCCACCATATCATTATCTGCACGGCCAGCAGCGAATAGCCGGCCCACGCTGCCACGCAGGTTATCACCATGGTGGCGCTGGTGATGTGGGTGTATATCATATCCAGCATGGGCAGGCCGGCACGGTGGCGGCTGGCGCTCCACAGCTGCCAGACGGTGAAGAGGAGCAGCAGAGGCGGATAGACGAGATTGACTATGATGTTGGGCACCAGAACGATGCGGAACATGATGACCAGAAAGGCCACAAAGAGCAGTGGCATGTATATCTGCACCGCATGGCGCATCTGCTCGCCACGCAGACGGATGTAGAGGCTCAGGAAGATGACTTCCATGAGCCAGGCCATGTTGATGATGAGCCCGGTGCCCATGCGCACTATGTTGTGATGGGCAAAGGTGCGCACCACCATGACGAATATGGCAAAGAGGGCGATGCCCACCACATTGTTGAGCATCTGACGCTTGAGGCGGAAGTCCTCGCCACGCCAGCGCTTGGGCAGCAGCCAGCGCAGGAACACGTAGCTCAGGGCGAGCGCCAAGAAGAGGTAGAAGACCACGAACACGCTGATGAACAGCACGTAGGCGCCACGCCACTCGGAGAAGTTGGACTCGTGACCCTTGAAGGGCTCGTACTTGTTCTTCACGCTACGCTGCGCACGGGCTATCTGCCGCGGCAGGGTGGAGAGCATGGTGAAGTAGTTGCTGGTGCCGTTGCGGAAAATGTTGTCCTGCAGCATCTTGTAGCGGCCCTGAGCGAACGCGTTGAGGCGCTCCACCTTGTCGCGGACGCTCTGGTAATACGAGCTCTCGGCCTGCATCGTCTCGAGGAACTGCTGCATGTTGTCGCGCAGCGTCTGGGCGTAGGTGAGGCAGTCGGCACGGTCGCGCAACTGCTGGCCTCGCAGAAAGAGCGGCTCGCCCTGCTCGGGCTCGGCCTCGCCTTCTACGAGTGGTGCCTTCGGGCCGGCGTTCTCGTCGGGCGCAGGCTGGCCAAAGGTGCGGGCGTTCTCGAGCGAGTCGATGGCCTGCAGCAGGATGGTGTCGCTCTCGGTGAGCGCCTCGTCTGCATCCTGCGTGACGGGTGGCATGCTCTTGAGCGAACCGATGAGCGCATCGTAGCGCTCTATCTCGCGTTCGAGGTGCGAGATGATGCGGTCGTACTGCATCATCTTGCCGCCCGGGCGGTTGAGTTGGCGGTAGAGGGTGGTGGCCTGCTGGCAGGCGTAGGCCATGTCGAACGTGTTTTCTACGTTCTGCGAGAAGAGCATCAGCCCTATCTGCTCGCACTGCTGCATGTACGAGACCAGCTGGTGGTGCTGCTGCGTGCCCTGCTGCTCGTACATGGCCATGAAGGCCTGCTGCCGCTCGTAGTCCACCTGCAACTCGGCCTTCAGCACGCCCAAGGTGCGGGCCAAATCTTTCTCCTTAAGTACTCCAAAGCTCTGCACTGCGCACACGAGGCACAAAAGCAGAGAAAAAAGAATTCGTTTCATATTATCGGCTATTGGCTTTTGGTTATTGGCTTTTGGCCAAAAGCTAAAGGCTAAAGGCCAAAGTCCCCCTTCTTATCGGCTGTTGGCTGTTGGCTGTTGGCTGTTGGCCGTTGGCTATTGGCCGTTGGCTATTGGCCAAAAGCTAAAGGCTAAAGGCCAAAGTCCCCTTCAGGGGTTAGAGTATCTCGCAGAAATCGGCCAGCGTGCCCGGGATGTCTATCTGCTGCGGGCAGACGGCTGCACAACTGCCGCAACCCAGACAGGCCTGCGGCTTCTTGTCCTCGGGATACGACATCAGAGCCATCGGAGCCAGGAAGCCGCCACCCGAGAACTTGTGCTCGTTGTAGAGCGCCAGCAGGGCAGGAATGTCCAGCTCCATGGGGCAGTGGCTCGTACAGTAGCGGCAAGCGGTGCAGGGCACCGTGCCGGGCGTCACCATCTGGTGCGCGATTTCCATCAGCACGCCACGTTCCTTCTCGTCCAGCGGCTGTCGGTCCGAGAAAATCTGCACGTTGCACTTCAGCTGCTCCAGCGAGGACATGCCCGAGAGCACCACTGTGGCATCCACCGCCTGCAGGAAGCGGAAAGCCCAGCCCGTGGGCGTCTCGTCGGGACGGAGTGCGCGCAGACGCTCTGCGTACTCCGGTGCGAGCGAACAGAGCTTGCCGCCGCGCAACGGCTCCATCACCCAGAGCGGCAGGCCGTGCTGACGGATGAGCTCCACCTTGCTGCTGGCCTTCTGGAAGTCCCAGTCGAGCCAGTTCACCTGCAACTGGCAGAACTCCATGCCCGCACCATAGGCCGCAAGGAAGCGCTCCATCACCTCGTACGAGCCGTGGGCCGAGAAGCCCAGATGGCGGATGCGTCCGAGGCGCCGCTGCTCCATCAGATAGTCGTAGATGTGGTACTGAGGGTCGAGGTAGGCGTCAATGTTCAGTTCGCAAACGTTGTGAATAAGGTAGAAATCGAAGTATTCCACCTGAAGGCGCTCGAGCTGCTGCTCGAAAATCTCCTTCACCCGAGGCATATTGCTCAGGTCGTAGCCGGGAAACTTGGTGGCAAGGAAGAACGACTCGCGCGGATGATGCGCCAGTGCGCGCCCCATCACCGGTTCCGAAGCTCCGCCGTGATAGCCCCAAGCCGTGTCGTAGTAGTTCACTCCGTGGCTCATGGCATAGTCCACCATCTCCTGCACCCGCGCTTCGTCGGGCCGGTTGTCATCTCCGTCTATCACGGGCAGGCGCATAGAGCCAAAGCCCAGTGCCGAGAGTTTCAGGTCCTGAAAATCGTTGTAAGTCATCTTGTATCTCTGTTTTCTCGTTTGCAAAGTTACGAATAAGTCGAGAGCAGAACAAAGAAAACCGAAGTTTTCTTTTTCTGCCGAGACGAAGTAACTTCAACCACAGGTTAAAGTTACGAATAAGTGAGAGAAGAACAAAAGAAAACCCTTTCTTTTTTCTTCCGAACGCAAGTAACTTCGAGTCGAGACTCAAAGTTACGAATAAGTGAGAGAAAAGCAAAATTTATTTTGGCTTTTCCGAACGGGAGCAACTTGGGCACAGCCAAAGTTACGAATAAATCGAGAGCAGAACAAAGAAAACCGAAGTTTTCTTTTTCTGCCGAGACGAAGTAACTTCAACCACAGGTTAAAGTTACGAAAAAGTGAGAGAAAAGCAATGGCTCGCGTAGGGCAAGACCAGGCCGGAGAGAAACGACTCGATGTCGTTTCGTGCCTGAGAGCTTGGTGAGGGCAGTGCTCTGTCCGAAGGTGGAGCTTGTCAAATTCCGAAAAAGGCAGTATTGGAGGCGTGTCGCGTATTGTTTTTAGTCTCGGCAGGACAAAGAAAAACACGGGAAACACGTTTTTCGCTTTTGTGGAATTGGCTCGGAGTGCCAAGAAAGACAGAGCGGGGCAAGGTTGGTGCCCTGCCCCGCTCCGTTTATGGCGCGAATGCGCTTTCGCATTACGGTCTCATTCTTCTCTTTATCCACTCAGGACGCCAGTCAGCATCCTTGTTTGCCTTCACGCGGCCGTGCATGAACATCAGACTCTGGGGGTCAACCTTCACGCCTTCGAGTGCGTGAACGTGGATGCGGGCAGCGTGGTTCTCCATGAGTGCATGGAAGCCCATCTCCATGTACTTCATTTCCTCTTCCAGATACTCTTCGTCCACATCGCGCCACGGGCAGAAGGACACCATGATGTACTTGCCATCCTTGAAGAAGTACGAGTAGGCGATATCCTGACCTTGACCTCCTTCTTCGGTATCTGAGGTTTCAATGGGCGCGCCCAGTGCCTTCACAGCCAAATCCTTGTATGCCTTATAATCATCATAAGTCAGGGTCTTGTCGAAGAACCAGAGTGCCACACCTGTGCCGAACTTCTCGCTTTCCGTCACGCAGAAACCAATGTTTGCCTTCTTGCCGTCAATCCACGGAGTGAAGGACGGGAAGAATGATTCGCGCTTCGTGATGTTGCGGATTGTCGTACCCTTACCCAGTAATGGCAGGGTGAAGGAGCCGCTGATGGTGCCTTCTTTTTTCACCGACTGGTTGTTCTCCCAATAAGATAAGGTAGCAGAGCCGGAGACTGTGAACGTGTAGTTGTTAAACTCGTTTACTGCCACCTTCACGGTTGCCGTGGAGTCGCACGTAATGCTCCTGCCGTCTGACCAACCGCTTATATATACATTATTATATGTAGTTTTGGACTCGTTGTAATTGTCAATGTAGAAGTAGCAGCCTTCGGCGTCCACACCCAGCTTGTTATCTACGATTTCCACACCTGAATTATCCTCATAGTATGTGGGCGGAATTACCCTTGTCTCCTTTGTGCCGTCTGCTGCGGTAAACGTGAAGGAGCCGCCTGTAGCCTTGTCGGTCTTGATGGTGAGCGTGTAAGCGTGGTCCTGACCGTCGAGTTTGATGTCGTAAGCCTCGAGCTTGCCGTCGCTTGAACGCATCATCAACTTGGCGTCGCCCTTGTAGTCGGCCGGAGCGTTCATGAAGAACTGGCCCTGAGCGTCATTGTGTACGCGCTTCGTTTCCTTGCCATTGTACTCAATCCAGAGTGTAGCCAGCGAATTGCCCTTGCCACTGTTCACAACCTTGCCGCTGATATGGGCAAGCGTGGGAAGCACGATTTCCACAGTCTTCTCTGCGCCAGCCTGAGGCATTGCAGGAACTTCCTCCTTCACTTCGGGAGTATAGTTGCTGTAGTCTTCCGAATGGATGGTCACGTAGAACGAGGTGTTTGTGGGCACGTAGCATTCAGCCACACCATTCACGTCTGTAAAGCATGTGCGCTGTCCGTCAATATCAACCTTCACATTGGGCAGCAGGGCACCCGACTGGTCCTTTACAACGACCTTTACCGTGGCACGCTTCTCGGGATAGTCGAGGTTCACCCAAGAGAAATGAGTGACGGTACCTACGTAAACCTTATTGGTGGCATCGTAGGTGGCAATTCCTTCCTCTTCCCAGAGTCCGGTCTCCTCGTTGAAGCTCCACAGAGGAATCTCGTCTGGCGTATTGTCCTTGAACTTCTCGGGCACGGGGAACGTCAGCGTGGCAGGTTTGCCGTCAGCCAACTGTGCCTTGTAGCCGTAGATGTCCATATCCACCTTGGTCATACCGTAGGAAACCAGCTGTGCCTCCGAGCCGTCCGTGCGCACTGCAGCGAGGTCACCGCCCGGCATGGACTGTGCGAAGGTCTCATCGTCTGGGCTAAGATACATCACATTCACGGATGCATCATCATACTGGCTGATTGTCCTATCCTGATCGGCGAACTTCAAGCCGTCGGACTGCACGTCCACCTTCATGCCGGTTGGCGTAGCAATCGTGGCGCTCTGGGTGGCTTTGAAGTATTTGTAAGCTGACTTGGTCGGATTGTAGGACGAGAGCATCACCACTTCCCAGACGTCACCGTCCTTCGTATTGTAAGAACGCACCACATCCACATAGCCGCCGCAAGAGAACTTGACGATTGTACGTCCGCTCTTGCTGTTCACCTTGTCGAGTTTGAAACCGCCATCCGAGCCAGTGACGAATGTCTCGTCTCCGGAGGTAACCGTTACGCCCGACAGCACATTTCCCTCTGCGTCATACACGAAGCCCGAAAGGCCAGACATCTTCATGTTGGCAGGTTTCACTGCAGTTCCCTGGCTAATGCCTGTTCCAGTCTGCGGGTCGGGTGTTACGGCCGGCTTGCTGTCGTTCGAATCCGAACATGCATTAAAAACAAACATGGCACACAAAATCATGCTTGCCACATAGAAAAACTTTTTTGTCATAACTGTACTATTTAAAAGTTAATAAGGTGTTCGTCACCGCAAATATAGGTACAATTATGTTTTCTTCAAAGAAAAAAGAAAGTTTTTTCGTGTCTAAATATCAAAAAACAGATGTGCCTAAAATTCTGTAATTTGTCGAATCTGGCATTCCAAATTTGTCGAATCTGTACCGCAAAGTGCAGTACTCAGAAGCACGGAATGTCCTAAACAAAATTCTGTATGCAGCGCTATTCCTCTCACGTTCAGATTCTCCAGCGCGTCCTTGAGTCCGCCAGCCAGCCCCGTGCCCAAGAGTTTCAGCACAGCCTCCTTTTGCGTCCACAGACGGGTGAAAGCGACAGCGGGCTCCTCGGCCGACAGAATCTGCGTCTGCTCCGTCTCGTTCATGCAATGGCGCATCAGGCTCTCGCGCAGGGGTCGTACCGTCTCGATGTCGAGTCCACAGGGTGCAGACGACAGCAGACAGCCCACCGCTTGGCGGCAATGGCTCAGGCTGAAGTGGATGTGGGGATAACTGGCCAGTGTGGGCTTTCCGTGTTCGTCGTACAGAAATTCCGGTACCTCGCTGATGCCGTATTCCTCGCTGAGGCCGCGGCACAATTCCATATAGGCGAGCACCGACTGGCGGCGGCCCTCGAAATGCCGGAAGCGCATGGCCTGACTGCGCCGCCACTCGGGCAGCTGCTCCATGAGGCGCTCTATGTCGGCCTCCGTGTAACGGTTTATATGATTGTTAATGTATAACACGTCTTGTCATTTGCTGTTAGCGGCAATGCCTCGCGCCACCACCTCGGCCATGCTCCACGCAGCCTGCAGATTGAAGCCGCCCGTGATGGCATCCACATCGAGCACCTCGCCTGCGAAGTAGAGGTGCGGATGGGCCTTGGCCTCGAGTGTGGAGAGTTGAACGCTGGCGAGCGAAACGCCGCCACAAGTCACGAATTCCTCCTTATGGCGATACTTGCCACTGACAGGGTAAGTGTCCGAGGTCAGCACAGCCACCATGCGATTGAGCAAGCGTCCCGACAGGTCGTTCCACCGCATCCTCTCATCCAGGCCGCAGCGGTGCACGAGCAGTGCCCAGTGCCGCGCTGTCAGGCACTCGGGCCAGGCACTCGAAATCAGGCGTTGCCCATAGCGCCTGCGGAGGTCGAGCAGCAGGCTGCGAGCCGTGTCCTCGTTGGCCGCGCCAAGCCAATTGACACACAGCGTGGCCCGATAGTCGTGCTCCGACAGCCAGCGCGCTGCATACGAGCTGAGCTTCAGGATGGCCGGACCGCTCACGCCCCAATGCGTGACCAGCAGGGCGCCTTCGGCACGAAAGCGAGTGCCTACGAGCGAGACGCCAGCCGGCTCCACCACGGCACCCGAGAGCGCACAAAGCGACGGGTCGGAAATGCAGAAAGTGAAGAGCGAAGGCACGGGTGCAACGTATTCCAGCCCGAGCTCGGACAGCATCTGCAGGCGCTGCATCGTGGGGGCGCCTCCGGTGCAGACCACCACCGCATCGAAGGAGCGCGGCTCGGCGGCCGCAAAGTGCAGCACGTAGCCGTCGGACTGAGGCTCCACACGCTGCAGCCTATGCCCGAGACGGAGCGCCACTCCGCTGCGGCGCATGGCTGCGAGCAGTGTCTGCACCACCTGCCCCGCGTCCTGCGAGCGCGGGAACACGCAGTCATCCGCCTGCTCCACCAGCGCCACTCCGCGCTGCTCGAACCAGCGCATCACGTCGCGCTGGTCCCAGACCTTCAGGGCACGCGCCATGAGGCGTTCGCCACGCGGATATACCTGCGAAAGCGAGCGGACGCTGCGAAACGTATTGGTGAGATTGCAACGGCCACCGCCCGTAAGCGAGAGTTTCACCATTGGCCGGGCGGCAGCCTCGAATACCTCCACCACTGCCTCGGGCCGCAACTCACTGAGGCGGACTGCACAAAAACAGCCCGCTGCGCCTGCACCAATAATTGCGACCCTCATTTGCGATGAATATTACGTGTGAGAAAAAAGTTGCGACGTGCAGTCAGAATTTTCCCGCCCGCGACGCCACAGATGCCTTGTATCGTTTCACGGCTGCTCGCATCTGATCGCGGCCCAGAGCTGCGATGGCGCGTGCCTGGTCGTAGTCGAAACTCCCGAATTCGTGCATGTCCACATTCAGATAGATGTCCGGGCGGCAATTTTCCACCATCAGTTCGGCATTCTTCTTCATGGCAATGGAGAGCGAGCGATAGAGCATAGTCAGATAGTTGGCGTTCACCCCACTCTTTCGCGTGCGCACTTTCCCGAAGAACGGCAGCGAGAGGAGCCGCGGCGAGCCGGTGTCCGTCGGCTCGTCCCACTCGTAGTCCTCCAGATTGATGGCCACTAGCAGGTCGCCCTCCGTGCGGCTGACGCGGTTCAGCGGCAGGCCGTTGGTGATGCCGCCGTCTATGAGCAGTCGGTCGTCGTCCTCCACGGGCGTAAACACCAGCGGAAGCGAGATGGAGGCACGTATGGCCTCGAAGAGACTGCCCTCGCGGATGACGATTTCCTCGCCCGTCTTGATGTCTGTGGCCACGGCGCAGTACGGGATGGGCAGGTCCTCGATGCGCTGGTCGGGCACGAGCGCCTGCAGGGCATCCATCAGTTTGTTGCCCTTGAGCAGGGAATGCGTGCTCAGCGTGAAGTCCATCAGCGAGAATATCTTGCCGCGGCTCAGCGAATACATCCATTCCTTCACCTTCCCGAGGCCGCCCGCTGCGTAGATGCCTCCTATGAGCGCGCCAATGGAGGTACCCGCCACCGATGCCACCTCAAAGTTCTCGTGCTCCAACACTTCGATGGCCCCGATGTGGGCAAAGCCTTTGGCTCCACCACTGGCCAGCACCAAAGCTACCTTCTGCTTCATCACATTAATACATAGTTATAAGCCCCCGTCCCTCGGGCAATCGCGGGAGTGATTGGTAAGGGCGCATCCCCTCCCTCGGGAGGGGATAGGGGGTGGGGCTTCTACTCCTCTATCTCGCCGCAGAGGCCATCCTCGCGAACGTTATTCAACAGGATGCCGTCCTCGAATCGAATCTCGGGATACGACTTGCGCAATGCTTCCACACTGGGCTCCACAGGACTGCCGCCACTCGTGGCAAACGGGATGACGCGCACGCTGTCCCACTGCTGACTCTCGATAAAAGAATTGATGATACGCGGAGCCACGCCCCACCAAATGGGGTAGCCCAGATACACCAGTTCGTACTTCGAGACGCGGATGTTCGAATTGCCCAGCACAGGGCGCGCCTTCGCGTCCTTCATCTCCACCGAACTGCGCGACTTGGCGTTGCGCCAGTCCAAGTCGGCCTCGGAGTAAGGCTCGGCAGGGATAATCTCATACAGGTCGGCTTCGAAACTGTGCACCATCTTCTCGGCCACAGCCCGCGTGGTGCCCGTGGCAGAGAAAAAAGCAATCAGCACATTGTTGCCTTGCGGCTCAGTGGGCTCAGCCACTGCAGCACTGTCGGCTGCGGCATCGCCTGCAGCAGTTTTCGAACGATTGGCACACGAGAGCACGCTCACAGCGAGCAGTGCCATCAAAAACAGCTTCTTCATAATCTTTCAAACTTTATAGGTTAATATACATGCTCAACATTTGTAGCGGGGCAAAGGTAACGATTTTCATCCAGAACACAAAATCCACAGATATATTTCGTGGTTTCCGGAGATGCAGCATGGCCGCGAAACGACAGAGGGCCGACGCTCGTAAGCATCGGCCCTCTGCAATCTCCGTCGCACGTGCGACATGCTAACTCTCCGAATCAAATATCTTCTGCATCAGCTGCCACTTCTCGTCGCTGCGAGCCGTGGCAAGTGCACCTTGGAACTGCGCCACGTAGGCCTCCCAGTCTGCTTGACGGGGAAGCGAAGCGAGGCGCGCCATGTCGCGATGCCAGTCGAAATCGTCCACCGTGTCACAAATCATAAAAAGTACACGGTCGCGGCGATAAATCTGCATGGAGAGAATGCCCACCTGATGCTGCCCGGCGATAATTTCGGGCCAGACATGGGCGTGCGCCTCCACGTACTTTGCAATAAGTTCCTCGTCGTCTACCAACGTCAGCGTTTGACAATATCTTTTCATCCTTACGTTCTATGTCTTATTCCATACAGGGTCACCACCACGAAGCACAACAGTGGCAACACGTAACTCACATTCACTGCCGGATGACCGGCAATCGTGCCAAAGTCGATAATCGCGCCCTGCAGCGGAGGCATCAGCGCGCCACCTACGATGGCCATCACCAGAAACGCGGCGCCTAGCGAGGCATCGGACTGGTGGACGGACTCGAGGGCAGTGCCGTAGATAGTGGGGAACATCAGGCTCATGAAGAAGCTAATCCCCACTAGGAAATAAAGTCCCGGCAGGCCGACAATCAGCACGGCACCCAGCGAGCAGAACGCTGCGCCAAGGCCAAAAAGCGCCAACAGCGTCTGTCCTTTCACATACTTCATTAGAAAAGTGGAGGCGAAACGGCCCGAAAGGAACAGGCACATGGCCACAATGTTGTAGTTCTGCGCGGTGGACTTGTCGAGGCCAAGGCGGTCGGCATACTGGATGATGAAGGTCCACACCATTATCTGCGCCGCCACGTAAAAAGCCTGCGCCACCACGCCCTCGCGGTAAGCGCGGTTGTGCCACAGACGCGAGAGCGAGGACGGGACGCTGCCGGGCACATCTTCGCTCGAATGCGTGGCTGGAACCCGAATGAAGGCTATTACGAGGAATATGAGCACCACCACGATGCCCAACGCCACATAAGGATTGCGTATGACGGCCAAGTCGTGGAGCCGGATACTGGCCTTCTCGGCCTCGGAGAGCGCAGGAAAGAGGATGCGCCCGGCCGAATCGCGGGCATCCGACAGCAGGTTGGGCAGCACGCACATGGACGCAACAGCCATGCCAGCAAGCGAGCCTACGGGATTAAAACTCTGCGCGAGGTTGAGCCGGCGCGTGGCGCTCTGCTTGCTGCCCAGCGAAAGGATGAACGGGTTTGCCGTGGTTTCGAGAAAGGCAAGGCCAAAGGTCAGGATATACAGCGAGAAGCAGAAGAAAGTGAAGCTCTGGCGCGCGGCTGCGGGAATAAACAGGAAGGCGCCAATGGCATACAGGGCCAGTCCCAACAGGATGCCGCTCTTGTAACTGAAGCGCCGAATGAACAGCGCGGCAGGCACTGCCATGGTGGCATACCCGCCATAAAAGGCAAACTGAATGAGGCTGGCCTTGGCAGCAGGCAGCTCCATCAGCGTCTGGAAGGCTGCCACCATGGGGTTGGTGATGTCGTTGGCAAAGCCCCAGAGCGCAAAAAGCGAGGTGACGGCCACGAAAGGGAGTAAATATCGTCTGGCGACGATACTTTGGCTTTTGGTTTTTGGCTTTTGGCTTTGTCTCATTTCAGCGTTGTAATGAAAGTGTTCAACTGACGTTCTAAAGACTGGAGGTCTTTTACACAATTCAAATATACTTCCTCACTAACATAGTTGCGTTTCTTTGCTATGAATAATTGAGTCTCAACCTCAAAAGCAGGACCCATGGCTATCTCGAGAAAATGAATAAACTCAGTTGTAGAAGTCCTTGAGGCACCTTCTGCTATATTGGATGAAATTGAAACGACCGCTCTTCTTAATTGGTCGCCAAGAGCATATAATTCGTATTTAGGAAGGCCGCCACAGATGGCGTACACCATATCAGCTATGTCAACTGCTTTCTTCCAAACTTCATATTTGCGAAAATCTCTCATAATACTTCTTTAAAGAGCCAACGGCCAACGGCCAAAGTTTTAGAAGCCGGAACGACGAATTGTTAGGCGAATTGCTTCGCTGTGAACTGATGAGAAGCGGGCTGCGTCGCTCACCACGCAAGCCAAATAGCCGCCCCCGCCTGCGCCCGGCATCTTCCAGGCGAGGACTTCGGGCAGGGCAGAATACTCTCGGATGTACCGCGGCACGCTGCCCTGCACCATGGCCGGGAACATGGCCACCTGCGCATCGAAGCTGGCACGGTAGGCGGCTGCGAACTCCTCGAGTTGCATCCGCAGTATGGCCTGCCAGCAGTCGTCCGCTGCACGTGCCAAAGCCTTCACCTTGGGCGCAGTGATGTCTTTCCCCTCCACCACAGAGCAACCCGGCTGGCGCGGCTGCATCGGAATCATCACCAAGTGCGCCTCGAGCCACTGCAGAACGGCCTCGTCCAGACAAGTCTCTATCTTCTCGGGCCAGAAGCGATTGTCGTAATAATGCCTGCTGAGCCCAGGCACACAAATGCCAATGGAATCCTGCGCCCCGCTGATGATTCCGTCGCTGCGCTCCGGGTCGTTCTCGAAACAGAACACCAGCTTCGCCAGCATCTCGGGATTCATATTGGGCAACTGGTATGGCCAAATTTTCTTAATCATGTTGCGAGTCGATGTCGAGAGGCCGCAACGCTCCCGCACGTCGAAAGTCGGCTCCAAAGAGATGGTAATGGCCCAGCCCGGCGCGTGGCAAGAGACATACGGCTGGTCGATCCACGTGCCGGCAAGGTCGAGACGCGTGGGTATCTGACTCTCCGTCTTCTTCAGGGCGGTGGAAGAACGCGCCTGCAACCCCTGCTGCGGCACCCGCTCGAGCACCACATACTCGATTCCGCGTTCAGCACACAGGCGGCGCTTCTCGTCATTCCCGCCATCGCTGTTCACAACCAGGATATCGGGCTTCACGATATCCAGTGTGGGCACAAAATCCATCACGCCACTGCCCGCATTGATGTATGCGTCCTTCACGTAGCGGATGCTCTTTACCATGAAGAGGCGCTCCTGCTCGGAGTAAACCGTCCGGTGATGCTTGTAACCCAGAATTGTCTGGTCCGAACCAATCCCCACATACAAGTCGCCATACTGTGCCGCCTGACGGAAAAACTCCACGTGCCCCGAGTGGAGCAAGTCGTAACAACCGCTGACAAAAACTTTCTTCGCCATGAATTCTTCCTTTCGTTTCTCTCTCCGAGTTTAGTTGGGATGATTATGCGGCACTCACTTCAGGCATCCAGAATCTGACTGGCATGCTCCTTTGTTCGGACTTGCTTGCCAGAAAAAATCTGCTCGATGATTCCTTCCTCATTAATGATGAAAGTCGTGCGGATGGTGCCTATCGTCTTCTTGCCATACATCGACTTCTCGCCCCATGCGCCCATGGCCTCAAGCAGCACATGGTCCACATCAGCAATCAGCGGGAAGGGCAGTTCGTGCTTCGCCTTAAACTTCTGGTGCGACGCGGCCGAATCACGGCTCACGCCCACCACCTCGTATCCTCTCCCTTGCAATTCCGAATAGCGGTCGCGCAAGCTGCACGCCTCCGCAGTGCAGCCGCTCGTATTGTCCTTAGGATAAAAATACAGCACCAGCCTCCGACCCTTGTAATCGCTCAAGCGGATTTCCCGTCCCTGTTCGTCCTTGCCCAAAATCTCAGGCGCCTTGTCTCCAATATTCATTTCAATTATCAATTTTCAATTAGTAAAGGTTCCCAAAGAAACCTACTCATTTCCACATTCCCATTGGCTTTAAACCGAACGCCCTCTTCCTCCAATAATGCCCGTTGCTTACTCCATCCAGGAGCCGTGCGTCCCTCCTTGTTCACCACCCGATGACAGGGCAGCTCTGCAGCCCCGGGAGAGAACTTAAATAGTATTTCCCCGTAATCCGAGGTTGCAAACCACTTTATCTAGAATGACAAGAGCAAAGTCACCATAATATGTCAAAGAATCACCCAAGAAAACGACATCTGCCTTAATTTTCAGTTGTTTCAGTGACTCGTCCATCCTTCTATGCACCTCTCTCTATTGTTAATCCCATTCTTCAGGATGCTCCTTCTTGTATTTTTTTGCCAACTGATAGCCCAAGAACAAATCTATATCCTCCTTAGTCGTTATTTTAATGTTTGTATGGCTACCTTTTGAGAAATAGAGCGGTATTCCCAACTCAGCCATGAAAACAGTAGTATGACGTTCATCTATTGTTTCAAACAAATGCTTTTCCTCTACCTGCTTATATAAGTCTGTAATTACTTCGTAACGGAATGATTGAGGCGCAGAAAGAGTCATGAACGATTCACGATTGATGGCCTTCAAAGAACAATCACCATCATTACTACCATAAAGGAGATATGAGTAGCTTGCTGTGATGGCATTGCCTTTCTCTCCACACACACGAAGATTGTCTGTAATCATTTCTTCGGAAAGGAATGGTGATGCGGCCCAGTGAATAGTCACAATATCGCCTAGTTTTGCTATTCCTTCAAGACCTGCTACACCGTTCATGATTGAACGTTCATATTCAGAGCCACCTTTGACTATCTTGAGTAATTTAGTTATACCGTATTTCTCTGTTATTGCCTTCAAGTGGTCTTGATATCCATCTACACAAACCAATTCAATAGCGTCAATCTCTGGATGGTTCTGGAAATGTTCCATTGTATAGGCAATTACAGGTTTGCCCAACACCTCCACAAATTGCTTAGGTACAGGCGCACCCAGACGGCTTCCTACTCCGCCTGCTATAATAATAGCGTAATTCATTCTTCCGATTTAAACATATTACTTATTACTTTTTACTTTCAGCTTGAATTTGACGAGCTTTCAACAAGTCATCAACATTATCAACCTCTGTCCATTGATAATCCTTAATGTCCATGTAATACAACTCAAAATTCTTATCAAATATCATCTGAACCAAAGCGTCCTCAAAGAAAAGATTATACATGCCTTCGTTCACCATCTGATTAAGTTGCTCCAGCACAAAACGAGAAGATACTGCATCCAGTTTTGTTACGCTCGCGTAATTACCTATGAACTCTGTAAGATTTTTACTCATTACACAGACCTTTTCACCTTGCACTTGAACGTTATACTTATTGCCTTCCGTACACTTGCTATCTAATAGAACATACGGCACATCAGTATGAGCACAAATAACGTCGTTCATCAGCTTATCACTCACCACAATGTCGCCATTGATGATTGCAACGTTTTCTCTTTGGAGGTAAGCCTTAGCAAACCACAGTGAGCCCATTGAACTCGTAACAGAATAGAACGGATTGTGCACAAATGTCACATTGTCATCCTCCAGTTCTTTCTGGATGTGTTTGTACATAAAGCCAACTACCACTACGATCTCAGCTTCTTTGTCATGCTTCCGTATAGAACGAACAAGGCGCTGGAGAACGGTAGTCTTACCATCCAACTTATATAGGGTTTTGGGGTGACTTAGCGTTAAAGGCTGAAGGTTCTTGCCTTGACCGGCTACTAATACTATGTATGTCATATCATTATCTTTTTATTCGTTATACAATGGCAATGCTTTCTTGCTATATTCTTTTGCAAAATGATACCACTGAGGTTTTAGGTATCCAATAACCTGACCTTGGGATTCTTTATACATGGTCCAGTGCATATAAAAGAAACCCGTGATAGCAATATAGGCATAGAAATGTCTCTGCTCATTAATAGATGGTTTACGACCAAAATAGGTGAACAGTATTCTGTCAACCTCTTCCTCAGAATGGTCACCACCGCAGACATAAGAACCAATATCAAAGCCAGGATCACCATATCCAGCATACTCCCAGTCAATCAAATGAATTTCGTTGTCATTAATCAAGAAGTTTTCATCTCGGCAATCTCCATGTGTCAAACATTTCTTAATGCCATCTGTCTTTGCTAATTCGTAGAGCTTATATATACGTTCCTTGACTTCTTTGAATTCAGGGAAATCAGCATAGTTTTCACCATACTTGTCCGCTGGTGTCATATCGCGGATAGACTCCCACTTCTCCTTGATGTCAAACTCCCACCGAACCTTTGGCTTAGCAGAATGAAGTTTCCTGATTTGGAGAATACCTCTAACCATATCATTCACATCGTGGTACTGAAATGTTCTTGTCTTTACAAATCTAGAAATTCTCCAACCATAGCGGACACTCATCGCCACCAATGAAGTATCTACACCGGCTTCTTCTATCTGCTTTTGTACAATAGACTCGCGCCCACGGTCAATAAGTATTTCTGAGCCTAAACCAGGATAACGGAAAACATACTTTCCGCCATTATAACGGAAAGACAAAACTGAGTTTGACAATCCTTTTTGCAAAGGCTGCAATTCTGTGATATCTTGAGGTTCACAATTGAACACTTCGCAGATGCATTTGTTTATGAACTCAATGTCTGACGGATGTAATACACCGCCTGTAGTTTGTATTGCTTCAAACATATATTTACATATATATATAATTCAAAATAACGTGAGCAGGTTTACCTCAGATGAGCCCTTTTCTCTATGAGAGATTAACGGTTCCCTCGCCCTTATCTTATGATTAAATGGATCAGAGCCACAAAATCTATTTGTTAATTGTTAAAATGTTAAAAGTATCGCTCATCAAAACACTATCTCAGATAATTTATGTATTCGTGCTTAAGAGGGGGAGTTACTAACATTAATCCATCAATCCGAATTGCAGCAGTGTTCTAACACGCTCTTTTTCTTTAGAAGTCATATTTCGAGCAACATAAGGATAACTTCGTGTGAACATTCGCTTCATTGTCTTAAATACTTCTGCACTTAAATCATGATTATCATATATTCCATTGATGAAAGCCATCAAAAGTTTTATCCACGTTGTGGGATTCTTTAGTTCGTCAATATCTTCCCATTGACCACGATAATGAACTTTAAGAGGTTGACATGACTTATGGTCACAATATCCTTTGCATGCAAAGTGTATCTCTTTTATCTGTTTATCTTCATATACTACATTTCCCTCTTCGTCGTATTTGGGAAAAGGAGTGAGTGTAATATAAATGCCATGTCCCCGAATGGCTAATGGTACTGATTCTTCCTTTTATACCCTTCCATCAACGCCAGCAGCTTCTTAAATTTCACAAGCCGTTCCTCCTTCATCTCCCCGGCATTCATCTTCTTCCTATTAGCCTTGAGCCAGTTAAGCATATCATGCTCTTCTAACCGGTGCTTAGAAGGGTTCCGCTTATTGTTTTCAATAAACGCAACCACCTCATTGTATTTCAACAGCCACTTCTCATCTTGTGTCATACTTTAATCGGGTTTTCCTTAGTATTCCACCTTTTCGAATGCTTAAGTGGATCAACCCTATGATACCTATCCTCAAACTTCTGTATTGAAGTAAGATACCGAGAAAATATTATTACAATATCACTATTCGTGGGTAACGAGGATTCTTCCAAGACATCAAGAAACAATGCTGTAGGTTCCTTCTTTAAAATCTCTTTGATTGGTGTCAGTACCCGATTCAGACTCTTAATCTTAAATTGGTTAAGAGTCTCGTTAGGAGATTTTTTTGACAAATCCTTCATTTCGTCATATAACCCTTGGGCCAGTTCTCTTAGCATTAAGAACTGTGTCACATCTTCATTTGACGGAAGAAATTCACTATTATTCGTCTTTTTCATCTTCTTCTATA
>CADAGX010000015.1 GCA_902787575.1 uncultured Bacteroidales bacterium | reverse complement strand
TACGTGTGATTTCTGTTTGCGGCCTTTGGTTTAGCGGATACGCAGTATGTCGCCCACCTGTGGCACGTATTCCGGTCCGAGTTGGTTCAGTTCGTAGAGATTTTTCAGCCTTATGCCATAGAGCTGCGCCACGTCGAAGATGCTCTGGTTGCGCTCCACAATGTGGATGGGGTAGTGCTTGAATGCCTTCGACGCCTGCTTGCGTTTTTTCTGTAGGTAGAGAATATCGCCCTGCGTCGGGGCATAATCGCGCGGCAGGTCGTTGTAGCTGTAAAGTTTGCGCAGGCTTACGCCGGTCTGACGGCTTATGGTGGCCATATCGTCACCCACTTCCACAATTATGAAGTAGTTTTTGTTGTTTTTATAGACGGTGTGGCGGTCAAAGAAGTCGTTGGCGGGCAGTTTCAGCGTTTCGCGCGTCGTTTTTGTCTGCTTGCGGTCGAACTGCTGCAGGTTGTACATCTCAATAATATGTATGAGACTCTCTGCATAGACGGGATTCGTGGCGTATCCGGCCTTTTTCAGGCCGTGTGCCCACCCTTTGTAATCTGTAATGTCGAGCTGAAAAAGTGCCTGATACCTTCTGCCCTGCAGAAAGCGCGAGTGGTCTTCGTACGATTCACGCGCTGATTTGTATTTGCGGAACTTCTCGTTCGGCGCATCGTCGTTTCGCAGTACGTAGGGCCCCGACCAGTTTCCCACTTTTATGCCGAAGTGGTTGTTGGCCTCGGTGGCCAGCGTGCTGCGTCCGGCTGCACTTTCCAGCAAACCTTGTGCCAGCGTGATGCTGGCGGGTATGCGATATTTCTGCATCTGTTCGATAGCCAGATTTTTATACGTGTCAATGTAGGTCCAATACGCCTGATTTGTCCGCTGGGCGCAGACAATTGTGGCCGCGGACATCAGAAGCGAGAGGATGAAGGCTCTGAGATTTTTCATAAACCTGTGATATAGGGCCGCAAAGTTACGAAAAAATTATGGTAAAAGGAAAAGTTTGCGTATATTTGCCGTGAAAAATCGATTATTTCGTATGATATGAAGAAATACGACGTTGTCAGCCATATTGTTGTGTATAGTCCCGAGGAACTCTCGGCCGAGGATTTGGAATTGGTGAATGCCGCCAAGCGGGCCACCGAGACGAGTTTTGCTCCTTACTCGAACTTTCAGGTCGGCGCCGCGGCACGTCTTTCTGACGGCACGATCTTCTGCGGCAGCAATCAGGAGGCCGCAGCATTTCCTTCTGGCATGTGTGCAGAACGGACTGCGTTGTATGCAGCTGCGGCGCAGCATCCCGAGCAATCTGTCGTGGCGCTGGCCATCGCCGCGCAGACGAAGGGACATTTCCTGGCTGCGCCAATTACGCCGTGTGGCGCGTGCCGGCAGGTGATACTCGAGACGGAACATCGTTTCGGCCGTCCCATGCGCATTCTGCTCTATGGCGAAGACGGCATTCACGTCTTGCCAGACGCCAAGTCGCTGCTGCCGCTGCACTTTGTGGCCGAGAATATGCGTTAGGACGCGTTGGGCCGCCTGCCAAGCGACGTGTAGTTTTTCTCTTTCGGCGCGTGAGAAAATTTTTTCCACGAGGTGGAATTTTATTTCTCGCCCGCAGGTTTTTCGTAGTCGGCTTTCCGTTTTGGATTCATGGGGAACCATCCGCGTTGCACCCGCTTGTGCTGGTGGAACACTTCGCCTATGCCCCAGAAGGCAGAGAAGGCCGCAACTCCCAACAGTATGCTTGCAATCTGGTTTTTGCAGAAGAGGCTGAGCGCGCAGAACACGAGGCCGCCCAAAAAGAACGCCAGCCAGATGCGACGGCCGAAGTGGTATTCAGATTTTATCACGAGGGGATGAAAAATCCCAATGATGAGGAAGGTCCCCAGCCCGATGAGTATGCCGTTAAAATTCATGACGATTTGATTTTCTGATTACATAGCAGGTTTGTATCGTGCCGCGCGCCAGAAGGTAGCTGTCGAAAGCCAGCCACAGCGCGTGGTTGCCCAACTGCTGGCAGCACGTCAGCAGAGCGAAGAAGAGGCACATGGCCAGAAACATGCTGCCAAGCATTCCCCGCGTCCATGTCAGTCCGATGAAAACTCCGTCCCACACCATTGCCGGCAGCGCCACTATGGGTATCAACGACGCCCAGGGCAGATAGGTGGCAGCTGTCAGCCGCACGGTTTCCACGTTGGTGAGCAGCGCCAGCAGCGTTCGTCCGCCCAGCAGGTAGAGCAGGCAGAAGGCGGCCGACACGACAGCGCCCTGCGCAAACAGGCAGCGCACCGTCTGGTGCAGTTCGCGGCGGCAGCCTGCGCCGTCCCATTTTCCGGCCAACGCTTCGGCGGCATTGGCCAGCCCGTCGGTAAAGTAGGAATAGAGGATAAAAAGTTGCATCAGCAGCATGTTGGCCGACAGCGTGAGTTCGCCCTGTCGGCTGCCTGCGGCTGTAAAACTGACGGTCACCGCCACAAGGCAAACCGTGCGCAGGAAAATGTCGCTGTTCACGCGTAGCATCTGGCGCCAGGTGGCCGTCTCTGTGGTATCGACAGGTGGCAGCGAACTTTTTGCCCCTCGGATGTATGGGCGTAGCAGCCCGATGGCAAAGAGCAGACCTGCCCATTGCGAGAGGACGGTGCCCATGGCTACGCCGGCAAAGCCCATTCGTGCTACGTACACCAGTGTCAGGCTCAGCGCCACGTTGAGCAGGTTTTGCGCCAGCGCCACCAACATGGGCGAGCGCGTGTCCTGCTCTCCGATGTACCAGCCCGTAAGTACGTATTGTGCCAGTACTGCCGGCGCTCCCCAAACGACGATTCGGAAATACAGCGAGGCGAGCTGCGAGACTTCGGGCGCGGGCGCCATGAAATAGAGCGCCACACGTAGGATTGGCATCTGTAGTATCAGCAGCAACGTGCTGATGCAGACCGACAGACGTAGGGCGCGAACCAGAATTGTGCGAGCCTCCGACCGGTCTTGCCTGCCGCGAGCCTGAGCCACCAGACCTGTGGTACCCATGCGCAGGAAGGCAAATATCCAGTAAATCATGCTGAAGATGGTTCCGCCGATGGCCGTTGCACCGATGAATGCTGCCTGTCCCAGGTGGCCTACGATGGCTGTGTCGGCCAGCGCCAGCAGTGGCACCGTGATGTTTGTGACGACAGACGGCAGCGCCAGCCGCAGAATCTCCTTGTGATGACTCATCGAATGTTCATTTGCACGATTCGCCGCTCAGCGTTCAGCTGTGCCGACACACGATACGTGTGGCAGTTGGGCTGGTTGGCATCCGTGCGACTGAGAGTTTCCTCGAGCGAGAAATCCACTGCGAAGCCCAGTTTGCCGTCCTCCAGCGTTTCGCGTCTCAGATTCAGGTCGGTGTTAACGAGATAATGAAGGCCGATAACGTCGGCTGCCTGCTTCGACTGCATGAACTGTAACACTTGCTGGGGCGTGGCACTCGGCGTGCCGCAGAAGCGAATGTCCTGCGTCAGCCGCGATATGGTGGCCGTATCTTGCCGAGCCATGCCCTGCGTGAAAAATGCGTCCAGCACGCCGTAGATGATACTACGTTCCTCGGGCGAGATGCGCGAGCGTCCCAGCTCGTTCATCTGCTCCGATGCCTCGGCTGCGTAGAGGCCGTTCGGATGGTTCGACAGGTAGTTGCTCATGGCTTCGAGCGTGCCGATGCTGAGTGCGTCGTTCCAGTCGATGGAGTCGAGCATGTCGTTGCATTCCCTCTGACGCACCGACTTCGGGTGTGCCTGCAGGAACTTCAGTATTTCGATGCGGCTGCGCGAGCGTGCCACGGCCTCCCATTCGGCGGTCTCCTCCAGTAATTTTTCGCGGCGGCGTCGCACGTTCTCGCAGTAGATGCTGTTTGGATGGTCTGTGAGGAACTGCTCGTAGAACTGCGGGTTCGTTACGTTTTCCAGCAGGGCGTAGTCTGCCGCCTCGCGTTGCTCCGTGCGCCGCTGATACCAGTACCAGCCGCCGGCGCCTGCGATTGCTGCCACCAGCAGGAATGCTATCATGCTTTTTAGGCAGCCGTAGCTACGTTTCTTCGGCTTCTGCTGCGGCGGAGTGGCTGCGGCTGGTTTCGTCTGTGCCGTGGCGACCTGCGGTTCGGCAGGTGTTTGTATCGCTTTTCCGCAGTGCGGGCAGACTTCTTGCTCCTTGAGTATAAAGTTCTGACAGCTGGGACATTTCGTAATATTCCCCGCAATCGGCGTTCCGCAGTGGGGACATGTGCCGGCCATCGTAGAAACTGGCTGCTGACATTCGGGACACTTGATGATGCTCATATTTTGTAGCGTTTTATGCGGTTGTTTATAGGATGTCTTCTTCCGTGTTCGGTTTCTCGCGCACAGAGATGCGCAGTATCACCTTTGTCGCGTCGGTTACGCGGTACAGATTGCTGGCTTTTAGGTTCACGAGCCAGATTATCTCGTCGCCCTGGCAGAGGGCCATCTGCTGCTGGCGTTGCGCTGGCGTGAGGTGGCTGTCGCGCATGATGTGGCTCACGAGCTTGCTGCCTTTCATGCCGAAGGGAACCATGCGGTCGGCTTTGCGTACGGCGCGCAGTGTCAGTGGTTGCTGCAGCTGCGCAGCATCGAAGAAGGCTGCGTGCGGATTATTGCGCTCCACCTTTTCGACAATCTCTTGTACGATTTCGTACTGCGGCACACGCGCCTGTCGGCTTACGAGCTGCAGGCCAGCGGTGGAGAGGTGAAGCGTGTGAGTCGGGCTCAGCCACTTTTTGTTCCGCCCGCCTTTGGCTTGCAGGATTTCGCACTCCTGCGCGTGGTTAAATCCCTTTCCGCGCAGCCATTCGTGCAGCATGATTGGCAACTCTGGCGCGTCCTTCAGCGCCTGCAGGCTGAAGTTTTCGTCCGTTATGCCGTGCTGGCTGAAAAGTTCGCTGACGCGCTGCTCATATATATATAAGGTATCGCGCGCGTAATCGCACGTACGCGCCAGTGCTTCCTCCACTTGTGGATTAAACTGCTGCAGCATGGGCAGCAGGTCGAGCCGCACGGCATTGCGTGTTGCGTCGCGCTGCAGGTTTGTGCTGTCGGTGACGTAGTCTTGCCCGCAGGACTGAAGGAAACTGAGTATCTCTTGGCGCGAGACGCACAGCAGCGGACGGATGACATCGCCGTTGCGCGGCATCATGCCAGCCAGTCCGCGCAGCCCCGTGCCTCGCAGCAGATTTAGTAGCAGCGTCTCGGCTTGGTCTCCGCGGTGGTGGGCTACGGCTATCGGCAGGCTTTGCTCGCGGCACACATGGCGGAACCAGTCGTAGCGGAGGTCGCGCGCCGCCATCTCGATACTTATGTGGTGCTGCAGCGCATATTCGCGCGTCTGAAAGTGGCGGACGTGGAGCGTAATGTCGTATTTCTCGCACAGCGTGCGAACGAAACGCTCGTCGCGGTCGGATTCTTCGCCGCGCAGGTGAAAGTTGCAGTGAAGAGCTGTCGGTTTGTAGCCCAGCTGCTGTAGTATGAGCAAAAGGCAAACCGAATCTGCGCCGCCGCTGAGCGCCACCAGCACTTGCTGGCCGTCGCGGAGCAGGTTGTGACGCTTGATGTATGACTCTACGGCCTGTCTCATTTCATTTTGTCGAGCACGTTTTGTGCCAGTTTGTCGCCCAGTTCCACGGCTTTCTGCAGGTACTTTCGTGCCTCTGGCTTGCCCTTGTCGTGGAGACAGACGCCCAGAATCCGGTATGCGTCGGCATAATCCGGTGCCAACTCAATGGCTTTTTCGGCATAGTGCATGGCGTCGTCTGTCTGTCCGACACGATAATTCAGTGCGGCGCACTCGGCATAATAAAGCGGCTCCGTGGGAGCGAGACGAATGGCACGTTCGATATCGTTCATGGCTGCAGGATACATCCGGCATTTCACCTCCATTTGCTCGCGTTCGTAGTAGAAGTTTGCATTCAGATTGCCTGTCAGATGCTCGTATTCGTTGAGGTCGCGGATGGCGTCGCGCGTGCGGCCGGCTTTTTCCAGCGTGGTGGCGCGCATGAGAATGGCTGTGGCAGCCTCGCGTGGGTAGGGTCTTGAGTAACAATTCACCGCGCTGTCTTGCAGGGCGATGAGCGTGTCGGCCGGTGTTCCCTCCTGCATTTGCAGACATTGTGCGGCGTAGAGGAACAGTTCTGGCGTGCGCAGATTCGTTTTTGTGAGGGCGAGAAACTTTTCGCACGCTTCGGAATACTTCTTGGCGGCGTAGAGAGCATGGGCCTCCTGATTGAGATACACGGGCAGCGCGTTTACTTTGTACGCGGCTGCGGCCTCTTCGACGGATTTCTCGAGTGTCCAGTCCTGAAACGTCTCGTAGTTTGGATTCTGGTTCAGCCCGTAGATGGTTTTTGACAGCGAGAAGTGCAGTTCGTCGGCTGCCACTCCGGGCTGGGCGAGCCCCGTGTTGTAGGCTTCGAGCGCAGCTGGCAGATTTCCGGCGGCCGCTTGTGCCTCGGCTCGCATGACGTAACCCGAGGCGCTGGCTGGATAAAGTCGGATAAAGTCGTCTACGTATGCCATGTACTGCGTGCTGTCTCGGTCCTTGCCAGAGAGCAGAAAGATGTAACTTGCAGCTGCTTGCTCGCCATCCGGCAGGCGTTTTTGCAACTGTATGCTGCGAAGGTCGTTGTTGCCGGCGTCGATGGCTGCAATGCTGAGGTCGGTGGCGAAGCGCGCACCTATGGCGTAGCTGTTCTGGCCGTTCTTTGTGGCCAATTGTACGAGTCCCACAAGTTCGCCCGCCTCGTTCAGTACGGGACAGCCCGCCTGACGTTCGCTAAGTTCGTGCGAGAGCGTGTAGTAGTCGTACGTCTCGCGGAATTTTTCGGCCGCCGCAATGGTGTCGGTTGTCGCGAGCGCCTTCTTGTCGGCTTTCGCATTTGGCAGCACGAAGACGGGCGTGCCGGCTGTGGCGCTTTGCGTCGCTGGCGTCAGGAATTCCACTTTTTCTTTTTCCGTGAGGCTGACGCAAATTCGCGCCACGTTGTACATGCTATTGGCGCCCAAAACGTAGCGGACACTCCACTCGCGTCCGTTGGCGCCTATGACAGTGGCCTTGACGGCTCCCTTTAGCGCGTCGTAATCCGTCACAATCTGGCCGTCGGCGCTCACAAATACGCCTTGTGCCTCGTGTAGCGTGCCGCTGGCATCTGTGGCTATGACGGTGACCTGTGCGGCGCGGCTTTTGGTGAGGAATTTGGAAGTTTTGGCCTGCAGTGTCAGGCATGCGGCGAGGAGTATGAGTGTCGTGTAAGTATGTTTCATCGTGATAACAGTTCTTTTGCGTTGCTGATGGCTGCGGCCGTAACGTTTTTGCCGCTCAGCATGTGAGCAATCTCCATGACGCGCTCGTCGGGGTGCAGGCGTCGGATGTGGCTCCGCGTTTGGTTTTCGGATTCCTCCTTGTAGACAGCGTAGTGGTTCTGCCCACGCGCCGCGATTTGCGGCAGGTGAGTGATGGCAATTACCTGCCTGTCTGCTCCGGCCATGCGCTCCATTATCTGCGCCATGCCCTCTGCTATGCGGCCGCTGACGCCTGTGTCTATCTCGTCGAACACGAGGGTGGGAAGGGCGCGACGCTCGGTAGTCATATCTTTGAGGGCCAGCATCAGTCGGGACACCTCGCCGCCCGAGGCTACGTCGGCTATGGGACGCGGTGTGCTGCCTTCGTTGGCCGAGAAGAGGAACGTGGCGCGGTCTTGTCCGTCGGGACGCAACTCGGTTTGCGTGAGGTCAATCTTTAGAATTCCACGCGTCATACCGAGCATTTCCAAGCGTTGTTTTACAATTTCCTGCACGTCGGAAATTTTTTTCCGCCGCAAGTTTGTAAGCTTGTCGGCCTGTGCTTTTGTGAGCGCCTTCACTTGGGAGAGATTTTGCTGCAGTGCGGCAATCTGTTCCTCTGCGTTCGAAACTTGTTGGAGACGGCTCTCGATGTCGTGCATCAAGGCTTCCAGTTCGGCTGCCGTCTGCACGCCGTGTTTTTTTTGCAGCGTGTAGAGTTGGTCGAGACGTGCATTTACTTGGTCGAGACGTGCCGGATTGTACTCTATGTCCTCGGCCAGCGAAGCCAACTCCTCGCTGACGTCTTTCAAATCGATGTATGCCGAATCGATTCTCTCGGCCAGCGATTCTACGCGCGGGAAGACGTCGCAGATTTCTTGCAGCGTGTTTCGTGCCGTGCGAAGCGTGGGAATGATGGCTTCGTCGGCCTCGCTGAGCAGTGCGTCGGCACGGAAGAGTGCTGTTTTGATGTCTTCGGCGTGGCTCAGCGCGCGCTGTTCCTCCTCCAGCTCGCTGTCTTCTCCGGCTTGCGGGTCGAAGTCGTGCAACTGCTGCAGCTGGTAGTCGAGATAATCAGCCTCAGCCTTGTTTTTCTCTGTGCTTTCGATGGCTTCGGCGAGTGCCTGCTCAGCTTCTCGCAGTTGTGCGTAAAGTTGCCGGTAGTGGTGCAGTTCCTGCTCCGTGCCGGCCATCGTGTCGAGAATGTTGAGTTGAAAGTTCTGGTCGCGCAAAAGCAGATTCTGATGCTGCGAATGTATGTCGATGAGCCTGTCGCCGAGCTGTTTCATCTGTTGCAGCGTGGCTGGCGAGTCGTTTATGTACGCTCTGCTCTTTCCCGCCGCAGTAAGTTCGCGCCGCAGCACACACGCGTCCTCGTCGTAGTCGAAGTCGTTCTCGTCGAAAAAAGATTTCAGCGCGTATCCGCGCAGTCCGAAAGTGGCTTCGATGACACACTTTGCGGCTCCCTCCTTGACGCTTTGCGTGTCAGCGCGCTGGCCAAGTATGAGACCGATGGCGCCAAGCAGAATAGATTTTCCCGCGCCTGTCTCGCCGGTTATCACCGAGAATCCTTCGGAAAAATCAACGTCCAGTTCTTCGATAAGCGCAAAGTTGCGGATATGTAGATGACGTAGCATAATTATTTTTTAATCTTTTGCCAAGCTTCGTTCTGCGAGGCATCCACGGCAAACAGAATTTCGTAGGCGCGGTCTTTCTCTTCGCGAGTGCCCTTGCCGAAGATGTTAATCAACTCTTCGCGCTTGTACTCCGAAAAAAGTTGCGGCACCTGACTCATGGTGCGGGCTTTCCTGGCTTGGTCGAGCAGCTCCAGCGACTCGGCAATGGCGGCCCGTGCCGAGTCTGGCGACTCGGACATTCGGTCGAGACCAAGGCGGTGATATTCGTATTGCAACTGTCGCATCGGTTCCATTGACCCGTCGAGATAATCATTTAACAGCCCGAAACGGTTCTTGGCATCGTCGAAAGCTTTCCATCCGGGGAAGTCTAAACTTTGTCCCGCGCTGACGATATCCTCGGCCTGATGCAAGATATCCGTACCTCCGAGCAGTGACATCGTGTCCAAGTCCATGCCGATGATGACGTAAGCATAGTACGCAAGCATGGCAACAAGGTTGTTGTCTATGTTGTTGGCGTTGAATTCCAGTTGGTCTGCCTCGCGGAAATTGAAATTGAACTGGCCGTCACGTACCATGTAGGCCGTCGTAGAGTAATTACTGCCCCACACAGGACGGTTGCTGCTCACCAAAAGCGTGCAGGTGAACGAGTTGTCGGTGGCGCTGTACGTGTTTACGGTAATGTGGAAGTTGCATTGAATTTTTTCGTTCTCGCGCATCTTTATTTCCGTCCATTGGCGGTCGTTCAGGAAATCGGTGATTTTCTTTTCCAACGCGTCGAAAACTTCGCTCTTCGTGTTCGAGACTTGCTGCCGGTTGATGACAACCTTGGCTTGCAACTCCTGCGCCTGCGCTGGCACAGCCAGTACGAGCAGAACGGCGAGACATCCTATGAATCTATTACTTCTCATTCAGAAGTTTGGCTAACGAATTTACAATCTCGCGTGCCACGTCTGTCTTTGGGAGCAGTGGCAGCGGCGTTTCTGCCTGCGGCGTGATGAGCGTCACCTTGTTCGTATCGACGCGGAAGCCGGCGCCTTCGTCGCGCAGGCTGTTGAGCACGATGAGGTCGAGGTTCTTTTTCTGCAGTTTCTCGTGTGCGTGCGTCTGTTCGTCGTTTGTCTCGAGCGCAAAGCCCACAAGGCACTGGTGGCGCTTGCGGCGGCCCAGCTCGGCTGCAATGTCGTGCGTGGGTTTCAACGTGAGGGTGAGTTGGTCGCCCTTGCGCTTAATTTTCTGGGTGGCTGTCTCTGTAGGAGTAAAGTCGGCCACCGCTGCACAAAGTATGGCTGCATCTACGTTTTCGAAGCGCGACACCGTGGCTTCGTACATCTCGTTTGCGCTCTCCACATCCGTGCGACTGATATTTTGCTTCGTCTGGAGCGACACTGGGCCACATACCAGTTCGACGTGTGCGCCGCGGCGGGCACATTCTTCGGCCAGCGCAAAGCCCATTTTGCCTGAGCTATAGTTGCCTATGAAGCGCACGGGATCTATTTTCTCGTATGTCGGGCCGGCTGTCACCAGTATGTTTTTTCCTTGCAAGTCTTTCGGAGCAAAAAAGTCGTCTATCACATCTGCGATTTTGTCGGGCTCTTCCATGCGTCCCTTGCCTTCGAGTTGGCTGGCCAGAAAGCCTGTACCAGGTTCGATGATGTGTACGCCGTGCGAAACGAGGCGTTGCAGGTTTTCCTGCGTCGTGGGATGGGCGTACATGTCAAGGTCCATAGCTGGCGCGACAAACACGGGCGCTTTCATACTGAGGTATGTTGTCACGAGCATGTTGTCGGCAATTCCGTGCGCCATCTTGCCAATTGTATTGGCGGTGGCTGGTGCAACGATCATGGCATCGGCCCACAAACCTAAATCCACGTGTGAATGCCATGAACCGTCGCGGCGGTCGAAGAATTCGCTCACTACGGGATGACGTGTCAGCGTGCTCAGCGTGAGCGGTGTGACAAATTCTTTGGCTGCCGGCGTGAGCACAGTCTGCACTTCTGCGCCTCGGCGGATGAGTTCCCGCGCGAGGAAGCACGACTTGTAGGCTGCAATGCCGCCAGTGATGCCCAGCACTATTTTTTTACCTTCCAGCATATGCTTTACCGTCCAGTGTATTTCAGTTTCAGCCGCGTGAGGGCTTGCTTGGTGTTGAGCGTGAAGTTGCTCTGCATGACCCATCCATAATATCCGGGGTCGCGAAGTAGCACTTCCTTCACGCTGCGACCTTTGTACTTGCCGAAGTTCACAATCTCGTTGCCGTGTTCGTCATAGACAAATCGCCCGGCCAGATCCACGTCATGGCTCATGGAGGAATATTCGGCGAGGAAGTCGATATCGTTCTTCAGTTCCTGAGGATATTTGTCCAGCTGAGCCATCAGCACTTCGTACGTGGCGCGGGTGTCGGCCAACGCGCTGTGGGCGTTCTCAAGGTCCTTGTTGCAATAGAACTTGTAGGCTGCTACCAGCGTACGTCGCTCCAGCTTGTGGTAGATATTCTGCACGTCGATTCGCCGACACTGCGCGAGGTCTATGTCGCTGCCTGCGCGCATGAATTCCTCGGCAAGCATCGGAATGTCGAATTTGTTGCTATTGAATCCGGCCAAGTCCGCGCCGCGGAATGTTTCCGCCAGAGCGGGAGCCACCTCGCGAAACGTGGGGCAGTCGCGTACGTCGTCATCATAGATTCCGTGCACCTTGCTCGCGCTCTCTGCGATGTGCATTTCTGGGTTCAATCGCATGGAGCGAGCTTCCTCGTTGCCGTTCGGTTCTATGCGGATGTAGCACAATTCCACGATTCGATCCGTGACAAGATCCAGTCCTGTGGTCTCGAGGTCGAAAAATACGATTGGCGCCTTCAGATTCAGTTTCATGCAGTATCCTTTTTTCAGTCTTCTACGCGCATTGGCATGAGCAGCATCAGCAGTTCGTCCTGCGGATTCTCTTCTGCGGGACGTATTACGCCTGGACGGCTCGGGTCGGCCACTTCGATGGTAAGGCTTTCGCCCTCGAGGATGCTTGTAATCTCGAGCAGGAACTGGCAGCTAAATCCGATGCTGATGGGTGTGCTGGAATAGTCACACACGAGGAATTCCTCGGCGCTCGTGGCGTATTCGTTGTCCTGACCCGTCAGGCGGAGTTTGTTGTTGGCAAGTTCCACTTTCACGAGGCCGCTGCTTTGGTTGCAGAAGACGCTGACGCGCTTCAACGCGCTGGCCAAAGCTTGGCGATCTACCGTGGCAGTGTAAGGATTGTTCTGCGGAATCACGGCGTTGTAGTTCGGATAGCGTCCTTCTATCAGGCGGAAATGCATGGTCATATCCTCGCTTTTTATGCTGGCTTTGTCGGCATCGAAGGTTATGACGACTTCTTCCTCGTCCTTGCTCAGCACGGATTTCAGGATGGCACACACCTTTTTCGGCAGTATGAAGCCTGCTGTCAGTCCACTCTGAATGCTGTGATTGATGTTGCGAACCAACTTACGACCGTCTGTGCCAGCAAAAACGATTTGTTCGGGCATGATGTCGAGGTAGATACCATTCATCACAAGTCGGATTTCGTCGTTTGCCGTCGCAAAAAGGCAGCGGTTGATGCCGTTGAGCAGCACTTCGGCCGGCATCTTCAGACACGTGGCATCTGCGCCTACGGTCTTAGGCATGGGGTAGGGCGCAGCGTCCTGACCGACCACACTGAAGGAGCCACTGCTGTGGGTGCCCTTTACTTCCAGCGTTTGCGGGTTGAATTCCAGATTTATGGGCTGCTCGGCCAATTCTTTTATAGAGTCGATAATCGTCTTGGCAGGGATGCAGAAGCTGGCATCCTCGCTTTGTTCGATGGTGGGCACGCTTGTGATGAAATACTTTTCGCTGTCGGATGCCGTAATCGTGACGTTGCCGTTCTTAACGTCCAGCAGGAAACAATCCAAAATAGGCATGGAATTCTTGCTGCTCAGCACCTTGCTGGCAGCGATGAGGCGGCTGTAGAAAGCCGAACTTGAGACCTTGAAATTCATATTCTTGAAGTTTACTGTATTTTACAGCAAATTTAGACATTTTCCGTGAGACAGCAAAAAAATTAAATGGAAAAAGTCGGTTTTATAATTTTTTTAGTAACTTTGTGGCCCGAAACATTTAATATTTTTAGTAACGATATGGATTTTACAGGAAAGATTATCCAAGTTCTGGAGCCTCGTCGAGGCACTTCTTCCAGGACGGGCAATGAGTGGATTTGCGGACAGTATGTGATAGAATCTGTCGATCAGCAGTTTCCTCGAAAGATGTATTTCGAAGTATTCGGCGCCGACAAGATGCAGCAGTTTAATCTCCAGCTGGGAGAGGTGGTGACTGTAAGTTTCGACGTGGATGCCCGCGAGTTCAACGGCCGTTGGTTCAATAGTATTCGTGCTTTCCGCGTGGACCGCAATCAGGACGCTGCTGCGCCCGTTGCTCAGCCTGACGCCGCACCTTTTGGCCCTGCGCCCGCACCCTCGGCTGCTCCTGCAGCGAGTGCTGCTCCGACGGCCGCACCTGCCGACTTGACTGCCGGCGCGCCCTTTGCTTCGAATCCTGGTGAGGACCTGCCTTTCTAAGGCTTATCGTGGCTGATTCAGCCCGTTATTTCCTGAACGTACAATGTGCGCTTCTCCGTAAGGTGAGGCGCACTTTTTTTTCGCCTGCCTTTGCCTTGAAAAATGCGACGTGTGGCGTGAGCGAAAACTACACGTCGCGTGAATGAAAACTACACGTCGCATTTTCACTTGCGACGCGTCGCTATAAAAAAGGCTCCCTCAGCTTGTGCCGAGGGAGCCTTACGTCTTATCTGATGTGACGCTTACTCTGCGTTGGTGTCGGCTCCGCCGCCCAAAGCCTGATAGAGCGTGATGACGTCTGCCACGAGTTGGAAGTCGTTAGCTGTCTGGTTGAGCTGCGCGTTGAGAAGGCCGCTCTGTGCCGTAAGCACGTTCAGATAGTTGTAATTGCTTTGGCGGAAAAGTTTTTCGTTGGCGTCCACTGCGTCCTGATAGCTCTTCACCTGATTGTCGATGAAGGTCTTTTCCTCTCGGTCGGCACGTATGGCTGCCATTGCGTTGTTCACTTCGGCGCCTGCGTCGAGCAGTTTCTGCTGGAAGCCGATGGTGGCAATCTCCATCTCCGCCTTGCTGTTCTTGTATGCAGCGCGAATCTTGCCGTTTTGGAAGATGGGCTGTGCCAAACTGGCTACTGCGGCCATGATGATGCCGCCGGGATTCACAATTCCTGCACCCGTGACTGAATTTGCATACTGACCCGTGGCTGAAAGTGTGAGCGAGGGATAGAATGCGGCCTTAGCTATGTTCTTGTTGTAGAACGCGCTGGCCAGCGCCAGCTCTGCCTGCTTTACATCCGGCCGACGGCTCAGCAAACCGATGGGCAGTCCTGTTTCGCATACGGCTGGCACGCTGAAGGACGTGAGTGCGCCGCGACTTACGTGGCCCGGCGTCTGTCCCAGAATGGTGCACAGCGCATTTTCCACCTGTCGGATGTTGTATTCGATGGTTACCACGCTGGATTTGATAGACCAGAAGTTGGCTTCCGTGCTTGCCACTGCGGCTTTGTTGGCCTGTCCTGCCTCCATGAGGTGTCGCGTCATCTGTAGCGTCTTCTCCCATTTCTGTGTGGTCTCTTGTGCGATGGCCAGCTGCTGATCGAGCATCGCCAGCGTGTAGTAAAGATTTGCTACGTTGGCCACCAGCGCCGTTTGCACGGCTTGCCGCACGCTTTTCATGTGCTCTACGGCCACTTCACGGCCTTTCTTTGTATTGCGCAGCGTGCCGAAACAGTCTATCTGCCAGTTCAGCGCCAGCGGGAAAGAGTACGTTTTGCTGGCTCCGTTGCCCATCACGGCCTTATACTTGTCGCGGTCGTACGGGTCTATGATGCCGCTAATTGTTCCGCTGGGCGTGAATGCCAAGCTGGGTGCGAAAGCCAGGCGGGCCGCTTTCAGGTTGTTCTGCGCTTCCTCGATGCGCAGGTCGGCCTGCCGCATGTTGCTATTCTGCGCCAGTGCCTTCTCGATGAGTGTCTGAAGTGTCGGGTCTGTGAACAGCTGGCGCCATTCCAGATCGCCCAAGCCTTTCTCGCCGCTCTGTGCGTCGCCAAAAATTCCGTCGGCCGTTATGTCTGCCGGCCGTTCATAGTTCTTGAAGATGCCACAACTGCTCAGAAGTGCAGTGCAGAGCACCAGAACTGTATATCTCATCTTTGTCATTTTAGATATGATTTAGTCGTTTTTGAATTCTTCCCTTTCGGCGTTAATCCTTTCGCGTTCCTTCAGGAACTGCTGGTCGGCCTCTTCTTTCATTGCGGGACGCACTTTCTCCTGAATCCACTCGAAGAAGATAAAGAAGACAGGCACCGTAAAGAGGATTGCGGCAGTACCTACAACCATTCCTCCCACTACGCCTACACCAATCGTGCGGTTGCCATTTGCGCCGGCTCCAGTAGAGAAGAGCAGCGGCATCATGCCAAGTACGCAGGTGAGAACCGTCATCAGGATGGGACGCAAGCGTGCTTCTGCAGCTGCGTAAGCCGCTTCCACGATGCCCATGCCTTTGCGCCGGCGCTCGAGCGCGAACTCTGTGATAAGGATGGCTGTCTTTGCCAGCAGTCCGATGAGCATAATCACACCTGTTTGCAGGTAGATATTATTTTCTATCTGGCCGATGGGAGGGAATACCTTATATATTTGGTTCCACAACCACGCGAAGGCGAACGAACCCATCAAGCCCGCAGGTACGGAAAGTATGACCGAGAAGGGAACAAAGAAACTTTCGTAGAGCGAAGACAGAATGAGGAAAATGAGGATGACACACACCGCATAGATGAGTATCGTCTGATTCGAACCCATTGTCTGGTGCTCTTCGCGCGAAATGCTGCCGTACTCGTATGAAATGAAATCGGGCAGCGTCTGCTGTTTCACCTCTTCGATGGCGCGCATCACGTCCGTGGAAGTATATCCTTGAGAGGGCGAGCACATAATGCTGATTTCGGAGAACAGGTTGAAACGTGTGTCATTCTCCGGCCCAAGCACGGGAGTCAGCTTGACGAACTGCGAAAGTGGCGCAACACCTGTGCCGTTGCGCACGTACATGTTCGACAGGTCTGTTTCCTGCGTACGATATTTCGGGTCGGCCTGCAACATCACGCGATACACCTTGCCGAACTGGTTGAAGTTCGAGACGTACGAGCCGCCGCAATAGCTGCCAAGTGTGGATAGCACAGTTGCCGGCGAAATGCCAGCACGCTTGCACTGCGCTGCGTCCACTTCGACTTTTAATTGTGGATAGGTGCGCGCGTAGCTGGTCATCGCCATTTGCACCTCGGGACGCTGATTCAGCACACCCAGGAACTTCTGTGTCATCTCCAGGAACTTCTCTTTGTCGCCGTCCGACTTGTCCTGCAGATGCAAGTCCACGTTGGAACCCATACCGTAACCCGGTATCATACCTGGTTCGAACACGAAGATTTGAGCCTCCGGCACTTCGCGGGCCAGCCGTCCCATGAGCATATATTTCTTGATGGACGAGTTATGAATGAATCCGCTGCCCGGTATCCAGTTTCCGGAACGTTTGCTCCAATGCTTCAAGCGGAGGATAACCATGGCGTTGGCTGCGCCTTGTCCACTCATCATACCATAACCCGACACGCGCGAGAAGTCCTGTATGTCCTCGTCTTGTGCAATAATCTCCTGTACCTTGTCCAGCACTTTTTCTGTGACACCGAGATTCGAGCCCGGAGCACATGTGACGTTCACCATCAGCACGCCTTGGTCTTCCTGCGGCACGAGGCCTTTGGGCAGATTCGTCATGGTGAGATATAGCAATACGAAGGCTGCCACCACGCTGCCCCACGCAACCCAGCGGTGATTCACCACACCGTGGAGATAGCGGCTATATTTGCGCATGACGGCGCCGAACGACGCGTTGTAGGCTGCACGAACACGGCCGTTGAAGCTCTTGGCGCTCTTACTACCGTCGCTTGGGCGCATCAGCATGGCACAAAGGGCTGGACATACCACGAGGGCGCTGACGCACGAAATGCCGACGGCCGTGGCCAGCGTGATACCGAACTGCGTGTAGAACATGCCGCTCGTGCCGCCCATCATCGTAACGGGAATAAACACAGCCATAAATACGAATGTGCAAGATATTACGGCCATTGTTACGTCTGCCAACGCATCCTTCGTAGCCTGATAAGCACTCTTGTAGCCTGCGTCGAACTTGGCTTGCACAGCTTCCACCACCACGATGGCGTCATCCACCACCGTTCCGATGGCAAGCACCAGAGCAAATAGCGTAAGCAAGTTGAGTGTGAAGCCAGCCACCTGAAGTGCCGCAAATGTTCCCACCAATGAGATGATAATGGAGATGGAAGGGATGAGTGTGGCTTTGAAATCTTGCAGGAAGAAATAAACTACGAGGATTACCAGCAGAATTGCGATGACCAGCGTTTCTTCTACGTTAGCCATCGATTCCAGCAAGAAGTCGTTGCTCGACATCATCTGCGTGAAATGCATTCCTTTCGGCAGGTCTTTGCTCAGTTCTTGCAGCTTGGCCGTGAAGCGGTCGTTCGTCTCTTTTGCGTTAGCACCTGCCAACTGGAAAGCCATGAACTGCACGGATGGTTTTCCGTTCACCATTCCGCTGTAGCCATAGTCTGCCTGTCCCAATTCTATGTCGGCGACATCTTTCAGATGAAGCAGGCTCCCGTCGGGCTTTGCTGTGATAACGATATTCTCAAACTCTTCCACACTTTTCAGACGGCCTGTATATCGCATCGTGTACTGATACACATTGTTTACGTCGTCTCCATGTCCGCCTTCGACAGGTTTTTCGCCCAACTTTCCGACTGCGGCCTCCAAGTTTTGTTCTGCCAGACAGCCAGTAATATCGGAGGGAATGAGTCTGTATTGGGCCATTACCTCAGGTTTCATCCATATGCGCAACGAATATGCAGCACCCAGCGCAAAAACTTCACCCACGCCCTGAATTCTCTTGAGTTGTGGCGTGACGTTGATGTTCATATAGTTGGCCATGAAGTTCTGATCGTACTCTGGCACGTCGCTCACCAGCGCATTAATCTGCAGGAAAGAAGTCTGCCGCTTGAAGGTTGTGACGCCAATCATCGTCACTTCCTGCGGCAGCAAACCCTGTGCCATCGAAACGCGGTTCTGCACGTTCACGGCTGCCATGTCGGGATTCGTACCCTGCTTGAAGAAAACTGTAATCGTAGCGCTACCGGAGTTGGTGGTGGTCGATGTCATGTACATCATATTCTCCACACCGTTGATACTTTCTTCGAGCGGTTGAACAACGGCCTTTGTTACTGCCTCGGCGCTCGCGCCAGGATAAGTGGCGCTAACGACAACCGTTGGCGGCGCAATGTCGGGGAATTGCTCCACGGGCAAGTTAAAGTATGAGATGCCGCCCAAAAGTAAGATGACGATGGCTATTGACAAAGCCATCACAGGGCGTTTGATAAAGATATTGCCTTTCATAATTTCTTTTCTTCAGCTACTTATTTATTAACTGACTTCACTTGCTGGTCGTCCTTCACCATGTTTGCTCCCTCGGCAACTATCTCGGTACCTTCGGCGATGCCTTCCGTCACGATAAACTGCTTGCCGTTATTCTGGGGTAGGATGGAGATAATCTGGCTGTGAGCCACACCATCCTTATCTACGGCGTATACTCTGTATTTATCCTGCGTTTGAGCTGCTGCGGTGGCGGGTATCAGCAGTGCGTCTTTGAGCGTCTGCGGAATAATTACGTTGCCCGTCGAACCGGAATGCAGCATGTGGTTGGGATTGTCGAACACGGCTCTCAGCTGTACGCTGCCCGTTGCGCGGTCCACCACGCCGCTGGCCGACTCCACCTTGCCTTTCAGTTCGTAGATGCTGCCGTCCACGAGTTGCAGCTCCACAGCTGGCATGTTGGCAATGGCGTTCTCCACGCTGCCGTTCTGGCGCGTGAGTTGGAGGAACTGCGCTTCGTTCATGCTAAAGTAAACGTACATTTGGTTGTTGTCAGACACGGTAGTCAGCGACTGAGGCATGCTCGGTCCCACCAGTGCACCTTGTCTGAAAGGCAACGTGCCTACGACGCCGTCGGCCGGGCTTTTAACCACGGTGTACGACAGCGAGTTTCTGGCGTTCACCACCTGTGCTTCGGCTTGGGCAACCGAGGCTTTGGCCGAGAGAAGTGTATTTTGTGCGGTTTGCAAGTCGAAATCGCTCACGACCTCCTCGTCGAAAAGTTTCTTCCGGCTGTCGTAGCTCAGTTGTGCCGTGGCCTCTTGTGCCTTTGCGGCCTTCAGTGCTGCTTCTGCCGTGTTGAGGGCAGCCTGATACGGCACTTGGTCTATGATGAAAAGTGTCTGTCCTTTTTTTACTGTCTGCCCTTCCGTAACGAGCAGTCGCTGCAGTGTGCCGCCCACCTGCGGGTAAACTTCGATATCCTGACGGCCGCGAATCGTGGCGCTATAGCGGGTTTCGAGTGTGATGTCGGCCTTCTCCACTTTTACGGTGGGGTATTCTACGATAGACTGCTGCTGTTGTCCCTTGCCTCCGCAGGAGCTAAGAACGAGCAGGGCTGTTGCACTGGTCAGTACGACCTTTCTGAAATTCTTTCTCATAGTTCGATATTTTGTTTGATTCATTTGTCGAAAATAAAAATGCTATACCTTATTATATATAATACGTAAAATCGGGTGCAAAGGTACGGAAAAAAGTTGAAAAAACGAAGCGTCGCATTCGCCAAAACTTCGTTTTGTATGGCTGAATGCGACGTTTTAAGTGATTTTAACTATATGTGTTTTTGCTTTTTCTGCTATACCGAATTATTTCCCTGGCTTAGAATAGTTTGTCCAGCGCGTCGGAGATTTCCTTGCCTCGCAGTTTCTCTTCGATGATATTGCCTTTGCTATCTACGAGAATGACTTTTGGAATGTATTGCACGTTGTATTGCTTTATCGCTTCGCGGCTCAAATCTATGTAGTTCTGCCACGGCATTTTCAGTTCTTTGAGGCTCTCGTCCCAGTCCTCGACAATTGCATCGGCGCTGATACTTACAATTCTGAGCCCTTTGTCGGCGTATCGCTCGTAAATCAACTTGAGGTTTGGAATTTCCTTCCTGCACGGCTCGCACCAGCTTGCCCAGAAGTCTATTAATGTGTACTTTACGCCAGGTCCGTAAAAGGAGACTTCTTTCTCATTTCCTTCAGTATCCGTTACTGTCACAGGCAGAGCTTTGGTTCCGACGAGCGTCAGCGGATAAACTTCTTCTTTCACTTCGCGTCCGTAGGCCGAATTCTTTGCGCCCTCGCCCATTTTGTCGTAAAGTGGCTGGTAGGACTTGTCCAATCGGCCTGCCAGACGAAGCAGCAACAGCGGTCCCATGAAATCTCCGCTGTATTTTTCCACTGTTTCGTAGAGGAAATGCTCGCGTTCCAAGAAGGTATTCATCACGCGGTCGATGTAGCTTTCTCCGTGCATCGTTTGGTACATCTCGGCGATGGCTTCCTCATTGTTGTCGTGTTTCGCCTTTTCCATAAAACGATGTACGTCTTTGTACTCATTGAACACCTTTATGTCGATGCTGTCTTGATGCTGTTTGTATACGTGCAGTGCTTTTTCGTAAGCCGCCTGATGTTTCGCTCCGTTGGCGTGCATCTTTTGGAAAAACACATCGTTGTGTTTCTCGTTTCGTTTCTTCTTAACCAGGCCTGTGACGCTTGCTTTTTCGCCTGGCGACAGCACAATCTCGTATTCGCCGGCGTATCCTTTCACTCCCACCAAGATGAGGCGCGGTTCTTGCAGGCTGATGGAGAAGTTGTTTTCGCCTTTGGCACCTTGTTGTGCAAAGGTCGGGCTCGTAGTCTTGTTCGTCGCGCCCCACTCAAGGGTGAGCGTGTCTGTTGGCTCCAGCCCCTTTAGTTTCAGGTAGAGGCTCGCGTCGTTTTGTGCGAAAGCAAGTGTCGCAATGACGCAGGTTATGGTCAGGAAAACACGTCGCATAAGGCAGTATTTTTTCTACGAGTTCATGCTCATCAGAAACTCCTCGTTGTTTTTTGTACCCTCAAGGCGGCTCTTCACTTCTGTCATGGCCTCAATGGGGTTCATGTCGCTGAGGTATTTGCGCAAAATCCACATGCGGTCGAGCGTGAGACGGTCTTGCAGCAAGTCGTCGCGGCGCGTACTGCTGGCTACGATGTTTACGGCCGGGAAAATTCGCTTATTGCTGAGGATTCTGTCTAACTGCAGTTCCATGTTTCCCGTGCCTTTGAATTCCTCGAAGATGACTTCGTCCATCTTGCTTCCTGTGTCTATCAGGGCGGTGGCAATGATAGTCAGGCTGCCGCCGTTCTCAATATTTCTGGCCGCACCGAAGAATCGTTTGGGCTTGTGCAGCGCGTTTGCGTCCACACCTCCGCTCAGCACTTTTCCACTTGCCGGCGAAACTGTGTTGTATGCGCGTGCCAGTCGCGTAATGGAGTCGAGGAAAATCACAACGTCGTGGCCGCATTCCACCATTCGCTTTGCTTTTTCCAGCACGATGCCTGCAATTTTTACGTGGCGCTCGGCTGGTTCGTCGAAGGTGCTTGCAATCACTTCGGCCTTCACCGTGCGAGCCATGTCGGTTACTTCCTCGGGTCGCTCGTCGATGAGCAGCATCATCAGATATGCCTCAGGATGGTTGGCGGCTATGGCATTTGCGATGTCTTTCATCAAAAGTGTCTTTCCCGTCTTTGGCTGTGCCACAATGAGGGCACGCTGTCCTTTGCCGATGGGTGCGAAGAGATCCACCACGCGAGCCGACAGCGAATCGTTCTGTCCGCTGCACAACTGGAACTTCTCGTCGGGGAAAAGTGGTGTCAAGTTTTCGAACGGGCTCCTGTTGCGCGTTACCTGTGGGTTGCATCCGTTTATTTGCGTCACTTTAATCAGCGGGAAGAACTTCTCGTTGTCTCGCGGCGGACGCACCGGACCTTCCACTACGTCGCCCGTCTTGAGTCCATATTGGCGTATCAGCTGAGTGCTGACGTATATATCGTCTGGGCTGCTGAGGTAATTGTAGTCGCTGCTGCGCAGGAATCCGTATCCCTCGTTCATCACCTCCAGCACTCCTTCGCCACGGATATTTTCTCCAAAGTCGTAGCGCGTTTCTTCCTTTCTCTGTATCAGTGCAGGGGCTGCCGTAACGCGTGTCTCAGGCTCGGCAATTTCTTCTTCGCGCTCTGTTTCCTGAATAAGTGGAGCCGGTTCGAAGTCCTGTGCCATGTCGTCTACCGACGGGATGTCTTGTATGATGATGAAATCGTCGCTGATGGCTTTTCCTGCAACACGTGGTTTTGTCTCGGCCACGTCTGTTGCCACAGTTTCTTCGTCTTGTTCCAGCATTTGCATCTCCTCGTCTTCCGTCAGTGGAACTTCCTTTTTCTTTGTTTTCACAGCCACGGCTGCAGCTTCCATCGCCTGGTCTGCTTCGGCACGTGCTTCGCCAATGCGTTTGCGACGCTTGCGAGTGGGAGCCTCGGCAGGTTCTTCTGCGGGTTGTGCCGTTTTCTCTTCAGCTTTCGGCTGTGCTTCAGCTGCCTCAGCCTCCTTCTCTGCCTTCGTCTTCCGGCCGCGTTTCTTGGGCGCCGGCGCTTCGGTTTCCTCCTGCTTCACGGTGCTTTCCTCGGTTGCTTCAGCCTCTTTTTCGGCTTTCGACTTCCGTCCGCGTTTTTTTGGCTGTGGCTGTGCTGCCTGTATGCGTGTGTCCTGCATAGAAGCAGCGTCTATAATATTATAGATAAGGGTTGCTTTGTCGTTAGAGAGTTCGGCATTTTCTTTTTTTGCCAGCAATAGCAACTCATCCATGCTTTTTGCCTCAAGTTCACTCTTGATGTACATAATAAAATTGCGTGTAAAAATTATAAGAATGTTAGTTGGGGGATTAATTGGGTCGTGCAGAATTGCAGCCCTTTCCTTGAATTTCGGTGCAAAGATAGTCTTTTTTCTTTTTTTGTCCAAACATTCCCGCCGAAATTACGGCTGTCTGTGGGATTTTTACTACTTTTGCATAAAATTTTTGCATGGTATCTTATCTACAAGTACAAAGTCTGACTCGTCGTGTGGGCGACCGTTGTCTCTTCGCCGACCTGTCGTTTGGCATCGGCCAAGGGCAGAAGGTAGGCCTCATCGCGAAGAACGGAACGGGCAAGAGCACGCTGCTGAACATTCTGGCAGGCACCGATTCGGCCGACGAAGGTCAGGTGGTCTATCGCAATGGGCTGCGTGTGGGATACCTCGAGCAGACGCCGCATTATCCCGAGGACCTGACCGTCATTGAGGCGTGTTTCTGGCACGGCAACGAGGTGACAAATCTCATACGAGAGTACGAAACCTGTATGTCAACGCCCGGAAATCCGAATTTGCAGGAGATTCTCGATCGTATGGACCATCAGAAAGCGTGGGACTACGAGACGCGGAGCAAAGCCATCCTGAGCCGGTTGGCCATCGACGAGTTCGACAAACCGCTGCGACAGCTCTCTGGCGGGCAGTTGAAGCGTGTTGCGCTGGCAAACGTGCTTATCACTGAGCCTGACTTCCTTATTTTGGACGAACCCACGAATCATCTCGATCTCACTATGATTGAATGGCTCGAAAACCACCTGCGGCGGAGCAATGTTACGCTGCTGATGGTGACGCACGACCGCTACTTCCTCGACCGCGTATGTAACGAAATCCTGGAACTCGACGACGAAACCATCTATTCCTATCGTGGCAATTATGCCTATTACCTCGAGAAGCGTCAGGAACGCCTCGACGCGGCTCGGAGCGAAGTGGCGCGCGCCAACAATCTCTACCGCACCGAGTTGGAATGGATGCGTCGGATGCCGCAGGCACGCGGTCACAAGGCGCGTTATCGCGAAGAGGCATTCTACGAACTGCAGCAGGTGGCCAAGCGCCGGCTCGAAGAAAAGCAAGTGCGGCTCGAGACGCGCTCTGCTTACATTGGAAGCAAGATTTTCGAGGCACAGTATGTGAGCAAATCCTTCCCGTTGCGTACTCGGAACGGCCAGCCCGTCGGCGAGCCGGAACAGCGAAAAGTGATACTGCGCGACTTCTATTACAATTTCTCGCGCTTCGAGAAGATGGGTATCGTGGGCGACAACGGCACCGGCAAGAGCACGTTTGTGAAGATGCTGATGGGCGAAGTGCAGCCCGACTCGGGGCGTTTCGTAGTTGGTGAGACGGTGAAATTCGGATACTTCAGTCAGGAGGGAATGAAATTCGACGAGCAAATGAAGGTTATCGACGCCGTCCGGAAATATGCCGAGTTCATTGACCTTGGCGGCGGCCGTCATCTCTCGGCAATGCAGTTTCTCCAGCATTTTATGTTCACGCCGTTGCAACAGCAGAGCTACATATATAAACTTTCCGGCGGCGAGAAACGTCGGTTACATCTCTGCACAGTTTTGATGCAGGCGCCCAATTTCCTGGTTCTCGACGAGCCGACGAACGACCTCGACATCGTCACACTTCAGATTCTGGAGCAGTATTTGCAGGATTTCCAAGGCTGCGTCATCGTTGTGAGCCACGACCGCTATTTTATGGACCGCGTGGTGGACCATTTGCTCGTGTTCCGCGGCGACGGCGTAGTGAAGGATTTCCCCGGCAACTATACGCAATTCCGAGAGTGGGAGGCGCTCGAGGAGCGTGATGCAGCCCAGAAGAAATCTGCAGCACCTGCCACTCCGACCCATACGGCAGAAAGACACACCTCCGAGCGGCCGCGAAAAATGTCGTTCAAGGAAAAACAGGAGTATGCGGCGCTCGAATCTGACATCGAGCGGCTGGAACAGGAGAAGCGCGACATAGAGACGGCGCTGAGCAGCGGCCAACTGAGCGTGGACGACATCACTCAGAAGAGCATCCGGCTGCCGCAGTTGCAGCAAGAACTCGACGAAAAATCGATGCGCTGGCTCGAGCTGAGCGAACTGGCTTGAGTCCCTCGGATTTCCACGCGCGGTTTTGTTTTTTCCACACGTCGTTCCGACGGAAACTGCGTGTCGTATCCGAATAATTGCAAATAATAATGAGGGGAGACGCGTGCGACTCCCCTCATTACTGTGTGTTGCCTTTATCTTATCTCGATTTCTTCCTTCAGATCCAGCTCTTGGCCGTCGGCATCGAAGAACTGATATTCCAGAAATGCCAGCTTCTGGCTGGGGATGACTCGCACGCCGAATCCGTATTTCAACTGCCACTTTCTTTTTATCGACATGATGCCCTTATTCAAATAGGCTGCGATATACGGGTGAACGTGCAGTGTGAATTTTTTTATGCCCAGCCTGTAGACAAGCATTTTAACCTTGCCGTCGAGCACTTTGTGGAAGAGGAAACTGCTTTTTATCGTGCCTTCTCCGTGGCAAGTGGGGCAGGTTTCTTCTACTTTGACCTCCATCACCGGGCGTACTCGCTGTCGCGTTATCTGCATCAGGCCGAACTTTGAGAGCGGCAGAATGTTGTGACGTGCACGATCGCGCTTCATGTTCTCGCACATGTGCTCGTAGAGTTTCTGGCGGTCCTCGGGCAACTTCATGTCGATGAAGTCAACAACGATGATGCCGCCCATGTCGCGCAGGCGAAGTTGGCGAGCCAGTTCGTCTGCCGCGCCCAGATTTACTTCCAGCGCGTTTGCTTCCTGGTTTTCTGCGTTTCGCGTCCGATTTCCGCTGTTTACATCCACCACGTGCAACGCTTCGGTGTGTTCAATAATAAGGTACGCACCGTGTTTGTAAGACACCGTACGACCGAATACCGACTTTATTTGCCGCGTTATGTCGAAGTTGTCGAAAATCGGCAGGCTGCCTTTGTAGAGCTTCACTACGCCGGCCCTGTCGGGTGCGATGAGCGTCACGTAGTTTTTCACCTCTTGATATACGGCTTCCTGGCTGACGTAAATGTTTTCGTAGCTGGTGTTAAAAAGATCGCGAAGCATTCCCACTGCGCGGCTCGTCTCTTCATATACGAGTGCCGGCAGTTCTTTTGCTTTTTGTGCGCGTCGGAGCACTTCTTCCCAGCGGGCGTAGAGAACTTTCATCTCTTGGTCGAGTTCGGCCACGCGCTTGCCTTCTGCGACGGTGCGAACGATAACTCCGCAATTCTTGGGTTTGATGCTCTGGATTACCAGCTTAAGTCTGTTCCGCTCTTCTGCGTTTTTGATTTTGCTCGACACGGAAACGGTGTCTTCGAAGGGTGTCAGCACTAGGTATCGGCCTGGAAAAGAAATTTCGCACGTGAGGCGCGGTCCTTTTGTGCTGATGGGCTCCTTGATTATCTGCACCAGAATTTCCTGGCCCTGCTTGAGGGAATTCTGAATGCTGCCTTCCTTTCCCAGTTCCGGCTGTATGCTGGCTTTCGAGAAAGGGTAGAGATTTTTTTTGTCGCTAAGCACCTGCTTCAGATACTTGGCGTAGGAATTAAATTGCGGGCCGAGGTCGAGATAATGTAGAAAGGCGTCATGTTCGTGTCCTACGCTTACGAAACATGCATTCAGGCCCGGCATGAGTTTTCTCACCTTTGCCAGATACACGTTTCCCACGGCAAAAGATGCCGACTGCCCTTCTTCCTGATATTCTACCAGGCGTTTGTCTTCGGTTAGGGCAATGGCAATTTTTTGCGGTTGTACGTCAATAAAGACTTCGCTCGTCATAACCTTTCTATAAAAAGGCTCGGTGACCCGGCTAATGCGCGCCACCGAGCAATTTCTCAGCTGAGACAGGATTTACTTGCTCTTATGCCTGTTTTTTCTCAGTCTCTTCTTACGCTTGTGTGTGGCCATCTTGTGCCTTTTATGCTTCTTTCCGTTTGGCATAATGTGTGATTTTATGGGTTAATACTCTTGAAAATTCGGTTTTCGAACTGCAAAATTAGTAAAATTCCGTGTAACGGGAAAGCTTTTGCCTCTTTTTTTGACGAAAAATGCATCTCGCCGGGCATTTTGGTGGCTGTTGCGTGGAAAATTTGTATGTTTGCAGCCTGAAATTTAGTTTGTGATGGTTCAGGAGTTTGCACTTCGCATAGAGGATTGGTATGGGCGCAACGGCCGAGATTTGCCGTGGCGTCATACTCGCGACCCGTACTTGATTTGGATTAGCGAAGTGATTTTGCAGCAGACACGTGTGGCGCAGGGGATGGAATACTATCTGCGCTTCGTCTCGCGTTTCCCCACGGTGGAGTCGCTTGCCGCGGCCGAGGAAGTGGAGGTGCTGCGTCTGTGGCAGGGCTTGGGATATTACAGTCGTGCCCGCAATCTGCTGGCTGCCGCCCGTCAGGCTGTGGCGATGGGCGGTTTCCCGACCGACTACGATGCGTTGCGTTCGCTGCGCGGAGTGGGAGAGTACACGGCAGCGGCTGTGATGAGCCTGGCCTTCGACGCGCCGTTTGCAGTGCTCGACGGCAATGTCTATCGGGTTCTCTCGCGTTTTACGTGTACCGACACGCCGATTGATACCACGCTGGGGCACAAAACGTTCCGCGCCTTGGCCGACGAAATGCTCGACCGCCGTCGTCCTGCACTTTACAACCAGTCGCTGATGGATTTCGGCGCGCTCCTCTGCACGCCTTCTGCTCCCGATTGTACGGCGTGTCCGCTCAACGATTTGTGTCTGGGCTTTGCCCGCCGGCGAGTTGGCGAGTTGCCCTGCAAGCAGCGCCGCACGAAGGTACGCCACCGATACTTCACATATCTGCTGCTGCGCTCCGCGTCCGGAGATATCATGCTTGAGCGCCGCCCGTCTGGCGATATCTGGCAAGGGCTTTATCAGTTCCCGCTGGTGGAAAGTGAGGCCCCGCTCTCGGCTGTGGAACTCGAAAAGCGTTTCCCCGACAGCCGCCTGACGCTCCTCGTGCCCGAGATAACTCACCAGCTTACGCATCAACTCATTCATGCCTCGCTGTGGCAACTCGAGCCGCGACGTGTGGCATCGGCCGATGCGACGTGTAGTTTTTCAGAAACCACGTGTGGTTTTTGGGCAGACGACGCGCAGTTTTCTGCGCTTCCACAGCCGCGGCTGATGGAAAGGATTTGCGAGAAAATCCCGCACATGTTTGGACGCGACGAATAAAAGCCTTAACTTTGTACCCAAACAAAGGAGATAAGATATGAACAAAGCGATGTTAATCGGCAATGTGGGCATGGAACCCGAGATTCGATACATGGATCAGGGAGTTTGCGTGGCCAGCGTCCGACTTGCCACCACGGAGCGAGGTTACACAATGGCCAACGGAACCGTAGTTCCCGACCGCACCGAGTGGCACAACGTAGTGTTGTGGCGACAGTTGGCAGAGTTGGTAGAAAAATATGTGCACAAGGGCGACAAACTTTATATAGAAGGAAAGATACATTCTCGCAGCTACGACGACAGAAACGGCGTGAAGCGCTACGTAACCGAGATTTGGGCCGACTCGATGGAACTGCTCACACCCAAGGCTACCACACCTGCTGCCGAGAAACCTGCAGCGCCTGCGGCTGACCCCGTGCAGGCACCCTTCTAAGCATCTGCAGCATGGAATTCCTTAACGAACTGGCAGAATCTTTTTCCAGCATTGCGTTTCAGGTGCCGTCGGCCGGCGCATGGGTGGCTTTGGTAGCCGCTTTGTTGCTTTTGATGTGCTCGGCCTTCGTTTCCGGCAGCGAGATTGCCTTCTTCAGTCTCTCGCCGTCCGACCTGAATACAATCGAAGAAAGTCATCGCGCGTGCGACGCCAAAATTCTGTCCTTGCGGGAGGATAGCGAACGACTCTTGGCAACTATTCTAATATGCAACAATCTGGTGAATGTGGCCATCATTATGTTGCTTAACTACTTCTGCATCCAGACTGTGACGTTTGGCGTCGAATGGCTCGAGTTTGTTTGCCTCACCGTTGTGCTGACATTTCTGTTGCTGTTGTTCGGGGAAGTTGTGCCTAAGATATATAGTTCTCAGCGTACGTTGGCCTTCTGCCGATTTGCGGCACCCACATTGTCGGTTCTCACCAAGTTGTGTTCGCCGCTGAGTCGTGTGTTAATTCGCAGTCGAATCGTCACAGAACGATTTGTGCACGCCGAGCCGCAGAGTCTGACGGTCGATGACCTCGAAAAGGCAATGGAGTTGACCGACAAACGAGACATCGCAGAGGAGAGTAGCATGCTTCAGGGAATAATTCGCTTTGGCGGAGAAATGGCGCGCGAAGTGATGACGAGCCGCATGGATATCGTGGATTTGGAGATACGGACGCCGTTTCCTGAAGTGCTGAAGTGTATTGTCGAGAACAACTACAGCCGAATTCCCGTTTACCAAGGGTCGCAAGACAACATAAAGGGCGTGCTTTACATCAAAGACTTACTGCCGCATCTCGGAAAGCCCGCGAACTTTCGGTGGCAAAGTCTCATCAGACCTCCGTATTTCGTGCCCGAAACGAAGATGATCGACGACCTGTTGCGCGACTTTCAGCGCGACAAAGTTCACATAGCAATCGTGGTAGATGAATTCGGAGGCACCAGCGGCATCGTTACGATGGAAGATATCATCGAAGAGATAGTGGGAGAAATCAGCGATGAATACGACGAAGACGAGCGCTCGTACGTCAGACTGAATCACAACACGTTCATTTTCGAGGGAAAGACCTTGCTGACAGATTTCACTCGCACGTTGAAACTCGACGATGAATACTTCGAATCCGTGCAAGGTGAGGCCGACACGCTGGCTGGCTTACTTCTCGAGGTGAAAGGCGACTTCCCGGAACTGCACGAGCGCACGACGTTTGGACGTTGCACATTCGAGGTAATGGAACTCGACGAACGTCGCATCGTGAAAGTGAAAGTCATTCTCAAGGACGAGGAGCCGGAGAAATAGAACTGCCACTCGTGACTTTTCTCGCCCGACAGGCGAAATCCTCAGAAATCAGCGCCTAATTTTCCAAAGCCTGCATCAGTTCGTCCAGCGCCGACTCGGGATTTTGGTGTTTCTCGAGCAGGGTTACGAACTTGCTGCCTATGATAGCACCGGCTGCGTTCTGTTGCGCCGCCGCAAGTGTCTGCCTGTTGCTGATGCCGAAACCTATCATACGCGGATTGCGAAGCTTCATACCGTTCACTCTGGCGAAGTACTTTTGTTTTTCCTGCCCGAACTCATTCTGGATTCCTGTCGTGGCAGCGCTGCTTACCATGTATATAAATCCGTCTGTGTGCTCGTCGATGAATCGGATGCGAGCCTCGCTTGTTTCGGGTGTGATGAGCATTATCACGCGTATGTCATGTCGGTCGGCCACAGGCTTCACGTCGTTCAGGTAGTCGTCAAAGGGCAAATCTGGAATGATAACGCCGTCGATGCCCACTTCCGCGCATCGTTCGAAGAATTGTTCGAAGCCAAAATGAAAAATGGGATTCATGTAACCCATCAGTATCAAAGGCAGTTTTACGTCCTTCCGAATGCCGTCTAACTGGCCGAAGAGCGTCGCAAGCGACATTCCGTTGCGCAGCGATTTTGTTGCCGCGTCTTGGATTACAGGCCCGTCGGCCATCGGATCGCTGAAAGGAATGCCCACTTCTATAAAATCGACGCCTCGTTTCTCTATGGCTCGTATGGTGGCAACTGTGCTGTCGAGCGTCGGATGTCCGGCGCAGAAGTACAGCGAGAGCAGATTCTGGCTCTTGTTTCTGAAGAGTTCGTTTATCCTATTCATATTTTCGCATTTCGTAGATAAAGTTTCGTAGTGCAGTAATGTCCTTTACGGCGGGTGATGTCTCGAATCGCGAGTTCACATCAATGCCCATCAGACACGTGTGACGGAACGCTTTCACGCGTGCTGCGTCGTCCGGCCCTATGCCGCCTGAGAGCAGAAACGGCTTGCCGTTGTAGTTGTGAAGCGTCGCCCAGTCGAAACTGCGGCCCGAACCACCCACTGCTGCGCTTTGCGTGTCGAACAACAACGAGTCGATACTTTTAACCTTATTATATATATACGCGCGCGCGACGTCCGCTTCCGATGCCACCGACACGGCCTTTGTGATGGGAAGACCCGTCGCTTCGCCGATTTCGGCACATCGCTCGGGCGTTTCCTTGCCGTGCAACTGCAGGCGGTTGAGGCCGAGCTGACTGATTTTGGCTTTCACAAATTCCAGCGTCGGCTCCACGAATACGCCCACTCGCACGCAGTGGGGCAAGTAGGCGGGGCAACTTTCCACGTTGCGAGGCGACCCTTCCCAGCAGATGAAGCCCATCCAGTCGGGCTGCAGCGCTTCGACGTCGCGGATGTTGGCCGCATCGCGCATTCCGCAGACTTTTATTATCAGGGAACTTGCGTTTTGCATCTCAGATTTCGGCAAGCAGTTTCTTCAGTTCCAAACCAGGATTCTCGGCACGCATGAAGTGTTCGCCCATCAGGAAACCGCGGAATCCGGCCTGACGCAGGTCGCGGATGACGGCGGCACTGCCAATGCCGCTCTCGCTGACGAGCACTTTGTCTGCCGGCAAGCGTGGTGCCAGCAAAAACGACGTTTCTACGTCGGTGACGAACGAGCCCAGATTCCGATTGTTCACACCTAACATGTCCGTGTCCAAGCCGCCGTACGCATCAATCTCGCTTTCGGAATGCAACTCGAGCAGCGTCTCCAGCCCAATCTCGTGGGCCGTACGGATAAAACTGGCGCACACCTTCGGTGGCAACACGGCAGCAATGAGCAGTATGGCGTCTGCCCCGGCATTTTTTGCCTCGAAGACTTGATATTCGTCGATGATGAAGTCTTTGCGCAGCAGCGGGATAGAGACTTGGCGTCGGGCTGTGCTCAGAAAACTGAGTGTGCCGCCAAAGAATTTCTCGTCCGTCAGAATGCTGATGGCCGAGGCACCGTTTTGGGCGTAGGCTGTCGGCACGGTTTCTGGCAGGTCGTTTCTCGTGGAAATCCATCCCTTCGACGGACTGCGGCGCTTGAATTCTGCAATGATGCCCGTCGGCGATTCGGCCAGCGCCTTTCGCATGCTGCGCTGCGACGTGTCGCAAAAATTTTTCTGCACGTCGCAATAGAGTTTGCGAGGCGTCACAATTTCTTTTTGACGTGTCACTTCCAATCTCTTCCACGCCACTATTTCCTGAAGTATGTCCTGTATTGGCATTTCTGACCTCTGTCTGTAGGGTTTTCAAGTGCGAGAGAAGGCTCGCGCGCTACGAATTTAATTCCACGAACCTGCGGAAAGTCTGCAGCGCACGTCCGCTTTCCAGACTCTCGCGTGCCATTGCCACTGTTTCCGCCATGCTGAGATTCGGATCTATGATGCTGATTCCGCAGGCGGCATTCGCAATTACCACGTTTTTCTGCGCCTCTGTCGATGTTCCCTGCAGCACGTTGTCGAAGATGCGACACGCGTCTTCCTGCGTTTGTCCGCCCCAAATGTCTTGTTGCGACACGTAGCGCAGTCCCATATCAACGGGCGTAAAAACATTTTCGAATTTGTTAGTGCAGATTTTGAAGCCACTTGTCAGCGAAATCTCGTCGTATCCGTCGTAAGACGTCACTACGCCGTAGCGGTCGCCAAGTTCCTGATGCACGGCTGTGTAGAGTCGCAGCTGACTTTGTGTGGCCGTTCCGTGAAGCGAGTTGCGCGGGTGGCACGGATTCACAAGCGGGCCAAGCAGGTTGAAGAGCGTGGGAACTCCGATTTCGCGACGTGTGGGCGCCACAAACTTCATTCCGTAGGCAAAGAGTGGTGCGTGGAAGAAGCAGATGCCACACTTCTCGAGCGAGCGGCGGAGCGCCGTCTCGTCGTCTGTGAAGCGTACGCCGTGGGCCTGCAGCACGTTGCTTGCGCCGCTCACACTCGAGCTGCCTCCGTTTCCGTGCTTCGTAACGTAATATCCCGAGGCCGCTACCACAAAGGCCGCGCAGGTGCTAATATTAAAACTGTTCTTGCCGTCGCCACCGGTGCCCACGATATCCAGCGTATTGAAGTCTTCCATGTGGATTTGCTTGCCCGTTTCGAGCAGACCGTCGCGGAAGCCCAGAATTTCCTGCACTGTGGCACCGCGCGTTTGTATGCCCATCAGCAGAGCTGCCACCTCGCTGCTATTAAATTTCTGCTCGGTGATTTGCAGCATTATGGCGTGCGTATCCTCGCGTGTTAGCGTTTCGCCGTCGATAAGTCTCAGTAGGTATTTCTTCATCTTGCGTATGGTATTTTTCAGCTGTTGAGCCAATTCTCTATTATCGTGCGTCCGTCTGGCGTCAGCACGCTTTCGGGATGATACTGGATGCCGCAGATTTTAAGCGTGCGGTGCTTCATAGACATAATGTGACCTTCGTCGCTGACGGCTGTCACCTCGAGGCAGTCCGGCAACGACTCGCGGTCTACGACCCACGAGTGGTAGCGCCCCACGGTAATACGGCGGGGCAGGCCGGCGTAAAGTGTGTCGTCCGTCAGAATGGAGCATGGCGTCTGCACTCCGTGGTAGACGTTTTCCAGATTCTTCAGTTGGCCGCCGAAAAACTGCCCGATGGCTTGATGCCCAAGACACACGCCCAGTATGGGACAGCGTTCCGCCATCTCGCCGATGCACGCCATCAGTTGTCCTGCTTCCTCTGGAATACCTGGTCCGGGCGAGAGAATCAGTCGCTCCGTGCTGAGCAAGTCGTCGAGCGTAAAGCGGTCGTTGCGGAAAACACGCACCGTTGCACCCAATTCGCGCAGCAGATGTGCCAAATTATAGGCGAAGGAATCGTAATTGTCAATGAGAGTTATGTTCATATCTGCTCTGCCATTTCAATTGCGCGCCGCAGCGCGCCCAATTTGTTGTTTACTTCTTGTAGTTCGTACTCGACTTTGCTTTTCGCCACAATGCCGCCGCCGGCTTGCAACCACAACTCTTTGTTGCGACTGACGAAGGTACGGATGGTTATGGCCTGATTCAGATTTTTTTTGTCGAGTCCTATGAATCCTATGCACCCGGCGTAAGCTCCGCGATTGTGTGGCTCCATTTCGCTGATGAGTTCCATAGCGCGGACTTTGGGCGCGCCGCTGAGCGTTCCGGCAGGGAACGTGTCGATAAACGCCTGTATCGGGTCGGCGCCCTCGTTCAGTTCTCCGCTTACCCGCGAGACGAGATGAATAACGTGCGAGTAGAATTGCATATCCTTGAAGTAATCTACATGCACGCCATGGCAGTTACGACTCAGATCGTTGCGTGCCAAGTCCACTAGCATCACGTGCTCGGCATTTTCCTTCGGGTCGTTTCTGAGGTACTCCGCGTTGATTTTATCTTGCTGCGTGTCGCCGGTGCGCCGCGTCGTGCCGGCAATCGGGTCGATATAAGCGCGACGGCCCTCGATGCGGCAGTGTGTTTCGGGCGACGAGCCGAAGATTCTGAATCCTCCGAAGTCGAAATAAAAAAGATACGGGCTGGGATTGATGCTGCGAAGCGCGCGATAGAGCGTCAGGTCGTCTCCTTCGTATTTTTGCACGTATCGCCGCGAGAGAACTATCTGGAAGACATCTCCGCGCTGACAGTGTCGGATTCCTCGTCTGATGTTTGCGCGGTGTTCTTCGTCGGTAAGTGTGCTCCGACACGGGCCTACGGTTTTGAAGCTATAGGACTTGAAAGTGCGACTGGCGACGCTTCGTTCTAACTGGTCGAGGCTGTCGTTCTCTTCGTCGGCAAGCATCTCAACGAGTGTTATGGAGTTGCGGAAGTGGTCGAACATCACGACGTTCTTAAAAAGCGTGTATATCATATCCGGAGCATCGTGCTGTGATTGTGTCTCGTCCTTCACTTGGATATGCTCGAAATAGCGCACGGCATTGAACGATGTGAAGCCATATAGCCCGCAGTACTGGCTGTCGGGACCTTCGATACTGAAGGCGTCGAGGAATTCGTTCACCAGTCGCGCAGTGGTGTACTCGTCGTCGATTTGATGCTCGCGGCACGTGCCGTCGGGGAAAACCATGCGTCCCACGCCATGTTCTATGCTTACGTGTCCGATGGGGTGGAGTGCGATAAATGATTTTGCATTCTCGCCGCCATGGTAATCCGAGCTTTCCATCAGGGCACTCTGCGGGTAAGCGTCGCGCAAGTTCAGGTAGACGCTGACGGGCGTACTTAGGTCGCCCAGGATTTGGCGCGAGGCGGTATGGAATTTATAGTTTTTCATTTGTCTTGGCATGTTTACTTTGATGTTTTCTTCGTGTCTGATTTTCCGTGCGGCAGCCGCTGGCTGTCATTCCATGTGTCGTAGGTAGGTTTCCAAGTCTTTGTCTCCTCGGCCGCTGACGGTGAGGACCACTACTTCGTCGGGCCGGAACTTGATTTTCGGCAGCAGCGCCAGTGCATGGCTGCTTTCGAGTGCCGGGATGATGCCCTCGAGGCGTGTCAGTTCGAAGGCGGCACTGAGTGCTTCGTCGTCGTTCACTGGCAAAACCTCGGCTCGGCCGCTCTGAAACAAGTGACAATGCAGCGGTCCCGTGCCGGGATAGTCGAGTCCCGCGCTGATGCTGTACGGTTCCTGTATCTGGCCGTCGTCGGTTTGCATCACCATAATTTTGGAACCATGCAGGATTCCCACCGTTCCCACGTTCAGGCTGGCGGCTGTCTGCTGTGTTTCCACGCCCATGCCGCCTGCTTCGGCCAAAACTATGCGCACGCGCGCGTCATTTATATAATGATATATGGTGCCGGCGGCGTTGCTTCCTCCGCCTACGCAGGCCATCAGTGTGTCGGGCCAAGGTCGGCCTTCTTTTTCCTGCAGCTGGCAGCGAATTTCCTGGCTGATGACACTCTGCAGACGGGCCACCAAATCGGGATAAGGATGGGGCCCCACCGTACTTCCGATTACGTAAAACGTATCAGACGGGTGGCAGCACCAGTCGCGTATGGCTTCGTTTGTGGCGTCCTTGAGTGTCTTATTGCCACTTTCCACAGGAAAAACCTCGGCTCCAAGCATTCGCATTCGTTGCACATTGCTGTGCTGACGCTCCACGTCGAGTGCGCCCATATAAACGCGACACGGCATTCCCATCAGTGCACACACGGTTGCCGTGGCAACGCCGTGCTGTCCGGCTCCTGTCTCGGCAATGATTCGTTTTTTCCCCAGCCGCTGAGCCAAAAGTATCTGGCCGATGGCATTGTTTATCTTGTGTGCTCCGGTGTGATTCAGGTCTTCGCGTTTCAGATACAAACGGCATCCGTAGCGCTCCGACATGCGGTTTGCATAGTAGAGAGGCGAGGGACGGCCCACGTAGTCGGCCAGCAACTGATGGTACTGGCTTTGGAATTCTTCGCTCTCAAGTATGGGAAGATAGCTGCGACGCAGGTCTTCGACCGTTTTGTAGAGTATCTCTGGAACATATGCGCCGCCAAACGTGCCGTAATACCCGTCGCGGCTGATCTGATAAGTCGCCATTTTTTAGATTCTTTCTTTTCAAGCCGCAAAAGTAACACTTTTCAACGAAAACAACAAAGCGCGCTTAAGAAAAGAATAAAATTCGGTGTTTTTGTATAACGAATCGTAAGATTCTTATTGCAATATGTCGCACCAAGACTTGTCACACGTAGTTTTTTGGAAACTGCGTGTAGCAAATTATTTTTCGTGTGTGGCAGCAATCAATATTGCCTGTTGTTTTTTAGAAACTGACTCAGGGAATCCAAAAAGGATAAACCACGTAGTCGCCCAGTGGCTGTATGGGTGTCTGTGCGAGGTGTACGATGACGTATTGTCCGCTGTCGAGCGCCTGGATGGGTTGGCAGATAAAATATTTGTCTCCTTGCGGCGTGATGCGGAACGCGGCAGGTTCGATACGCGTGTATGCGTTGGCGATGAGCAACGGCGAGCGCAGTTTGCGGTACTGACGCTTGGCAGCCAGACGCATCACGGCATAGTCTACCAGCGTCTGGCCTTCGGCAGGTTCGATGCGGAACGTGGGTCTTGCGTCGGCGAGCTGCAGCGCCTTCGCTCCCGCGAGGTAGCGCGTAACTTTGTTCTTGAGCTGAATGTCCACAATGCGCCAGCCAGGTCGCACTTCCGACTGCGTTTGCTGAGCCGGCAACGCCACATAATTGTCGCCCACAAGCAAGCTAACGCTCTGTGCTACGGCTGAGAGCGAGAAAAATGGCAGCAGAAAAAATAGTTTTCGCCTCATCATGCTGCAAAAATAGCGTTTTCCCGAGAATTACGCAACACGCATTTGCAAAAGTCGCGGATTTTAACGTATTTTGTATCGCCTAACAGCGCGTGATTGCGCCTCGCAAAAATAACATTATGAAATACGACATCCCGACTGCCCTCGCCCGCCTTGGTATCTCTGACCTGAACCCGATGCAGCAGGAAATGCTGCAACTCTACGGCCGCGAGCGAAAAATTGTACTCCTCAGTCCGACAGGTTCGGGAAAGTCTGTGGCATATCTGCTGCCACTGCTCGGGACTCTGGATGCAGACGCCGGCGAGGTGCAGGCTCTGGTGCTCGTTCCGTCGCGCGAACTGGCACTTCAGACCAGCGACGTGGTGAAAAAAATGGCGACACCTGTCCGCGCCGTTGCTTGCTACGGCGGACGACCGGCAATGGAAGAGCACAGAAAACTGATGGCACAGCAGCCGCAACTGGTTATCGGCACGCCAGGACGCATCCTCGACCATATGAGAAAAGAAAATCTGCGTGCCGCAGGCATTCGGACACTGGTCATTGACGAGTTTGACAAGTGTCTGGAACTGGGTTTCCGCGAGCAGATGGCTGACATACTGGCTTTGCTTCGTCCCGATCGATGCGTGTTGCTCTCGGCTACCGACAGTCCCGAGATTCCAAACTTCGTGGGGCAGGGATTCCGCCGTCTCAACTACAACGACGCCGACGAGCAGATTCCAGACCGAATAGCCGTGCATCAAGTTCTTTCGCCGGCCAAAGATAAACTTGACACGTTGGGGCAGCTACTTTGCGTGCTGGGCGCCGAGACAAGTCTCGTGTTTGTGAACTATCGCGAGAGCGTCGAGAGGGTAGGTTCTTACCTGCAGCAACTCGGGTTGGTGACTGGCGTTTTCCATGGCGGCATGGAGCAGCGCGACCGAGAACGCGCGTTGTTTCGTTTTTCCAACGGGTCGGCAAACATATTTGTGAGCACCGATCTTGCATCTCGCGGCCTCGACATTCCTGGAATTCAGAACGTCATTCATTATCATTTGCCGCTCAACGAGGATGCTTTCATACACCGAAACGGAAGAACGGCACGCTGGGACGCAGGCGGCGACGCGTTCATTATTCTCGGCCCCGAGGAACATTTGCCGGATTACGTGCGGTGTGAGCCAGATGTGTTCCACTTTCCCGCCGTCATACCGCCACCGTCGTTGCCGCGATGGGAGACACTCTACATCGGCAAGGGCAAGCGCGACAAAATTAACAAGGTGGATATCGTAGGCTTCCTGAGCAAAGTCGGCGGCCTCGGGCGCGAGCAACTGGGACGAATCGACGTACTGCCCGATTGGTCGTATGCCGCTGTAGAAAGAACAGCGTGTCGCGACGTGCTGGCACGCGTGCGTGGTCAGAAAATCAAAGGACAGAAAACTATTTTTGCATTGGCCGACAAATAGATTCGCAGCCAATGCCCTAATTCTCTCGAGTTAAAATGAAACGTGGCGCTTTCCCAACAGAGGAAGCGCCACGCTCTTTTTTTCTTGCTGTTTGTCGTAGGAATTACAATATCTCTAATTCCTTGAAAACTTTCTTCAGTTTTTCTACGCTCTCGTCCACTTGCTTGTGTGTGTGACTTGCCATCAGCGCGTAACGCACCAACGTATCCTGAGGCGCACAGGCGGGAGGAATGACGGGATTGATGAAAACTCCCTCGCGGAACGCGAAAGCCACAGCCTTGAACGTCTTTTCCGTGTCGCGGACGTAGAGAGGAATAATTGGGCTCTGTGTATCTCCAATTTCGAAACCTTCTTCTCTGAAGCGCTTCAGGGCGTAATTCGTTACGTCCCACAAAGCTTTCAGTCTTTCGGGTTCATTTTGGATGATGTGAAGTGCCTCAAGCGCGGCTGCCGTGGCCGCCGGCGTACAACTTGCACTGAAAATGTAAGTTCTCACCGTGTGGCGCAACCAATTTATAATGCTGCTGTCAGCCGCAATGAAGCCGCCAATGGAAGCTAAGCTCTTTGAAAAAGTTCCCATGATGAGGTCGACATCTTTCGTCAGGCCGAAGTAATCGCAGACGCCACGTCCGTCGCGTCCGAAAACGCCTATGCCATGAGCCTCGTCAACCATGATAGCTGCGTTGTATTTCTTCTTCAGCGCAACAATCTCAGGCAGTTTGCACAAATCTCCCTCCATGCTGAAAACTCCGTCCACGACGATAAGTTTAATTCGATCTGGCTCGCATTTCTGTAGCTGCTTCTCCAGATCTTCCATGTCGTTATGTTTGTACTTCAACTGCGTGGCAAAACTTAGCCGGCGACCGTCGACAATGCTGGCGTGATCGCGGTCATCGCAGATTACGTAGTCATTGCGGTCCACCAACTGGCTGATGACTCCGCTGTTTACCGTGAAGCCGGTTGCAAAACAGAGCGCCTCGTCCTTGCCAACGAAAGCCGCCAGTTCTTTTTCCAACTGGACGTGCAAATCCAGCGTCCCGTTCAGAAATCTACTGCCGGCGCAGCCGCTACCATATTTCTGCATGGCTTTTACGCCAGCGGCTATAACTCTTTCATCGCCCGTGAGTCCAGTGTAAGCATTTGAACCGAACATCAGGACGCGGTGCCCTTCCATTAAAACTTCTGTGCCTTGCTTTCCCTCAATTTGCCTAAAGTAAGGATAAATACCTTGCTTCATAAATTCCTGAGGAAGCGTATATTTTGCACATTTTTCCTGTAATAATCCCATAATCGCAAGGCGTTTTTCCGCCTGTTTAGTTTTAAAACGGTGCAAAGTTAGTGAAAAAATATAAAATGGCACAAATAATCTAAAAAAAAGTGACCTTTCTCATTCTTTCCTTTATGCTTTATTGTTATTCAGACGAAATTCTGTATCTTTGTCGCCACGTTTGGCAAGATTTTTACTGCCTGCATGATGGAGAAGAAGAACATTTGGTTTATCGTAAACCCCATTTCGGGAACTGGCGACAAGAAGCGCATCGTCGAGCTTATTCCGTCTTATATGGACGATGCGAAGTTCAGTTGCTCTATAAAGTACACCGAGCACCGCGGACATGCAGCCGCCTACGCCAAGGATGCCATGCGTCGTGGCGTGGATGTGGTGGTTGCAGTCGGCGGCGATGGCACGGTGAACGAAGTGGCGCGAAGCTTGGTGCATTCGGAGACGGCGCTCGGCATTATTCCATGCGGTAGCGGAAACGGATTGGCGCGTCACTTGAATATTCCGATGAATGCCGAGGGCGCGCTGAAAGTGCTTGCCGAATGTCAGATAGAGACGCTCGATTACGGAAATATCAACGATATCCCATTTTTTTGCACGTGTGGCGTGGGATTCGACGCCTTCGTCAGCAGTAAATTTGCGCAGAGCGGAAAACGCGGTTTGCTGAGTTACATCGAAAATACGTTGCGTGAGGGCCTGAAATACAAACCTGAAACCTACGAAGTTGAGATTGACGGTGAACTGCAGCGACACAAGGCATTCCTGATAGCATGTGCAAATGCCAACCAATACGGGAATAATTTTTATATTGCGCCGCATGCCAGCATGAGCGACGGGCTGATGGATGTGACGATAATGGAGCCGTTTAATCTGATTGAGGCGCCTCAGATTGCCATCCAGCTCGTGAACAAAACCATCACGCAGAACAGCAGAATCAAGTCTTTCCAGTGTCGCAGCGTCAAAATCCACAGGCCGGAACCTGGAGTCATACACTTCGATGGCGAGCCGAAGGACGCGGGCTGCGATCTCTCGGTCGCACTTATTCCGAAAGGCATACGCATGGTTGTCAACAACCAGCCGCAGTTATATACTTCTCCGCTGCTGCGAATTTTTTCTGACCTCTACACAGACATGAACGACGAGCTGGCTTCCCTGAAGAATGACATCAAGGAAAGCCAGCATCGCATTCAATCTATCAACCAGAGCCTTCTACGGCGGTTGAGGCCGCGCAAGTAATTATCTGCGCCCGCCGCGTCCGCCGCCTCTCGACGTGCCGCCACTGTGTCCGTGAGACATGCTACCCGAGCTGCCACGGCTGAAGCTGCTGCTACCGCCTCTCGTGGAGCCGCTGAAGCTGCCGCCGCGTGTGGAACTGCCGCCCATATGCATGCTACCATGCGTGGAACTTCCGTAGCTGCGTGTGGAACTGCTGCCAACGGAGCCGCGAGAGCTGTGTCCTACGGTAGAGCGAGTGCTGCTGCCGCTGAACATGTTGCCGCGTGACGTGCTGCTTGCATCGGGACGATAGCTGCCACCGCGCGTACTGCCTGAGATGGTGCCACGTGTGCTGCCCGAAACCGAGCCACGCGACGTGCCGTGTGCGTCGGGACGGAAGTCGCCACCGCGAGAACTGCCTGAGATGGTGCCTCGTGTGCTGCCCGAAACCGAGCCGCGCGACGTGCCATGGGCGTCGGGACGGAACTCGCCGCGACCGCTGCCACCGCGTGTATTGGGATGGAACTCGCCGCGACTGCTACCGCCGTGTGCGTTGGGACGGAAGCTGCCTGCGTGGCCGCGATGTCCGTCGCGCATACCGCCGCGCCATTCGGGGCGTCGTCCGGCGTAGTAATGCCCGTGGCGATAAAAATCGTGCCTGTGTCCACCGCGGTAGCTCACGTAAACATGCGGATGACTAAAGTAGAAATATCCACGATTGTAGTATGAATAGATAGGAAAGTACCAGCCGCCAGTGCGCCAAAGTAATGGCCGCACGAAATATTCGGTGGCCAGCAGCATGTCGTACTGCCAGTCGTAGAGAATATGTCGGAAGTCGGACATGCGGTAAGCAAAGTACGTACCGAACAAATCTGCCTCCGAATTCATACTCATCAAGTAGTCGAGATTAATTTCGTACGCGTCGTTGTACTGCTGATCATTCAGGTTAAGTTCGTATGCCATCTTATCCGTCAGATAAAGTGCCTCTTCGCGAGCGCGTTCGTAACTCATGGCTTTTGCGCTGATGCATGCCAGTGTTACAGCCAGTGTGAGAAGTAAACGTTTCATAGCGGTTCAGTTTTAATGTTTCAACTTTCTTGGCCAGGGCTTTCGCCTTTTGCCTTTTCTTTCTCTCTCTTTGTTTGTCTGGTGCAAAGTTCGCCCGAATTCTGGACGCAGGGAAGGGATTTTCCCTAAACGTTCGGGGGAATTTCCCTACAGTGTGGAGGAAAAGACGAAGTGGCCGCTGAAAGTATTTCCCAGCTGTGGCGCCTCGCGGAAAAGCGCGTAGACACAACTGCCGCTGCCGCTCATTGCGGCGTAGGTGGCGCCGAGACTGTATAGCGCGTCGCGCACGTCGCGTATAATAGGATGTAGTGCGAAGATTCCGGCCTCGAAATCGTTGGAAACCTGTTGCCGCCATTCTTCCACTGGCAGCGTGATGCGCTGGCGCAGCGAGACGGAGGGCCGCTGCGGCGTGACGCCGGCGTAGGCTTCGCGTGTGGAAACGGCCACTTCGGGCTTCACCAGCACCAGATGCCAGCCGTCGAGCCGCACTGCGACGGGCGAAAACTCGTTTCCTATCCCTTCGGCGAAGAGTGGTTTGTTGGGGACAAAAAAGGCGCAATCTGCACCCAGTGGCGAAAGGAAGTCCTGCATCTGCTGCTCCGACAGGCCGAGTCGGAATTCCGTGTTGAGGAGTTTCAGCATGTGGGCCGCGTCGCTGCTGCCGCCACCCAGACCGGCCCCGACGGGAACGTTCTTCCGAAGCACCACGTGCAGTGGCGGGATGGGATAGAACTGTCGCAGCTTACGTACCACGCGCATCACCAGATTATCTTCAGTCGGCCCATCCACGGGCACGCCCTCGAGCTGCAGCGCGTCGTGCTCCGACGGAGTTACTTGCAGCGTGTCGGCCAGCGGTACGGGATAGAAAACTGTTTCTATGTTGTGATATCCATCCTTGCGGCGCTCCACGATATTGAGGCCGAGGTTGATTTTGCAATTGGCGCGTATTTCCATCTTGTTTTTCTTTCGTGGAAAAATCATTTTCGAGGGCAAAGATACGTAAAAACGAGTGAAGTGCAAAGAGAAACTCGTCTTCTTTTTCATGACAGTGGCAGGCGACATGGAAAATACGACGTGTGGCACGAAAAATACGACGTGTGGTTTTGGTCATTGCGACGTGTAGTTTTTATTAAAACTACGTGTGGTTTTCAGGACGCGAAGCGTCGAAACGAAGGGTGCAAAATGAAAAAACACTATTTTTGACAGAAAAAGATGAGCGGAAGTGCGGCCGTGAAGCAAAAAAACGCTATATTTGCATGATTTAATCGGGAGGATAGAACTACCTTCCGTGCCGCTCTTCGGAATGCTGCGGAGCGTAGGCAAAGTAGAAACACCGCGAAAATGAGCGAAAACATCACGCATACGGGCATTGTACAGGCTGTCGCAGACGGCCGTGTGTCGGTGCGCATCCTGCAAGCCTCGGCCTGCAGCAGTTGCGCTGCAGCCCGTTTGTGCCGCAGCAGCGAGAGCAAGGAGAAAATCATCGAGGCTCAGCTGCCAGCGGCTCTGCAGCTTTCGGTGGGCGACAGTGTTACGCTGGTGGGAACCGTGCGTCAGAGCACATTGGCCGTCGTGCTGGCCTATCTTATTCCACTCGTGGTGTTGCTGGCTGCGCTGTTTGGCGCCGTCGGTTGTGGCCTGAGCGAACTGGAGTCGGCAGGCGTGGCACTGTGTGCTGTGGCGGTTTATTACCTTGTGTTATATGCGTGTCGCGAGCGCGTGTCGCGCCAGCTTAGTTTCCGCGTCGAGGCTGAACCAGTGACGTCGGACGTGGGCGCAGAAATGTGAACTTAAAGAATTAAAAGATATGGAATTGATTTTGATTGCAGTGGGTGTGTTGGGTCTGATAGGACTCTCTTCGGCGTTGATTCTCTTCTTCGCCTCTCACAAATTTGCCGTGTACGAAGATCCGCGCATCGCGCAGGTGTCGGCCGTGTTGCCGCAAGCCAATTGCGGTGGCTGCGGTTATCCCGGATGTTCTGGCTTCGCGTCGGCTTGCGTGAAGGCTTCGGCCGACGGAAACATTGAAGGCAAATTCTGTCCTGTGGGCGGTCAGCCTGTGATGGAACAAGTGGCCGAAATTTTGGGATTGGCTGTCGAAGCACAAGCTCCGCGCGTTGCCGTGGTGCGATGCAACGGCTCGTGCGAGAACCGCCCGCGGCTGGTACAGTTCGACGGCGCCCGCAGTTGTCGCGTACAGCAAATGACGGGAATGGGCGAAACAGGCTGCGCGTACGGCTGTCTGGGCTGTGGCGACTGTGTTGCTGCCTGTCAGTTTGGCGCAATCAGCATGGATGCAGAAACCGGACTGCCTGTCGTGGACGAAGAAAAGTGCACAGCTTGCGGCGCTTGCAGCAAGGCGTGTCCGCGCGGCATCATTGAGATTCGTCTCAAAGGGCCCAAGGGAAGACGCATGGTGGTACTTTGCAACAATAAAGACAAGGGCGCCGTGGCCAACAAGGCGTGCAAGGCCAGCTGCATCGGCTGTGGAAAATGCGTCAAGACGTGCGAGAAATTCCTTGCCATCACCCTCGAGAATAATTTGGCATATATCGATGCCGAAAAGTGCAAGCTCTGCCGCAAGTGCGAAGAGGCGTGCCCAAAGGGTGCCATTCACGCTTTCAATTTCCCGCCGCGTAAACCCAAGACGGAGGAGCCTGCTGCACCTGTAGCAGCGCCCGCCGATGTTCCGACGGCTGCACCTGCCGAGGCTCCGACGGCCGAGAAAGCCTGACACAGAACGTTGAAAACAGAAAACAGAACATAATACATATATGAAGACATTCAGAATAGGCGGCGTACACCCCGCAGAAAATAAATTGTCGGCTGCCAGCCCCATACGTCAGGCCGCATTGCCGAAGCAAGCGGTGTTCAGTATGTTCCAGCACATCGGCGCGCCCGCAAAACCAGTCGTGCAGAAGGGCGACATCGTGAAGGTGGGAACCCTACTGGCTGAGGCCGGCGGTTTTGTCAGTGCCCCCGTCCACAGTTCCGTGAGCGGTAAGGTGAGCAAAATCGACAGCGTGATTGACGCCAGCGGCACGCGCCGTCAGGCAATTTTTGTGGACGTAGAAGGCGATGAGTGGGAAGAAACCATCGACCGCACGCCCGACCTTGTACGACTCGAAGCGCGTCCCGACTTGGATGCAAAGGCCATAGTTGAAAAGATAAAGAATGCCGGAATTGTTGGCATGGGTGGCGCCACCTTCCCCTGCCACGTGAAACTTTCGCCGCCACCGGGTAGCAAGGCCGAATGCGTCATTATAAATGCCGTGGAATGTGAGCCGTATTTGACTGCCGACCACCGTCTCATGCTCGAAAAGCCCGAGCAGATTCTCGTCGGAGTACAGCTGATAATGAAAGCGGTGGGCGTGGAACGTGCATATATCGGCATTGAGAATAATAAACGCGACGCCATCGCGCTGATGAAAGCAAAGGCCGCAGATTATGGCGTAGAGGTCGTACCACTGAAAGTGAAGTACCCGCAGGGCGGCGAGAAGCAACTCATCGATGCCGTGATAGGTCGTCAGGTGCCGCCTCCACCCGCCATTCCCATTAGTGTGGGTGCCGTGGTGCAAAACGTAGGGACGGCGTACGCCATCTACGAGGCCGTAATGAAGAATAAGCCGCTCATCGAGCGGGTTATCACGGTCACCGGCAAGACACTGGCACAACCCAGCAACCTTTTGGCCCGTCTGGGCACTCCATTTTCGCAGTTGCTCGAGGAGTGTGGCGGCGTGCCGGAGAATTGCGGCAAGATAATCGGCGGCGGCCCCATGATGGGAAAAGCATTGTTGAACACCGAAGTGCCCATGACAAAGGGATCCAGTGGTCTGCTGCTCATGCCTGTGGAGGAATCAGGCCGAGGCAAGACGGAACCTTGCATCCGCTGCGCAAAGTGCGTCAGCGCATGTCCGATGGGACTGGAGCCGTATTTGCTCTCGAAGCTCGCATCCAACAAATTGTGGGACGAGGCCGAGGCGCAAGATGTGGTCAGCTGCATCGAATGTGGCAGTTGCCAATTCACGTGCCCCAGCAACCGCCCGCTGCTCGACATGATACGCGTCGGTAAGACGACCGTCATGGGCAACATACGTGCCCGTGCTGCTGCAGCCGCTGCAGCAAAGAAGTGAGCATGCGACAGCTGAATACTAATTCTTCGAACGTAAAAACGAAAATATCATATGAATAAACTAACCGTATCACTCTCACCGCACGTACACGGAGGCGATTCCGTGAAGAAAAATATGTACGGTGTTTGCCTGGCCCTGCTGCCAGCGCTCGTCTGGTCGCTCTACTATTTCGGCCTGGGTGCGCTCGTTGTGCTGGCCACTTCAGTGCTTGCCTGCGTTTTCTTTGAGTGGGCAATTACAAAATTCCTGCTGCGACGGGAGAATCTGACGGTCTGCGATGGCAGTGCCGCACTTACTGGTCTGTTGCTCGGCTTCAATTTGCCAAGCAACCTGCCTTTGTGGATTATCATTCTGGGCGCACTCTTCGCCATTGGCGTAGGCAAACTTTCCTACGGCGGCTTAGGGCAGAACCCATTTAACCCGGCGCTGGTGGGCCGCGTCTTCCTGTTGATTTCTTTCCCCGTGCAGATGACAACTTGGCCCGTGGGCCGCGCTGCAGTTGATGCCGCCACAGGCCCCACACCGCTGAGCGTCATGCAGAATGCCATAGCCACGGGCGATGCAAGTCTGCTGAAGGAATTGCCCAGCAGCCTCGACATGCTTGTCGGTCAGACAGGTGGCAGCCTCGGCGAGGTGAGTGCAATCTGTCTTTTGCTCGGCTGCTTGTTCATGTTGTGGCGCAAGATAATCACTTGGCACATACCCGTCAGCATTCTTTTCAGCGTGTTCCTTTTCTCCGGATTGCTGCACGTATTGAGTCCTGTCTACGCCAATCCTGTGCAAGTTGTGCTGAGCGGCGGTCTGATGTTGGGCGCATGTTTTATGGCAACAGACTATGTGACGAGTCCTATGACGGGTGGCGGACAAATTCTCTACGGCGTGTGCATCGGGTTGCTGACTGTCGTAATCCGCAATTGGGGCGCATATCCCGAAGGTATGAGCTTTGCCATCCTCATAATGAACGCCTTCACACCACTCATTAACACGTATTGTAAACCTAAAAGGTTCGGGAGGAAATAAAATGAAGAAGCTTGAATCTACTTGGTATAACATGGTGCTGGTGCTGACGGCAATCGCTGTTTTGGCCGGTGCCGCACTTGGTTTTGTAAATGATGCCACGAAGGGCCCCATCGAAGCACTCAAGGCACAACAACTTTCCGACGGCATCAAGAGCGTGCTCAACGCTGAGCAGGTGGAGATGCAAGAGCCGGAAACCTGGACGAGCGAAGATGGAAAGACAGAAACCGTTGTGTACCGAACAAATTGTGGCATTGCCGTAAAGGCGCAAGACGCGAATGGTTTCGGTGGAAAGCTGACGGTGCTTGTCGGTTTCGACACTGAGGGAAATATTATGGGATACCGTGTGCTCGAACACAGCGAGACGCCGGGACTTGGCGCTAAAGCGTCGTTTTGGTTCCAGACGGGGCAGAAAGGTTGCATCGTCGGTCTGCATCCCAAGAAAAACAACCTGACGGTGAGCAAGGATGGAGGTGACGTGGATGCCATAACGGCGAGCACTATCACCAGCCGCGCCTTCCTGCGTGCAGTAAATGCAGCCTACGCTGCCATCGACACGCCCGAGGACGCACAAAGCGGCGCGAGCCAACAGACTAAACAAAACGAGAAGGAGGAACAACTATGAATAACATGAAAGTTTTGATGAATGGTATCATCAAGGAGAACCCCACGTTTGTACTCCTTCTTGGTATGTGTCCGACACTTGGCACGACCAGCAGCGCGCTGAACGGCATGTCGATGGGACTGGCTACGACCGCGGTTTTGGTATTCAGCAACTTGATAATTTCGCTGATAAAGCAGCTAATCCCGGATATGGTGCGCATCCCCAGTTTTATCGTGGTCATTGCCTCGCTTGTCACCATATTGCAGATGTGCTTGCAGGCTTACGTTCCTTCGGTTTACGAGAGTCTCGGACTTTTTATCCCGCTTATTGTCGTTAATTGCATCATCTTGGGACGTGCGGAAGCATTTGCCGCCAAAAATTCTCCCGTGAGCAGTTTCTTCGACGGCTTGGGCATGGGACTCGGTTTTACCATGGCGCTGACTTTGCTGGGTGCAGCCCGCGAGTTGCTTGGCACGGGTGCTGTCTTCTCCTTCCGCCTTTTCCCCGAGGAATACGGAGCGTTGCTTTTCGTGCTGGCACCTGGTGCTTTCATTGCGCTGGGCTTCCTTATTGCCATTGTGAACCGACTCAGAAGAGTTTAAACCGTGTGATAGCAAAATTGTCTAACGTATATAATATATAATAAGGTATGGCATATTTTTTAATATTCGTCACAGCAATCTTTGTGAACAATATAGTTCTCTCCCAGTTCCTTGGCATTTGCCCGTTCTTGGGCGTCAGCAAGAAGGTGGAGACAGCCACCGGCATGGGTGCCGCAGTTGCTTTTGTGCTTACGATTGCCACAATCGTGACTTACGGCATTCAGAAACTGGTTTTGGAGCCTTTCGATCTAGTATATCTGCAGACGATAGCCTTTATTCTGGTCATCGCAGCGCTCGTGCAGATGGTTGAAATCGTGCTTAAGAAGGTGTCGCCTGCGCTTTATCAGGCGTTGGGCGTCTTCCTGCCGCTCATCACAACCAACTGCTGCATCCTTGGTGTTGCTATTTTGGTGGCCAACGGCACGTATGCGACACAAGGTTTGGAACCGTCTCTGCTCACGGGCGTGATTTTTGCCGTGAGCACGGCCATCGGCTTCGCCTTGGCACTGGTGGTTTTTGCAGGTATCCGTGAGCAACTTGCCCTGATGGAAATCCCCAAAGGCATGCAGGGCATGAGCATAGCACTTGTGACAGCCGGACTGCTGGCTATGGCATTCATGGGCTTTAGCGGTGTGGATAACGGATTAAGCAAATTGTTTGGACTTTAATATACAATAAAATGAAAGAAACGATACTTGTCACAGGTGGTACGGGCTTCATTGGCAGTCATACGACCGTAGAATTGCAAAATGCTGGCTATAATGTGGTCATCGTTGACAACTTGAGCAACAGTCAAGCAAACGTCATAGACGGAATAGAGAAGATTACGGGAAACCGTCCCGCCTTTGAGAAAGTGGATTTGCAAGACTTCGCAGCCACAGAAGCAGTCTTCAAAAAGTATCAAGGCATTCGCGGTATCATACATTTTGCAGCCAGCAAAGCTGTGGGCGAAAGCGTGCAGAAGCCGTTGCTGTACTACAGAAATAATATTCTCTCCTTGGTAAATCTGCTCGAACTCATGCCGAAGTATCAGGTCAAGGGCATTATTTTCTCCAGCTCCTGCACCGTTTACGGCCAGCCCGACCAGTTGCCTGCAACCGAAGAGACGCCGATAAAAAAGGCCGAGAGCCCCTACGGAAATACAAAGCAGATAAATGAGGAAATCATACAGGATACGGTGAAGAGCGGCTCTCCCATCCAGAGTATCATACTTCGTTACTTCAATCCCATTGGCTCGCATCCGTCTGCTATCATTGGGGAAATGCCAAACGGCGTGCCGCAGAACCTCATTCCATTCCTCACACAAACAGCAATCGGCATCAGAGAGAAACTCTCTGTCTTTGGCGACGACTACGACACGCCCGACGGCTCGTGTATCAGAGATTATATTTATGTTGTGGACCTTGCTAAGGCTCATGTTTGCGCCATGTCTCGGATTCTTGACGGCAAGACGGAAAAGCCCGTCGAGATATATAATATAGGTACGGGGCAGGGAACGAGCGTGCTGGAGTTGATAAATGGATTCGAGCGTGCCACTGGCGTGAAACTAAACTACGAAATCGTTGGCCGTCGCGCCGGCGACATTGAAAAGGTCTGGGGAAATGTGGACAAGGCAAACCGAGTTTTGGGATGGAAGGCCGACACACCTTTGGACGACGTGCTTCGCAGCGCATGGAAGTGGCAGGTGGCGCTGCGCGAACGAGGAATCATGTAACCTTAAAATAAGTGATATGAAAAAGTATTTATTCTTTCTTTTAGCAATATTGCCATTTGAGGCTTTTGCTGAGCCCGTAGGACAACAGTCGGCTCAGAACGTGGCAAAGGAGTTTCTGGCTTCCAGAGGAAAATTCCTGCTCTCCACTTCTGCTCCGTACCGCGCTCCGCGAAAAGGAAAATCGCAGGCAACGGCTTCGTCCTACTACGTGTTCAACGCTGGTGCCGGCAATGGATATGTAATTGTCTCGGGCGACGATCGCACAGAGCGCGTGTTGGGATATGTAGAACAAGGCGACTTTGATGCAGATGCCTTGCCCGAGAGTATGAAAGGCCTGCTGGAGCAGTACGCAGAGGAAATCCAGGAACTGGACGAACAGAACGTGGAAATTTCGCCCGAGCAGGTACAAAAAAGAATTCTCGCCCGCCGGGCCAAGAGCGTGCGGCACAGCATTCCCGAAATTTTGCCCACGCGGTGGAATCAGGGCGACCCGTACAATTCCAGCTGCCCGAACTACATAAAGTCGGATGGCACGAATGGTCGGCCGGCTTCTGGCTGCGTGGCAACTGCAATTGCACAGGTGCTTTACCATCATCACTACCCCGACAAGACGATTGCCAACATTCCGGCGCTGACGAATACATACACACTTTCTGACGGAACGAAGAAAAGCGTCACTTCTCCCGCCATTCCAAAAGGTTCGGTGATTGATTGGGCAAATATGCTCGCCACATATGGCAGCGATGCTACGGCGGCCGAGAAGAAAGCTGTTGGCGACTTGGTTTGGTACGCGGGACAGTCTGTAAAAATGGGTTATGGCGCTTCGTCTGGTGCTGTGACAAGCAGTTTTCGAGATGCAGCAGTCAATTATTTCGGGTACGACAAGTGCTGCCGCTGGTTGAACCGCAGCAGTTTCGGAATCGACGAGTGGTTTGATTTGATCTACACCGAGTTGGACAACGGCTACCCGTTGCTCTACAACGGTCACACGTCGGGCGGCGGCCACGCATTCGTGGTGGACGGTTTCGATGGTGAGGGACTATTCCATCTCAACTGGGGTTGGGGCGGTTCGAGCAATGGCTGGTTTGTTATCACGTCTCTCAATCCCGGCGATAGCTCGGGAGCTGGCGCCAGCAGCACGTCGGACGGATATTGCATGGGTAACGGCTGTCTGATGTACCTGCGCAAACCCGGTGTAGATTTCCCGATAGATGAATTACGTATGGACATTTCCAGCATTTCCGTGTCCGGTACTTCCGTTAGCGCCACTTATAAAAATAATACTGGCGCTACGAATAGTTTCAACATCGGCTTGGTTGTGCTGAACGAAGAGAATGATTCTGTAGAACTGATTACCGGAACTTCAACTACGATGGCGAGCAAGGCTTCTGGCGCGTCCGAAACAAAGAGTCTCGACCTGCGGCGCCGTCTTTCCGAAGGTGTGTATAAAATTTCGCCGGCTTCGAAATTGGTTCGTAGCAAAGTGTGGCATCCGCAATACGACTTCGGAAAACAATACATAGAGGCTACCGTAAATAAACTTGGCATCCCGACGCTGAAAATCATTAACCCGGTGGAAAATATCGTGGTGGACACCATTATGGTGACTGGCACGCGCGTGAAGAACGAAGAGCAGCCGGTGAAGGTGAGAATTCGCAACGAGGGCGGAGAATTCTATAAGGAGCTATCTCTCTATGGAGGCTTTGGCAAGAAAGATAAGATAGACAGCCGTACGATGGTTGCGCTGAAGGCAGGCGAGACCGGAGAGTTCGAACTTTTCTTCACACCCGACGCAACTGGTACTTTCTCGTTGTATCTCTGCGACAACAACGGGTCAAAGACTTACGGACAGACTGAGGTGGAGATTACTTCCACGTCCACCAGCGCAGCTAACTTGTATCTGAGCGCTGTTTCCATCACCAACTCTTCGAATAGCGTCATCTACAGCAATCGTTTCCAAGGCACGGTTTCTATCAAGAATCAGGCCAAGACTCATTTCGACGGCAAGGTAAAGATTCAAATCTGGGAGCAGGGCGCCAACAACTCCAACACGTACTGGAGTTCGTCGAGCAAGACAGTTGCCATGTCTATCGCACCATCTAAGACGTCAACTGCGTCGTTCAACTTCGAGAACCTGAAATACGACCGTAACTACTATCTCGTGGTTTATTACGTGGGCCAGAGCGGAACTATCGAGAATGGTGCGTTGTGGAACAACGCGCACAAGTACAAGCCGACCCCCGGTGTTTTGTACTGGACAAGTGCGGGCTTGCTGAAATGTCAGGCCGGAAAGGCGCTGCTGACCACGCCCACGGCAGCTTGCGGCCTTTATCTGAACGGAACTTCGACCACGCGCATGACGCCGAGCCGTACCAATCCGAATGCCATTTACTGTATTGCAGACGACACGCCCCTGCCCACTGGTTTGGAAGAGTCGAATGTGGTGAAAGGTAACGTGGCAGAAGTGATTAACATAGCCGACGGTCATCCCTACTTCGTGCCGAATAACTTCCGGGCAGAGCGCGCAACGTTCAGTTACACGTTCCCCGCCGAGAGCGGCTCCAAGTGGGAGAGCATCATTCTGCCTTTCGTTCCCGATACGCTGATGGTTGATTCCGTCGGATACTCGGTGCAGTCCGACTCGCTTCCATTCGCCATTTACGAGTTTAGCTACCTCAGCCGTGGCGTTCCCGCGTTCAGCAAGACAACAGTGTTGCGTGCCAACACTCCCTACATCATTGCGGGAGCTAAGGAACTGGCAGGCAAGACGCTGGTATTCGAAGGCAGCGATGCGTTGTTCGCAAAGTCGGGAACCACGAATTTCGTTGTCAGTTCTTCGACTTACAACCAGTACGGCGTGACGCTTGAAACGTCGCTGAAGAACGTCTATGCTATGAATGCCGAAGGTACGGCCTTTGTTTTCAGCGCTACGACCAAGATAGAACCGCTGAAAACATACTTCACAACTACGCTGCCAGACAGTGTCCGTGCAGATTCTATACCTCTTCCGCCGGTGCCCGTGCTGGGCAATCCCGACGCAGTGGGTGTGGTACGCACGCAGCCTTCGGGCATTTTGCCCGTCTACAACCTGCAGGGTCAGCGCGTTGGCAAGGCGTTTGTCTCCAATCGAGGCGTCAGAACCGAGGGTCTGAAGCCCGGTGTGTACGTCATTGGCGGTCGCAAGATATTTGTAAAGTAGCGACGTTGCATCATTTCAAGCATTAGAGTGCGCCTCAGTCCACATGGGATTGGGGCGCCTTCTTTTTCCTGTCCGAGATGCGACGTGACGCATCGCTTCACGCGACGTGTGGCATTGCTTCACGCGACGTGTCGCATTGCTTCATGCGACGTGTAGATTTTTAAAAACTACGTGTAGTGTTTCTGCAGCGATGTTCAATAGGGTGGAGAAGCATGTGTTTTCTTCTTCGTTTTTGCCTATGACGAAAAAAAATCGTACCTTTGCATTTATGAAACGCGCGGTTATGATTGTGCTTCTGCTCGTTCCCGCATTCTGGCTGCAGGCTGCGGAGACCGAGATGCGCGACACGGTGTTGCTCGCTCCCTCGTCGCAGCAGTTGAGCGTGGGCTGGCGTCCCGTCGACTGGCTGCTGCAGTATCTGCGCAATGCGAACCGCCCGTCCGAGAAACCTTTCGACTGCAAATTCCTTTGCGGCCCATATTACACTTCGACTTACAGCTTCGGGCTGGCCGGCGGCCTGAGCGGAGAATACAGCTGGGACCGCAGCGATCCGACGCTCGCGCGCAGTATGGCCACGCTCTTCTTAAATGCGTCTGTGCTCGGCGTGCTGAAACTTACGCTCGAAGGGAAGAATTATATGCCGCACGATGCGTACCGTTGGGACTACAAGTTGGCGGTCGAAAACCTGCCGACAGATTTTTGGGGCATCGGGTACGACGCCGGCCTTCACGGCACGAAAGGACATTTCAGGCAGTTGCGTCTGCTATTTCAGCCCAACTGGCTATTCCGCGTGCGCGAATATACGTACGTTGGGCCTACGCTTTGGCTGCAATACAGCCGCGCCGTGCACTTCACAAACCCTGAAACGGTGGCCGGACAGCGTCACAATATTGCATCGGCAGGTGCTGGCGTGGTTGTGCAGTACGACAGCCGCGACTTTGCACTCAACGCCTACCGCGGCAACTTTCTCAAGTTGGAACACCTCGTGTTCCCCGGCTTCGCCAACCACTATGCTTTTCAGCGCACCGAGCTGATTATAGATTCCTACCGCCAGATGTGGCGAGGCAGCGTGCTGGCTATGGACCTTCACGCGCAGTTCAACTACGGCGATGTGCCTTGGACCATGCTCGCGAAGGTGGGCGAGAACGGGCGCATGCGCGGTTACTACGAGGGCCGCTATCGTAATCGCAACATCCTGGAGGGGCAAGTGGAGCTGCGGCAGCACCTTTTCGGACGCTTCGGCTGTGTCCTGTGGGGTGGTGCGGCCAATGTCTTTCGCAACTTCGGCCACATCTATCTCTCGCAGACGCTGCCCACCTTCGGCACGGGCCTGCGTTGGGAATTCAAGAAGCGTGTGAACCTGCGTTTCGACGTCGGTCTAACGCGCAACAAACCGGGCTTTGAGTTCAAAATGAACGAAGCCTTCTGACAGACGAACGTAAAATATAATATTGAAGATATGAGAAAAAGAATTCTTAGAGGCATCCTTCTGACACTCGGCCTTGCTGCTTCGTCCATGCCGCTTGCGGCCGAGGAAGAACTGCTGAAGTTTGGCGATTTCGACTCGTGGATTACTCGCCATATAAAGGAGAGCGTCCTCGTTGGCGGCAAGACACAGACACTTTACGAAGTGGGGCCCGAGGGAACTTTCGACGGCGCACGCGCGTTTTCAAACATGGGCGGCAGCCCGTGGGCCAACAGCAATGTGTATGCCAAGGTTGCCGGCGTGGTAAAGACGAATGTCTCGGTATATCCCGACACGCACGGCAGCGGAAAGTGCGTAAAACTCTGTTCGCATATCGTGCGCTGTAAGGCCATTGGCATCGTCAATATCAGTGTCATGGCGGCTGGCAGCATCTATCTTGGCACGATGCTCGAACCGATAACAAGTTCCAAAAATCCCATGTCGAAGATAAATGTCGGCATTCCTTACACGCGTCGTCCAAAGGCCGTCAAGATGGATTATCGCTATCAGGCGTCGGACGCTCCCGACCGCGTTCGCGAGACTGGCTTTTCGCGTACGAAAACGATTCCCGGCAAGGACATGGCCGAGATGGTGTGTCTGCTGCAGAAGCGCTGGGAAGACGCAGACGGAAAACTGCACGCGCTGCGCGTCGGGACGGCCATTGTACGTTTCGGCCAGTCGACAGACGGCTGGATTAACGGCAAGGAGTTTCGGATTCACTACGGCGACATCACTGGCGAACCGTTCTACAAAAACTGGATGGGACTCGTAGCCGGCGAACGACAATTCTATGCACTGAACAGTGCTGGCCGCAACGTCCCGATTAACGAAGAGGGGTGGGCCGAAAAGGACGAACAGCCGACTCATCTGATACTCAAGATTGACAGCAGTTACGGCGGTGCCTATATCGGTGCAGAGGGCAACACCATCTGGATTGACAACGTAAAAATGGTATTCTGATGAGGCTGTTTTATCTTCTCGAAGAGCGCCTTTTGCGGCGCAACCTCTCGCTAATCCGCGATGTCGCAGCCCGCAGCGGAGCTGAGATTATATTGGCGTTTAAAGCTTACGCGTTGTGGAAGACCTTCCCACTGTTCCGCGAATATATTTCCGCCACGACAGCCAGTTCACTTTGTGAGGCGCTTCTTGCCAAAAACGAGTTCGGAAGTTTGGCGCACACCTATTCGCCGGCGTACTGCGACGAGGAGTTTCCCACCATTATGTCGTGCAGCAGCCACATTACGTTTAATAGTTTCTCGCAGTTCGAGCGTTTCTTGCCGCAGGTGCGAGCCTTCGAACGCCACATTTCGTGCGGCATCCGCGTGAATCCCGAGTATAGCGAGATAGAGACCGAGCTGTATAATCCTTGTGCGCCGGGCAGTCGTTTCGGAGTTCTGGCCAGTCAGATGCCCGACATTCTGCCGTCGGAGATAGAAGGATTTCACTGTCATTGTCACTGCGAGAGCAGCGCCGAGTCGCTCGCCAACACGTGGCAACACCTCGAAGCACGCTTCGGACGCTGGCTGCCCAAGCTTCGCTGGCTCAATCTTGGCGGCGGCCATCTGATGACGCGACAAGGGTACAATTTAGAAACGTTAGTTAATATAATAAGGAACGTGCGCGCGCGATACCCAAATCTGCGTGTCATACTCGAACCCGGCAGCGCCTTTGCCTGGCAAACCGGCGCGCTGCATGCTGAGGTGGTGGACGTGGTGGAGAATCATGGCATACGCACCGCCATCCTTAACACGTCCTTCACCTGTCATATGCCCGACTGCCTCGAGATGCCGTATCAGCCCGCAGTTCGCGGCGCGCAGTCGCTGCCTGCAGATTATGCAGGCAAGAATTCGGAGGCTAACGTTTACCGGCTTGGCGGCAACAGCTGCCTGAGCGGAGACTACATGGGATGTTGGCGATTTCCGAAGGCCCTCGAGGTGGGAGACGAGGTTATCTTCGAGGACATGCTGCACTACACAACTGTGAAGACAAACGTCTTCAACGGCATTACGCACCCTGACATCTGCTTTGAGCACCTCGACGGAACTCGCGAACTGCTACGTCGTTTTACGTACGACGACTATCGTCTGCGTATGGACTGACCGCAGTTTCTGCGCTACAAAGTGCATTTTTGTAGAAAAAAACTCGTGAAACCTTTGGCCATTACACGAAAAAGATATAATTTTGCACTCGCAATTCAGCGGAATTGGCTTTGAGAATTGAAATTATGACATAACACTGCGTAAATCCTGCGCGCATTTGCGGCAATAGCTCAGTTGGTAGAGCACGACCTTGCCAAGGTCGGGGTCGCGAGTTCGAGTCTCGTTTGCCGCTCCCGCGTGCGAAAGCCCAGGTGGCGGAATTGGTAGACGCGCACGTTTCAGGTGCGTGTGCCGCGAGGCGTGCAGGTTCGAGTCCTGTTCTGGGCACGAAAAAATATTTATGCAGTGTCACGAAGGAAAAGTTACGGAGAGGTGGCGGAATTGGTAGACGCGCTACTTTGAGGTGGTAGTGTCATTGCGACGTGGGAGTTCGAGTCTCCTCCTCTTCACGGCTGTGGTTTCCTTCATTTGCGGCAATAGCTCAGGTCGCGAGTTCGAGTCTCGTTTGCCGCTCAAAATTTTTGCCCAGGTGGCGGAATTGGTAGACGCGCACGTTTCAGGTGCGTGTGCCGCGAGGCGTGCAGGTTCGAGTCCTGTTCTGGGCACCAAATGCGAAAGGAGAGTGGAGCAATGCTTCGCTCTCCTTTTTCTTTTTTCTGCTGTCGATATTCTTTTTCTTTGTTTCAATGATTTTTTTCGTATCTTTGCATGGTGAAATCAAAAGGAGATATCAGTATGAAAGCTTTCAGAAATCTTTTTGTGGCATGCGGTATGGTGTTTTGCGTGCCTTGTTTGTTGTTTTCCCAAGAGCGTTGGGATGACTTGCCGCGTGTGAGCGATGTGGATGTGTGCGTGTATGGTGCCACGTCGGCAGGCATCATTGCTGCCATTACGGCGCGTCACGAAGGTTGCTCTGTCCTGCTTGTGGAACCGGGCGAACGCATCGGCGGACTTACGGCCGGCGGGCTGGGCTTCACTGACATAGGTCGCGTGGAAATTATCAAAGGCCTGGCGCTGGATTTCTACAGCCGAGTCGGAAAATGCTATGGTGCGGATGCTCCAGTTTTCAAGTTCGAACCCAAGGTGGCTCTCAGCGTGTATCGTCAGATGTTGCAGGCGTCAGGTGTGGATGTGACCATGTCGCGCCGCATTTGCAAAGTGGTGAAAAAAGAAAACCGACTACGCGAAATCACACTCGAACGTGCGTCGAAACGAGTGAAACAGCGTCGCGCAACGGTCCGTGCCAAGGTCTTCATCGATTGTAGTTACGAGGGAGACCTGATGGCGCGTGCCGGCGTTTCGTATGTGGTGGGCCGCGAGAGCAGTGCTACGTACGGCGAGAGTTACAATGGCCTGCAGATGCGCGACAAACATCAATTCCCCGACGGCGTGGATCCGTACGTCGAAAAGGGAAATCCGGCCAGCGGCCTTCTCTATGGCATACTGCCGGGCGAGATGGGACAGACGGGGCAGGCCGACAAACGCGTGCAGGCGTATAATTTTCGCCTCACGTTGACAAACGATCCGGCCAATCGCTTGCCGATTACTCGCCCTGCCCGCTACGATTCCACACGCTACGAGTTGCTGCTCCGCCTGAAAGAAGTGCAGCCGTGGCGCGGACTGAACGATTGTTTCAAGTGGGACCGTATGCCAAACAACAAGACGGATGTGAACAACAACGGTGCGTTTAGCACCGACATGATAGGCGAGAACTGGGATTACCCCGAGGCGAGCTACAAGAAGCGCGAGCGCCTGCATCGCGCCCACCTCGACTACACGCTGGGGCTGCTCTACTTTGTCGGTCACGATGCGCGTGTGCCTGAATTTGTGAGGCGCGAGATTGGCGAGTGGGGCCTGCCGCGCGACGAATACGAAGAGCACGGACACTTTACGCCACAGCTCTACATCCGCGAGTCGCGCCGCATGGTTGGGCCATACGTTATGACGCAAGGCGACTGCCTGCGCGAGAAAGCGCCTGTTTCGGACGCTGTGGGCTGGGCGGCATACAATATGGACTCGCACAACACGGGTCGCTATGTGGTGAATGGAATGGTGAAAAACGAGGGCGACGTGCAGATTCGGCTGCCGGGAGCCTACGGCGTGTCGTATCGGAGCATCACTCCGTTTGAGGCGGAAGCCTGCAACCTGCTGGTTCCCGTGTGTCTTTCGGCCTCGCACATTGCGTATGGCAGCATCCGCATGGAGCCGGTCTTCATGGTGCTGGGCGAAAGCGCGGCCATCGCAGCCAGTTTGGCTATTCGTAAGTGCAATGGGGTGGTGCAGCACGTCAGTCACGAGGAGGTGATGCAGCGCTTTGCTGAGATTAAGTAACGTCGCATTGAAAATTGCGACGCGTCGCATGACGAAAAACGACGTGTAGTTTCGAGCAAAACTACACGTAGTTTTTTTCTTGCCACACGGTGGCGTCTCGGCTGTCAAGCGCAGAATATGTGAGCGGCAGCCTTCAGCGTGGCGCAAGCTACTTTCTTCGTAGTCTCTGCGTCGTCCGACTCCTCGAGCTGTGGCACGGACTTTCCTTCGCGCAGCAGTTCCAATGCCTTCAGCACGGCCGGGTCGTCCTCGTTGAGAAACTCGATGTAGTCCTGCATCTCGCGTGCATTGTAAATGATGTTGCCGTAGATATTCCGCTCGAAGAGCGCGCGGCTTTTCTGCAGCATCAGGTTTCGGCGGCGCAAGTCGTGCTTTTCGCCAAATTGCGCAAACTTTTCGAGCAGGTTCTGGCGGCGTAGGTAAGATTCCAGTTCCCGTGTGGACTTGTAATTCTCGAGTTTTGCGCGGTTTTCGTCCGTATATTGGAATGCGAACTGCCGTATGAGACCGGTTAAAAGCGCTTCGCGGTAGTACGACGTGACGCCCGTCGTGTCGTCGGGTATGAAAATGTCGGGCATGATGCCTCCGCCGCCGTAAACCGTGCGTCCTATGCTGGTCTTGTACTCTGGTCCGTTCTGTTTTATGCTGTCCTGCGAGAAAAATTCACCGCGTTCGTAGCGCGCAAGCAGTTCGTTCTCGTATTCTTCGTCGTGACCGCTCTCGTAGTACTTCTGAATACAGCGGCCGCTGGGTGTGTAGTAGCGCGCCACCGTGAGTCGCACCACACTGCCGTCGCGGAAATTCATCGGTTGCTGCACCAAGCCTTTGCCAAACGAACGGCGTCCTACCACCGTTCCGCGGTCGTTGTCCTGAATGGCACCTGCAAAAATCTCGCTCGCGCTGGCGCTACCTTCGTCGAGCAACACCACAAGCGGCAAACGTTGAAACGAACCGCGGCCGTCGCTGCGAAAATCTTCGCGCGCACTCTTGCGGCCCTCGGTGTAAACTATCAGACGATTTTTGGGAAGGAACTCATTTACCATTTGTATGGCTATGTGCATGTATCCGCCCCTGTTGCCGCGCAAATCCACAATGAGGTTTTCCATATTCTCGACGCTCAATTTTGCCAGCGCCACCAGCATTTCTGCGTAAGTCTGCTCGCCAAAATTTTTCACTCGAATGTAACCTGTCGTTGCGTCAATCATGTAACTGGCGTCGATGCTCGTCACAGTTATGTCGCCACGCACCACATTGAAGTATATCAGCTCACGCGTGCCGTGTCGCTTGATGCCAAGGCGCACGTTCGTGCCCTTCACGCCCTTCAGATGGTGCATCACATCTGTGTTTTCCATGCCCACCAGCGAAGTTGTGTCGGCCGTCACGATGCGGTCTCCGGCGAGTATTCCAACTTTCTCGGCCGGGCCACCCTTTATGACAGACATCACATTCACCGTGTCGCGCTCCATCGTGAAGCTGACTCCGATGCCGCTGAAACTTCCCTTCAGGTCTTCTTCGGCTTCCTGCGCGTCATCTGCGCTGATGTAGCTGCTGTGCGGATCCAGCTCGCTGAGGATTTGCGGCATTGCATCTTCCACAAGTTTAGAGACATCCACAGAATCCACGTAATTATTGTCTATCAGTTGCAAAAGATAGTTCAGTTTGTTCGAGCCCGTAGTGATAATCTTCAGCCGGTTGCCTGCGAAATGATTGGCGTAGAACGTGCCGACAAAAATGCCGCCTATCACGCAGAGCGCAAGTAGCAGCGGAGTGAAACGCGATTTGTTGTTCATCTTTTCTATTTTGCTGGTGGAAAACTAAATCTCTGAGGTGTCGTCCGGCAATCCGAGCAGCAGCACTTCGATGCCTGCACGTCGCAATAGTTCTACGCCGTCCGTCAACCGATATTCCCTGTTGTAGACAACTCGTTTGATGCCTGCCTGAATGATAAGTTTGGCACATTCTATGCACGGCGCGTCCGTGACGTAGAGCGTACTTCCCTCGCTGTTATTTCCGCTGCGGGCTATCTTAGTGATGGCGTTGGCTTCGGCATGCAGCACATATGGCTTTGTCAGTCCGTTTTCGTCCTCGCAGATATTCTCGAAACCAGAGGGCGTTCCGTTGTATCCGTCACTGATAATCATTTTTTCCTTCACTACGAGTGCACCCACTTTGCGGCGCGTACAGTAGCTGTTGGCGCTCCATATCTGCGCCATTCGCATGTAGCGGCGATCGAAAGCCTCTTTCTTATCCATGTTTTTGCGTCTTGTATTTTTTATTCTGCTTGGTGTCAATTCCGTTGCGACGCAGCAGAGCGTCGATGGTGGGCTTCTGTCCGCGGAATTTGACGTATAGTTCCATCGGTTCCTGCGTCCCGCCGCGCGAGAGAATGCACTCGCGGAATCGGGCTGCGACCCTTGGGCTGAAAGTTCCGTCCTCTTGGAAACATGCAAAAGCATCTGCATCGAGCACTTCTGCCCACTTGTAGGAATAATATCCCGACGCGTAGCCGCCACTCATAATATGCCCGAATTGTGTGGTCATGCAAGCCTCTTTCACCAGCGGCAACAGGCGGGTTTTGCGGCCGACGGCTTGCTCAAACTTGCGTACGTCCTGTCGTAACTGTTTCTGCCGCGTGTAGTAGGCCATGTCGAGAAACGCAAAACTGAGTTGTCTGACGCACGAATATCCGCACATGAAGTTGCGACTCATTCGGGCGCGGGCTATCAAATCGTCGGGTACGGGCTGTCCCGTCTCGTAGTGCCGCGCGAAGGAATTGAGGAATTCGGGCTCGAGAAGGAAGTTTTCCATGAATTGCGACGGCAGTTCCACGAAGTCCCAATACACGTTGGTGCCGCTCAGCGATTCGAATCTGACCTGTGAAAACATTCCGTGCAGCGCGTGGCCGAATTCGTGGAGGAACGTCTCAACCTCGTCAAGTGTGAGCAGCGACGGTTTTTCGGCGGTCGGTTTCGTCAGATTCATCGTGATGCTGACGTGCGGACGATGGTCGGCGCCGCGAGCATCGACGTATTGTTCCTGGAAGTTTGTCATCCACGCGCCGCTCTGTTTGCCCGTGCGAGGGAAGAAGTCGGCATATAGTACAGCCAGATACGAGCCGTCGCGGTCGAAGACTTCATAGGCCTCCACGTCGGGATGATAGGTCGGTATCTCGGTGTTCCGCTTGAAGGAAATTCCGTACAATCGTGTGGCAAGCCCGAAAACGCCCTGTGTCACGCGCTCCAGTTGCAGGTACGGGCGAAATTCCTCTGCGTCGAAGTCGTATTTCTCGAGTTTCAGTTTGTGGCTGTAGAAGGCAAAGTCCCATGGTTGCAGCACGAAGTCTTTGCCCATCTGGCGCTTTGCCAGTTGCTCCACCTCGCGCACTTCCTCGCGTGCTTTGGGCAGATAGGCCGAAAGCAGCTGTTGCAGCAGGTCTGTGACAGCCTGTTCGCTGCCGGCCATGCGGCGCGAAAGCACATACTGCGCGTAGTTTTTGTATCCCAGCAGCTGAGCTATCTCGCGCCGCAGGTTCACAATACGTTTGGCAACTGCGAGGTTGCAGTATTTGCCTTCCTTCGTGCCCAAAGTGTTCTTTGCGCGGAAGATTTCCTCGCGCAGTTGCCGGTTTTCTGCGTATGTGATAAAAGCATTGTAGCTGGGCGCGTCGAGCGTAAAGAGCCAGCCTTTTTTTCCTCTCTCGCGGGCGGCCAGTGCGGCGGCTTCGATGGCCGAGTCGTGAAGTCCCGCCAGATTTTTCTTATCTTTTATATGTAATTGGTAGGCCTTAGTTTCGTTGAGCGAGTTCTGACTGAATTTCAGTGTCAGCCGCGAGAGTTGCATTACGAGCTTCGTAAACCGGATTTTGTCGGCCGGTGCCAGATTTGCGCCGTTTCGCTCGAATGCCTCGAACGTCTTGTTTAGCAGCATCTGCTCTTCGCTGTCCAGGTTTCGGGCAGTCTCGCGCACGTGTTTCACACGTTCGAATAGTTGCGGATTCAGCAGGATTTCGTTGGTGTGTTGTGTCAGAATAGGCGATATCCGCTGTGCCAACTCATCGAGCCGGCTGTCGGTATTTGCACTGAGAAGGTTGAAAAACACAGTTGTGACACGCGACAGTAGTTCGTCCGTGCGCGGAAGAATCGTGTTTTGGAACATGGCCTCCTCGGGATTGTCGAGTATCTTCTGGATTTCCTCCAGCTCGCGTTTCATGCCTTCGCGCATGGCTGGTTCGTAATCCTCGAATCGAATTTTGTCGAACGGCGTGCAATTGTGTGGTGTGTCGTATGTATTAAGAAAAATGTTCATTGCGATATTTTTTTAGCGACGAGATGTCGGGTATGCGCACTTCCTTTCGCCGGAGCGATACGACGTGTGATGCCTCCAGTTGGTTCAGCGCGTTGGAGACGGTGAGACGTGTCTCGTCGAGATATTCGGCCAGGTCATTCATTTTTATCGTCAGCAACTTTTCGCCCTCGTCGGACGTGAAATTTGCCAATATGAAGTTTATTACTTTCTCCAACGGCGTGCCCTGCTTGCGGAATTGAAGTGCCGACTCCAGTCTGCTCACCTTGGCGGAAATCAGATTCAGGTAGTTCATACGGAAAATCTCGGACTTCATCAGATACTTTCCCACGTCTGCTTTCTCCACGTGCATCACTTGGCATTCTTCCTCGCAAAAGTACGAATTCGAGTATGCGCAGTGCAGTCCGTAGAGTTTCTCGGGCTCGATTACTGTGGGGCCGGCCACGGTTTCCTGCGTTTCATACACGCCGTCGGCCGATTTCATCTGTTTCACAAATCTTCCGCTGACGAGAAATATCAGTTCGCGACACGTCTGCCCCTGACGTATCAGCGGATGGCGGAGTGGCGGGACGGCTTCTATCTGCAGTCCGGCGTGCTCCTCCAGCCGTGCCAAGTCCAGCCCGTTGATTCCCTGCAGCAGGGGCATTCGGGTCAGAAGGTCGTATATTACTTTTATCTCCATGTCCAGTCTTGGCGCTTTGCTGTTATTCCTTTTTTCGGCTGTCGCCGTAGAACGTAAACCAGTCGAGACTCATCATTTCGCCTGCGGCATCCTGCGTCGTGCCGCCCTCGAATGTCATCCACAGTGCGTGAATGCCTGAGATGGGCTTGCATGCTACGGTTTTCACGGCCCAGTCGCCGCGTTCGAAGTGCAGGCGTGCCAGTTCCGGCCCGTCGGGCGTGCCGGCGTGGAGGCACACCGTGGCCGGGGCATTGGCCCGCGCCCTGAGTGCAACGTGCCGTTTCCCGTTTCCGAAGTCGAGGTATCGCCAGAGAGCCGAGTCGCCCGGCTGGATGGCACCCAACTCTTCGCGCGACGTGGAGTTCTGCATCAGTCGGATTCGCACGTTACCGCGCATTTTGCACGCGCGGGCAGCATCGATGCGTTGCGAGGCGTCCAGCGGTCCGGCGGCTCCCTGCGATGTCATCTCCACTTCGTTTATCGTGCCGTCGGCGTTGAAAGTGATGGGTTCGATGCATGCTTTCCGCATCTGCCGGCTGCCGTGGGTGGAGCGATGATACAAGACATACCAGTTTTCGCCCTGTCGCACCACAGATCCGTGGTTGTTCCACGACTGCGGATCACAGCCGTCATTGTCGATTATGACGCCCATATATTTGTACGGCCCCAGCGGGCGAGTGCTCATGGCATAGCCCAGACAGGTGGGTCTGTGCCGTCGACTGATGTCGGCAAACGTGTAATAGTAATACTTGCCACGCTTGAAAACGAAACTTCCCTCGTGGAAAAAGTGGTCCTTCTCCGTGACGATGCTGTCGGTGATGGACGTGGCATCGAGCGAAACGAAGTCAGGATTCATGCGTGCCCCCTTGGCAGAAAATTGGCCCCAAAAGTAGTAAACCTGTCCATCGTCGTCCACATAAATATTTGGGTCAATCTGTTTCGGCCCTTCTATGCGCGTGACATTTTCGAAAGGACCGGTCGGGCTTTTTCCTACGGCCGCATATTCCTTGCCCGACGGCACGTCGAAATACAGATAATAGGCTCCCGCACTTGTCCACATGTCGGGCGCATAGAGTATTTCGTCCCAATGGAAAATATTCTCGTGCAGTGTCCAATTCCTCATATCTGCGCTCGAGAGCAGGTGATACCGGCGGCTGCAATAATGATGCGTGCTCTCGTCGAGCGAGCCATAGACGTACATCCGACCATCTACGACGCGTGCCGACGGGTCTGCCACATATACTCCCATCGGTGACAACGGGTTCTGTGCCCACAGCAGAGTGGGGAAGAGAGAGAGTATGAGCAGCGTTTTCTTCATTCTGGCGTTCGGATTTTGTTCTTGTCTGTGGTGATGCTCAGATTTTCTGCTGGTTCTTTTTTTCGTGGCTGCTGTGATATTTCAGAAACTGCGTGTCGTTTTTTCCCTTGCCACACGTCGTAATTTTATTCCTCCAGTTCAAGTTCGGGTGATGACCATGTGGTCAGTTTCCCGTTGGCATCAGTGAAGATGAAAAACGCCTTCAGTTCGGGATGCTTCGACAGCAGCTGCTGCGCCCGCTCAACGCCCATAACCATGAAAGCGGTGGCATATGCGTCGGCAACGGCACACGACGGCGCCAAAACCGTGCTGCTGAGCAGCGAATGCTGCACGGGGTAACCGCTCTTTGGGTCTATGGTGTGCGCATATTTGCGCCCGTCTTTTTCGTAAAAGTTGCGGTAGTTTCCGCTCGTGGCAAGTGCACTTTCGTTCAGACTGAGCACCGTTTGCAACTCGCCGCTGTCCGTATTGTCCTCTGTGGGCTGGTTGATGCCGATGCGCCATGGGCCGCCGTTCGGATTCCGGCCGCTGCAAACCACCTCGCCGCCAATCTCTATCATGTAGTTCTGCACGCCGTTTCGCTTAAACATGCGGCCAACCTGATCGGAGGCAAAGCCTTTTGCCACGGCGCTGAAGTCGAGTATCGTTTCGGTGGGCTTTCGCAGTGTGTCGCCCGAAAGGCAGACTTTCTGGTAACCGACCGTGGCAAGCAGGCTGTCCACGTGTTCCGCCGTGGGCATCGACTCGTGCTTGAAGCCAAATCCCCACGCATTAACCAGCGGGGCAACCGTCACGTCGAAGGCTCCGTCGGTCTGTCGGCTCACTTCTTGCGCTATGGCAAAAACGGTTTGTAGCAGTGTATCCGCTACTGTCGCCTCACCTTTGTTGAGACGGCTCACGCAGCTACCCGGATTGAACATCGAGAGAGAGGCATCTACGGCCTGCAGTTCGGAGAGAATCTGCGCGTCGAGATTTTCGCGGCACTGGTACGTAGCGTGATAGACGGTGCCGAAAATCATTCCTTCCACGCGTTGGAAAGGGATTTTGCTCTCAACGTTTCTGCGCAGAATGAATGTCGTACCTGCCACGAGCAGCAGCAGGAAAATAATTTGCCACCTTTTCATTATTTCTTTTTCTTGTTCGACTTTGCCGATTTTCCCACGTCGAAAGTCAGATTCACCGTGCCGCCGAATGTGGTGGTGCCGTTCTTTCCAAAACCGGGCACGTACCATGGCTCGCCCATCTCGGATACTTTCTGGCGCAACTTCATGCGGTAGCGCAGACTCCAGCCGAGCCTGACGATGCTCCAAAGCTTTGTTTCCACACCGATGGCCAGTTCGAGCCACTGATTTCGCCCGTTGAGTCCATGCAGATGAAGCGGGTCTTGCGTCTTCCATACTGCGTCTTGGAACGTTGGATTGTCGAAATCGTATTCATACGACGTGAAACCGTAACGCAAACCGCCGAAGAAACGGTTGCCATTGAACTTGCGATTGAAATTATAATCAGCACCGATACGGAAATACGGCGCGCGGGTATGAAATTTGTTGCTGTTGTCGCCACCTTCTTTATCGCACTCTCCGATGCCCAACTCCACGAGCGGGAAATATTTCTCCATGAAGTTTAGTCGCCCCGACACCTCCATATTTGCAAATTTGCCTCCGATAGCCTTCATGCTGAAGCCCACCAAGTCGGCCGACACAGCCACTCCGCCGAAGAGCGGCGCTTCGTCCGAAATCAGCGGCCCGTTGTATTCGCGGGCACCGCACGTCAGGCTCAGCAGCGTACTAATCGCCGCTGCGAAGATGAATCTGAATATTTTCAAACTGACTGAAGTTTACAGAGGGTTGAACTATCACAACTGAGTCTATGAAGGTCCGCGAGCAAGATACCGCCGTTATCTGGTGAAACATCGTGCTGGGGCAATCGGGCGATTCGAAGTGTGGCGTGTTGGTTTTCTGCACGCAAAGCGTGTCCGCCAGCACGTAGCCGTCACCCTCGACACGGAGCAGGAACGTATCTGCCGCCTGCCAGAAACTCATCGGCAACGTGACGTCGCTGGCGGAAACGGCTCGATTCAGCAACACGGAGTCAGTGCCGCAGGCAGAAATCGTCAGGGTGTCAGTGATGGAAACTGCAGCCCCTTGGCTGTAAAACCGCGCTTTAAGTCCGACGGTATTATACAACGTACAGTCGATTGTTTCGCATGCCGCCAGCAGCAACAACAGTCCGCAGATGAGATACGTAGTTTGCTTTCGCATCAGAACTCCTCAGCTATTTGGTAATTGTTGCGCTCGGGCGAATTCCGGCTAATGAGTTCGCCGAGGAAACCGCCCACGAAAAGTTGAGTTCCCAGCAGCATCATCGTCAATGCGATGTAGAAGTACGGACTGTCCGTCACTAAGGGATGTGCGGTGCCGGCGTGCAGATAATAAAGTTTCGTGCCTCCCACCACCAAAATGGCGAGAAAACCAATCAGAAACATCAGTGTGCCAACGAAACCAAACACGTGCATCGGCTTCAGTCCGAAGCTGTCGAGGAACCAAAGCGACAGCAAGTCGAGGTAGCCATTGACGAAGCGATTCCATCCCATGAACTTTGATTTTCCGAATTTACGCGCTTGGTGGTGCACAACCTTCTCGCCGATTCTGTCGAATCCTGCGTTCTTTGCCAAATATGGGATGTAGCGGTGCATCTCGCCATACACCTCAATGTTCTTTACGACGTCTTGCCGATAGGCTTTCAGCCCGCAGTTGAAGTCGTGAAGACGCACGCCGCTGACGCGCCGTGCTGTGGCGTTGAACAGTTTGGTGGGCAGTGTCTTCGAAAGCGGGTCGTAGCGTTTCTGTTTGTAGCCGCTCACCAAATCGTATCCGTCCTTTATCATGCGGAAAAGTTCGGGTATTTCGTCTGGCGAGTCCTGCAAGTCTGCGTCCATCGTAATGACAACGTCTCCCTTGGCGGCTCTGAAACCGCAGAAAAGGGCTGGACTCTTGCCGTAGTTTCGGCGAAATCGGATTCCGCGCACCGTGCTGTTTTCTTGGCGCAGACTTTGGATTACGCTCCACGACGTGTCGCTGCTGCCGTCGTCCACGAAAATTACTTCGTAGCTGAAGGCGTGCTCCTCCATAACACGGCGTATCCACGCGAAAAGTTCGGGCAGCGATTCTTCTTCGTTGAAGAGGGGAATGATGACGGAAATGTCCATATCTTATTTCTTTTATGCGTTATCTTTTTTTTCGCCTGCAGTTTTCGAACTTCCGGCCAGCAGCGCCGACAAAAGCGAGCACACCGCGGCCAAAATGAAGTTAAACATCAGCAGACTTGTTATGGTGCTACCGAGCGAAACGTCGGCCAGCGACGAAATCATCTCGCTTGGATTTATATCGGGCTGCACGCGTTTCCACATCTCGCGATACTGCTCTTCTTCCATCAGCGCGGTGAGAGAACTCAAAAATCGCCCGCCGTCTATATATCTGAAATAGATGTATTGGCAAAAAGTGGTGAGCAGTGCCGCGTACATACACGTGTTCCATGCCATCCACCAGCGGCGACCGAACGTGAAACGGCACGTGGCAGCGAAACGCCGAAGCTGCATCACCAGCAGCACGACGCTCAGCACCGCCAGCACGTTGCTTGCTAATCCCAGAAGCGTGTGTCCCAGCGAGTTGATAGAGCAGAGGAAACTGGCCGTCCACAAGGCGCCAATCCATAGGGCGCACTGCGCCGCGTATGCTCTGGCCTGCGACACGTTAAAATCCTTATCCATTTTCTTATTATGCGCGCGCGTAATTATTCACGCGCAAAGTTACAAATAAAAATCCAAATGGCTCCGGCTTTGACGCTAAATTGCGCGAATTAGAAAAATAACGTGCCGAAAATTTGCCCAGAAGCGTCGGATTGCCTACCTTTGCACGCGAAATGGGAAAGTCCTGCACGGCATGCTCCTGGCAAATCCCCCAGGGTTTGATCGCAGCAAGGGTAGTCGGTTGTAGCGGCGCGATGCAGTAAGCTTTCCCACCCGCCTCTTTAGCTCAGTTGGCCAGAGCACGTGATTTGTAATCTCGGGGTCGTTGGTTCGAATCCGACAAGAGGCTCGAAGATTTTTAGAGGCGGCAGGTTTTCTGCCGCCTTTAATGTTTTAAGTTCCAGCGTGTCGCATGATTCCAGATAAACATTATAATGCTGCCATCTACGCCCAACTTCGTTCGCTCACAGCCGACGGAGTGGAAGTTGAGCCGCTCCGAGCGTATCTCGACGGGTTGTCGAATTCTGCATTCCGCACGGCCGGATATGTTCTGAGCGAGCGCGTCATGCAGGAATGCGACGCAAATGTTTTTTGGGCTTTGGCATGCGCGCTGGTGGACTACAATTCGCGAGCGTTCCTTGTCACAGTGCTGAAAGCATTCCTCACACGTCGTTCCTCGGGCGTCGTAGGATGGAGCGACGAAGGCTTCCGCCGCTTTGCGACGCTTGTGGCGAAGGGGGAGATAGATAAGAAGAAGACATTGCAGACGCTGTTGCCACACATTGACGTGCCGGAAGATGCAAAGCACCTGTTCCGTTCCGTCGGGCTGCACGACCAGGCGGAATGGCTCCCGTATCTGCTCAATTGCAACACGCTGCCCAGCTACTACCTGCTGCTGTCTTCGCTGCGCCACGTTGAGCACCGCCCAGAGTACGTGCGGCGCGTAATTGTTTTTCTCGTGAAAAAGGGAGATTCGTTGTCCTTCAACTTCGCAAGCCTGCTGTGCGCGTACTTCGGAGTGGACGACATAAAGAGCACTTTCTCGCTTGTCTTGAAACCTTACGAGCTGTCGCGAATCGAACTTTCGTACGATGCGTTTTGCCAAAAGATGCGCTTCTGAGAGAGCAACGAGATGCCATGTTCGAAATTCCTCGCTGAGAAAAGAAAATTTCCGCCTGCAAGAAATATAAAAACTGCGTGCAAGATTTTAAAAACTACAGCCAGAAAAAATAAAACCAACTGCAGAAAATCTGAAACCTTATGGAAATAATCCTCGCATCATTGCTTCCCGCGCTGCTTCTCTTGCTTTATATTTGGTGGCGCGACCCTCAGAAGGAGCCAGCTTCGTGGCTGCTGCGTGGCGTATTGCTGGGCGTTCTCATCTGTCTGCCTGTCATACTGGTGGAAAGTGCAGCCAGCAGTATGCTTGCTACGCTTGGGCTTGGCTCTGACACGCTCTTTGGCACCACGCTCGAGGCGTTCTTCGTGGCTGCCGTGCCCGAAGAAAGTTTCAAACTGCTTGCACTTTGGTTGCTTCTGCGCCGCAATCCGCATTTCGACGAGCACTACGACGGCATCATGTACGCTGTGTGCGTGGGGCTGGGATTCGCCGCAGTGGAGAATTTGATGTATGTTTTCGCCAATATCGAAGGGTGGCAGTCGGTGGCGCTGAGCCGCGCGCTGCTGGCAGTGCCAGGTCATTATGCTTTTGCGGTGCTTATGGGCTACTATTATTCCGTCCACCATTTTGTGTACCACACGCCGCAGGCCGCCGTCCTTACGCTGTTGATGCCAGTGCTGGCTCATGGAGTGTACGATGCACTCGCGCTGAGCGGAAAAGTGGACGCCGTGGTGGGTGGTTTGTGCTTCCTGGTCTTGATTTACTTCTGTGTGAAAATGCAGAAATTTGCCTATGGCAAGGTGCTGGCCCTGCTGCAGCGAGACGAGCAGGCACGCATGGAAGTCTGATAACGACCTGTCGCAATCGCAGAAACGAAGCGCCGGAGGTTTTTTATCGAAGCCTCCGGCGCAACTGTTAGAACATCTTGTCGGGATATTGACCTGCGGCATGCAGCGCGGCAAGTTTCTCCACGACTCCGGGACGGTCCTCGGGATAGGTTACGCCGAACCATTTGCTGGTTGTGTCGAGCACTTCGCAAGTGGCCTGCCCCGACTTTATCAGGGTATCAACCATCAGAGGAATGAAAAACTCGCTCTTCAGATTTTCTATGTTCTTCGGATCGGAGAGGAACTGGCGGAAGTATTCCTCGCTGTGACGGAAGTAATCTGGCGTGAAGCCCCAGAAATTCATACTTACGGGCGTGTTGTCGGGAATGGCAACCCACGTGTCATTTTCGTCGAGATACTCCACTTTTCCGTTGCGACGTTCAATTTTGGTCCTTTCCACCACGCCGGTTAGCAGATGCGTCCTTTCGTCATTTTCGCAAATGCCTCTACTTACGGTTCCGCTCTCACTTAAAGTGTTGTCAACTCGGAAGCCAACCATGGCGTAACGACCTGTGCTACCCTCGGGAAGCTCGGTCAGGAATTTTGCCATCACACGGAAGGCGTCGCGGTCGTAAAAGTCGTCGCAGTTCAAAACGGCGAATGGTTCTCGAATTACGTCCTTTCCCATGAGTACTGCGTGGTTTGTTCCCCAGGGTTTCTGGCGGCCCTCAGGAACGCTGAAGCCTGCGGGAAGTGCGTCAAGGCTCTGAAAGCAGAGTTCACACGGCACGTGGCCTTCGTATTTGCTCAGTATCTGCTGACGGAATTGGGCTTCGAAATCGTGGCGGATGACCCACACAATTTTTCCGAAGCCAGCCTGTATGGCGTCGTAGATGCTGTAGTCCATGATACTTTGACCTTGAGGTCCCAGCGGATCGAGCTGCTTAAGCCCGCCGTAGCGGCTGCCCATTCCGGCAGCAAGCAGAAACAATGTTGGTTTCATGTGCGATAATTTTTGTTTTTGGTGTGTTAAAAAATATGTTATATGTCTCTTATGTTTTTTTATTCGTAGTTTCTTATTTAGAACGGGTAGCCGACAGCGAGGTGGTAGCCCAGACTCTTGCCGAAGCGTGTCATATTGTAATAGCCGGAGCGTCCCGTGTCGTATGGCGCGTGTATGCCGACGCCTATGTCGAATCGGATGACCAGGAAGTCGAGGTCGTATCTTAGTCCGGCACCCGTGCCCAGTGCTATTTCGCGGCCCAGATTTTTCAGGCTGAAGGCGCCGCCGGGCAGGTCGGCGTTTGGTTTCATCAGCCACACGTTGCCGGCATCGAGAAACACCGCGCCGTAAAGATTGGCCACAAGCGGGAAACGATATTCGGCATTCGCTTCAAATTTTATGTCACCTGTCTCGTCGATGTAACTGTAGTTGCTGTTTGACGGTTGGTACGAGCCGGGACCGATGCTGCGAACTGCGAAAGCTCGGATGCTGTTGGCTCCTCCGACCGAAAACAGGTCGCTGTACGGCGCCGCCGTGCTGTTGCCGTAACAGAAAATGAGGCCGCCAACCACTCTTGTGGCGATGCAGGAACGCCGAGTCAGGCGGAACTTATGTGTGTATTGGGCCGTCGTTTTCAGGAATTGCGCGAATGGTACGCCGAAAAGTTGCTTGTCGCGCCTCTCGAAAGATTGGCCGCCAAGTGCATAGATGGCGCTTGCGAAGTTTCCTGCCTCCTTGAGGTTCAGAGTGAAAGTACGTGGCGCATGTCGCTGGCTGACCCACGTATAGAGATATTCCATGCTTGGGACGAACTGGTTTCGCATGCTGACGTAGAGCGCCTCGTTGGCCGCCACGATGGAATCGAAGCGTGCTGTGGAGTGGAGCTTCACGTCGTAGTCCAGACGGAACGGTGTGAACTCGTGCTTGGTGGCAGGTTGTCGCTTATAAGAATAGGTTACGCGCGCGCCCAATGACACGCGGCCGAAGTAGCCGGCACGGTTGAGCCAGCGCGAATCGAGCTGGAATTTTGTGGATGACACGGCTCGGCGACTCAGTTTCCGGCTGTTGAAGAACAGGATGCGAGGGTAGGTGAGGTATGCGTTTACGCCGTATTCGTAGGAATTCAGCAGCGAACTTTTTCCTCGTAGGTTGGCGCCCGTCTGCCATTCATACGAGCCCCACAGCCTGATGCCTGCAGTTTCTGCGCCGCGGAACGCGTTAGCCTTCGAAACAGCGAATGTGGCGCCTGGTCCCACCTGCCCGTTGCTCTTGGTGGTGACTTTGCCTTCGAACTCTGCGTCGTATGGTTTGTCCAGCATGGCGGTTATGCGTACGTCGAGCGAGTCGCAGTTTTCGGTCGAATCGGCTGGCGTATAGTTTACGCGTACCTGCGAAAAGATGCCCATGCCAGCCAGTTTCTTCTGCATCAGCTCGTGGCTTTCCTGCCGATACAGGTCGCCTGGCCGGTAGTTCATCTGGTGTAGGATGGCACCGGGTCGGAGTGGCGGCTTCGGGTCGCCTCGGAAATACATTTTGAAGCGTCGTCGTCCCAGACTGTCGGTGAGGTTTTGCCGCTCGTTGTAGCGTTGCAGCGTTACGATGGTGTTTCGCAAATGATATACCTGCTGTGCCTTTGTCGGCACGTCGGGCCGCGGGCAGACTTGCAGCTGCACTTTCAGCGGGCGCTGCAGCGTGTCGGCTCGAAACGCCACGTAGCCGGGCTGGAAATAGTAGTAGCCGTTGTTGCGGAGCAGTGTGCTGATGCGCTGGCGTTCTGCATCCAGTTTGGCTACATCGAACGGGTTTCCGCGTACAATGTGCGATGCCCACATCGTGGCGTGCAACATGCTGTCGGCTGCGCCTTGGAATCCCAGATACTGAATGCTGTCGAGATGAAACAGCGGGCCGGGGTGAACCTCGTAGGCTATCTTTGCCTGGCGTCGCAAGGGCAGCGGCACAGTGTCGAAGGCTGCCGTACCACGGAAGTAGCCGAAGTTTTTCAGCGTATTGCGTGCCACTTGTGTGCGGACGGACGGGTTGGCCGTGCTGACGTAACGTGGCGTGGAAGCAAACGTGTTGAACATCCAGCGTCCCCAGCGGTGGCGTGCGTTCAGATAGCGGTTGTATATCCACAGCCGCAGCGGGTACGGCCAGCGCGTGTAGCTGCTACCCATGACGGAGCCGTTCGGCGCAAATGAAAGCACGGCTTCTATCTCCTCGCGCGTGGCGTCGTATTGTTTTTGGTCCTTCTCGTTTTGAATTTTCTGGAGGGCACGCATTTCTTTTGCGTCAGTGCCGTCTGCGGAAATCACCGAGGCGTCGCCTGTCAGCAGACCTTCCACAGTGCTGTATGCATCGGCCAGTGCCGTAATTACGCCCTCGTCGTCTTCCGCCTTCTGACGCTTGCTTTTGGGCGCTGCATCGTATGCCAGTTCGTGTATGCCGGCATAGAGCGTCTCGTCCTGCGGGAGGTTGCTCGTAATGTCGCACGCAGAAAAAATAAAACTGCACGTGGCAACGATGAAAACTATGCGTGGTATTTTATTTTCTGCCATGTGGAATTATATTTTTGTCGCGTTGCCTGAAGAGGAACAGTTCGCCAAGGCGCTCAGTCTTGCGTCTGAAAACCACGCCGGCGCCCATCTCGGTGATTTCTCCCTCCAGTAGCGATTCGTAATTGTGGTCGTAGTATATCTTCACGTAACGCGTCGCACTGTCGTCAAGTCGGTATTCCAGCGAGACATTGTCAATGACGCTTTGCCCGGTGTTACGTGCGTCATCTCCGGTGCTGACCTTTCCGCCGATAATTATGGAGATGCGGTTTCCCCAGAAACGCTTGGCAAAAGAGAAACTGTAATCCGTCGTATTCCGGCCGTCGGCTGTGTTGTTCTCGATTCCGACGTTTACATCTATGGTACTCTGCGCCAAGTCCACCAGATTGTTAATTTCGTTTTGCAGATAACTGTTCAACGTATTGCTCGTGCTGAAGCCTCCGGTGCTTGTTAAGTCCGTGACGTACATCCCAGTGGCAAGCATCGTAACTGCCACGCGACCGCGGTCTTCCTGACTCATCGCAGCCAGTTCGTTCTGCACCGACATGTCCTGCGGAGCATCCAGCGTGAAGGTTAGTCCCATGTCGCGCAAGGTTTGACTGATTTCGAGGCCCACGTCGAAGGTTACAGAGCGTGGCCGTCCACCGTTTTCGCTGACGCTGCTCTTCATGCGTTCCGTGGCAGAAATATTCAGACGTGGATTCATCATGTCTCCGTCGAATTCCACGTAACTGTTGCTGCCGATGGTAAAATGTTTGCTGCCCACCACTGGGAGGATTGTGTAGTTCATTTCTCCGCGCCGTATCGTGTACTTTCCGCTCAGCGACATTCCGTGTGTGTTGTCGTAGCCCATCGTAAGTGTGCCGCCGCCCTCCAGATTTATGTAGTCTTGGCCCGTTTCGCTCAGCAGGCAGTGTACTTGTGCCGCTTGCTCCACGTCGATGGTCAGCTGCATATCCATGCTTTGCTGGCGTTGCACCTCCACTTTCTCGTATTTCAACGTGTCTTCCGAAAAATCCGTAAAGGTGACAAGATCGGCGAGACGGTCCTCAACTGTCAGTGGGCTGTCTCGTAAAACATATGTCACGTCTGTTTTCCCCAGAATCGTAAGGCGGCCGCGCATCAAAAGATTGTCGAGAGTGCCGCGAAGTATGCCTCGCAAATTCACGTACGCCTTGCCGTAAGCCAACGCCTGACGTGTCTTAGGCGCATCGATGAGCTTGTAATTGTCGGCTCTCACACGCATATTCAGCGAAATGGCGTCCAGATTACTGAAATCCACCGTTCCATCGAGCGTAAGCGGCTCCTTGCCGGCGGCATAGGCACGTATCGTTTCCAGGTTTACGGCGCTCTGCACTATTTTTATGGTATCGTCGGGGAATCGGAGACGAAGGTTGTAAGGGTCGGATGTCAAGTGTAGCGAGTCGGTTGTCAACACGCCGTTTACCATCGGACGACGTGTGCTACCCGTCACTTCCACCTCGCCGACCAAATATCCCTGCAGGGCGGCAATTCCATTGGGAAGGAAGGCATTGGCCAGCGATGCAGGCATTTTCAGTAGCGACGCCTGTGCTTCTATATTATTTGGAGTGCCGTCGGTGTACATGCCATTCATCGTAGAAATTTTCCGACCATTTTGCGTGACGATAGCATCCACGATATGTGTATTTTCGCCAGTTGGCAAGTATACTGCGTTGAGGTTGATTTCTCCCAACGGGCTTTCGTTGTATGTCATATCACGCACCGTCATGTCGGTTGAGACAGATAATGTGGTGGAATCCTGCTGCTGGTAATGGATGTCGCCATGCATCAAACCGCCAAGGTTGGGCATGTAGGGAATTGCGCGCGACAGCTCGCCGACATTGAAATGATTCATGCTAAGCGTCAAATCTTGCAACGCATCTCCAGGAATGGAGTATAGTTTCAGTCCCGTTCCGTCGTCGGCTTTTAAATCCAACTGAGTCTCAATTCTTTTATCATTGGTCAGCGTAAGGAAATTGTCCTCGTTGATTTGGAAATGCCTGTAGGCGATAATCGGATTCAGAGGCGTCATGCTGAAGCGTGTGCCGTTCTCCATCATTTCTGCCGCAAGTCCCAGGTCCATTCCCTTCCTGCCTTGCGCGTCGAGCAGACGCATAGAAATTGCGGCGCCGGAGGGCGTCATGTCGGCATGTAAGTTCGAATCGAATACTACCACCTTGTTCTTTGGCCCGTTTCTCACGCGGCCGTCAAAGCTGACACCCGTCGAATCTTCTTGCATGACACGCCATTGTATTGTATCCAGCTGCACGGCTCCGGTGTTTAGCGCGAAGACGTGTCCAAAACCATTCACGCCATTCAGCGTGTCGGCTTTCAGATCGGCATAAAGCCGCTGCATCGTGTATCCTTGCGTGCGGAGATAATTTACCAGCGGGTTGTTGTTTCCGGCGCTGACATGTATGTTAATGTCCGGAAGGAACTGCTTCAGCGTGTCCTGCGACAGCCGGTATTGGTGGCGCTGACGGTTGAATTCGTCGGTAAGTGCCTGTGCGCGGTCGAGTAACTCCTGCAGCCCGCCGCCGGAAGTGGCTGTGATATCCATGTCGCCGGACTCGGCATGTGCAGAAAGTGTGTCTGGTTTCATCAAAAGTGCTATTTGAAGATCCAGCGGGTGCAGCAGGGTGTCTGCAGTTTCAAGTTCGATGGCGCTGGCAGTGGCTGTCAGAACGTGGGAATCACGCAGGTTGCTTTCTCCTTCCACGTGGAAAATCATACTTGCCACCAGCGGTTTTGGCGACAAATGCAGGGCGTGCATGTCGATTCGACGCATGTCGATGTCGAATTTAGCGTCCGAAAGTGTTCGTTTTGTGCTGGCGGCAGCGCAGGCATTAAGCGCGATAAGTTTATTATCCGCGTTCAGTTCCACCTGTCCTCGCCCTTTGTCAATGTTGGCCACGGCATGCAGATTGTCTAAGTCCCACGTGCCGTATTGCAGTTGCTGCACGTGGCAATTGGCATTCATACGCGAGGCGGGGTTGAACGGGTCAGTGCCGCGTCCTTGCAATTGTGCCGTCGCAGTCAGCAAACCAAATGAGTCGTGGGGCAGGAAGTGCCGCAGTTGCAAATTTTTGGCCTGCACGTTTGCACGGTATGTCATGCTGTGCGTATCGATTTTGCCAGCCAGTAATGCTCGTCCCCGGCCTTCGCAAAGTTGGGCGTCAAGGTCGATAACCGAACCATCCACACGTGTTTCTGCTGCTATTTGCAGCGGAGGAATGGCGAATCGACCCATGCCAGGTAATTTTCTGACGGCCTGCAAGTTTGCTGTCTGCAGTTGCCAAGTCGCTTTAGCACGTGTGGTAGTTGAATCGGCAAAGCCTTCGGCGTATCCTGCCGCCTCCAGTTGGAACGTTTCCGGCATCTCCAGTCGGCAGGTGTCAAACGTCATACGGTCGATATTGCCTGCACATTGCAGTGCCACGAGCAGTGGTTGTTCGGGTACGACGTCGAGGATTTGTTGTTTCAGCGTGCCTCCTACTATCGTGGCATAGTCAGTTTTCCCGATTGATGCGGCCAGATTTGCTGTCATTTGGCCGTCTTCACCATGCCTGAGGGCTGTGTGCTCCACGTCTGCCTGCCCTGAAAACCAACTGTGCGGCGTTTGCAAAGTCAGGTTTCGGGCTGTCATGCGCAGCGAATCCATGTGCAGTATTCCGCGTAACTCCTCGAGGCGGAGTCCGCACTGCTCTGTGAAAGCACCGTGTGTGACGTTTGCATCCAATAGGTTCTTCGTTTGGTCGTAACGGAAATCACGCATGGCCAGCGATAAATCGTGCAGCCGCAGGTGATTCGCGTCGAGGCCGTTTTCTGCGTATGGGCGGTTAGTTTGGTCGAAGTGAAGGCTGTCAGCTTCCAGACGAAGTGTACCTCCGTAGATTTTGTGCTTCAAATCCACCATTCCATCGGTCAGTAATGCTTCCCGCATCGCTCCGCCCACCAGCATAGTATCCCCGGGAAATGCTAATTCCACACGACTCCGTAATATTTGCACGCTGTCGATTTCGAGCTTCCAAGGCGTCTCGCCCGACGATTCCTCGTCCTCTTCCTCCGTATCTCGCAGGTGGATATCTATGTCGGCACCTTCGAGACGAGTCAGTGTGACGTGTACTTTCTTCTTTTTGAGATTGATGTTGTCGGCTTGTAACCTCAGGTTCTGCAGGCCGCCACGCACTAAAACGCTTTCCACCAAGTGTGCCGTGTTCAGTTTTCCCTCTTCGAGGCGGATGTCCTCGACTGCAATACGGGCAAGAATCAAGCGTCGTAAATCCAAATCCACCACTGCGCGACGTACGGCCACAAGCGTGTCTGGCTTGTCGATGACGAGTAGATTCTGTAATTCGAGGTCGAGCAAAGGACGGATTCGCAGGCCGTCGAAGCGGATGTCGAGGCCCGTTTTTTCGGAAGCAAAGGCCGCTACTCGCGGGGCTGCCCACCGCTGTACGGGCGGCAGGTAGAGCAAAAATACGAGCGTCGCCAAGAAAATCAGCGGCGACAGCAAGGCGAGTATGATTTTGCGTGCCTTAGTCATGCTTTTCGCATTTCGACGACAAAGATACGGCAAATATTCCTAATTCCGGCGCCTGCAGATGTAAATACTTTCTGCTTTTGCAGAAAAAGTGTAACTTTGTGCTTTCGAAGAAACATAATTCGAAAAAATGAACTCCGCCGTGCAGTCTTTTCCGTTTCGTAGGTACTTTATAGGGAGAGACCGTTTCGAAATGGAGATTTCACAGCTGATTGAGCGATGCCGCAAGGGTGATAATGCAGCCAAGGGCGAGCTGTATGAATATTATTGCAGGTCGATGCGTCACTTTTGTCGGCGGTTTCTAGACGATGACACGGCTGTGGATGATGTTTTGCACGACGCGTTTCTGGTGATTTTGAGTTCACTCGACCAACTTCGCACAGCCGAAAAAGCTGATGCGTGGATGCGTTCCATTGTCCGCAACGTGGCAATCCGGTTCCAAATGCAGCGACAACGGATTCCAACGACACCTCTCGACGAAAATATGGAGTTTCAATGGAGTGACGACGACACGACGCACGACATTCGTGGCCTGTCGTTGGACGAAGTGTTGCACTTGGTAAATCAGCTACCCGAGGGTTACGGTCGTGTTTTCCGCCTGTCGGTTTTCGAGGGACTGACGCACAAAGAGATTGCGGCACAGCTTGGCATTGCTCCTCACTCCTCGTCTTCTCAGCTGGCTCGCGCTAAGAAAATGTTGCGCCGCATGATGCAACGCAGTCTTTTGCTTGTCGTTTTGCTACTTCTCGCACCGACGGACTTGAAATATCGAACGCTCTTCCGCATGGAGTCACCTGCACGGAAGATTGTTTCGACGTCAGAATCGTCCATTCCATCGGTGCGAAAACGAGAGGCGCGAGCCGATGTTTTGCCCGTGACGCCTGTCGCATCCGTTCCTGCCATTGCAGTTTTGCCGGTTCCTGAAGTGCAAACATCCGAAATTTCACAGCAAAAATCGATTCTTCCTTCACTTCATAAGAATGAATATAAAGTGCAGGAAATAAAGTCGAAACATATTGCGCGTAGAAAATTCGCGTTTGGTTTCTCCTATCGTGGGCTGGCACATTATTCTTTGGCAAGTGCAAACAACTATATTTCGATGCCCGATTATGCTTCGGGCGACATGTCGCACGTCGAAAAGCTCTACAACTGGGCCGACTATCTGCGTTACGTTTCGGCCAATGCATCGCTTATGAATGCGGCTGACGCACGCCAGATGACGTCTATGGCACTCAGCAATCTGGAGGCGGCAAGCGACGTATCTGGAATGCAGGAGGCACTAAGCGAGAATATCACGCACGAATGTCCGCAAACCTGGCTTTTGTCGATGAAAACGGACATTTCGCAGCGTTGGCGATTAAGTGTCGGAGTAGGGTTGACGCAGTTGAAATCTCATTCTGTGGGCGGTGGCAATGATGTGCTCGAGCGTCGGCAACGTCTAATTTATGCCGACATACCCATGCAGGCGGACTTCAGTTTCCTGCAGTTGGCACGATGGGAGTTCTACGCTCTCATGCACTTGCAGTTGAATGTGCCCGTTGGCGGACGACTTACCACGCGTTATCTGTATCGCAGCCACGAGCCGATTCTCGAGGATGAAACGCCGTTCACAACACATGTGAGTGTCAAAGGCCCGTGGCAGTGGGGTGCTGGAGTGGGACTCGGCGTGCAGTATCGACTGACACCGCGCGTGTCTGTCTACTTCGAACCTGCAGCCACGTTTACTTTCTCGCGTCGGAGCTATTACCGCAACTATAGGACAGAATATCCGCTGGACGCTAATCTGCCACTTGGCATACGTTGGAACTGGTAATTACGGAGGCCGTTTTCCCATTTTTTCCTTTCGTTGCGTGCAGTCTCGGCTTCAGTTTTCGTACATATTAAGTGTAGGACAAAAATTCTTTAATATGTACGGATTCATCGATTACGCTCGCGGCGGACTTTTCTGCCTGAACAATTTTTTGTGGCCACGCCACAAAAAACTTTCGCAACTCATGATTTATGCCACAACTCGCTGTCAATCTCATTGTCGCCACTGCAACATTTGGCAGAAACCACACGTAGATTTGCCACTTTCCACCATAAGGGAAATCATGGCGTCGCACTGCGTAAGCAGAAATACGACGGTCGGGCTCGAAGGCGGCGAGTTTGTTTTGCATCCCGACGCAGAAGAAATCATGCGTTTCTTCGCTTCGAACCATCCCAATTATACGCTGCTGACCAATGGTTTGACAGCACGCGTGGTAGATTTGTCGCTGCGATATCGTCCGCGACGCGTGTACGTTTCGCTCGACGGCGACCGCGACACCTATCGTGTGATGCGTGGTTGTGACGGATTCGACAGCGCGTTGCGTGTGGTGCGGGCTTTGAAAGACCGGATTCCCGTGTCGCTGATGTTTTGTCTCTCGCCGTGGAATTCTTTTCGCGACATGGAGTTTGTGATACAGTTGGCACGTAGTTTGGATGTAGACGTGCGCATCGGAATTTACGGTCAAATGGCGTTTTTCGACACCACACGTGCACTTCTTTCGGCCGAGGGCTTTGCAAAATCCATTCCTCACAGCCTGCGTCAGACGACGGAGAACTACGATTTTGTGATGTTGTACGACGAATGGCGGCGTGGCAACCTTTGTCTCCGTTGTCACAGCATTCTGAATCAACTGGTTGTGCACTCCAATGGCGACGTTCCGCTGTGTCAGAATCTGGCTGTCAAACTCGGTAACGTACATCGCCAGCCGTTGGACGAAATTTTCAATGGGGCGGAATCTTGCGCGCGACAGTGTCGTTATGCTCGGCACTGCAATGCGTGCTGGATAAATTTTCATCGCAAATTCGACATTATCATGGTTCGTACGCTCGAGCGTGTGCTGCCGAAGTGTTTGATAGAACGTGTGTACGGTCCGTATCAATGGGCGGCCGACACGAATATGACGTATAGAAAGAAAATAAATGAAGAGTCTAATTCCTGATTGCCTGCTGCGGCGTTACAAACAACTGCGTGACGTACGTCTGCTTTCTGAGTGTCACACGGCAGATTTTGCCCTCGTGGGACTTGGGCAGCATAGCCTTACGACCTTGCTTCCCGTGCTTCATAGTTGTCAGATCCGGCTGAAGTATCTGTGCATGACAGCGCCGTGGAAGGCACGTCTGGCGGCTCGCCGTTTTCCTTCCAGCACGTCGACAACACAGTTGCAGGACGTGCTGACCGACGAAAGCGTGCGTGGCGTCTTTGTCTGCGCCTCGCCCCAGGCGCATTTCCGACTTGCCAAACAAGTGATTGAGAGCGGTAAATCCCTTTTTATCGAAAAGCCGCCGTGTCAGAGTCTCGCGCAGTTGGACGAGTTGATTGCCTTGCAACGCCGCGAGGGCGCAGTCTGCGTTGTGGGTTTGCAACGTCGTTTTGCACCCGCCGTGCGGTTGCTTCGTCAGAGACTGCGGCGCGAAAAGAAGTTACTACACTACGATTTGAAGTTCCTGACAGGCGCTTATCCCGAAGGCGACGTGTTGTCGGAACTGTTTATCCACCCGCTTGACCTCGTGACGCACTTGTTTGGAGCGGCCGACGTGCTTGCTTTTCGGCGTGTAGAACGCAGTTTCCTGATTATGTTGCAGCACCGCAATATCGTTGGCACGCTGCTTCTGTCCGAAATGCACTCGTGGACCGACGTTACCGAGCGTCTCACCGTCTCTTGCAGCAGCGGAGACTATGAGTTGGTGGCTTCGGACGAACTGGTTTTCACACCTCGTCCACACAGTTTCCTCGGGTTGCCAGCAGAAAAACTGCGGGGCAGAAAGAAAACTTCCGAATGGATCTACGAGCGAAATCACGTGTTGCCTGTGCTGGCACAGAACTCGCTTGTTGCGCTGGGATACTACGACGAACTACTTTCCTTCGTTCGCATGGTGGATGGCGGAACGCGGCAAACGGATTCCGACTTGGTGTCTCTGCGCGAGACATATGTGCTGATGGAGAAACTGCGAGGCTTTTTCTGAATTGTTGCCTGACGTTTGTGTTTTGCTGTAAGGAAGCGCGCTAAAATGCGACGTGTAGTTTTCTTAATTGCGACACGTAGTTTTTCTAATTGCGACACGTCGCATTCATCGAAACTGCGTGTGGCATTTTTTTCGATGAAACGGCGTTTTTGAAATCTTGCAGGTTGCGCGTCAGATTTCAGGAGTAGGGGAGTTGGACATCACGCCTTTGGTTATCTCTTGCCAAAGCCGGTCGTCGGGTACGGGAGCCGTGATGTCGATAGTAACGTGCGTTACCGGATGCTCAAACGTAAGGCGGCGCGCATGAAGGCTGATGCTACCGTCGGGATTGGAGCGTGCCGCACCATACTTTAGGTCGCCTCGTATGGGACAGCCCACCTTCGAGAGCTGGCATCGTATCTGGTGGTGTCGGCCGGTGTGAAGCGTGATTTCGAGTAGAACGTAGCGTTCCGAACGAGATATCACACGGTAATCCAACACGGCCCGCTTGCTGCCGGGCACCTCTCTGTCGTGTGCCCGCGAGAGATTTCGCGCTTCGTTTCGGGTAATCCAATGTGTCAGCGTTCCACTTTCTGCGGGTGGCATGTTGGAAACCAACGCCCAGTAAGTTTTTTTTAGCAGTGTGTGCGAGGCAAACATCGCGTTCAGTCGGGTGAGCGCCTTGCTGGTGCGGGCAAAAATGACACAGCCGCTAACCGGACGGTCCAAACGATGCACCACACCCAAGAACACGTTGCCGGGTTTGGCATAACGCTCCTTTATGTACGCTTTCACGGCCTCCGAGAGCGGTGCGTCGCCCGTCTTGTCAGCTTGCACGATGTCGCCGGCCGACTTATTGACTGCAATGATGTGGTTGTCCTCGTAGAGAATCTGCATTTTCGTATAGAAAAAAGATTCACCGCCCACGCCGTTTCTGAGATTCCGTGTGCAGGCGGTGAACCGTCGATGTGCCGCAATTGAGCTACGGGCTGAACTACATGTTCATGCCGCCGTCCACCTGAATAACCTGACCGCTTACGTAGCTCGACATGTCGCTGGCCAGGAAAGTTGCCACAGCTGCGATGTCTTCCACCTGACCGCCGCGGCGCAGCGGTATCTTCTTCTTCCATTCCTCCCGCACGGCATCGGGCAGCGCCGCAGTCATGGCAGTTTCGATGAAGCCCGGCGCAATTGCGTTGGCACGTATGCCTTTCGGTCCCATCTCCTGTGCCACGCTCTTGGCCAACGCGATGAGACCTGCCTTACTGGCTGCATAATTTGCCTGTCCCGCATTGCCGTGAACACCGACAACGGACGCCATATTTATAATACTGCCTGCACGTTGCCGCATCATCACAGGCACGCAGGCATGAATGAAGTTAAACGCAGATTTTAAATTGACTGCGATAACTGCGTCCCACTGCTGTTCTGTCATTCGTAACATCAGCCCGTCTTTGGTAATGCCGGCGTTGTTAACCAGGATATCGACGCTTCCGAATTCTTCTTTCACCTGTGCCACCACGGTTTCCGTCTGGGCGAAATCTGCAGCGTTCGAGGCGTATCCTTTCACCTTGACGCCAAGTGCGGCGATTTCGGCTTCAGTTTCCTTGCCTATCTCGTCTATTACCAAATCTGTGAACGCGATGTTTGCTCCTTCCGACGCGAACTTTAGCGCGATAGCTTTGCCGATTCCGCGGGCAGCACCCGTGATGAGCGCAGTTTTTCCTTCGAGTAATTTCATTTTCTATGTGATTAAAATGTAATATTGGGTTTCTCGTTTTTGGTTAGCATCTTATGCAGCATTTTTTGCACGATGGCGTGGCTGACGCCCTGCGCGAGGCCGCGTCCAAGACGACCGTAGATATATGGGATTTCAAGGCCCTTCAGACTGAAATGAAGGATGTCAACGAAGAGTGGGATACTGTCGATTTCGAATTCTCCCGTGCGGACGCCCTCGGCTACCACGCCGGCGAAAAGATTTCGCTCGTTCTCGTCGAAGCGCTTACGCACGCGTTCCACGGTTATGATGTCGCGGAAAAATTCTGCGCGGAGGTTTCCGTTTCGCTGCACGGCTTCTTTTACCAGATTCAAGTGAGTATAAATCAGCGACACTAACTTTTCTTCCGCGCTCATTTCGGACGTAGACGCCATCTCGTTCATATATTGCAACAACCTGACAAGTTCGCCCTCGATGACCGCCAAATATAAATCCTCTTTGCTCTTAAAATAAGTGTAAAGCGTGCGACGTCCCTTGCCGGATGCGACAGCGATGTCGTTCATCGTCGTATTTTCGAGCCCGCGTTTGGCAAAAATCTGCCTTGCCACGTCTACCAGTCTGTTACGTGTCTTAGTTACTGCCATATCTTTTGCAAAATTATTCTACTTTGACGGAATATCCAAATTTACGAGCCGAAAAATGCACAAAACACCCCCTTTTGAGCAAAAATGGGGTCGAAAATGTGGTTGTGAGACGAAATAGTAGTGCAAACATTTGGCCGTTTGCAGAAAACTGCGTACCTTTGCACCGCATTTGAAAGGTTACATCGCGGGGTGGAGCAGTTGGTAGCTCGCCAGGCTCATAACCTGGAGGTCGCATGTTCGAGTCCTGCCCCCGCAACCAATATGTCACACGTAGCTTTTGCTACGTGTTTTTTTATTTTCTTCCATGCCGCTTCTGAATTTCCTCCTTGTGCTACGGAAAATATGACGTGTGCTTTTTGAATTATCACGTGTAGTTTTTTCGCCGTCGCACGTTGTTTTCTCAGTCTCAGACTTGCAGATGTGCGCGGGAAAGTGTATTTTTGCAGTCCGTTACGTGTGGTCGCGCGCGTTGTACGCGTAGTAAATGTGGATGCCGCACGTCAGAATATTTGTTGCTCGTGAAGAAAATTCTCTATATACACGGCTTTGCCTCGGCCGGCAGCAGTGGAACTGCCACCCAGATGCGGTCGCATTTCTATCCGCTGGGCGTCGCAGTGGTGAGTCCCGACGTTCCTTTGAATCCCGTCGAGGCGATGCAATTTTTGCGCGACACGGTGGCCGCCGAGTTGCCAGACTTGATAGTCTCCACCAGCATGGGTGCTCTCTATGGCGAGCAACTGCGAGGAATTCCGCGACTGCTCGTGAATCCTTCGTTTCACATGGCTCGTCTGCTCACTTTCCGCGGCATGGGACGGCAGGAATTTCGCAACAAACGTGCCGACGGTGCACGCGATTTCAAAGTCGACCGCGCGATGATTCAGCAGTTTCAGCAGGTCGAAAAGAATTCTTTTGCAGGCATTACGCCGGCAGACAAAGCACAAGTCTATGGACTCTTCGGCACGCAAGATAAGAATGTGAACTGCCAACCCGATTTTCTGAAGCATTATGGGCGCGAAAACTTCGTGCTCTTTGATGGGGAGCATTACCTAAACGGCCTGGTGCTGAGCCGTGTTGTCATTCCGCTGGCCCAGCAGCTTTTGGGAATCTGAACGCAAGAAAAAGAATAACACATATAATAAGAAAAGTACAATGTTTGAAAACCTGAGTGAACGCCTCGAAAGATCTTTTAAAATACTGAAAGGCGAGGGAAAAATCACAGAGATAAACGTAGCTGAGACGCTTAAGGATGTGCGGCGCGCCCTGTTGGATGCCGACGTGAATTACCGTGTCGCCAAAGATTTCACAGATAGTGTGAAGCAAAAGGCGCTGGGACAAAATGTGCTGACGGCCGTCAAACCTAAGCAAATGATGGTTAAAATCGTTCACGACGAGCTGTCGGAACTGATGGGAGGAAACACCGCAGACATGAATCTCAAAGGTCATCCGGCCATAATCCTCATGGCGGGACTGAACGGAGCGGGCAAGACAACGATGAGTGCGAAGCTTGCCAAGATGCTAAAGGAGAAGCGGCATATGAATCCCCTGCTGGCGGCGTGCGACACATTCCGTCCCGCAGCTATGGAACAACTGCGCGTTTTGGGCGAACAGGCTGGCGTTCCAGTTTATATGGAACTCGGCGCCACAGATCCTGTGGGCGTGGCGCAAAATGCGATTCGCGAGGCGCGCGCCAAGAGCTTTGACGTTTTAATTGTCGACACTGCCGGCCGTCAAGCCATAGATGAGGAGCTGATGATTCAGATTCAAAATATTCGTGACGCAGTTCAGCCCGACGAAATCTTGTTTGTCGTGGACGCTATGACAGGTCAGGACGCAGTTAATACGGCCAAGGAGTTCAACGAGCGGCTCGACTATACGGGCGTCGTGCTGACAAAACTCGACGGCGACACGCGCGGGGGTGCGGCCCTCAGTATAAAAACTGTGGTGGACAAACCCATAAAGTTTGTTGGTACGGGCGAGAAACTCGAAGCCATAGATATTTTCCATCCCAGCCGCATGGCAGACCGAATCCTTGGCATGGGAGATATTGTCTCGCTCGTGGAGCGTGCCCAGGAACAATACGACGAAGAAGAGGCGCGACGGCTCTCGAAAAAAATTCAGAAGAATCAATTCGACTTTAACGACTTCTACGCCCAGATACAGCAAATTAAGAAAATGGGAAACCTCAAGGAGTTGGCTGGCATGATACCCGGCGTAGGAAAGGCGCTGCGTGACGTAGAGATAGATGATAACGCATTTAAAAATATCGAGGCCATCATTTTGAGCATGACGCCGAAGGAGCGTACGCATCCCGAGCTGTTGAATACGAGCCGGCGAATGCGTCTTGCTGCCGGCAGCGGCACGAATATTCAGGAAGTGAACCGACTTATAAAACAATTCGACCAGACGCGCAAAATGATGAAGATGGTAACCGGTAAGAAGATGCCCCAGATGCCGCCTATGAAAGGTCGTATGCCTGGTTTCTAAGGCTCGTAACCAAAGTTCTCACACTCAATAATCTGAAATATGCAGTTGATAGACGGAAAGGCTACAGCCGCCACGATTAAAAGCGAAATCAAGCAACAGGTAGAACAGATGGTGGCAGCCGGACGACGACGCCCGCATTTGGCCGCTATATTGGTCGGTCACGACGGAGGCAGCGAGACGTATGTGAAAAACAAAGTGCTGGCCTGCGAGGCGTGCGGCTTCGAAAGCACGTTGCTGCGCTTCGAAGACGATATTACCGAAGCCGAACTCCTGAGCCACGTGCAGTCGTTAAACGAGAATCCGGCCGTGGACGGATTCATCGTACAGCTGCCACTGCCGAAGCACATAGATGAGCAGCGTGTCATCGAAGCGATAGATTACCGAAAGGACGTGGACGGATTCCACCCGATAAACGTCGGACGCATGGCCATCGGCCTGCCGTGCTTCATCAGCGCCACGCCAAAAGGAATCCTCGAACTGCTGCGCCGCTACAACGTGCCGACGAGCGGCCGAAAGTGCGTGATATTGGGCCGCAGCAACATTGTGGGAAAACCCATGGCACAGCTGATGATGCAGAAACAGTATGGCGATGCCACGGTGACGGTGTGCCACAGCCGCAGTGCCACACTCGTCGATGAATGCCGCAAGGCCGACATCCTGATTGCCGCCATCGGGCAGCCAGCATTCGTCAAGGCCGAAATGGTAAAGCCGGGTGCCGTTGTCATCGATGTGGGCACCACGCGCGTGTCGGACGCCTCGCGCAAGTCGGGCTACCGCCTGCAGGGCGACGTGGACTTCGAGCAGGTGGCTCCGCTGTGTAGCCTTATTACTCCAGTGCCGGGCGGTGTTGGCCCTATGACCATCTGCATGCTGATGCAAAACACGCTTGCCGCTGCCACGCGCGCATATTATTAATGAAAAAGTGCAAAAAAGTTTTATTTTTCTTGCCTGTTTCAGCAGAATATACTACCTTTGCACTCGCAATTCCGACAGCGGCCGGGATTGATACCATTAGATGGTGACTATAGTTCAGTTGGTTAGAGCGTCAGATTGTGGTTCTGAATGTCGTGGGTTCGAGTCCCACTAGTCACCCAACTCCCTCCCTCCGAGTCCCCGACACAGGTCAAACTGGTGTTGGGGACTCATTATTTCATGGCCACGTGCGGCGACAGCAAAAAAACTGCGTGCAATAACTTTTTTGTTGCACGCAGTTTTTCTTTTTCCTCGTGTGGGAAATAATTTCCCGCAGGCGAGAATTATTTTGTCTTACGTTCGTATTCTGCCACTCGGCCCTGGTAATTGGCGCAGGCTTCTGTCAGACGGTTGTGGCTCTGTGTGTAAAGCGTCATTGCGTCGAGTAAATCGGTCATCGACAGCGTGCCGGCGTTGTACTGGTTGCGGCTCAGACGGAGATTCTCGTCTGCCTGCGCCACGCTGCTACGCGCGATTTCTATCTGCGCATACGCTTCTTGCAGATTGTTCCACGCATTGAGTACGTCGATGTGCAGCTTTTCCTGAGTGTCGGCCTGTGTTATTTGACTTTGCTGCAGGGCGATTTTGGCTTTCTTCGTGCCGCGATTGCTCCACCAATCGCTGATAGGCACCGAAACCGTGGCCAGTCCCACCAGATTTCCCTGGTTCTTTTCCATCACATTATAGTACATTCCGGCGGCGCCGACAGCCACGGTGGGTAGATTCTTGCCTCGCTGCATTTTTATCTGCAGTGAATTGGCGCGAACTGACTGCTGCGTCAGCGATGTCTCCTCGCGGTTTGCCACTGCCTCGCTGGCAGCAACAAAATAAGTGGCGGGTGCTGGCGGATTTAGTATGCTTTCTTCCACGATATCGAAAGCCTGCATGTCGGCTCCGCACAGCTGAGCCAGCAGCATCCGCACCAATTCAATTCCGTTCTCGAGCGTCAGACGCTGGCTTTTCATCTCTTGCTGCTTCATTTCCACACGCAGTAAGTCGTTGCGGTTGATGACGCCGGCCTCTACAAATTGTGTCGTTTGTCGGTGTACCTCGTTCAGTTGGCTGTCTACGGCGTCCAGTGTGCTCACGTTTCCGCGCAGGGAAACCAGCCGCCAGTAGTAATCCTGCACGTTCTGACGCACATCTTTCTCCGTCATGGCGTATTGCAGCTGGCGCACCTCGTGTTGCAGCGCTGCCAGCTTGTTGCCGTTCAGCACCTGTCCGCCGGCATAAATCGGCTGCATGGCCGTGATATTTGCCACGACGCCTTTCTTTATCATAGAAAGTGGCATGCTGCCCATCATCGGCACCTCCATTTCTCCGCGCATCAAGTCTTTCGCTCCCACAAACGCGCCTCCCGTGGCCGATACTTCCGGGAAGAATTTCGAGAACGTCTCATTCTTGTCTTCGGCTGCCGCGTCGATTTCCAGACGAGCATTGCGTAAATTGGCATTCGATGCCAGTGCTTTTTCGACACATTGCTGCAGAGAATATTTTTCGGCGTGCAGCAGTGCCGGAAACGTCAGTGCGCCGAGCAGAATATACCATGTCTTCATGCTTGTTCTTGGCTTTGAGATTCTTGTTTCTGTGGTTTGTTTAGTTTCCAATAGGCTATCGGCAGCACGGTTACGACGAGCACCAACGTGCCGATGCCGCCTGCAAAAATGGTAATGCCAACGGGCATCCAGAATGAACTGCCTGCGATAATCATCGGTATGACGCCCACTGCCGTAGTGGCCGTGGTAAGGAATATGGGAACCATGCGGCGGCGTCCGGCGTCGTAGGCCGCGTCGCGTGCCGACATGCCCTGCGACATTTTTTCGTCGGCATGCTCAAAGATGAGGATTTCATTCCTCATAATCATTCCCATCAGCGTGATGAATCCGAAAAGCGACGTGAGGCCCAGCGTCTTGTTGGCTATCAGAAGTCCAATCATGGCGCCCGGAATGCTCAGCGCGATGGCTGCCATGCATAGAGTCGTGATGCCGAAGCGTTTGAAATTAAACAGGATAAAAAAGAAAATAACCACGAGAGCCAACCCGATGCCGGCAGCTATCTGCGGAACCATCTCTCCGTTTTTCTCCACTTCACCTCCTATTTCTGCTCTCACGCCTGCGGGCAGTTTATTCTCCTTCTGCATCTGCGATATGATGCGTCCGATTCTTTTTTGCACGGGTGTGGCCAGCACCTGCCGCTTGCCCTCGGCCAAAACGCTGATGCAGCGTTCGCCGTTGCGATGTACGATTTTCGTCAGGCTCCACTTTGGCTGCGCCGTTGCCACCTGCCGAAGTGGTACACTCTGCCCCGTGGTAGTAGTCAGAAAGACGTCCTGCACCGACGAAAACGTGAGTCGCGTGCTCATTTTGTCCTTTACCACGACGGGCAACTCGTAGTTGCCTTCCCAGATACTGCCTGCCTGGAAATCGCCTGTCTGCAGTGTCATCTGCAATTGCGCCGTGCTGCGATTTATTCCCAACTGGGCGCTTGCTACGGGGTCGAGCGTAATTTCCACAATGGGGTGGGGCTGTTCGTAGTCTGTGTGCACCCATTCCAGTTCGGGCATCAGGCGCATTTCTTTCATCAGCGCGTCGGCGGCTGCCTGCAGGCTGTCGATGTCGTTGCCGTAGAAGCGATATTCGTAGGTCGGCACCATCAGAAAATCCATTTGCTTGAATCGAACGTACGCCTGCGGCCAGTGGTTGCTCAGCTGTGGCGCGTACTCGTTGAGCATATCGAGCGTGGTTTCAATGTCAGGCGTGTTCACAATCAACTGCGCAAAGTGTCGTCCTCCTTGCTGCGGCGCGTAGCTGACCTGAAAGCGTGGCGAAGAACAACCCATGAAACTCGTCACGCTGAGCGTGCGGCTGTCGGCTTGCAGGATGTGGCGCACGCTGTCGGCAATGACGCGTGTATGCTCCAGTCCTTCTCCCTCGGGCAGATAGATTTCCACGGCAAACTGATTTCGGTCTGCGTAAGGGAACTGGCGCATCTTCAGGTGCGGGAATATCATACTCGTGGCTGCCACCAGAATGATGGCGCCCACCACGGTGAGCCACGGGTGTCGGAAATTCCAGTTCAGTGTGCGGTTGTAGATTTTCTGCACGCGGTCTGTCAGCGACGGCTTGCCGTCTTTGTCCTTCTTTGGCGCATCTTTAATGATTGCAGCGTTCAGCAGCGGAATTACTGCGACTGCCACCGCCAGACTTACCATGAGGTTGATGGTAATTGTGACGGGGAACAATCCGATTACGTCGCTTGCTTCTCCGGTCATCGTCAGCACGAGCGGGTAGAAAATGGCGCAGATACACAGCGTGGCAAGCATCATAGGCCAGAAATACTGCTGCACGCTTCGTACTGCGGCGTCACGGCGCCGCATTCCCTGGCCGAGGTATTCGAGGTAACCATCTATCACAACGATGGAATTGTCCACCACCATTCCTAAAACCACAATGAGGCAGGCCAGCGTTATCGTGTTGAGGGGAATGCCGACGGCGTACATAATTCCGGTTGACACGAATGTACTGAGCGGAATCGTAATGGCGGCGACGATGGCACTGCGTGTGGGAAATAGAATCATCATCACCAAAACGATAATTACCATGCTTAGTATCAGGTCGCGCAGGAAGTCGTGGACAGAATCTCCCACCACCTTTGGCAAATCCGTAATGCGGCGGATGCTGACGTCGGCCGGCAGATATTCGTCTTTGAAGTCCGCGAGCACACGATCCACGTCCTCTCCGTATTTTACGATGTTGTGCCCGGAGTTCATCTCCAGCGAGAGAAGTACGCAACGATTGCCGTTATTTTCGATATATTGTGTCGAAGTGTCGTATTCGCGCCGTATTTCTGCCACGTCACGCACGCGGACGACACGGTTCTCGCCGTCGGAATAAATTATCTGATTGAGTATTTCTTCCTCTGTGTGCTGTGTCGGCGACATGTGTAGCGCTATGTTTTGAGTTTCCGCCGTGAGATTTCCGCTCATGGTGGTCAATCCTTCCGAGGAAAGTGCCTTCTGTATTGCTGCCTGCCCCACGCCGTACGACGCCAATCGCTCGCGGTCTACGTAAATCGTCAGCTGTTCTTTCACCTCGCCATACTGGCGAACATTGCTGACACTGGGTATCCTGCGCAATCTGTCGGCCAGTTCGTCGCTGTATTGCTGCAGTTCTCTGTAGCTGCGAAGTTCACTTTCCACAGTTATGAGCAGTGCGCACGCGTCGCCGAAGTCGTCGTTTACCACCACTGCAAGCACGCCGCTCGGCAAACTGCCTTTGAAAGCATTAAGTCCGTGCTTTAATTTGCTCCAAAACTCGTCCTTCTTATTTATATTATCATGTAGCTGCACCATCACCAAACACATGCCGTTTTGGCTGGTTGTCGTGGTCTTTTCGCGATTTACCTCTTTATAAGTAAACAAATAACGCTCCAGAGGACGGGCAACTTGCGCTTCTATTTCTTCGCTCGTGGCTCCCGGCATAATTGCGACCACGACGCCTTGGCGGACGACAAAGGGCGGAAATTCGTCTTTCGGCATGACGTAAATTCCGTACAGGCCGAAGCAGAGCAGCAAAGTGGTAATCAGAGCCGTGATTCGATAGTTGTTTATCGGCCATGCGGCCCATCCTTTTGGTTTGTAGGAGCTCATGTTTTTTGAAATTGCTATATAATAAATAAGGTATGACGGGCGGGCGGAATCAGTTTCGTGTGCGGAGATAGGACTCTATGCGTGGGTAATAATAATTCTTCACGTCCGTCCAGTGGTAGAACGGCCAGCAGTCTGTCTCCAGCGGAATGTGTTTTTCTTCCTCCTGCACGAGGAATTTCACCAAAATATCGTCGCTACCAGATTTGCGGAAGAACACCATCTGCACATTTGCAGCCATCGGGATGGCACGGAACAGGGCAAAATGGTCGATGACGCGCGTAAAATCTGTCGGCACCTCGCGGAAGCCGTCTAATTCCAACGCTCGTTCGAGCAAAATCACGAAGCCATCGTGACTGAAACGAAGGAAGGCACCGCTGCCTCCCGCCTGTATCGTCTGTTCTGCGTTGTCCAGCATGTGTTTGAGTGGCAGGTAGCCACGTTTGTATCCGGGCGTCATACCAGAATAATATCCCGGTGAAATCAACCACGATATGCTGTTGGAAAGATAGATATCATAGAGCTGTTTTTTCGAAAAGTAACGTCTGAAAGTTTTTTTCATGCCCAGTTCGGGCAGACACTGCATGTCCTCGGCAATGTCGTAAAGGTCTTCCGAGAATTTTTCGGGGTGTCCTCCGTTGTAATCTGCCAGCAGGTTTTTGTCCTTAATGAACTTGCCGCTGATGTCCACTCCACGTCGCAGAGAATCTCTGACCTCTCGTGCGCGATTCTTTATCGCATCGGAACCTGAACGCGGCGTTACACTGTCTGTATGATTACTCATGTACCATTTGTCTTCGGCGTGATAACCGCCAGAAACTGACAAGTTGGGATTGCGGCGCTTCAGTTCGTTTACGAAATGCTCCATGCTCTCTTCGCATCGGCGGGACGAGGTACAGCGGGTTTCCACCTTTGACGTGTCAGAAAACACTGCGGGGTAACGTTCGAAAGCACGTGCCGCAATGCCTTCATGCTCACGTCCGCCCAATTTTGTCAGCTGGCCGGATTTTCCTTTTGAATAGGCGTAAGCAGTCCGAAGCTCCTGCAGCAATTTTTTTCCCCGCTTGGTGAGCGCATTTTTTTCGGCTGCAGTTTCCAGTACTGCGATAGTACGGTGGTAGAAATTGTTCGAGGTGAGAAATCTCGAACCATGGCGGCCGAAGTGAGTTATGTAGAATGCCTCGTAGCCTGCAGGCGGTGGTGTCTGTGGATACTGCTCGCCGTGATAGGAGTAATAGTTCGAGCCAAGTTTATCTATGTCGGCCCACAACTCTTTCTTCGACGTTTGGGAAAACAGATTCGTGCAGGCCGCAATAATCAGAACGGCTGCGATAATTATCTTTCTGCTCATGGAATTCAGTTTTTGCTCGTCAGTTCGTGCATTCGCAGCAGCATCTTCACGTCTGCCACACAGCAGTTAATTGTAATTTGTGTCTTGATGTCGCGATCCACGGGCCGATAAACCAGCGCTGTGGGAATGACGCCGCTATTTTGGTGCTGGGCGATAGTGAGATTGTCCACCAGTGCTTTTGCTTTTTCGAAGGCCAGTCGGTCGCCTGTCCGCTCGTAGTAAGAGAGCATGGCACCCGCCACATTGCAAGAACTGTTGTCAATTGGTGTCTCGTACAGGTATTGTTCGTGAACACACGGCGCGCAGCGTTTCTTGTAACCATCCTTCGTAAGTGGGTAATCCCAGTGCACAAACTGGTCTTCGCTCAGGCGGATTAGTTCTTTGGCACACGTCAGTTCCTCGGCTGTGGGCTGTTGGCGACGTAGCAAGTAGTCGGCGTAAGGTGCGGCGGTGCAGTTCGTAAGATTCTGATAAGGCTCCAGATTCATCACTGTGACGTCTTCGAACTGTCCTTCGAGGTCGAAATCTTTCAGCGGCACGTTCGCCATCCACTCTTCGCCGGCCCGTTGCATCGGAATGTACGTGTCGTAGCCGTAGTCTTGCAGGCGCTGCAGGAAATTCAGCAGCGGATGCAGCATTGCGCAAGCGTCGTTTACAGCCTCGCCGGTGGCGAAATCCATTTTTATGGGGAATGAGCCGTCTGGTCGCTGCAGGCGCTTATATGTTTCTGCAATGGCAACGGCTTGACGGAGCCACGTCGAGTCGCCCGTTGCGTCGTATAGATCCAGAAATGCGGGAGCTGCTTTCGCTGCTTCCATCGTCATGGTTTTGTTGCGATGCTCGGCTTTTTCCTGCAGTTCGCCTTTATAATAGGTCGGTGGGAAGTGTGCCAGCGGTGCTCCCTCGGGTTGACTCTGCGAAACCAGGAAGCGAGCGGCGCCCAGCGCCACTGCAAGCGCTTCGTCGCGACGCGTCGGCATTTCTCGTGCCACGATACACTCGTTGGAAATCAGCGCACCGATTACTTTGGCCGCACACGAGAAATGCGGATAGGTTTCAAGATCCGGCTCTATTTCCTCGGCAAATCGCTTGACAAACGGCAGCGAGTGGATGTAGAGCGCAGCCTTCAGAGCCGACTCGCGATAGGTCACAACCGGTCCGGGGTAAGGTCCGTGGAACGGATAGTCCCTGAAGAATTTTCGCTCGCCAACGGTATCAGTTGGAGTTCCGTCCTGCGAGACGGCCAGCACCGTAAGCCGGACGTGTCCGGGCGTCACGTCGTTCCATATCGGAGTAAGGGCGTGCCACGGTTCGTCGGCCGTGAAAGTCCACTCCGCCGAGTCTGTTTCCTCGCTCTTCAGCACGAAGAGATACTTGGCCGCACCCTCAGTTTTCTGGAAGTCGAAAGCCGGCGCATAGAGAAAGCGCTTGGCAAATTTGTTCCAATACGGGTTCCGTCCCTCATATCCGGGGCGCAGCGGCTCCAGATATTCCTTTTCGGCCTGACGGTTCAACGCTTCGTAATCATCTTTCTGCATGCCGTCACATGCCGCAAACAGCAGTGCCGGCAAAACTGCTGCAAGGCACAACTTTTCTTTCCACACGTACTTTGTCGCAAAACTGCGCGTCGTAATTTTTTTCATAGCTGTCGTAATTTTTTTTCAGCGTGTCGCAACGGGAGTTCCCTCGCTCACTTTCTGATATCCTTCCACAATAATTTCATCTCCCTCGTTCACTCCTTCCGCCAGCACGATGCGGTTGCCGCGCGTCTCGCCCAGCCGGACATTTTGTCGCAGCGCCTTGCCGCCTTTGGCAACCCACACAAACAACTGCCCGCTCGCAGTTTGTTGCACAGCTTTCACGGGCGCTGTAATTTCTGGTGCGCCGCCTTCGGTGTAAAGCGCCACTTTTGCCACCATGCCGGGCAGCAATTTTTGTTGCGGGTTATCGAGCAGAATTCTCACGTTATACGTGTGAGTTAGCGCGTCTGCGGCGACTCCTTTCTCTATGATGCCGCCCGAGAACGTCTCGCCCTGTAGCGCATCTATCGTGATGCGGCTCGCCGTTTGCGGCTCGATGCGGGCAATCTCTGTTTCAGGAACGCTGACGCGAACCTTCACACGACCGATGGAAAGTATCGTCAGCACAGGTTCCGACGGCAGAACCGTTTCTCCGACGCCCAATATCTTGCTTCCGACGACTCCGCTGCACGGTGCCACGAGCGAGCAGTCGTCAACTGCCTTCTGACAGATTTCTACGGTGGCTCGCGCCTGCTGTACCTTGCTTTGTACCTCCACCCACTTCATGTCGGGCAGCGACTGCGCGTCGTGCAATTTCTTCATGCGTGCCTCGGCATCGACGGCTTGCTCGAGTGCCGATTTTGCTGCGGCGAGTGAACTGCGCGCTTGCGCGTCATCTATGGTGGCCAGCAGCTGTCCTTTCTTCACATATTGGCCTTCGCTGACGCGCAAACTCTTCATCACAGCCATGCCGGTGAAGCTAACCATCGTGCTTTGCTCCTCTTCTATTACTCCTACGTAAGGCGTGCTGGCGTTTTCGACAGCGGGCGATGCTGTTTCTGTCACCACGCGTATGGTTTCTTCCTGCCGAGCGTCTTTATTTCCGCTGCAGGCAGCCAGCGCCAGCACTACGAAAAAGAATTTCTTCATGTTGTTTCTGTTTTTTCTGTGTTTCGGTTGCAAAAATACGACCTTTTTTTCGTCTGCCAAAGGCATTGTGTTCTTTTTATTTGTTCGCTTTGTCGTTTCTTTTTCTGCTTTTCTTTGCTTTTCCGACGAAAGGAACTAATTTTGTGGCCAAAAGGTCGTAATTTGATGAATAAAGCAGAAATTGATTCTTTCTCAATGCATTTTCTGCACGAGATGCACGAGGAATCCGTGTCGCCAGAGGGCGTTTGGTACGGAAATGACTGCCTCGTCGGCTGCAACGTCAGGGGAGACAGCGAGACGGCACACTCCGTAGTGAGTCGTCCCACGCGCGTAAATGTAAATATGTTAATGCTGTGTCTCGAGGGCTCGGCTGCCATACGCTGTGATATGCAGAGTCATCAGTTGCGGCGTGGTGCGTTGTGTGTGCTGAAACCGGGTAGCATTATCCAAATGGAAGGGCACGTAGAGCGGCTCTCGCTGCTCGTTTTCGGAGAATCGTTTACCAGCGGGCTGAATATCTCGTTTCAGAAACTTTTTCCGCACTACACGGAGATGGAGAAACTGACCGTCATAAACCTCGAGGAACCGCAAACTCTGCGGCTGAATCAGCTCATATGCTATCTTTCCGAGTCCATAAAGAGCGACTCCTCGCAGTTGTTTTATCACGAGTGCGTGCGTTCTCTGGCCAGCAGTGTGGTGTACGAGACGCTCTCGCTTTTCTCATCCTCGCTGCGTAGCGTAATAGATAGAAAACAGTCCACGCGTCAGGAAGAATACTTCCGACGTTTTGTTCATCTCCTGGGACAGAATTTCCGTACCGAGCGTCGAGTCGCTTTTTATGCCGAGCAACTTCATATTACTCCCAAGTATCTTGGCACGCTCATCGTGCAGCAGACCGGACGGCAGGCGTCGAACTGGATAAGCGGATATGTCATGGCCGAGGCAAAGGCACTCTTGCTGAATTCCAGCATGAGCATTCAGGAGGTCGCCTACGCGCTGAATTTTCCCAACCAAAGTTTCTTTGGCAAGTTTTTCAAGTTACACGCTGGCATGTCGCCCGGAGAATTCCGGCTGCAAAACCGACTCTGAAGAATGCGACGCGCAGTAATACAAAATGCGACGTGTAGTTTCGGTTGATACTACACGTCGCATTCTTTTTTCCACACGCAGTTTTTTACTTCCCACGCGTACCATTATTTCTGCCACGTCACGCAGGAATGATGCGTCAGAAGAGACCGTAGAGCAGAGAGTCTATTTGCTCCGTGACACGTTGGAAATCCTTCGGATTGGACTCAAATTTTGTGACGTCGCCGTCGATAATCAGCAGTTTCCCCTTATAATTTTGAATCCACTCCTCGTACCGATTATTCAACCCCGTGAGGTAATCGATACGAATGCTCTGCTCATAATCTCTCCCGCGCTTGGAAATCTGAGCTATGAGGTTTGGAATGCTACTTCGTATGTATATCATAAGATCCGGGAGACCCACCAAAGACATCATTAGCTCGAATAGTTCCGAGTAATTCTTAAAGTCGCGCTCTTCCATGTACCCTTGGTCGTAGAGATTCGGCGCGAAGATTTTTGCGTCCTCAAAGATGGTTCTGTCCTGGATGACCGTGTCATCCGACTTTGCTATCTCCACTACGTCGCGAAACCGCTTGTTGAGAAAATAAACCTGCAGGTTGAAAGACCAGCGGTTCATGTCGTTGTAAAAATCCGACAGGTAGGGATTCACGTCGACGGGCTCGTAACGTGGAGTCCACCCGTATCGTTTTACGAGCATCTTGGTGAGCGTCGTTTTTCCGCACCCAATGTTTCCTGCGACTGCTATATGCATATTTTTAGTTTTAGAGTGTTACATTTTTATTTCTGCGTGTGGCTGGCCTTCATGCAGTGGGAAGAGGCCGTAGAGTAGGGCGTCAATCTTGTCGGTGATGAAGGCGAAATCCTGCCTGTTGTGTTGGTAATCCAAATTATCGACTTCGACAGTCAGCACGCGACCCCGATATTTTTTGTAAATGAACTCTTCGTAAAGTTCGTTCAAGCCGTTGAGATATTCCAACTGAATGGTCTGCTCGTACTCGCGACCTCGCTTTTGGATATTTTTCACGAGGTGCGGCACGCTCGCTCGCAGGTAAATCATCAGGTCTGGAAAGCGAACGATATCCGTCATCAGTTCGAAAAGTTCCATGTAGGCCGTGAAATCGCGGTCGCTCAGGTGTCCCAGTTTTTTATTGTTGGCTACAAAAACATAAACTCCCTCGTAGATTGTGCGGTCCTGGATGATGGTTTCTTCGCTGCGGGCTATCTCCAGAATGTTTTTGAAGCGTTCTTTCAGAAAAAACACCTCCATTGCAAACGACCAGCGGTCGATGTTCTTGTAGTAATCCTCGAGGTATGGATTATAGCTCACCGCTTCGTATTGCGGACGCCAGCCGTAATGTTCGGCAAGCATCTGCGTCAGCGTGGTTTTCCCGCTTCCTATATTTCCTGCGACGGCAATGTGCATTTCTTTTCTGCTCTAACTTTCTGCAAACTTACGAAGAAATCTTTTTTGGTGCAAGTTTTGGCCCTACAAAGTTGCCGTCAGAGCACGCCGCTGACGCTTCCCGCCTCGAGCAGCCGCTTGCGCGCCTCGTCGTACGACAGGCCGAGCGATTCCTGTATCATCTTCGTGCCGCGGTCGATGAGCTTTGCATTTGTCAGTTGCATGTTCACCATCCGATTTCCCTGCACGCGGCCGAGTCGGATCATAAGCGTCGTAGAAATCATATTAAGCACCATTTTCTGAGCTGTGCCACTTTTCATCCGACTAGATCCCGTGACGAATTCCGGCCCCACTATCGTCTCAACCGGAAATTCCGCGGCCGCCGCCAGTGGTGTCTGCGGGTTGCTTGTGATGCAGCCCGTGGTGAGACCAAAGCTGCGGGCTTGGCGAATTGCACCAACGACGTATGGCGTGGTGCCGGACGCAGCAATTCCTATGACGGAGTCGTTTGGCGTCGGCGAAAATGGCAGCAAGTCTTTCCATCCCTGTTCGGCAATATCTTCGGCGTTCTCCACGGCGTGGCGCAAAGCACGGTCGCCGCCGGCAATAACACCTGTCACTCTCGTTTCCGGCACACCAAATGTCGGTGGCAACTCGCTGGCATCGAGTACGCCCAGACGCCCGCTGGTGCCGGCGCCAAGGTAAAAAAGACGTCCGCCGGCACGCATTTTCGGTTCTATGGCCTCGACGAGGCGCTGAATCTGCGTGATGCTTTTCTCCACGGCGGCTGCCACAAGTTTGTCTTCCTCGTTTATGTGGTGTAATAGTTCCTCGACCGACATTTTTTCCAAATGGTCGAAATGGGACGGCTGCTCTGTAATTTTCTCGGTTTGACGCATGGTTTTCAGAGAATAATTTGTAATTTTGCACTCAACGACGAGCAAAGTTACGAATTTTTGCCCACACGAAAAATTTTTTTGAAGGAAATGATAGAACGATTGATTGACCGATTGAATTCGTCGCCCGTGAACTTTCTGGCTGTGCGACGTTTGGAGACTGAGTTGCAGGCCGCTGGCTTTGTGTGTTTAGACGCCGCTGAACCGCTGAAGCTGCCGAGCGACGGAAAATTCTACGTGAAGAAGAACGACTCCTCGCTTTATGCCTTCCGCCTTGGCACGGCCAGTTTAGCCGATGCGGGCTTTCACGTGATTTGTTCGCACTGCGATTCGCCCACTTTCCGTATTAAGCCGAATGCTGAAATGACGGCCGACGGCGGAATTGTGAAATTGAATACCGAGGTTTACGGCGGCCCGATTCTCTCCACGTGGTTCGACAGACCGCTCAGTGTGGCTGGGCGCGTGGTGTTGCGAGGCGCAGATGCCATGCATCCCGTGTGTCGTTTGCTTCATGTCAAGCGTCCGTTGCTGCAAATCTCCAGTTTGGCAATTCATTTTAATCGGCAGGTAAACGACGGTGTGAAGCTTAGCAAACAGAAAGACACACTGCCGTTGCTCGGAATACTGAACGACGAATTGGAACGTGGCAACCTGCTGCAGCAAATTATCTGCACGGAGTTGTCCGTCAGCCCCGAGCAGATTTTGGATTTCGACCTGTATCTTTACGACGCCACATCAGCCTGCACCTTCGGCGCTCACGGCGAGTTTCTTTCCTCTGGGCGGCAAGACGACCTGACGATGGCTTTCGCATCGTTGGAAGCCATACTGACGTGCCGCGAAAACAGCCGCACGCAGGTGGTGGCGGTATTCGACAACGAGGAGACTGGCAGCCAGACAAAACAAGGCGCCGGCAGTCCGTTTTTTTCTTCCCTCCTGCGCAGAATTATTTTGGCACAGGGTGGCGATGAAGCTGCGTTCTGGCAGTGTGTGGAGCGCTCATTCATGGTTTCTGCCGACAACGCACATGCTTTCCATCCCAACTACGGCGAGAAATACGACCCGACGAATCATCCGCAGCTGGGCGGCGGTCCCGTCATAAAGTTTAACGCTTCGCAGAAATATGTCAGCGACGCCGTTTCGGCAGCCGTGTTCGCAGAAATCTGTCGCGAGAGCGGCGTTCCGTGCCAGCGATTCGTGAACCACAGCGATGTGGCAGGCGGCAGCACGCTGGGCAACATACTCAGCGCGTCGCTGCCGTTACGTGGCGTGGATATGGGAGCTCCCATCCTTGCAATGCACAGCGCGCGAGAGACTGGCGCCGTGCGCGACTACGAGTATTGCGTGCGGGCATTCGCACATTTCTACGGGAGTTGATCATCCCGACCTGTGGTGCAGAATTTATCACGTGCAGTTTCTTCGTACACCACACGTGATTTTCTGAAAACGACGTGTGGTACAGAAAATGCTGCACGTCGTTTTTCAGTTACTTTCTGCCCGTTTTTTTTGCACGATTCTGCAACAAATCGTAACTTTGCAGGCGAATTGTCCGCTGTGACACATTATTAATTTTTAAGTATGCCGAAAATCTCAGTTCGCGGCACCGAAATGCCCGAATCTCCCATCCGAAAACTCGCGCCGTTGGCTTACGCAGCCAAGGATCGCGGCGTTCATGTCTTTCATCTCAACATTGGGCAACCCGACCTCCCAACGCCGCCGGCTGCCATCGACGCGATTAAAAATATTGATCGCCGCATTCTGGAATATAGTCCTAGCCAAGGATATCTTTCCTACCGCAAGAAGCTTGTGAACTATTACGCGAAGTATAATATAAAATTGACGGCCGACGATATAATTATCACGAGTGGCGGCAGTGAAGCCGTCCTCTTCGCATTTTTGGCGTGTCTTAATCCCGGCGACGAAATCATAGTGCCGGAACCCGCGTATGCAAACTACATGGCGTTCGCTATCTCAGCCGGCGCCGTAATTCGCACGCTCACCACCACAATTGAGGAAGGTTTTTCCTTGCCAAAGGTCGAGCAGTTTGAAGAGTTGATAAACGAGAAAACTCGTGCGATACTCATCTGCAATCCGAATAACCCGACCGGTTATCTTTATACGCGACGTGAGATGAACCAAATCCGCGACTTGGTGAAAAAATACGACCTGTATCTTTTTTCCGACGAAGTGTACCGCGAGTTCATTTATACGGGCAGCCCGTACATAAGCGCGTGTCATCTGGAAGGTATCGAAGATAATGTCGTTCTCATCGACTCGGTGAGCAAACGATACAGCGAGTGCGGAATTCGCATTGGAGCGCTCATTACCAAGAATGCGGCAGTTCGCAAGGCCGTTATGAAGTTTTGTCAGGCGCGACTTAGCCCTCCACTTATCGGACAGATAGCGGCGGAAGCCAGCCTCGACGAGCCGGAATCGTACGGACGAGAGGTGTACGACGAGTATGTGGAGCGTCGTAAATGTCTTATCGACGGCCTGAACAGAATTCCTGGCGTTTACAGCCCGATTCCCATGGGCGCTTTCTACACTGTGGCCCGCCTGCCGGTGGATGATGCCGAGAAGTTCTGCGCCTGGTGCCTGTCGGATTTCAACTACGAAGGACAGACAGTAATGATGGCGCCCGCCGCCGGATTCTATACGACGCCTGGTGCCGGCAAGGACGAAGTGCGTTTGGCTTACGTGCTGAAGAAGGAAGACCTCAATCGTGCACTCGTCGTGCTGAAAAAGGCACTCGAGGCTTATCCCGGTCGCACTATATAATATAATAAGGTATAGGGCGCAGGCAAGTTGCCACGCCTCGTATCCAAACTGACGGAAGTGTACACTTGGTTTATTGCCCAGCGGCTTTTCATGCGCAGCGGTGAGACGAAGCGCGTGTCGCGTCCCGCCATCCAGATTGCGACGGCAGGCGTGGCAATTGGCGTGGCCGTCATGCTCATTAGCGTGTTTGTCGTCATGGGTTTCAAGCGCGAAATCCAGAACAAGGTGCTCGGCTTTGGCGGCCATTTGCAGGTGGTAAATTTCGAATCACTGCGGTCGGCCGAGTCGCAGCCCGTGGTAATCGACGATTCGCTGCTTGCTAAAATTGAAAACACGCGTGGCGTGGCACATGTGCAGCGCTTCTGCCAAAAAGTTGGCATGCTGAAAACCGACGATTCCTTCTGTGGCGTTGCATTTCGCGGCGTGGGACAGGAGTACGATTGCACGTTCTTGCAGCAGCATTTGCTCGAGGGAGAAATTCCAGCATTCAGCGACAGCGTCTCCGGCGGCGGCTTGTTGCTGTCGTCCATGCTTGCCGGAAAATTGAAACTGCAGGTCGGAGACAAGGTTTTCGCCTATTTCTTCGAGAATAACGTGCGTGCCCGTCGTTTCACCGTGGCTGGCATCTTCGAAACGAACCTCACCGAGTTTGACGAGAAACTCGTTTTCGCAGATTTGTCCACGATACATGCGCTTTACGGCTGGAATGCGCAACAGTTTTCGGGCGCTGAAGTGATCCTGCGTGACATGAAAACGATGGACGGCGTGGCTTACGACATCATTCGCGGCATGCCGAGGCAGGATTCCAACGGGGCATATTTCGCCGTTCCCACGATACGCGAACTTTATCCCGCCATATTTAATTGGCTCGACCTGTTGGACACCAACGTGCTGGTCATTCTTATTTTGATGATATGCGTCGCAGGTTTCACAATGGTGAGCGGCTTGCTCATTATCATCTTGGAGCGGACGAATTTCATAGGCGTCATGAAGGCTCTCGGCTCTGCCAACGGTCCGCTGCGCATCATCTTTCTGCACTTCGCCTCGCTCATTATCTTGCGCGGCTTGCTCTTTGGCAACTTGCTGGCCTTCGCGCTGACGATGCTGCAGAAGACATTTTCTGTCGTGCACCTCGATCCGCAGACTTACTACGTCTCAGCTGTGCCGCTGCTCGTGGATTGGCGCTATGTGCTGCTGATAAATCTGGCCACACTGGTGCTTTGTTTCCTCTCGCTCCTCGTTCCCAGTCATTTGGTGTCTCGGATCGAACCCGCTCGCAGCATACGATTCGACTGACGCAGGGGATTTTCCCTCTTCCGTAGGGAAATTCCCCAGACAGATTAGGCAAATTCCTTTTGCACATCTCGCAAAAACGTCATATCTTTGCGGTGAAAACTTTAAATATCAAGTGTTATGAGACAGAAATTCTTCCTTTGGATAGCATTTTTCGCACTTCCTTTTGCGATTAGTGCACAGGTGGACGACGATATGTACTTCGTCCCCAGAAAAAGTAAGGCCGCCAGTCGGACTACGACACTCTCTTCCGCTACAAGTTCCACTTCGCGAACTCAGACGGCGGCTTCCACCGTTGACGAATCTGCGTGGGATGGCACGGAAACTGACCCCGATTATCACAGCGGCGCACTGCGCGACGTGGACGATTACAATCGCCGCGGCACATCGCAGCCCGTCGCACGGCTGGTGGGAGACACACTTTTCGTGATGACCGACTCGCTGAACGAGAAATCCTACGTGTTGGAACCCGACGAAGCACCCGTCGCATCCGAACCTGACGAAGGTGGTTACTACGACGATGACTTCTACTATACTTCGCGCCTGCACCGATATCATGGATTTTATCTGCGCGATCCGTTCCTTTGGGACTTTTATTACGGTTGGTACGACCCGTGGTATGATCCCTGGTACGGGTGGTATGGTCCGTATTATCGCTTCGGATATTACAGTTGGTACGATTGGGGCTGGGGTTGGCACCATCATCCCGGATGGGATCTCGGGTGGCACCACGGATGGTACGGCGGGTATCACCGCGATCGGACTGGCAGAAGTTTCTTCAACCGCAGCAATCGTGGCGTTACGGCAGGTGGCGGCCATGTAGGTCGCGGCAATGCTCGCGGCGGACGCATGGGCGGAAATTTCCTCTCTCGCTCCGGTTCTACGCGCGGCACGGTTGGCAGCTCTGGTACGACGTATGGCACTGGTCGTGGCACGATTGGCAGCACACGCGGCGGACGTATGGTGAATCCTTCTTCCTCTCGTTCCGTAACAACTACGGCTCCCACGCAGAGTACCTCGCGCTCCACTCGTGGTTACAGCGCACCTTCGCGCTCGGAGAGCAGCAGTTCTACGCGCGGCTCCTATAGTACGCCCTCGCGCAGCAGCAGTAGCTCCGTTAGCCGCAGCAGTAGCAGTTCCAGCTCACGTGGCAGCTACTCCGGTGGCGGTTTCTCGGGCGGCAGCACCCGTGGCGGCGGATTTTCCGGCGGTGGCGGCGGCTTCTCTGGCGGTGGTTCGCGCGGCGGCGGAGGCCGTGGCGGCAGATAAGACGTGATGCAACAGAAATACCACGTGTAGTTTTCGAAAAACGACGTGTAGTTTCCACCGAAACCACGTGTGACAATTTGAATATTTAAACGTAAAAACAGATAAGATGAAAAGGATATTTCTTTTGGGTGCCCTTTGTGTGGCCACTGCCGCCAGCGCCCAGCATGCATACAACAATGCCGAAATCTCCAGCACGGCCGACCTGATTGGAACCTCGCGCTACGTTTCCATGGGTGGCGCGCTTGGCGCCCTCGGTGCCGACATTTCGGCCATCAGTTCCAACCCTGCGGCAATCGGATTGTATCGTAAGTCGGACGTAGCTCTCACAGCCGGCGTCCTCTGGCCCAAGGACAAGAAGTACGACGAAGGGGACGCGCTGGTGCACGGGACATTCGACCAAATTGGATTTGTCGCCTCTTGGAATGTTCAGGGCGACAGGGTGAAATTTTTCAACTTCGCGTTCAATTACCAGAAGAAAGCCAACTTCAACCGCGCTTTCTACGCAGATAATGCAAATCTGCGTGGGCTGTCGCAGATGGATCAGCTGGCAATGCAGGCCAATAAGTTCTATCCCACTCAGGCTGACATGGACGACGCTTACGGCCTCATTAAAAATTCGTGGGAAGCATACCTTATTAATTCGGATGCTAACGGCTACTATAATTCAGACCGCGCATCGGAAAACAAATATACGCACTACAGCACCGGCTCGGCACAGGCGTTTGACCTGAATATGAGCTTCAACGTCGATGACCGCTGGTATGTGGGTGGTACGCTCGGCTTTGAAAATGTAGATTACGACCGTCATTCTATGTATACCGAGTATCGCGATGGTATAATCAGCACGACGGATCCGCGAGACTACATTCAGGATTACACACTCTACAACGACCAGCGAATTTCCGGCTTCGGCATAAATTTCAAACTGGGCGCCATCGTTCGTCCCATCGAAGATAATCCTTTCCGTGTGGGCTTGGCCGTAGAGACTCCCACGTGGTATCGCCTGAAATCCCGCACCGACCACAGCATAGATTCGAAGTACGATAATAACGGAGTGCACCTCGATTATTACGATGCGTCAGGCAATTATTTTAATGGCGGCTACTACAATGTTCCCGGACGAGACGACTGCTACCTGGAATACGTGCTTCGCACTCCTTGGCGCGCGCGTGTCAGCCTCGGAAGCACCGTGGACCGTTATCTGGCGTGGGGCGTGGAATATGAATATGCGAACTATGGAAAAAATCGTCTGAGCTATCCCGACGATGCAGATTACTACGGCGGAAATTCTTTCTCGGGGCAGAGCGACAAGGAAATGACACGTCTCACGAATAGAAACTTCAAGGGACAACACACGGTGAAGGCTGGCGTGGAGTTCAAACTCTCGAGTGATTGGTCGGCTCGCCTCGGCTACAATTACATCAGCAGCATCTACAAAAGTGGAAAAACATTCAATCAGAATATAAATAGCGCAGTGTTGGATTATATTCCCAACACGAGCTACATGACGCTCTCGGACGCAAATATTCTGGCGTGTGGCTTGGGATACAAATATAAGCACTTCTATTGCGACCTGACATACAAGTTCCGTCAGCAAAACGGCGAGTTCTACGCTTTCGACGACAGCTTCACTTCCGACGCACAGTTCGCCACAGATTATCCGGCACTGGCAGGCAGGAAACTTTCTCCCGTAGATCTGAACCTGAACCGCCACACCATAACTTGCACGCTGGGCTTCAAATTCTGAAAACTGTATAGAGTATGAGATTTCTCAGATTTCTTTCTATTGTCTGCGCCACGCTGTTTCTGCAAAACGTCGTGGCGCAGACGGCGTATGACTCGCTGTCTATTGTAAACGCCAAGTGGAATGTAACAGAGTTCGCTCCGGGGCTGACAGGACGTACTGCCGCATTCACAGATTTGTACGGCGGCCCAATGTATGTGAGCATCGTGGAGGTGAATGCCAAACTGCGGCGTGGCGGCATCGCTGTGTCGCGTCAGATGAAACCACTGCCGGTTTTGGCACGCGAACACGCTGCACTGGCAGCTATCAACGGCTCTTATTATGACATGAAGGCCGGCAACTCGGTTTGCTTCCTCAAGGTGGACGACATGGTGCTCGACACAACCACGGCCAGCGAAGGTCGTTTGCGAGTTACCGGCGCGGTGCGTGTGAGGAAAGGAAAGGTGCAAATACTGCCTTGGAACCGTAAAATCGAAAAAGGTTACAAGAAGAAACGCGGAACCGTGCTGGCGTCCGGTCCGCTGCTGGTGCAGAATGGTAGGGTTGCCGACTGGAGTATGTGCGGCGAGTCGTTCTGCACCACCAAACATCCGCGCAGTGCCATCGCCCTGACACGCGACAAACGTGTGCTTCTGATAGCCGTCGACGGGCGTGCGGCGGGCAAATCCATTGGCGCTTCCATTCCAGAAATGGCACATCTGGCTCGTGTTTTGGGAGCCAAGACTGCCCTCAATCTCGATGGCGGCGGTTCGACCACGCTCTATCTGGGTGGAGATATTTTGAATCACCCAACGGACAACAAAAAGTTCGACCACGAGGGAGTGCGCAGCATTCCGAATATTATTTATTTCAAGTAGCAGCGCCGTAACTTGCTGCGACAGCAGAAAAACTGCGTGTATTTTCGCTTGAAACTACACGCAGTTTTTATTTTGCCACACGTCGCTATTTCGATTGCCACACGTGGCTATCCCAATTGTCACACGTCGCTTTCGCAGCCGCCTGCTGTCAGACGAAGGGATTGTTCATGCGTTCCCAGTCGATGGTGGTCGGCATTCCGTGTCCCGGCAGCACGCGCGTGTCGGCGGGAAGCGTGAAAAGTCGCTCGCGGATGCTCTGTATCAGTTCTTCCTGGCTGCCTCCGGGCAGGTCCGTGCGGCCAATACTTTCGCAGAAGAGTGTGTCGCCGCAGAAAAGTTGGTGCGTCTGCGGCAGATAGAACGCCACGCTGCCCGGGCTGTGACCTGGCGTATGGATGACGCGAAGTGTGGTGCTGCCAACTGTCAGCTCTTGCCCGTCGGTGAGATGACCGCCGAGAGGAGGCAATGCCTCACGCAGGGGAATCCTTAGTGCGTCTGCCATCTGTGGCGCCGACAGGTAGAGAGATTCGTCGTCGGCGTGCAGCATCGGCATTACGCCATATACATTATATATATATGGCACGCCGTAGATGTGGTCGAAGTGTGCGTGCGTCAGCAATGCGAAGCGCAGCGTCAGCCGTTCGGCCTTTATGAGTCGGTCAATCTGGCTGCGTTCGGAGTTGGTGCGTGCGCCGCAATCTATAATTGCGGCCTCTCGGGTCTGTTCGTCCCACAGCACGCAGCAGTTCACTTCGAGTGGGCCAACGGTGAAAAGTTCGAGTCTCATAGGCTGGTGTAAACTATCATTTTGGTCTTGAAGTACTCTTCGCAGAAATATTCTGATATGGGGGTTACGAGCGTGTGACGCTTCATTGGCATCAGTTCGTGCTGCAGTTCTCCACCCTTCAGACATATCAAACCATTCGGAATGGCGTTCATTTGCTCGGCTGCGACCAGCGGGCGCGCAATTTTTGTCAGGTCGGCAAGTGGCATAACTGCACGACTTACCACGAAGTGGAACCTGCGGCGAACTTGCTCGGCACGCGTCCATTCGGTGGTTACGTTGTGCAGCGAGAGCGCTTGCGACACTTCGTTGCAGACACGAATCTTCTTGGCAGTGGAGTCTACGAGGTGCAGTTTGCACTCGGGGAACATGATGGCAAGTGGGATTCCGGGGAAGCCACCGCCGGTTCCCAAGTCCATTATTTCGGTTCCCGGCTTGAAGCGGATAAATTCTGCTATGGCGAGAGAATGAAGAACGTGGTGCAGAAAAAGATTTTCGATGTCCTTGCGCGAAATTACGTTAATCTTGGCATTCCAGTCGCCATACAGCGCCTCGAGTGCTGCGAACTGCTGTTTCTGGGTTTCCGACAGGTGAGGGAAATATTTTTCGATTACTTCGTATCCCATAGTGCATGAGGTTTTGTGGCTATGGCCGGTCAATTTTTCTTAAACTCGTCTGTCAGTACGTCTGCGAGCTGGTTGTAGCCGAGCCGGATGCCAATGGCACCGGCCGAGTAGGGCGCAATTTCGTACTGGTTGAAGATGAAGGAAACGCTGTCTTCCTCGAGCAGGAAATTTTGTTCCACGTAGAGATCGCCAAGCATCGTGATGCTGGTGCTGTCGCGCAGCTGAGAAATAGTCTGGCAACCGTAGTCAGCCAGCAGTTGTGCCTGCATAAGGTCGAGCAGGCGAGGGTAGGCCTCGTCGCGGAATACGTCCTGGCGATGCAACAGGGTGCCGTCGTGGCGAAAGTTGAGGTAGAAAGTTTCGTAGCTGCCGTGCGCACCGCCCATGTATGTCTCGATATGATAGATGTAGCCCGTCGTTTTCAGCTTTGTGGAGGTCGTTTCGCCGGTCATCCGCCATAGATAGTTGAAGCGGAAAGCGGCGTCTTCGTCGTCCGGCTCGTAGAATTCCTCCAGTTCTTGTGTGAACTGTGCACCGAGCGAGTCTGCGAAATGCCGCATCGCGCTGTCGGGCGACAGAGCGTCGCTCGTCAGGAATATCTCGCTGCAAAGCGTTTTGTTTATCTCGCTCGCGGCAGCCGATGTGCCACGTGCCACAGGCAACGTGATGTCTATCGTATAACACGGCACCTCGCGTCCTTCTATCACGCTCACTTGACGAAGCATCGCCAGCGAGTCGAACACGATATTTTCTGTCGTTTCGTAGGACAGGCTATCGGCTTCGGCCGTCGATTTGTCGCCCTTACCTTGAACGCAGGCTGCCAGCATCGTCGTGACCAACAGCATGCACGGAATGATTTTTCTCTTCATGAAAAATAATGTTTAGCGTTGCCATTCCTCCCAAAAGGAACGGATAATATAAATAAGGTATAATAGAAAGCGGATTTACTGCAGCCAGTCCGCTCGCAATTAACATTTGAGCGCCGTACGGGATAAGGCCCTGAGCAAAACAACTGAACGTGTCGAGCAACGATGCGCTGCGTCGCGGATCTACTTCGTAGTGCTGCGCAATGTTTTTGGCCAGCGGTCCGACAGTGAGAATGGCTATGGTATTGTTGGCGGTGCAGAAGTCAGTGAAGGTGACGAGTGCGGCGATGCAGCCTTCCGCACCGCGGCGGCCGTGGATGCGACGCGTCAGACGCTGCAAGATGAACGTGATGCCGCCCGTCTGTCGTATCGTTTCCATCAGTCCGCCGGCCATCAGCGTCACGATGATAAGCTCGCTCATGCCCAACACGCCGTCGCTCATGGCGTGCAGCCAGCCAAAAAAATCGAAGACGCCGTGCCACAAACCCACTGTAGCGGCCAGCAAAATTCCTGCTGCCAGCACCAAAACAACATTCATGCCGCACGCAGCTGCCACGAGCACAAAGGCATACGGAAAAATCCGCAGCAAGTCGATGGCAGTTGTCGCGACGTTGGCTTGGTTCTGAAAGCCCATAAAAATGTAAAGTGCGAATGCCACCATGGCTGCCGGCAGTGCAATGCGCAGATTCATGCGGAACTTGTCGCGCATCTGACAGCCCTGCGTTTTCGTGGCCATGATGGTAGTGTCGGAAATGAAACTCAGATTGTCACCAAAGTACGCGCCGCCCACCACAATTGCCACGCACATGGCCAGTCCGTGACCTGTCTGCGCCGACATCTCGCTGGCGATAGGAGTCAAGGCGGCAATCGTGCCCACGCTGGTGCCCACGCTGAGCGAAATAATACATGCGGCAAGAAACAAACCACCCAGCAGGAATCCAGATGGCAAGAGCGACAGCGCCAGATTTACCGTTGCTTCCACCGCACCCATCGCTTTGGCCGTGGAAGCGAAAGCGCCAGCAAGGATGAAAATCCATATCATAAGCATCAGGTTCTCGTCTGCCGCGCCGTGTGCCAGCACGCCGATTCGCTCGTTCGTTGTCCGGCCGCGAAAAATGCACAGTGCGTAAAGGCAAGACAGCATGAAGGCGACGGTAATCGGCACGGCATAGAAATCTTTAGCAAGCACGCTAAGGCAAAAGTAGAGCGCCAGAAATACCAGAAGCGGACTCAGCGATAGAAGCCCCTGACGGAGATTTACATTTTCTTCCATAGCGCGAATTTACAAACTATTTTCCGTTTTCGGGTTATTTACACCTCTTTTTTTCAAAAATTGCGTAATAAAAATAAAAAAAATGACCGCAAGTGATATTTTTTTTGCAGAAATGTATTATCTTTGCAGCGAATTAGGTAAAAAGATTCGTTAGCAGATGGCTAAGATAGTAACTTTAGGAGAAATAATGCTTCGTTTGTCAACGAGAGCAAACACACGTATTTTACAGACAGACGACTTTTACGCCACCTATGGCGGCGGTGAGGCCAATGTGGCTGTCAGCCTCTCGAACTACGGACACGAGGCATATTTTGTCAGCAAAGTGCCGACTCACGAGGTGGGACAGGCCGCAATAAACAGTCTGAGACGTTACGGTGTGCATACCGAGTTCGTTTCCCGTGGCGGCGATCGACTGGGCATTTATTATCTCGAGACGGGCGCTTCGTGCCGGCCGAGCAAGGTGATTTACGACCGTTCGCACAGCAGTTTCAGCGAGGCGACACCTCAGGATTTTAACTTTGCAGAAATTTTCCAGGGCGCTACATGGTTCCATTGGAGTGGAATCACTCCGGCGTTGAGCGACGAAACCGCAGCATGTCTGCGCGAGGCGCTGAAGGTGGCGCGTCAGATGGGCGTTACCGTATCGTGTGACTTGAATTACCGCAGCAAACTTTGGTCGCCCGAAAAGGCACAATCCGTGATGCGGCCCTTGATGGAATACGTGGACGTGTGTATCGGTAACGAAGAGGACGCGCAGATGTGTCTCGGCTTTAAGCCAGATGCAGACGTGCAAGCAGGTCAGACCGATGCCGACGGCTACAAGAATATTTTCTGCCAAATGCAGAAAGAGTTCGGCTTCCGTTATGTCGTCTCGACGCTGCGTGAGAGTTACAGCGCAACACGCAACGGATGGAAGGCTATGATATTCGACGGCGAGCAATTCTGCAAGAGTCGCTGCTACGACCTCAATCCGATAATCGACCGCGTGGGCGCCGGCGACTCGTTTGCGGCAGGCATCATCCACGGTATCATCTCTGGAATGTCGCTTCCCGACACGTTGGAATTTGCGGTGTCGGCCAGCGCATTGAAACATACGATACACGGCGATGTGAATTTGTGCAGCGTGGAAGAAGTGATGGCACTGGCCAAAGGAAACGGAAACGGGCGTGTGGTTAGATAAATTGAACTGAGTATGGCAAGATTCGACAAGCTATATGTGTTGCAGCAGATGCAGCAGACGGGAATGGTGCCTGTGTTTTACCACTCTGATGCAGCCGTCGCTAAAAATGTCATTAAGGCGTGCTACGACGGCGGCGTGCGAGTGTTTGAATTTACAAACCGCGGAGATTTCGCGCACGAGGTCTTTGCCGAGTGTATGAAGTTTGCCGCCACCGAATGTCCTGAGTTGGCTTTGGGCGTTGGCTCGGTGGTGGATCCTGCAACGGCCGCCATGTTTATACAGATGGGCGCTTGTTTCGTAGTTAGCCCGCTTTTCAACCCAGATATTGTGGGTGTTTGTAATCGTCGCCTCGTGCCTTATATCCCTGGCTGCGGGTCGGTGAGCGAAATCGGGCGTGCGCAGGAAATGGGCTGCGACGTGTGCAAGGTTTTTCCGGGCGAAGTTTATGGTCCGGCTTTTGTTAAAGCAGTGCTTGCACCCTGTCCTTGGTCTAAAATTATGGTTACTGGCGGCGTGGCTCCCACACAGGAGAATCTTTCTGAATGGGTGAAAGCCGGCACGATGTGTGTGGGAATGGGCAGCAAGTTGTTTCCCGCCGACCGTGTGAAGGCTGGCGACTGGAACTATGTGACGCAGAAATGTCGCGAGTCGCTGGCGTTTATCGAGGCAGCTCGTCGCGGATAACAATTTCGTTTCGTAAATAAGAGAAAACCACGTTTTCCTCTTTGCGTTTCGCTCGTTTATTCGTAACTTTGGCTTTCGCCGAAATTACTGTCACTCGGAAATGAAATAGAAAAACCACGTTTTCCTCTTTGCATTTCGCACGTTTATTCGTAACTTTGCCCCCGTTTTAGGGAGAAAATGGCAAAGAAGAATAAAAAAAACAAAGCGCGGTGGTTTGTACCCGAAGGCTTGGAGCCTACGGAACGCGACCGCCGCATACTTTATTGGCAGGAGCGAGGAAAATTGGTGCCCACTCGCAATTTGATTAAGACGGCCGAACAGATCGAGGGCATACGTCGTGCCGGTGTACTCAACACGGCGGTTTTGGACACGGTGGCCGAACATATCCGCGAAGGCATGTGCACCGCCGAGATTGATCGCCTTGTCTACGATTACACCACCAGCCACGGAGGCATCCCGGCACCGCTGAATTACGAAGGTTTTCCAGCCAGTTGTTGCACCAGCGTGAATGATGTTGTTTGTCACGGCATTCCGTCTGACGACGTTCTCGAGGAGGGAGATATCATTAACGTGGATTGCACCACGATTTTGGACGGCTATTATGCCGATGCCAGCCGCATGTTTATTATTGGTCGCACGTCGCCCGAGCGTCAGCGACTGGTTGATGTGGCGTGGGAATGCCTCAAAATCGGAGAAGCGGCGTGCAAGCCTTATTGTTTTGTCGGCGACTTGGGGCACGAAATTGCTGCGCATGCGCACAAAAATGGCTGCAGCGTAGTACGCGACCTCTGCGGTCACGGCGTCGGCCTGCAGTTCCACGAAGAACCCGACGTGGAGCATTACGGGAAACGAGGTACGGGAATGTTGCTGGTGCCCGGTATGGTTTTCACAATCGAACCGATGATTAACGCCGGCGACTGGGAAGTTTGTGGCGATGAAGAGGACGAAACCGAGTGGATTGTGCTTACCGAGGATGGTAGCGACAGCGCTCAGTGGGAGCACACCTTTGTGATGACAGAGGACGGCGTGGAGATTCTGACGCATTAAGTGCGACAACTCAACTACCCCGGGCGAAAAGATAAATTCGACATGGACGAAAAGCATATATATATATTAGGTATAGAGAGCAGCTGCGATGATACGTCGGCTGCTGTGCTGCGAGATGGAGTCTTGCTGAGCAACGTCACGGCCAGCCAGGCTGTGCACGAAGCGTATGGTGGCGTCGTGCCCGAACTTGCCAGCCGTGCGCACCAGCAAAACATCGTGCCGGTGGTAGACCAAGCACTGGCGCGTGCTGGCGTGCGACGCGAGGAACTGAGTGCCATTGCCTTTACGCGTGGTCCTGGGCTCATGGGTTCGCTGCTCGTTGGCGTGTCGTTTGCAAAAGGCATGGCTGCGGCGTTGGGCATACCACTCGTCGATGTGAATCATTTGCAAGGTCACGTGCTGGCTCACTTCATCCATACGCCTGAGGATGACTACGTGTCGCCCGAATTCCCTTTCCTCTGTTTGCTGGTAAGTGGCGGCAACAGCCAGATTGTGAAGGTTAATAGCTACAAAGACATGCAGATAATCGGGCAGACAATCGACGACGCAGCCGGAGAAGCAATCGACAAATGTTCGAAAGTGATGGGTCTCGGCTATCCCGGCGGCCCCATTATCGACCGTCTGGCACGTCAGGGAAATCCAGATGCTTTTCAGTTTTCGAAACCTAACATTCCCGGATACGACTATAGCTTCAGCGGTTTGAAGACCAGCTTCCTTTATTCCTTGCGCGACTGGACGCAGCAGGATCCAGACTTCGTGCAGCATCATCTGAACGACCTCGCCGCATCGCTCGAAAAGACGGTTGTTGATATTCTTATGAAGAAGCTTCGTCTGGCCGCCCGCGACTTGAAAATAAAACGCGTGGCTGTGGCAGGCGGCGTCTCGGCCAACAATGGCCTGCGAAATGCGTTTCACGACTACGCCCGCCGCTTTGGGTGGCAGATTTTCATCCCGCGGTTTAGTTACACGACAGACAATGCTGCCATGATTGCCATTGCAGGATATTTTAAATTCCTAGACAAAGATTTCTGCCCAATGGACGCTCCGGCATACAGCCGAGTCTCGGTTTGAATGCCACATGATGTGGCGCTTGTGATTGCGACGTGTGTCGTCATGTTGTGGCACACGTCATATTCTGAAAACTGCGTGCAAAAATAAAAAAACGACGTGTCGAATCTGTATTTCTTGCTCGCGGCAGCCTATTTCAGACCTCTCTCTGCTGCAAAATCAGCGTGTTGCAGAAAAAAAACATTAAAAGATTTGCGCATTACGTAGAAAAGGCGTACCTTTGTGCGCTGTTTGGAAAAAGTTTGTTGGAGTAGACAAAAGAAAAAAGAAATGTCTAAGATTTGTCAGATTACAGGGAAAAAGGCCATGATTGGCAATAATGTTTCGCATTCCCGCCGGCGTACAAAAAGAAAATTCGACGTGAATCTGTTCGAAAAGAAGTTCTATTACGTCGAGGAGGACTGCTGGATTAGCCTTAAGATAAGCGCTTCCGGTTTGCGTTACATCAATAAAGTTGGACTCGACGCTGCGTTGAAAAATGCCGTAGCGCAGGGTTATTGTGATTGGAAGGACATAAAAATAATCGGTTAAAGACGTTCGACGATTATGGCAAAGAAAGTTAAAGGTAACAGAGTGCAGGTAATTCTGGAATGCACCGAGATGAAGCAGAGCGGACTGCCCGGCACGTCTCGTTATATCACTACGAAAAATAGAAAGAACACGCCGGAACGTTTGGAACTGAAGAAGTACAATCCGATTCTGAAGCGCATGACCGTTCACAAGGAAATCAAGTAAAATTATTATTGTATGGCAAAGAAAACTGTGGCCACGTTGCAGACAGGCAAAACTGACGGCCGTTCGTATACAAAAGTGATTAAGATGGTGAAGAATCCGCAGACGGGAGCTTATAGTTTTGACGAGCAAATGGTTCCCAACGAAGCTGTGAAGGATTTCTTCTGGTTGCGGCTTTTATTTTTTCTATTTATTTTGTGAATAATCGCCTCTTTAACGTCAAAACCTACACGTTTTAGCGTATCCTACACGCTTGCCTACACAGTAATAACAGTTTATAGTCCAGCTAACTAACCTGCGGAACGTGTAGGATGTAGGTTTTTTCGAGGAAAAATTATTGTGGGATGTAATTATTCTTATCATTAAACCCTTTAGCGCAGACGCTGCGGGTGGTATCTCTATGTTCTCATTTTATTTTCTGATTTTCTGCGATGAATTCGATATTTTTGCCTAACTTTGCGGCGAAAACGGATGTAGTTTATGGGATTATTTAATTTCTTTACAAAAGAAAAGAAGGAGGCGCTGGATCAGGGTCTCGATAAAACGAAGCGGAGTTTCCTGGAAAAAATTTCGCGGGCCGTAGCAGGAAAGACTAAGATAGACGACGAAGTTCTTGACGACCTCGAGGAAATTCTTGTGACGAGCGACGTCGGAGTGGACACAACGCTACGCATAATTGACCGCGTGCAGGCTCGCGTCGCCCGCGACAAGTATGTAACGACTTCGGAGTTGAACGAACTATTGCGCGATGAAATCGCTCTTTTGCTCACAGAGAATAATAGTTCGGACACGGATGGTTATGTGATTTCCGACGCGCGGCCTTACGTAATCATGGTGGTGGGCGTTAATGGCGTCGGCAAGACTACTACAATCGGAAAGCTGGCATACCAATTTAAGAAGAACGGACTGAAAGTCTTTCTTGGCGCAGCCGACACGTTTCGTGCAGCAGCTGTAGAACAACTTGTCATTTGGGGCGAACGTATCGGCGTTCCAGTGATACATCAGCAGACAGGAAGCGATGCGGCGAGCGTGGCTTTCGATACGTTGAGCAGTGCGAAGGCCAATGGCGCCGACGTTGTAATCATTGACACGGCGGGGCGACTGCATAACAAGAAGGGCTTGATGGACGAACTGTCGAAAATCAAACGCGTGATGCAGAAAATTGTGCCCGACGCGCCGCATGATGTGATGCTTGTCCTCGATGCTACAACGGGACAGAATGCTTTTGAGCAGGCAAAGCAGTTTACTGCAGCAACGGCAGTCAGCAGCATGGCTGTGACGAAGTTGGACGGAACTGCGAAGGGCGGCGTTGTAATTGGTATCAGTGACCAGTTTAAAATTCCCGTGCGATACATAGGAATCGGCGAAGGAATGGACGATTTGCAGCCTTTCAACCGTCAGGAATTTGTGGATTCGCTTTTCGGAAAAGATTCGAAAGAATGAGAAAACCACGCGTCGATATTATCACGATGGGCTGTAGCAAGAATCTTGTGGACAGCGAGCATCTGATGCGTCAATTGCAGCTTTCGGGTTTCGACGTGCATCATGATGAGGAACCGACAGGTGAAATTGCCGTGGTGAACACGTGCGGTTTCATCGGCGACGCGAAGGAAGAAAGCATCCAGATGATATTGGAGATGGCGCAGCGCAAGGAATCCGGACAGCTGAAACATCTTTATGTGATGGGCTGCCTGTCGCAACGCTATTTCTTTGAGCTGAGAACCGAGATTCCCGAAGTTGATAAATTTTATGGCAAGTTTGATTTCAACAATCTTCTCGCCGACCTTGGAAAGATTTATCAGCCCGCATTTCGAATGGAGCGCTGTCTCACCACACCTTCCCACCATGCGTATTTGAAGATTTCTGAAGGTTGCAATCGAAAATGTGCGTATTGCGCCATTCCAATCATCACGGGAAAACATAAGAGCCGACCTGCCGAGGAAATTGTTGCGGAAGTGCAGTGGCTGGTGAAACAGGGTGTGCGCGAGTTCAATGTCATAGCTCAGGAACTCACTTACTACGGTCTGGACCTATATGGCCGACGTGCGATAGCCGAACTTGTGCAGCGGATATCCGATGTGCCGGGCGTGGATTGGATAAGGTTGCACTATGCTTATCCTACGGACTTCCCGATGGAGTTGCTGTCCGTAATGCGTGAACGCGAAAACGTCTGCAAGTATCTCGACATTGCCCTGCAGCATATTTCGGATTCGCAGCTGAAGGCCATGCATCGTCACACCACATCGGCCGAGACGCGTGCACTGGTGGAAAAACTGCGTTCAGAAGTGCCAGGCATTCACCTACGCACCACGTTTATGGTGGGCTTCCCGGGTGAAAGTGACGCAGACTTTGCCGAGTTGCTCGACTTTGTGCGTTGGGCGCGATTTGAGAGAATGGGCGCTTTTGCGTATAGCCCTGAGGAAGGCACGTATAGTTTTGACAAGTACACGGACGACGTGCCGCAGGATGTCAAGCAGAATCGGCTCAGCCGCCTGATGCGCCTGCAGCAGCAAATCAGTTCTGAAGTACAAGAAGCCAAGGTAGGAGAGACGCTGCGTGTCATCTTCGACCGTGCCGAGGGTGACTATCTGGTGGGCCGCACGCAGTACGACTCGCCCGAAGTGGACCCCGAGGTGTTGGTGAGGCTTGCAGATGCTAAAGATGCGGCCGTTGGACATTTTTCCGAAGTAAGAGTCGACAGCGCCGACGACTTCGATCTCTACGGACATTGCGTCTGATGGAGTTAAATACACGATAATTCAATTAAGACTATGAATAACAAGGAATTTATCGCCTTTCTGTCTGAGAAAAACGGCACATCCACTCGGCTTACGGCAGAGCTGACAAATGCGCTGGTGGCTGAGGTTTCGTCACAGTTGGAGGACGAAAACACCGTTTCCATCGCCGGTTTCGGCGCTTTCGAGGTGAAGAAGAAACTGGAACGCGTACTGGTTAATCCTGCCACAAAGCAGAGAATGCTGGTGCCGCCCAAGATTGTGGTGAATTTCAAACCCAACAACGCGCTTAAGGACAAGGCAAAAAGTAAATAAGGCTATGGAAAAGAAAATTTCTCTTCAGGACCTGGCCGATGCACTGGCCTCCAGAAAAAATTTTTCGCGCCGCGAAGCTGACACTTTCGTGCGCAATTTCTTCGAATGCGTGACGCAGTGCGTGGTGGATGACAAGGTGCTGAAAATAAAAGGACTGGGTACTTTTAAATTAATCGAAGTGGCATCGCGCGAAAGTGTGAACGTGAATACGGGCGAGAGGATTGTCATTCCCGGACATTCGAAGGTTAGTTTTGCACCCGACACCTCGTTGCGCGATCAGGTGAACAAGCCGTTTGCAGATTTTCAAACGGTAATTCTGAATGAGAACACGCCGCTGGATGAAATGGAACGCACCGAACCCGTCACGCCGCTACCTGTGGCTGATTTTCCTGAGGAAACGGACGACGAGGATGACTTAGATATCAGCGTAGATGATGTGTCGATAGTAACGGACGATGTGGAGCAGGCTGAAGAACACGACGAAGAAGATATACAATCGGAAGCCACGACGGAAGAGGTGAAACCAGTCGCCGCCGACACTGCAGCTGAAAATGTTGAGCCTCAGACAGAAACTGCTACCGAGGTGCACGCTGTAGCGACTGTGCCTGCTGCCGTTTCTGCAACTGCTACGCCTGCAGTGCAGGTCGTTCACAAGGGAATTTCTCCTTGGTTCGCTTTGCTTTATGCGTTGGTGACGCTTCTTCTGATGGGACTGAGCTATTATCTTGGTTACTCTCGCATCTTGTCACTGAACATTCAGCGGCCTAAAACCGAGCAGACGCGGGTAGTTCGAAAAAAGGCGAACGTTTCAGCCGCACAACAACAGAAGGCTGCTGCAAAACCGAAGCCAAAACCATCGCCAACCGACCTTTATCCGCAGGTTCCTGGCGGCAAGTATCTGATAGTTGGCACGCGACGCGTTCACATTATGCGTGTGGGCGATAGCATTCTGAAACTCGCCGTTAAGGAATACGGCCATAAGGATTTTGCGCAGTACATTATCGTATTCAATCAATTCCCCAATCCCGACGTGATTTCCGTGGGTGCTGAGGTGAAGATTCCCGAGCTAAAAGAGAATAAGTAGCGCGCAGAAATTCAGACGGATGCTTCTGTTTCTTGAAGCATTGCGCGAGGCATAGATTTTTGTGTGCTTAGACGATAGAAAAACTACGTGTGGTAATGACGAATGCCACACGTAGTTTTTGTTTTTGCGACGTGTAGTTTTCGCGCTTGCGACGTGTGGTATTTTGGCTGCGACACGCGGCGCATCGGCTGTTTTACTTTATTTAACACTCCGATAACTTTATTTAGAACAATAGGGGAGGTCGTATGTGGCAAAAAAGCAGTAAATTTGCGTGTAATTTGAACGACAGAAATACAAAAACATTATATCACAATGGCAGAATCAATTGACATTCGCGAACTAAACGAGCGCATCGAGCGCCAAAGTGGCTTTGTTACAAATCTTGTGACAGGCATGAATCAAGTTATCGTTGGGCAGAAACATCTGGTGGAATCCCTGCTAATTGGCCTGCTGAGCGACGGACATGTATTACTTGAGGGCGTGCCGGGACTGGCAAAGACAAAAGCCATAAAAACATTGGCCCAACTTGTGGACGCCAAGTTCAGCCGTATCCAGTTTACACCCGACTTGTTGCCCGCCGACGTTATCGGCACGATGATTTACAGCCAGAAGGACGAAAAATTCGTGGTGGAGCAGGGTCCCGTCTTTGCCAACTTCGTGCTGGCCGACGAGATAAACCGTGCGCCGGCTAAGGTGCAGAGCGCACTGCTGGAGGCTATGCAGGAACGACAGGTGACAATCGGCAAGACAACTTACGCGTTGCCGAAACCATTCCTCGTTTTGGCTACGCAGAACCCCATCGAGCAGGAAGGCACGTATCCGCTGCCTGAAGCCCAAGTGGACCGTTTTATGCTCAAGGTGGTGATAGATTACCCGAAACTCGACGAAGAGAAGCTTATCATTCGCCAGAATATTTCCGGCGAGCAGGAAAACGTTCGCCCTGTGCTGACAACCGATGACATCCGACAGGCGCGCGAGGTAGTTCGACAGGTCTATATCGACGAAAAGATAGAGCAATACATTGCAGACATCGTGTTCTGCACTCGATTCCCAGAGAAGTACGGACTAAAAGAGATAGCCGATTTCGTGGAATTCGGCGGGTCGCCCCGCGCCAGCATCAACTTGGCACTGGCAGCGCGAGCCTTCGCATTCATCAAGCACAGAGGTTACGTGATTCCAGAGGACGTGCGTGCCGTTGCACACGACGTGCTGCGTCACAGAATTGGCCTGACGTACGAGGCAGAAGCAAACAACGTAACGAGCGAGGAGATAGTAAGCAAGGTAATAAACAAGGTGGAGGTTCCCTGATAAATGGAGACGTCAGAAATTCTGAAGCGCGTCAGGCAGATAGAAATCAAGTCTCGCGGCTTGAGCAACAACATCTTCGCCGGCGAATACCACTCTGCGTTTAAGGGGCGCGGCATGGCATTCTCCGAGGTGCGCGAGTATCAGTATGGCGACGACATACGCGACATCGAATGGAACGTAACGGCACGTTTCAACAAACCATACGTGAAAGTGTTCGAGGAGGAACGCGAACTCACGGTTATGTTGCTTGTGGACGTCAGCGGTAGCCTGAACTTTGGCACAATTCGTCAGACGAAACGCGAAATGCTGACCGAGATAGCCGCCACGCTGGCCTTCTCGGCCATTCAGAACAACGATAAGATTGGCGTAATCTTCTTCTCAGACAAGATAGAGAAGTTCGTGCCACCCAAAAAAGGGCGCAAACATATTCTTTATATCATACGCGAACTGCTCGACTTTACACCCGAGAGCCGGAAAACCGACGTCGGTTGTGCCATCGAGTACCTGACGCAAGCACTGAAACGACGCTGCACGGCTTTCGTGTTGAGCGACTTTCTTGATACGAAGGACTTCTCACAGGCGCTGACTATAGCCAATCGCAAGCACGACGTCGTGGCAATTCAGGTTTACGACAAACGTGTGGCCGAGCTGCCGAACGTGGGATTGCTGAAAGTGCACGATGCAGAGACCGGACGTGAGCAGGTCGTGGACACCAGTAGCGCCGCAGTAAGACGAGCGCATGCAGTTTGGTGGAAATCGCAGGGCGAACGCTTGCGCGACACGTTCAACCGCAGTAATGTGGACGCCGTCAGTATCCGAACCGACCAAGATTACGTGGCTGCGCTGATGAGTTTGTTTGCCCGACGCAGTTGAAAACAAAAATCGGAAATGACACCAGAAATGAAACTATTGCAGATAGCACATAAAACCGCAGCAATTCTTCTCCTTTGCCTCGTGACGTCAGTGGCAGAAGCACAGGTCACAGTGGAAGCGCGGATAGACTCTGTGAATCTATCCATAGGTGAGCAGACAGACATCTCGCTCGACGTAACTTTCGGGGCAAAGCAGAAACTTACGCTTCCCGCACTTAAGAAGGGAACCGAGTTGGTGCCGAATGTGGAGGTGCTGAACGTCACATCGCCCGACACCACGTTCCTCAACGACGGAAAGACGCTTGAGGTGGTGCAGAAGTATACTGTCACGGCTTGGGATTCGGCGCTTTATTATCTTCCTCCCTTCGTGGTGGAAGTGGACGGACAACGCTACGAATCTAAGAGCCTGGCCTTAAATGTCTATACTGTGGACATTGATACGCTTCACACCGACCGCTTCTTTCCGTCCAACGACGTGATGGCACCGCCCTTCGCGTGGGACGACTGGCGTGCTATTGTAGGCGGCGCTTTCCTTGTGACCTTGCTTTTCATCGTCAGCTACGTGCTCTTCGACCGTGCACGAAAGGGTAAACCCATCGTGCGAATCGTGCGTCGAAAGAAAGTACTCCCGCCACACAAGGTTGCAATTGCCGAAATCGAGAGAATCAAAGCCGACAGAAAGTGGGCCGAGGAGGATAGCAAGGAATATTACACGCAGTTGACCGAAACCCTGCGCGTATATATACAGAATCGATATGGATTCAGCACGATGGAGATGACTTCTGCCGAGATTATTGAGCGTCTCCTTCAGGAAGACGACGGCGGGCAAGCACTCGATGAACTGCGCGAAATCTTCCGGACGGCCGATCTGGTGAAATTTGCGAAGTACAGCACGCTTATAAATGAGAATGACGCCAACCTGATGGCGGCTGTCGAATATATAAACCAAACGAAGCAAGAGGTGGATCCGAACGCCAAACCCGAGCCGGAAATCATAAAAGAGACCGACAAGAAGCGTCTGAACCAAGTCCTGACGATGCGGATTGTGGCTTGCCTCATGGTGGCACTTGGCGTTGCGGCCTTTGGATGGATTGCCTGGCGGCTGTGGGACCTCATTTCCTGAGTTCCGCAGTTCAGGTTATAAAGTAAAGAAACGAAAAGATGACATTTGCAAACTCTGAATACCTCCTTCTGTTGTTGCTGCTCGTGCCGTATATATTATGGTACTTGCTGTCGCATCAGCACATATCGCCTTCGCTACAGGTCAGTTCGACCGAAGTATTCCGGTTGGCTCGGCCCACTTTGCGGCAACGGCTCATACATTTGCCGTTCCTGCTGCGTGTAATATGTTTTTCGGCGGCCATCATTGCTCTTGCCCGCCCCCAAACAACAAATTATTGGAGCAAGAAAAATGTAGAAGGCATTGACATCATGCTCTGCATGGACGTCAGCACGAGTATGCTGGCCGAAGATTTGAAGCCGAATCGTATCGAAGCTGCGCGTGCCGTGGCCATCGAATTTATTTCTGGCCGTCCGAATGATAATATTGGCCTTACGCTTTTTGCCGGCGAAGCGTACACCCAATGCCCGATGACCACAGATCACGCCGTGCTGCTCAATCTTCTGAACGGAATGAAGGCAGATATGGCCATGCGAGGCCTTATCGACGACGGAACTGCGATTGGTATGGGAATTGCGAACGCCGTTTCCCGACTGAAGGACAGCAAGGCTAAGAGCAAAGTAATCATTCTTTTGACGGACGGCACGAATAATCGTGGACAAATCAGCCCTAACACAGCTGCGGAAATTGCACGTAGTTTTGGAATTCGCGTGTATACTATCGGAGTTGGCACGAATGGTACCGCCAGATATCCCTATCCCGTGGCCGGACATATTGAGTACATAAATGTGCCGGTGGAGATAGATACAAAATCGTTGGCCGCTATTGCTTCGAAAACGGAAGGCGAATTCTATCGGGCCACTAACACGCAAAAGTTGCACGAAGTGTACGGGCAGATTGACAAGTTGGAGAAAACTAAAATGGACGTGAAGCAATATTCCAAACGATATGAGGCATTCGGACTCTTTGCCGCGATTGCCGTGGCAGCTTTGCTGTTGGAATTGTTTTTGTGCAAGACGCTTTTGCGGCGGATACCTTAAGGAAGGAGGAAATGTAAATGTTCAGATTCGAGAATCCACATTACCTATATTTATTATTGCTACTGGTTGTACTGGCAGCACTGCATTATTATTCCTTTTATCGCAGGCGGAAAAATCTGGAGCGTTACGGAGATATGAACTTGCTGAAGCAATTGTTCATTGATGTCTCGCGTGTCCGTCCGGAAATTAAGTTTTGGCTCTGCGAAGCTGCGCTTGCCTGTTTCATTGTCGCCTTGGCGCGCCCGCAATTCGGCACGAAGGTGGAAACTCAGGAACGGCAGGGAATTGAGGCTATCATAGCCCTCGATGTCAGTAACTCCATGTTGGCCGAGGACGTTAAGCCCAACAGATTGTCAAAAGCAAAGATGCTTGTGAGCAATATGGTGGATGGCATGAAGGATGACAAAGTCGGGCTGATTGTTTACGCCGGCCTGGCTTTCACTCAACTGCCCATCACAAGTGACTATGTGAGCGCGAAAATGTTTCTCGAGACCATTAGTCCCGATATGATTAACGTGCAGGGAACGGACATTGCAGAGGCTATAAAATTGGCGCAGCGCAGCTTTACTGCACAAGACGGCGTTAGTCGCGCCATTTTCGTCATTACGGACGGCGAAGACAACGAGGGCGGAGCTGTAGAAGCTGCAAAGGAAGCCGCGGAAAAGGGCGTTCGTGTTTATGTTTTGGGCGTGGGAGATCCAGGAGGAGCACCCGTGCCAATGCCTGGAACAAACCATTATATTCTCGACGAGGAAGGCAATGTCGTCGTTTCCAAACTGAACGAGGAAATGTGCCGCGAGATAGCGCGGGCAGGTAACGGCAGTTATATTTTTGTTGACAACAGCAGTTCCGCTCAGAAGAAGCTGTCGGAGCAGGTGGACCGACTGGCTAAAGCAAAAATGGAGGCTACCGTTTACAGCGAGTACGACGAGCAATTCCAGGGCTTTTTGCTTTTGGGTTTGCTTTTCCTGCTGGTCGATGTGTTCATCCTTGAGCGTCAGAACCACAAGTTCCGGCTTTCGGATTTGTTCAAGAGAAAGGAGAAAAACGTATGAGACTGCTGATAATTTTATTCACGCTCTGTGCCGTTGGAGTTTCTGCCCAGAACGAGCGCGATTACATAAGGCGAGGAAACCGGTTGATGCGTGACACAGTTTACGCAAAGGCACAAGTGGAGTATCAAAAGGCCATTGAGTTTGACAACACTTCGGCGCAGGCACATTACAATTTGGGCTGTGCTCTCTTCTTCCAGAACAAGCCGGAAGATGCAATGCGAGAGTACGATACCGCAGTTAAGTTTGAACATAATCCAAGACGCAAGGCGCAGATTTATCACAATATGGGCGTCGTAATGCAGACGGCACAGCAATATGACAAAGCTGTGGCCTGTTATCAGAACTCTTTGCGCAACGACCCGACTTGCGACGAGACACGTTACAATTATGCTCTGGCGCTTTATATGCTCAAGAAGCAACCGCCGCAGGGTGGCGGAGAAAGCCAGAATCAGAACGACCAAGGGCAGGACGAAAAGAAAGAGCAGGACAAACAGGAGCAGAAGGAAGAGAAGCAAAATGATTCCAGCGAGCAGCAAAATCCTCAACCCAAGGACGAAATGAGCAAGGAGAACGCCGAGCAGATGCTTAAGGCAGCTATGCAAGACGAAAAGGACACACAGGAAAAAATACAGCGCGCTTTGCAGCAACCGCAGCAGAAGCGTCTGCAGAAACAATGGTAAATGAAAATTTCGTTATGAAGCACAGAAACATACTTTTTGCCTTTTTGGTTTTGGTGGCGACGGCCGCCGGCGCGCAGGTTTCCGTGCGCTTGCAGGCTCCGCAGCAAGCCGAGGTGGGCGCACGAATACGCGTTAGTTATGTAGTAAACACGACCGACGTGGAAGATTTCGACGTGGGAGACTTCGACGGATTCCGTGTGCTTTATGGTCCAAGCACGAGCAGTTCGAGTAGTTTCTCGATGGTGAACGGAAAAACCACAAAGTCGAGCAGCATGACTTTCACGTACACTGTGGTTCCAAGTACCGAGGGAAAACTGAAAGTTCCTTCCGCCACTGTGAAAGTTGACGGCAAGTCGTACCAAAGCGGCACTGCCACAATCGACGTACTGCCTGCATCGGACAATTCGCAGGCGCAGAGCCATCAAAATTCGCAGCAGGGAAGTGGCTCGCAGGCCGACAGACCGAGAACTTCGGGCGGCAATATCGGGCCGAAAGACCTGTTCATTACCGTCACGGCAAACAAGAAAAAAATATTTGAGCAGGAGGCAGTGCTACTGACATACAAGCTTTATACACTTGTCAACGTGCAGCAGATTGCCGGTGACATGCCGCAACTCGACGGATTCCACGTGCAAGAGATAGATCAGAAGGCACAAATGTCGCTGAAGTACGAAAGATACGAAGGACGCAACTACGGGACAGCAGTCTGGCGACAGTATGTTTTGTTCCCGCAGAAGGTCGGAAAACTGAAAGTGCCCAGCATTTCCTTCGATGCGCAGGTGGAGCAGACAAATACTTCAATGGATCCGTTTGATATTTTCTTCGGCGGAGGCAGCCTGACACAGGTCGTAAGGAAGACAATTGCTACGCCCGCGCTGGAAATCGAAGTGCAACCGCTCCCAACACCGAAGCCGGCAAGTTTCTCGGGAGCCGTCGGAAAATTCACACTCACGGGCAGTCTGACTCCCACCGAACTCAATGCCAACGATGCCGCCACGTTGCGGCTGATAGTCAGCGGGCAGGGAAACATGAAGTTGATGCAAGCTCCCAAGGTTTCCTTCCCATCGGATTTCGAAATCTACGACCCGAAGGAGACCGACAAGACGTCGCAAACCTCCACCGGCGCTCGCGGGAATAAGATTTTCGACTATGTAGTTGTGCCGCGCCACGGCGGGAAGTACTCTGTGCCTCCTGTCGAATTCTCGTATTTCGACCCCGAGAAGGGCACTTACACCACGTTGCATACCGATTCCTTCCACGTCTCGGTGGCTAAGAGCAAAGGTCGTACGGCTGTTGTCACGCAGGAGCAGGAAGAACTTAAAGTGCTGAACGACGACATTCGATACATCAAAAAGCGCCATTTGAAGCTTCGTAATGACGCCGACCACTTCTTCGGTTCGGGACGTTACTGGGCAGTTTATGCAGGAATGACAGCCGTTTTCCTGCTACTCCTCGCGCTGTTTTATCGTCGTGCAAAGGAGAACGCCAACGTTTCTAAGCTTCGTGGTCGCAAAGCCGGCAAGGCGGCAGGAAAAAGACTGCGTGCTGCAGCTCGACTTATGAAGGCTCACGACAGCAAAAACTTCTTCGAGGAAGTGATGAATGCACTGCTCGGATATGCGGCCGACAAGCTTAATCTTCCGCTTGCTGAGCTGAATAAGGAGAACGTGAGTCAGCGACTTTCCGAGCGTGGCGTGGGCAGCGATTTGGTTTCCGGCTTTGTTGGCGTACTCGAGGAGTGCGAGTTCGCGCGTTTCGCGCCCGGCGATTCGGATGCCACGATGGAGAAAATTTTTGCCAGCGCCAGTGAGATAATTAACAAGTTAGACGCCGCAATTAAGAAGTCATAAACTATGAATACGAAAAAGCATATTTTCTTTCTGCTGTGTTGCATCCCGTTTCTGACGTTGCGGGCTGCAGATTTGAACGGCGAGAAGGCTCATGCCGACAGTCTTTACGCACAGGAGGAGTACGAAAAAGCCGCTGCGATATATCAAACTGTGGCCGACAGCGTGCAAGACGCAGAAGTCTTCTACAACCTTGGCTGCTGCCATTACCGGCTCGATGACATGGCACGTGCCGTACTTTGGTTCGAGCGCGCCGCACTGCTGAAACCGGGCGACAAAGACATTCGTTTCAACCTCGAACTTGCGCGCAGTAAGACGATAGACCGCATCACACCGCGTCACGAATTTTTCCTCGTGTCTGTGTTTCGTTGGCTGACACAGCTGATGAGTCTCCGCCAGTGGGCTGTGTTGTGCATCGGGCTCTTTGCCGTCTCGCTGCTGGCGCTCGGAATGTTTCTCTACAGCGACCGCTATGCACTCCGCCGCGCGGGGTTCTACATTTTCGTCCTCTTCCTTTCGCTGTCGGTGCTGGGCAATGTTTGCGCGTTCGCCCAACGAAATTTTGCTGCCAACCGTCACAGTGCCATCATCATGGCGCCCTCTGTCACCGTTCGCAGCACGCCGTCCGAAAGCGGCAATGAACTTTTCGTCTTGCACGAGGGGACAAGGGTGGAAATTCGCGACGACAGCATGAAAGACTGGTGCGAGGTGCAGATTGCCGACGGCAAGGTCGGCTGGGTGGCGCGCAAGGTGATGGAGACCATCTGACGCGGCGTTCCGAAAGCCACGTGTAGTTTGGGCGATTGCGACGTGTAGTTTTCAAAAATCTACGTGTAGTTTTTCTCCACGCCACGTGTAGTTTTTAAAATAGTGCAGGTCGTCGTCTCATTCGCGACCCGAGAAATAAATATTAACGCAAACCGAAAGCCATGAGCGAACCTTTTGCATGGAATAAATCACTCTTCCTTTTTCTAAATGGGAGCGATTCTCTTTATCTCGACGGCGTGATGTGGACTCTCTCGCAGACCGTCACATGGGTGCCTTTGATGCTTCTTATTGCATACATTCTCTTTAAGAATTTCGAGCGGCAGCATGTGCTGCTATACTTACTGGCTGGAGCACTGCTGATTTTCGCCACAGACCAACTCTCGGCCCACGTGATAAAACCGTACTTCGGCATGTGGCGTCCTACACACGACCCGTCGCTTGCCGGCATGGTGGACGTTGTTTCGGGCTATCGTGGCGGACTCTACGGTTTTCTCTCGTCTCATGCCGCCAATACCTTTGCGGGCGCAATGTATTTCGCGCTGCTGTTCCGTTCGCGCAACGTCAGCCTCTCGCTTTTCTGCTACGCCATTTTGGCCAGTTATAGTCGCATATATTTGGGCGTGCACTTCCCACTCGATATTTTGGCAGGTGCCGTCTTCGGTCTTCTCATGGGGCTGCTCGTTTACTTGCTGGTACATTTCATACAGCAACGCTTCATGCCAGCGCGTACGGTCTTTTCTTCTGCCTACACCTCGTCCGGCATCCAGCGTATGGACTGCAACGTGGTCGTTGTCACCTTTGCTCTGACGCTCATCTACGTGCTGTTGCGCGCCATCTTTTATGCCGTAACGCTCTAATCTACGTTTCCCGCCGTATGAAATTCGCCTGCTTGCTTCTGATTCCGCTCATGCTTTCAGCTTGTTCGCCGCATTCCGCCGGCGATGCTGAACGTTATGCAGCCGACTCGTGCAACGAGCGGTCTTACCAACTCCGTTACGTGGATATAGACAGTGCGGCCTATTTTGCCGACGAGGCACTTCGTCATTCGTCGCATTACACGTCGGGCCGCGAGGAAGCAGAGGTCAACAAAGCGTTTGTCGCCTATCAGCAGATGGATTTCGACCGCGCGTTGCAGATGCTGTCGCACGTCACTCGACGCTCGCGGAATCAGTTCTTGCAACTTTCTGCACACGTGCTGACGATGAAGATTGCACAGCGTGTGGGCGACGGCGAGTTGTTCTTTGCTCAGCGTAACGCCGCACTGCGCATTTTGCAGCGCGTATCCGAAGATTCCGAGGCCATCAGCGACCATAACCTCGCGCTGCTCGACTACGCCCGCAGCGAGTTGCACATCGTCAGCAGTACGTATTACTATTATCTTGGGCTCACAGACGCAGCCGTGCGCGAGATTAATGTGGCAGGCGAGTGTGTTCGCGAGACAAACGATATGTCGCAGCGGCTCAACTACAGCTACATGCTGGGGAGCGGCGGTCTGATTCAAGGCGAACCTGAGGAAGTTGCTTTGCAGGAGTTTGGCCATCTTTTTCGGGCTTACACGTTGGCTAGTGGACGCGGCGTGACGTATTTCGAGGCCAACACGTTGCAGGCTCTCGCTTCGCTGCTGAACGACACTTCCGACGTGAGTTCTTTCGTCCGACAACAGCGTGCAGCTGCGTGCGAGTACCTTGCCGTGCAGCACAACGCACAAGGCGATTCGGCGCTCGCCTTGGCGCTTGTTCAGCACGCCGTGCTGTTGTTCGAGCGTTATCACGACCTTTATCAGACAGCATGTGCATATCGCACGCTCGGCGAGGTCTATTTTTCGCGTGGCGAGTACGAGACTGCACTTGGCGCCTTCCTGCACGCACTTTCCCTTGTGGAGGAACAGAAGAAACGTAGTTCGCTTTCCGTCAATCCGTGGATGGCCGGCATCCGCGAGCGCTTAAGTATGACGTATGCTGCGCTTGGCGACCAGGAAAAGTCAGATGCCAACCGGAATATCTACCTCGACCTTCTGGATGAGTATCGTCAGAATTTTGAATCTGAACTTCGTTTGCGCGAACTTTCGCGCGAACTTGTTTCGTTGCGCGTGCGAGCCGTCGTTCTCATTGTGCTGGTGGCGTTTTCTGTCCTGTTGGCCGTATTGTATGGCCGTAGGATGCGTCGGCGCAACCGCAGGCATGGCCTCCACCTCTCGCAGTTCCGGCAGTCCGACCTGTATTCCGAACTCAACGACGCGTCGAACAGCGTTTGTCAGCTGTTATCCGACGAAGGCGAAGTGTGTGACGACGCTTTGCGCATGAGTCAGCATCACGTAGAAGAGTACAAAATGCAGAATGCGGGCCGTCGTGCTAAAGTTTCGCTCGTCTATTCTATTATTCCGTACCTCGACCGCATGATTGCCGAGGTGTCGCGGATGTCAAAGAGCGGCCGGGCGGATGCAGACAGCCTGCAGTACGTCTGCGACCTCTCGTCAGAAATTATGCGCATCAACGAGTCTCTCACCAGTTGGATTCAGATGTCGCAGGGCGAACTGACGTTGCACGTCTCCACATTCGCGATAAACGAAATCTTGCAGGTGATAAATCTCTCGCGAAGTGCGTTCGAGAAGAAAGGTCTCGAGCTACGCTTGGCGCAGAGTGACGCACGCGTTAAAGCCGACAAGGCCTTGACACTTTTCATGGTGAATACTTTGGCCGACAACGCTCGCAAGTTTACGCCCTCGGGCGGCTCCGTCAGCATTGATGTGCAGGAGGAGGAAAGCTACGTCGAGATTGGCGTCTCCGACACGGGAGTCGGACTTAGCCCGCACGATGTGGAGGTACTCAACGACAGTAAAGTTTACGATGCTTCGGCCATCGGCGCGAAAACCGAAGGCAAAGGTTTCGGTTTTGGCTTGATGAATTGTAAGGGCATCATTGGCAAATATCGCAAGACATCGCGCATTTTCGATGTTTGCAAGTTCGGCGTCAGCAGTTCCGAAGGTCAGGGCAGCCGTTTCTGGTTCCGAATTCCTCGTGCGCGCACGCTCATTTTATTATGCGGCCTCCTGCTTGGCAGCGTGTCGCGTGGCGCGCAGACAGTGGATGCCTATGCAATGTACGATTCGGTGTTCAATGCCAACGTGGCGGGCCGTCATGCCGATGCGCTTCGCATGGGGCAGGAGATATTGCAGCACTTGCCAGCTGAGGATACGGCCTTCGTTGTGCGGCTGCGAAATGAAATTGCCGTGGCTGCACTGGGCGAAAAAGATTGGGCGACGTATCGTTTCAATAACGACGAGTGCGTGCGACTGCACAAACTATACACGCAAGACAAGGATATCGAAGGTTATGTCCGACGGATGCAGACGTTGCAGGACAACGGCCGCGTGTTGTATGTACTCTTGGTGCTCTTCGCATTGTTTATTCTGACCTTGCTTTATTTCCTTTTCCTGCGCTCGGGCTTGCGTTCGGGGCGTCGCTACAAATCTGTCATTGATGGCACACAGTCGTTCGTTCGTCGCGTCATTGATATCATAGGCGGTTATAAGGTCGACGCGGGTCACGTGCAGCAAGTTTTAGAGTCAGATGCGTTTGACTCGGAGTTGGCATCTTTCCGCGCACAGATGGAAACTGTGGTACGAGGTAACGATTCGTTGCGCTCTTCTGTCGCAGCCATAGCTACAGACGTCGCAGCCTGCCATTCACGTGTCCGCGACGAGGCGCTGCATTTGGAATCGCTGCTCGAGAAGTCCGAAAAGGCTCGTTTCGAGGAAGACAGGCTCTATGTGATGAGTCAGATTCTCGACAACAGCCTTAGCACCATCAAACACGAAACGATGTATTATCCCGCTCGCGCTCAGCAAATGCTTTCCGTCATGCTAGAGGGCAACACGTCGGCCGAACAAATCAACGATCTCGCGGATCTTCTTCGTTATTATCGCGAGGTGTATATGTTGCTCTACAGGCAGGCCGAACGCCAGCTCGAGCAGCATATTTTCCAGCGAGCGTCGATTTCTGTGAGCGACGCCATCGGTCAGTTCTGCGATACGTTGCGGAAGCAGAAGGACGCGCAGCATCTTGTTGTTTCGCAGGTTGTAACTCCCGATGATGCGCGAGTGCTTGCCGACCGCGACCTGTTGCAGACACTGCTTCGTGCGTTGGCGCACGATTTCCTGACGGCCACATCTCTTCGTATAAACGCGAGGGCTGAAAATTCGTTCGTCGTTTTCTCGCTTTCCTTTGCCGGAATCGAAGCCGACGACGCGCAGTTGGAAAATCTCTTCACTGCGGGATACGCCACGCCGCACTGTCTCATCGCTCGTCAGATAGTGCGCGAGCACGACGCTTGCAGCGGAATGCCCGGCCTGCGACTCTTAGCAACGAAAGATGCGGAAGGCGGCATCACTATTTGTTTCACTTTGCAGAAAAATTAATGCACTTATATTATGGATATGGAACCCTTCAAAGTTATCATTGTTGAGGACGTAAAGTTGGAACTGAAAGGCACAGAACAAATCTTTCGTGCCGAAATTCCAGAGGCAACCATCATAGGAACGGCGCAAAACGAGAGCGAGTTCTGGAAACTCATGCGAGCCGAAGTGCCGGACTTAGTTTTGCTGGATCTTGGTTTGGGCGGAAGCACGACAGTCGGCGTAGATATTTGCCGACAAATCAGAAGTCGGTATGACAGCGTTAAAATTCTAATTTTCACAGGCGAGGTTCTGAATGAGAAGCTTTGGATTGAAGTTTTGAACGCCGGCGCCCAGGGTATTATACTTAAAACCGGAAATCTGTTGCAGCGCGACGACGTAATGTTGACGATGCACGGACGGCGCTTCGTGTTCAACGAGCCAATCCTCGAGAAGATTCTTTTCCGCTACCGCAAGTTGGTGATGTCGGAGGCTGAGAAATCTGACGCGCTGCTCGACTACGAGATAGATGAGTACGATGAAAGATACCTGCGCCACCTTGCGTTGGGTTACACGAAAGAGATGATTTCTAATTTGCGAAACATGCCTTTCGGAGCAAAGAGCCTCGAGAAGCGTCAGATCGACCTTATAAATCGTCTTTTCCCCGAGTCGGAACGTTTCGGAGTGAACGCCACACGATTGGTTACGAAGGCTTTCCAGTTGCATATCCTCGACCCGAATAATTTGGAAGCGGATGAAGAATAAAAGTTTTGGCGCGCTGTTGGTCTCGGTGGCGGCTGTCGTGGCTGGGATAGTATCTTTTGTTTCCTGGGTTTTGCAGGCGCTGGGGTTCCCGGTACGCAGTCTTTTGTCCGATGATGGTGTGAGATGGTTTTTCCAGCACGGCGCCGAGTCGCTTTTCGGCTACGGCGTGCTGGTCGGCATCTTTGCCCTGTGCGCTTTTGCGTGTCTCCGCTTCGTTGGCATGGGTGAAAGTGTGCGTCGCGGGCCGCTGATTGTCTGCCTGCTATTTGCCGCATCGTTGGATACGTTGCTTCTTTTGGCTGCTTTCCACCCTCGCAGTCCGCTGATTAGCCTTACGGGCTCGCTATGGCCAAGCCCGCTGGCTCACGGATTGCCTTTCGCGCTGTGCCTGGGACTCATCCTGGTGGCACTTCTCTACGGCGTGCTCGTTCGTGCCATTCGCGACGCGTCGACGTTTGCGCGTTTCCTCTGTTCTGGCTTCACGCGGTATGCTGTATGGATGGTGTTGCTGATGATTTGTGCCTTCATCTTCCAATGCCTGAAGTTCGTGCTTTTGCCGCAGTTACCCTCCGTTTCCTAATTAACTCTCGTCGAAAGTGAATCTCTCTGACTTAAATCCCGCCCAACAGGAGGCCGTAAAATGTATAGAAGCCCCGTCGCTGGTGATAGCTGGCGCCGGAAGTGGAAAAACACGTGTGCTGACCTATAAGGTGGCGTATCTTCTCGAACACGGCTACGCGCCGTGGAACATACTCGCACTCACGTTTACCAACAAGGCTGCACGTGAAATGCAGGAGCGCGTGGGTCAGCTTGTCGGTGCGCCGCTTGCCGAGAAACTTTGGATGGGCACTTTCCACAGTATCTTTGCTAGGATTCTTCGTATCGAGTCTCAATTTCTGAATTTCACGTCCGACTTTACCATTTATGACGCCGACGACAGCAAAAATCTGCTGAAGGCTATCATCCGCGAAATGCAGCTGGACGACAAACAATACCGACTTGGCACGGTTGTTGCGCGCATTAGTTCGGCAAAGAACGTTTTGATGTTGCCGGAAGCATACGCCAACGATGCGCGTGCTCGCCGCGATCGCGAAAGCAACATGCCACTGATTCCACAGATTTACGCCGAGTATGTGCGCCGTTGTCGTGTATCAAACGTAATGGACTTCGACGATTTGCTGCTTAACACGTGGCTTTTGTTTCAGCAACACCCTGAGATTCTCGAAAAGTACCAAGAGAGATTCCAGTTTGTGCTCGTGGATGAGTATCAAGACACCAATTACGCGCAGCATCGCATCGTGTGGGAACTGACGAAACTGCACCAGAGAGTCTGCGTTGTGGGCGATGATGCGCAGAGCATCTACAGCTTCCGCGGAGCAGAAATAGACAACATACTGAATTTCCAACAGGCGTACAACGGTGCGCGACTCTTCAAGTTGGAGCAAAACTACCGCTCCACCAAGAATATTGTGGCTGCCGCCAATAGTCTCATACATCATAACGAACGACAGATAAGGAAGGAAGTCTTCAGTCAGAACGACGTAGGCGAGCCGATAGCTGTGTGCCGCGCGTATAGTGCAGAAGACGAGGCGAATCTCGTGGCCCGGCGCGTGCGTGAGTTCGCTCGCCGCGGAATTCCCTTTTGTCAGATGGCCGTTCTTTACAGGACAAACGACCAAAGCCGCATTCTGGAGGAAACATTCAGCGCGTGCTCGCTGCCGTATCGCGTGTACGGCGGAAAATCCTTCTACCAGCGGGCCGAGGTAAAGGGCGCCATAGCTTTTTTCCGACTGGCCGTAAACCTCAATGACGAGGAAGCCCTGAAGCGTGTGATAGATAAACATACACGTGGGATAGGCCGCACCACACTCGACAAGGTGCTGCACGTGGCGTCCTCGCAGCAGATTCCCGTCTGGGACGTGCTGTCTTCGCCCGAACTGCTCGACGTAAACAAGGGCACGCAGGCCAAACTCGAAAGCTTCCGCCGCATGATGGAGACTTTCCACGAGCTGTCTTTCACGGCCGACGCTTATACGCTGGGCATGCAAATCGTGGTGGATTCGGGACTGCGCGACGAAATTTTCAAAGGGAACGAGCCGGAAGATAAGACGAAGCAAGAAAACCTGCAGGAGTTGCTGAACGGAATCAGTTCTTTCGTGGAGCAACAGACCGAGCAAGGCGCCGCCTGCCTGCTTACCACCTATCTGCAGTCGGTCAGCTTGCTTTCAGATAAAGATGAGGACGAGACAGAGACGGACGACAAAGTGTCGCTGATGACAGCGCACTCTGCCAAAGGACTGGAGTTTGACGTCGTTTTCGTGGTGGGACTCGAGGAAAATCTTTTCCCAAGCGAGATGTCGATGGATAGTCCGCGCGGGGTGGAGGAGGAGCGCCGCCTCTTTTATGTGGCCATGACGCGCGCACGCAAATTCCTGCTCCTGACGTATGCTCGCTCTCGTATGAGAAACGGCAGTTTCGAGTTTGCGAATCCCAGCCGCTTCCTGCGAGAAATAGACAGCCGCTTCCTGCGCGTAGAAAATGCTGCCGCGGCTTCGGAAAAACTGCCTGCAGGAAATTTTGGTACCACACGTCGCAATGTGGAAAACTACACGTCGCATTTTTCTTCCCGCGGCAGGCAACTCTCGCCTTCGCCGCAAACATCCGGATTCCTGCGCGACCGAGAAGCCGAAAGCACGCCTCCTTCGCGTTTCGTCCGCGTGCGGCCAACGGCTTCCAGCGCGTCCGCACCTGCGGCACCGGCTGGTGTTGTGGCCGGCGCGCGCATCGCACACGACCGCTTTGGGCTGGGAACTGTGGTGAAACTCGAGGGAACCGGACTTGACGCGAAAGCCACCGTCCGTTTTGACAATGCTGGAGAGAAAACCCTGCTGTTGCGATTTGCAAAGTTTAAGGTGATATCCTGATTCTTGCGCTTGTCAGACCATGCGCCGCATCCAGGCTTTGCCGTGGAAGCGTGCAAGGAAAATGATGCCGCGGAACGTAAGGTCCGTTGCCATTGCTATCCATGCGCCCTGCAAGCCCATTGTTCCCACCAGCACGGCTGCCAGCGGAATTCTCACGGCCCAAATGCTGCCCAAGTTCATGCCGCAGGGCATCAGCGTGTCGCCAGCACCCACGAAAATGCCGTAGGCAACAATGTTAGCGGCAAACCACGGCTCGGCAAACGCCTCAATGCGCAGACATTTCACAGCCAGTTCCTGCACGGCCACGTCGGGCGTCATGACGGTCATCAGTGCGGGCGAAGTAAAGTACATGACGGCTCCCATCACGCTCATGATGAGAATGCCCATGCCGAGTGTGATACGACCGAAACTGCGTGCCAGTGCCTTGCGTTTGGCGCCCAGACTTTGTCCTACGAGCGTTGTCGCCGCATCAGATATGCCGTAGCCCGGCATATAGCACAGGCTCTCGATGGTGATGCCAAACGAGTTGGCTGCAATTGCCACGGTTCCCAGCGGAGCTACGATGACCGTGCTCATAATTTGTGCGCTGCACATGATAAAATGCTCCACGCCCATTGGCAGCGAAATGCGCAAGCTGCGGCGTAAAGTATCTGCCGTGGGCCAGAAGCGACCTGTGTCTTGAAGCAGATTCAGCTCACGCGAGCGGAAAACCACGAAGTAAATCATCAGGAACGTGCCGCAGATAAACGAAAGCCCGGTGCCCAGCACTGCACCCAGCACACCCAGTCCGGCGCCCGGCACGTGCAGTCCCAGCACTGTGTGGCTTGGGAAGATGAGCAACCAATTGAAGATTACGTCCAAGGCGCACATCAGAATATTTATCATACTGGGCGTATGCATGTCGCCGCTGCATCGCAACATTCCGCTGCACAGCGAGTTTATCTGCATGAACGGGGCGCACATACAAAACACCATGAAGTAGCGACTCGCATCGCGCTGGATATCTTCGCCGCCGCCCAGCCATATCGGCAGATACGGACTTATGGCCACGCCTATCAGCGCCAGCGCCAGACTGAATTGCAGGCAGGAAACCAAACTCTGGCGCAATACATTTCGCGCCTCAGCCGTGTTACCTGCACCGATGCGGTGTGCCACCTGCACATAGAAGCCTTTGCTGGCTGCGGAGCACAGGCCGCCAAAGAGCCAAATGGTGGTGCTGACAATCCCGATGGACGCGCTGGCAGCAGCGCCAAGGCTGCCGACCATCGATGCGTCGATATATTCCATCAGTATGACGGTCAGTTGTGCCAGCATGGCAGGGTAGCTCAGCGTGGCCGCCAGCTGAAATTGCTGACGTCCCGTCAGGTGCGCACCTTCCCGAATGCGGTTTAGCAGTTTGTCCTTCTTGCTTCTGATGCTCATGCGTGCAGTTTCTTTACAAAGGCGGTCAGTCTTTCCAGTGCCTGTGTGACGTTTTGTCGCTGCGTGGCCAAGTTGATGCGGATATAGCCTTCGCCGCCAGTGCCGTAACCCGTTCCGGGTGCAAACCAGACGTGTTGTTCCGCGCGAAGGCGGCTGCATAATTCTTCGACGCTAAGGCCCAGCGCACTCACATCTACCCACATCAAGTAAGTTCCCTCCAGTCGGCAGGGCTCAAGCTGCGGCAGGTTCTCGTGCAGATATGTGCAGGCCGTCTCGTAGTTCGCCCAGATGTATCGGCACAGCGCGTCAATCCATTCGGCACCGACCGCAGTGTATGCCGCTTCTGTGGCCACGATTCCGAATGGATTCACGTCGCAAATCTCGTGGATGTTCACGGCACGGTCAATTTTGCGGCGAGTTTCTGCGTCGGCACACACGATTTGCGCATTCTGTAGGCCTGCAATGTTGAAAGCCTTGCTCGCGCTGGTGCAGATGCAAGCCGAGCGCATGAAATCTGCGCCCAGACTGGAGTAGGGGACAAAACGGTTTCCGGGCATCACCACTTCGCAGTGTATCTCGTCAGCTACCACAAAGACATTGTGTCGGCTACATATCTCTGCCATCCGACGCAGTTCCTCTTCGGTCCACACGCGGCCGCATGGATTGTGCGGCGAGCAGAGCAGAAATAGCGTGACGTCCGGCTTGGAAGCACGTGCCTCGAAGTCAGCCCAGTCGATACGGAACGAATCTCCTACGCGCTGCAACTTCGATTCCTCGGCGCGGCAACCCAGATTTCGGATGCTGCTGTAGAAACAGTTGTAGGCAGGACTGAGCAGTAGCACACCTTCGCCGGGCGACGTCATGGCCCGCAGGATGGCGCTGATGGCTGGCACAATGCCCGGCACGCAGAGAATCCATTCCTTCTCGTAGTGGCCGCCGTGGCGCTGTGAGTGCCAGCGAATGATGCTCTCGTAGTATTCATGTTGCGGCATGGAGTAACCGAAGACGCCGTGTGCCACACGTCGTTCGAGGGCTTCGACAATGGCGGGGCAAGCCTTGAAATCCATGTCTGCCACCCAAAGCGGCAGGTCGACCGACGGGTCTTCGTCCCACTTCATGCAGCCCGTGCCGCGACGTTCGACGGGCGAATCGAAATCAAACAGCATGTCGTACGTTTATTTTGCAGTCGGCGGGCGCTTTCTGGTTAGCGTCCCAAATGATTTCTCCCACTTCGTCCACATCGATTTGTCCGGCCGTCGGATTTTTTATGCTGTGGACGCGTCCGCGCAACGATGCGTGGATGGTGCTGTATTCGAAGGCCAGATTTGCATCGTCGCCCATCGTACAGTCTTCCATGACGAGTCCTTCGCAGTAACACAACGGCTGCTCGCCGGTGATGTGACAGCGCACAAGGTGCAGATTCTTGCTGTACCAGCCGAGATACTCGCCGTTGATTTCGCTGTCGTAAACCGTCACGTCCTCACTTTCCCAGAGCGAATCCTTGGAATTCAACAGCGAGTTTCGGATCTCCACACGCTTGGCATACTGGAATGCGTAGTTTCCTTCGAGGTGAAAGTTGCTGAAGCGTCCGCCGTCGAGATGCATGGCAAGATAGTCGGCAGCGTGCATCTCTGAGTTTTCGAGCTGTACATTTGCGCAGTCCCACATGGTCTCTTGTGCGTCGGTGAAGATGCTATCCTTGATAATGATGCCTGACATTCGGCGGAACATCTTTGGCGCCTCCACTCGGCACCGCAGGATTTCTCCGTTCCGGCTGTACCACAGCGAGGAACGCGCGCCAGCCTGAAACAGACTGTCTGTAACACGGAAACCGTTGCACTCCCAGAAAACATATTTCCCGTTGAATGTGCAACGCGTTGCCACGATGTTTCCGCTTTCCTTGATGCCGGATTCACCCGGATGAATGGTCACGTTCTCCAGTTCTGCGTCGTGGAGCGTATAAAGTGGGCGTTCGCCTCCGAATTCCTGGTCTTTGATTGTTTGCATATAATGTGTGGCGTTTTTTAGTCGTCGGTCAGTTTTCTGTATCTGATGCGTCGGGGCTCTTCCAACCCAAGGCGTTTGAGTTTGTTTGCCTCGTAGTCAGTGTAACTTCCCTCGAAGAAGAAAACATTTCCGTCGCCTTCGTAGGCGAGAATGTGCGTGCAGATTCGGTCGAGGAACCAGCGGTCATGACTGATTACGACAGCACAACCGGCAAATGCCTCGAGTCCTTCTTCCAGCGCCCGCAGTGTATTTACGTCTATGTCGTTCGTCGGCTCGTCGAGCAAAAGCACGTTTCCTTCTTCCTTCAGTGCCATAGCCAGATGAAGTCGGTTACGTTCTCCGCCAGAGAGCACGCCGCATTTTTTTTCTTGGTCGGCGCCACTGAAGTTGAAGCGGCTCAGATAGGCGCGGACATTTGTGTCGCGGCCGCCGAGACGTATGGTTTCGTTGCCTTTGCTCACCACTTGGTAGACGCTCAGCTCTGGTTTTATGTCGTGGTGGCTTTGGTCTACGTAGGCCAAGCGTACGGTTTCGCCCACCTCGAATGTGCCAGCATCGGGCGTCACCTGTCCCATTATCATTTTGAAGAGTGTTGTCTTTCCGGCGCCGTTTGGCCCAATAACTCCCACGATGCCGTTTGGTGGCAACGAGAAGTCGAGGTCGCGAATCAGCACTTTGTCGCCGTATGCCTTGCTGACGCCGTGAGCCTCGATGACCTTGTTTCCAAGGCGCGGCCCGTTCGGTATGAAAATTTCGAGCTTCTCTTCGCGTTCTTTCTGCTCTTCGTTGAGCATCTTGTCATAGCTGTTAAGACGGGCTTTGCCCTTTGCCTGCCGAGCTTTCGGCGCCATTCGCACCCATTCCAACTCGCGCTGCAGTGTCTTCCGACGCTTGCTGGCCACCTTTTCCTCCTGTTCCATTCGGCGTGTCTTCTGTTCCAGCCAGGAACTGTAGTTCCCTTGCCAGGGAATTCCCTCGCCGCGGTCGAGTTCCAGAATCCAGCCGGCCACGTCGTCGAGGAAGTAACGGTCGTGAGTGACCGCGATAACCGTTCCTTCGTACTGCGTCAGGTGCTGTTCCAACCAGTCGATACTTTCGGCGTCGAGGTGGTTTGTCGGCTCGTCAAGCAAGAGAACGTCGGGTTTCTGCAGTAGTAGGCGACACAATGCCACGCGGCGACGTTCGCCGCCACTTAACTCCGAAATTTTCTGTCCTGCGGGCGGGCAGCGTAGCGCGTCCATTGCGCGTTCCAACTTGCTTTCCAAATTCCACGCGTCCGTGCTGTCTATGATGTCCTGAAGCTCACCTTGACGGGCAAAGAGCTTATTCATTTTTTCTTCGTCCTCGTAGTATTCGGGCATGCCGAACTTCAGATTTATCTCCTCGTACTCGGCCAGCGCATCTACGACGTTCTGCACACCTTCTTTCACCACTTCGAGCACAGTTTTCTGCTCGTCGAGTTTCGGTTCCTGCTCGAGGTATCCCACCGAGTAACCCGGACTCCAGACTACGTTGCCCTGAAAACTCTGGTCCAGCCCCGCGATGATTTTCAGCAGCGTGCTCTTGCCGGCTCCGTTGAGACCTATGATACCTATTTTTGCGCCGTAGAAAAACGAAAGATAGATGTCTCGCAGCACCTGTTTCTGCGTTTGCTGGATGGTTTTGCTGACGCCCACCATGGAGAAAATAATCTTCTTGTCGTCGGTTGTTGCCATGTCGTGTATGTTTTTGCTTGTGATTTTAAAATTTTTGCACGTGGTTTTATTATTGCCGCACGTGCTTTTGAAATTATCACACGTGATATCTAAGGAAACGCCGGCAGATATCCGTAAAACCGCATGCGCCCTTTTGGGTTTGCAAAGATACGCATAAAATTTCGAAGCGTCAAATCCGAAAGGTTTTTTAAGAAAAAATAGACACGCGACGTTTGTCGGTTCGCATATTCTTCTTACCTTTGCGCAAACGTTAGCATGTATGGCAGAAGACAATAGCAGACGACGCGGGTCGTCGCGTACGAAAGTCGTAGAAGTGCCCAGTGTGGACTCCTACGGCCACAAGCAGCCGCAGAATTTAGAAATGGAGGCGGCTGTGATCGGGGCTTTGATGGTTGATGAAGAGGCGTTTGCCTTGGTGAACGACTTGCTGAAGCCCGAATCTTTCTACGACCGGCGACACCAATTGCTGTTCGCGGCAATCCAATCTCTGGCAGGCGAGCAGAAGCCAGTCGACATTATGACTGTCATCGAACGGCTGGAGGCGCTCGGCACACTGGAGGAGGCAGGTGGCGCGCCATACGTCATGCAGATAAATTCGCAGATATCCAGCAGTGCACACTTAGAGTACCACGCCAAGATTGTGGCGCAGAAATTCCTGGCGCGACAGCTTATTACATTCTGCAGCACGGTGCTTACTGAGGCATTCGACCCGACGAAAGACGTGGCCGACCTGATGCAGGAGGCAGAAGGACACCTGTTTAAAATTTCGCAGGCCAATATGCGCGTAGATTTCACCCAGATAAATCCAGTGATTCAACAGGTGATGGACGCGCTGAAGAAGGCAATGGCCAACGAAGGAAGCCTCTCGGGGGTACCGTCGGGCTTCGAGAAGTTGGATAAGATAACGAACGGCTGGCAAAACAGCGACCTGATTATTATAGCCGCACGTCCGGCAATGGGAAAGACGGCTTTCGTTCTTTCGATGGTGCGCAACATGGCTGTAGATCGAAAGATTCCAGTGGCGATGTTCAGCCTCGAAATGTCGAATATGCAACTTGTGCAGCGACTTATGGTGAATGTCTGCGAGATTTCCGGCGAGAAGTTCCGCAGCGGCAACCTTGCGCCATACGAGTTGGGACAGATAGATACCCGCTCTCGCATGCTTAACGACGTACCAATCTACGTGGACGACACGCCGCAGCTCTCGGTGTACGAACTGCGCTCAAAGGCCAGACGTCTGGTTCAGGAGTATGGCGTCCGCTGTATCATGATTGATTATTTGCAATTGATGAATGCTTCGGGAATGAATGTGAACAGCAGACAGGAAGAAGTGGCTGTGATAAGTCGATCTCTGAAAGGTCTCGCCAAGGAACTTAACATCCCGATTATTGCGTTGAGTCAGCTGAGCCGAAAGTTGGAGGACCGCGAAGGCGCAGAAGGCAAGCGTCCTATCCTGAGCGACCTGCGTGAATCTGGCTCTATCGAACAAGACGCCGACATTGTGTGCTTTATTCACCGTCCAGAGTACTTTGGGTTTAAACAAGACGACAAGGGAAGAAATTGGGTAGGGAAGGCCGAATTCATCATTGCCAAGCATCGTAACGGACAAATTGGCGATGTGGTGCTGCAATTCAAGAGCGAATTCGCTCGCTTCTTGGACGAGGACAACCGAGTTCCCATGCCAGGTGAGTCTCTGATCGAGGGTGGAACCTTCTCATCGCCACCCATGACAGCCGAAGAATTGGGCGCGGACGACCAGTTCTCGGCCAACATTTCTGCGGCCGATCCGTTTGCCGGTTTGGATAGTGGAGGTCCAGCTCCGTATTGACGCGTGTCACAAAATTGACGATTCATGCCGCAGAGGTTTTGTCAAGTGCAGAAAAATGTGTACCTTTGCGCGATTTTAAAACTTTTACGTTATATATATAAATAGGTATATGAAGATTTCGTATAAATGGCTTAAGGAATACGTAGATACGACGCTTAGTGCGCAAGAAATTGCAGCCGCCCTGACCAGTGTTGGGCTTGAGGTTGATAGTGTGGAAGAGGTGCAAACCATCAAAGGCGGCCTTGAGGGCTTGTGGATTGGCGAGGTGCTTTCTTGCGTGCCACACCCCAATAGCGACCATATGCACGTGTGCCAAGTGAACGTGGGACAGCCCGAATCGATACAAGTGGTGTGTGGCGCTCCGAATGTTGCCGCGGGGCAGAAGGTAATAGTGGCCGTGGTAGGTACAAAACTATATGACGGCGACGAGGTTTTCACTATCAAGCGGAGCAAACTTCGTGGTGTGGAAAGTTGTGGTATGATATGTGCCGAGGACGAAATTGGCGTCGGCACCGACCACAGCGGCATCATCGTTCTGCCCGACACGGCCGTGGTAGGAACTCCGGCTGCTGAGTTTTATCACTTGGAAAGCGACTTTGTGATAGAAGTTGACATCACACCGAATCGTGCCGACGCCTGCAGCCATTATGGTGTGGCTCGCGACTTGTATGCCTGGCTTCTGCAAAATGGCTACAAAACGTCACTCCACCGGCCTGACTGCGAATCTTTCAGCGTAGATAACGAGGCATTGCCCGTTGAGGTGTGTGTCGAAAACGCGGAAGCCTGTCCGCGTTATTGCGCTGTCAGCCTGACGGACTGCGAAGTGAAGGAGAGTCCAGCCTGGCTGCAGGACAGACTTCGCACCGTTGGCCTTCGTCCCATCAACAACATCGTGGACATTACCAATTACATAATGATGGCGTATGGCCAGCCGTTGCACTGCTTTGACGCTGACATGGTGACAGGTCGAAAAGTGGTGGTAAAAACTATGCCCGAAGGCACGCCTTTCGTAACGCTGGACGGCGTAGAACACAAACTGTCTGACCGCGACTTGGCTATCTGCAATGCTGAGGAACCGATGTGCATCGCCGGCGTATTTGGCGGCCGTGGAAGCGGCACTTACGAGACGACGAAGAACGTGTTGCTGGAGAGCGCATATTTCTCGCCGACTTGGATACGCAAGAGTGCGCGCCGTCACGGCTTGCAGACTGACGCCAGTTTCCGTTTCGAACGCGGCATAGATCCCGACGGACAAATCTACGCGCTGAAGCAGGCGGCCATCATGGCACGCGAATTGGCAGGTGCGAAGGTGAGCATGCACATTGTGGATGTCTGCCCGTCGCCTGCGAAAGATTTCGATGTGAAGCTCGATTATGAATATGTGGACGCGCTGATTGGTAAACACATCCCATCGGAAACTGTGAAGAGCATCGTTACAAGTTTGGAAATGCGCATCGTAAATGAAACGCCGCAGGGAGTGGAACTGAAAGTGCCTGCATATCGCGTGGATGTGCAGCGTCCTTGCGATGTGGTGGAAGATATCCTCCGAATTTACGGCTATAATAACGTGGAAATTCCCACGACGCTGAAAAGTTGCCTTTCGGTGAAAGGTGAACCGGACAAGAGTTACAAGTTGCAAAACTTGGTTGGCGAGCAACTTGTCGGCGCCGGTTTCCGCGAAATTCTGAACAATAGTCTGCAGCGTGGCGCGTACTACGACGGACTCGAAGCGTATAAGTCGGAAAACCTTGTGCGGCTGCTTAACCCGCTGAGTCAGGATTTGAACGTGATGCGTCAGACGTTGCTTTTTGGTGGCTTGGAAACCATTGCCCGCAACGTGAGCTACAAAAACGCTGACCTGCGACTCTTTGAGTATGGCAACTGCTACAAATTCACGGCCGAGCGTCGTTGCCCAGATATCGTGCCTGGCGTCAGCAGCAGCCGCGACCCGGAAGTTATAAAGCACGTCCTGGACGCTTACAGCGAGGACTATCATCTCGCACTCTGGCTCACTGGAAAACGAGTTTCCGGCAGTTGGGCGCATCCCGACGAAGAGGCGTCATTTGCAGAACTGAAAGCTTACGTACTGAACATCTTCACGCGGATTGGAATTTCCTTCGGCTCGCTCGTCTTCTCGGAAGGCAAGTCGGACATCTTTGCCAAGAGTCTCGTCATCGAAAACAAGGGCGGCAAAGTGTTTGCCGAACTTGGAATTGTGAGTCCCGTGCTGGCCAAAAAGTTCGACATCGAGGCTCCCGTCTATTATGCCGACCTGCGGTGGAACCAATTGCTGAAGGCTGTTCGTAACGCAAAGGTGTGCTACACGGAAATTAGCAAGTATCCTGCTGTGAGTCGCGACCTTGCGTTGCTGCTCGACAAAGGCGTCGAATTCGGTGAAATTGAACGTATCGCTTACCAAACGGAGCGCAAATTGCTGCGTGCCGTAAGGTTGTTTGATGTTTACGAAGGCAAGAACTTGCCGGCTGGCAAGAAGTCGTATGCCGTAAACTTCATTCTGCAAGATACAGAACGCACGCTGAACGACAAGCAAATAGACGCCATTATGAACAAACTCATTCAGCAACTGACTTCTCAGTTGGGTGCCGAGTTGAGATAGCACACGCGAGAACCATAGAAACGAAGAAAAGAAATAATAATATAAAGTAAAGAACCAATGGGAAGAGCATTTGAGTACAGAAAAGCTACAAAGCTGAAAAGATGGGGCCACATGGCCAAAACATTTACCCGACTGGGCAAGCAGATAGCTATCGCAGTCAAGGCCGGAGGTCCCGAGCCGGAGAATAACCCGTCGCTGCGTTCCATAATTGCAGTTTGCAAGCGCGAGAACATGCCGAAGGACAACATCGAACGCGCAATAAAGAACGCGATGGGAAAAGATCAGAGCGACTACAAGACGATGACTTACGAAGGATACGGTCCTCACGGCATTGCGATTTTTGTAGATACGCTGACAGACAATCCGACGCGAACCGTGGCAGACGTAAGAAGTGTGTTTAATAAGTTCAGCGGTAACATGGGAACGATGGGTTCCCTCGCGTTCCTTTTCGACCACAAGTGTGTGTTTACTTTCAAGAAGAAGGCCGACATGGATATGGACGAGTTCATTTTGGATGTAATCGACCTTGGAGTTGAAGACGAATACGACGAGGAAGATGACACTATCACGATTTACGGCGAGCCTACGAGCTATGCGCAGATTCAAAAGTATCTGGAGGAAAATGGCTACGAAGACGTCGGCGGCGAATTTACGTACATCCCAAATGATTTGAAGGACGTGACACCCGAGCAGCGTGAGACCATCAACAAGATGGTGGAGCGTCTGGAGGAGTTCGATGACGTGCAGACGGTCTATACGAACATGAAACCCGAGGAGGAATAAAGCTGCAGATGGAGACAAATACAGCAAAATCCGAGTCCGCCGCACGCCAGATTGTCTATAAGACGTGTGGCACGTGCAGCCGCTTCATTGACGTTGCTCTCGATTCGGAGGGACGTATTGAACATTGCTCCTTCATCGGAGGTTGCGACGGCAATACAAAAGGGCTGGGTCAGCTGGTGCGCGGGATGAAGCCGGAGGACGTAATTGCTCGGCTCGACGGCATTCGTTGCGGCACGAAGCCTACTTCCTGTCCCGACCAGCTGTGTCGTGCGCTGGAGCAACTGACGCAAAAGCAGTAGCAGCACGTACTATTAGAAATGCAAGCAGGCGGAGAGATAGTTTTTGCATCTCTCCGCCTGCTTTTTGTGTGCTGCAGTGTGCGATTACTCGGTGTAATCTTCTTTTGTGAAACGTAATTCAAAAAATACTGTGTGCTGTTTTTCGCTGTAATAGCGGTAGACAAGTGTGATGCCTTCCTCCTTTAATCCGCGCATCTGAATGCTGGAGCGAATTTCCAACAGCACCTTTTCGCGAAAAATGCTTTTAAATAAATCGGTGTAGAGCGTGTCGTAGTCTAAATCATCGTATAGCGTGTGGTTGTATGTGTAGGTGCGAGTCGGAATGTCGTACGTGGTACTGTCCAGTCGATTGCAGGGTTCCACCACATGTGGGCATTGTATTTCGGTGAATCGGCGTGCCTCGCGTGCAATCAACTCGTCGCGGCTCATACGCTTGCAGCCGAGCGTAAGCGTGAGTGCTGCAAGGACGCAAATAATCAGGTGTATTTTTCTCATTTCTGCTTTGTGCTTATATCTTTGCTAAGTTACGAAGAAGTTTTTTCTTTGCATGACATATATCAAAAAAACGGGCGAAAAGATGTTATACAACATGTATTTTGTGGAATTTCCTTGGCCGTTTTAAAGAACTGCCATACCTTTGCAGTGTCTAAAGTTTTTGTTTAATTTAAAAAGGTTTAAGTATGAACGAGAAAGTTGGATTGCTCGCAGGCGCAGTTTGGACGGCGCTGAGCGAAAACGGCACGATGACTGCTAAAGAGCTGAAGAAGGCCGCAAAGTTGAAGAGTGACAAAGAACTGTATCTGGCTATGGGCTGGTTGCTGCGTGAGGACAAACTCACTGTGACTGAGGCCGAGAAGGAGATTTCTCTGTCGCTGAAGTAAAAAGCATCCAAACCGCTGTGTGCAATGGGCGGCGTGCTCGTTTTTGTTGCAGCACGTTGAAATTTATTTCCCGCACGCAGTTTGGTCAATTATTGCACGTCGTTTCGGAAGAAACGGCGTGCAGTTTTTATATTCTTACTTTCGCACCACCCAAATCGACATTTCGTAGAGTAGGTAAAGAGGCACGAAAACGGTCATAAGTGTGAATGGATCGCCGCTTGGCGTAATGATGGCGGCAGTGACGAGAAGCACCACAATGGCATGTTTCTTATAGTCGCGCAGAAATTTCTTCGTGATGAGTCCGAAGCACGACAGCAGCCACGCGAGCAGCGGCATCTCGAAAACCAATCCCATGACGATAATCAGCATCGAAAAGTTGCCGATGTAATTCGAAAGATTGATTTGGTTTGTAATGGACGGGCTGAGGTTGTACTCAGTGAGAAAGCGGAACGTGAAGGGAAACACCAGCATGTATCCCACGGCGCAGCCGACGAAAAACATAACCGTGCCGCCGAGAAATGCAGGGCGCACATGCTTTATCTCTTCTGCGTAGAGTGCCGGCTTGATAAATCGCCACAGTTCGTAGATTATGTAAGGAAACGTCACAATTCCGGCCATGTAGAAAGAGGTCTTTATGTGTATCATAAATGGGCCGGTGACTTCGATATTGATGATATCGACTTTGAAACTATCGTTGAAGTGTATCAATCCGTGACTTAGCTCAGTCAGCCAGCGATAAACGAAGAAGTCGCTCGACGTGGCTCCCATGACGAAACTCTCAAAGATGTGCGGCATAGCCCAAAACCATAGGGCGAAAGCCACCAGCATGACAGCCGCAATGCGAAACAGTGCCCAGCGCAAAACCTCGAGATGGTCCCAGAAGGACATCCCTTCGCCTTCCATCTCTTCCAATTCCTCTTTCTCTTCAGCCATATCTATGTGCGTTTTCTGAAAAATTATGGGTCGCAGGTCGATGGCCTGCAACCCATAACAATGGTTTCAAGCCGTCAGTTTATTTGTTGTACGATGCTTTCACAAACTTGGCAGCCTTGATGTAGTCGATACTCTCCTGCATTCCCTTCAGAATGTCGGGCGTCGAAGCCTGCTCCAACTCGAGAATCCAGTCCTTCGTGCCAGCCACGTCGAAGTTCTTGAAGATGGCATCGAAGCCAACCATACCGCTCTGTCCGATTTCCTTGTGGTCCTTTATGTGTAGCATCGTGAAGCGGCCGGGATATTTGTGGAAGTAATCCACCGGGCTCACCTGTCCTCTTACGGCCCAGTAAACGTCCATCTGGAAAAAGATGTCTTCGGCCGGAATGTGCTGAATCATGTAATCGAGCATGACGGTCTTGCCTTCCACTTTCTGGAACTCGTGGCTGTGACTGTGATAGCCCAGCAGCAGACCTGCAGCCTTGCAGCGCTTGCCCACTTGACTGTAGAAATTGCAGATTGTCTGCAGGTCGTCTAACGTCTTGGGCACCTCGCACCAGGGTATAACCAGATATTTCATTCCTGCGCGCTTATGGCAGTCGATACACTGGTCCCACCATTTCAGCGCCTCGCTGAAGTTCTTGGATTTCAACTCTTCGCCGCTCAGGTTGCGAGTCGCGTGGCTCGAGAGCACTTTCAGTCCTACGGCATCCATGTCGGCCTTGAACTGCTCAGGCGTAACGCCATAGAGTTTTCCGTTGTCGTAGTTTGCTGCTTCTACGGCCGTGTATCCCATCTTTGCTACCTTCTGCAGCACTTCTGCGTGGTTCTTCGCATAGAGTTCCGGGCTGCCGATAAGTCCGCGTAGGTTGTACATTTGGAATGCAACTTCTTTCTTCTTTGCGTCAGCACCTGTGGCAATAGTCAGTGCTACAGCCACCATGCAGAGGATTGACATCAACTTTTTCATAATCTTCCTGTTCTTTCGTCTGTTTTGATGTGTAAAAAGAGTAGGGCGGCATTCCGTACTCACGAAACCTGAATCGGATGCCGCCCCAATGATGAGAGTTTACTTAAGCACTTTCACGCGGACGTTGCGATACCACACTTCGTCGCCGTGGTCTTGGAAGCCAAAGTAGCCCTTATGTCCGTCGCCGCCGCAATTTTTCAGCAGTTCGTAAGCCAACGGCCACTTCTTCTCGCTGAATTTGCTGCTCTGCAACAAATCTATCCACTCCTTGCCCCAAAGTTGATAGCTCAGTACCTTAACTCCGTTTTGGAAGTGTGTCACCTTGCCATTCTTCACGATGATTTTCACCTTGTTCCACTCGCCGGCGGGTTTTGCATTCTGTGGTTTTGCCACAATCATGTCGTAGAGCGAAGTAGATTGGCGAATGCCCAGTGTGGCGCCGAGTTTAGCATCCGGGTGTCTCTCGTTATCCAGCACCTGGCACTCGGGGCAGGAAATGTAAATCGGCTGGTAGTTGAGCTTACCGGCGCGGTTCACAGTCTGTGTTATCTGCACAGTTCCGTCGGGCGATGCGAATTCTTTCTTCTCGGGTGCATCGTTGTTTATCGTTGCCGACTCTTGGGCAAGATAGAAAATACCCGAGTTACCGCCTTCGCTGATCTTCCATTCCAGTTCGAACTCGAAGTTCTGGAACTGATGCGTAAAGATGATATCGCCGCCTTCGCCTTTCGTTGTGCGACCGTCGAAGTGTAGCGCGCCGTCTTTGATGTTCCATTTGCTGGGAATGTGGTCTTTGCCGTATCCGCGCCACCCGTTCATACTTGTACCGTCGAAGAGGATATAATATCCGTCCTTGTCCGTTTTCAGTGTGGAGAGGTCAACTTCCGGATTGTGCACAATGACATACTGCAAGCCTTGGGCTTGAGTAGAAAGTGCTGCCACCATGGCGGTGGCAGCAACGATGTTACGTAATTTCATTTTTCTCGTGTATTAAAATGAAAATTGAGCTCAGTTCCGTTCGGGCTTAGTCCTGCGGCATAGGAGGCAGCACGTAGCCTTCGCGATACTTAGGCTTCACCAGTTCGGCAGCGAACTCGCGTGCGTTCACCGGGTCGGTGTAAGTCTTGTTGAACGTCGGGTGGCCATCCTTGATGGTGAAGCCGTCCTTAATCATAGAACGCACGGTTGCATTCTCGGGGATGTTTGTGAACTGCATCTTCTCGCCGTCCCACTCCAGAATCTGGTTGAGACCCTGCAGACGGATGGCGCAGACACCCATAGCTACCATTTCGTTGAACGGTCCGGCCTCGCTGAAGTCGGAAGCAGTCTTAACGCGAGTTGCGGGATCCTCGAGGCAAGCGCGAACCCAGTCGCGGTGATGTCCGAGAGTAACTCGACGGCAAACCTTCGGTGCATTGGGCACGCGACCACTCAGCAGATAGGGCTTTTCGCCGTAGCAGCCTACGATAAGGATATCCTTCGTGCCGTAGAAGATGGCACCGCCACCGCTGATGTTCAGGCTCTTGCCTGCGGGAAGCAGTTCGGGACGGTAGGGGATGAGTCCGCCGTCGCACCATGTTACTTCAACCTCGGGCATTGCCACCTTCGGACGGTTGGGGCGAGCGGGGAATGTGTACTTCACTTGCTGTGCGTTGGGGCACGATTCTGCCATCAACGGAGTGGAAGAACCCTGAATCTTGATGGGGTACTTCAGGTCGAGGGCCTTGAATACGGGGTGCAGGATGTGGCAAGCCATATCGCCCAGAGCGCCGGTACCGAAATCCCACCAGCCGCGGAAGTTCCACGGAGTGTAGATGGAGTTGTAGTCGCGCATGGGAGCCGGGCCAATGAATGCGTCCCAGTTCAGTGTGTCGGGAATCGGCATCACTTCTGCGGGGTGCTCGAGACCTTGCGGCCAGATGGGACGGTCGGTGAAGGCATCCACATGGGTCACTTCGCCAATTTCGCCGTTCCAAATCCACTCGCAAGTCAGGTTTACGCCTTCGCCGCTGGCTCCCTGGTTACCCATCTGAGTGGCAACGTTAGCCTTGGCAGCCAACTTGGTGAGCAGACGCGATTCGTAAACGGTACGTGTCAGCGGCTTCTCGCAGTAAACGTGCTTGCCGGCTGCAAGTGCCTCAGCGCAGATGATGGCGTGAGTATGGTCGGCGGTACCACAGATAACTGCGTCTGCCTGGTCGAGCAACTCAGCATACATCGTTTTGTAGTCGTGATACAGCTTGCAGTTGGGATAAAGTTTCTTGTACTCGTCGAGCACACCCTTGGCATACTTCCAGTCGGTGTCGGCCAGTCCGATGAATTCCACATCGTCGTAGAGTTCTTTACCATTCTTGCAAACGCCATTGATATCAGCATGACCGCGGCCGCCGATACCTACGCCGAGGATTTTGAGCTTTGTCTTCTTCTGAGTCTTTACTTTCTTTGCTTTTGCCAACATGTCGGTTGGAGCCATTGCAAACGCTGCCGTAGCGGCTGTTCCTGCCTTCAGGAAGGAACGTCTTGACATTGTGTCCATAATGTTTTGTGTTAAAAAGGTTTTGTTATTGGGTTATTTCTCTTCTTTCTGGTAGTTTTCTTCGGGCTTCTTGGGCTCAGCTGTGATGTCTTTCTCGATTTCGTTCATTCCCTGCTTGAAGCTGTTCACGCCTTTGCCCAAACCGCGCATCAACTCGGGTATTTTCTTTCCTCCGAAGAGCAGCAGGACAATCAGGGCAATGAAGACCATTTCGCCCGTGCCAAGGTTTCCAATGAATAAAAGATGACTTGTCATTTTTGTGATGTTTAATTATGTTATTACTTTGGTTGAGCACTTCGTTCCGTCGGGTGGATGTCGTACTCGTTTCTCGTTCTTTTTGCGTCGCGAAAGGCCTCATTTTTCAGTACGCACGGTGGCATTTTCTCCTGCTAAGGCCTAAAATCCGCTCTTTTCCTCTCAAAGTTACGATTTTCTACTGATATGGCATTGAGTTTAGCGTGTTGTTTAATCATTTTTAACATTTATTTTTGCTATTGCTGCGCTTCGTGTTTCTTTGTTTGCTGTTTAGTGGTAGAAAAATTGTCTTTTTCTTCTTTGTAAGTCTGCTTTTCGGATTGTTTTTACTGCGAATTCCGCCATCTGTAGGCACGTGTAGTCTTAGTTACAGCGACACGTCGCATTCTTTCACGCGACACGTCGCATTCGCTCACGCCACACGTAGATTTTTCACAGCAACACGTCGCTCCAAGGCATAAAAAATCCGTCCGCATAACGGCTACGTGCCGAATTGCGGACGGATGCGCTTGGCTTATTAATTATATAAGGTGTAAGCCTGAGTTACTTCTTTACACCACGCGTCCAGAAGTCCTCTTCTGCTTTCTGGCGAGCGATGAACTCTTCGTAAGCACGGCGTGCGCGCTCGTTTGCGGCCTGGTTGGCCTGTGCTTTCTGAATGTTTTCTTTCAGACGATTGGCCGTACCGCTCACCGTAATGTCTGCGTTGGCAGCCTTGGTGCAGTAGGCAACTGCGTCGTTGTACTGTCCCAGACGAGCGTAGATGTTAGCCTGCTTCAGGAATGCCTTGCCGGCCAAGTCTGGATTGTACTTGATGGCTCGCTCGGCATATGTCAGCGCACCGGTGTAGCTCTCGCTCTTGGTCAGACCATTGGAGATGTTCAGGCAGATGACACCACGATTGGCGTCGCTCGAACTCAGTTCCAATGCTTTCTCGTAGTACTCCAGCATTTTGTCGGCATTGCCGTCTTTCTGCGACTTCTGCGCCAAACCGATTGCCGAAGTAAATGTCGGCTCTATCGCGTAAGCTGCCTCGGCGTACTGGTAATAGATATCGCTGTTATCGCAGTCGTTCTGCTGCATCAGCGTCAGCGCGCTGTTAAGCTTCGCGATATCTGTCTTGTAGCTCTCAAATTTCTTCGTGTAGATGTTCACAATCTGAGCGCTGTCTGCCGCACCGCTCTGCGAGAACGTAGATTCGATGAAAGCAAGCGGGCCGTCGTACTTTGCCACCAGTTGATTTGCCTTTGTGGAGTCTCCTTCTGCCTGTGCCTGCTTTGCCAGCTGCAGCATCTTCTCGCATGCGTCTTTCGAGTCGAGGTAGTCTTGCAGATATTGCTCGCGCAGTGCGTTAGGTGCGCTCTTGTACATGGCGTCGCTCACGAGGAAGAAGTTCTGCAGCACGCTGCCTTCTATTTCCCGGCCGCCTTTCTCGTTAATCATCTTGATGGCCTGGCTGTAATTCTCATACGTTTTGTTGAGCGTATAGCCAGAACCTTTCACGCTTGGTGCCGTCCAGTTGTAATAGTCGGCCTTCACCGAGAGCACGTCGCCCAGCGTCGAAGTTGTCTTAGCGAACGAATTCAGCGCGTCGAGATTCTTTTGGCGTGCGTCGAAGAGCGCCATCAGTTCGTTGAAGTATTCCAGACGTTTTGCCTCGTCCGTCTCGCTCTGTATCAGGTTGTAGAGCAGGAACGGGCCTTGGGTGTAGATTCCGTTCACAGCATATGGCGCATTCTGCAGGAGCCACTTGAAGTTGATGTGCGCGTCTTTCCAGTTTTTGTCGGCCATCGTCTGCTGGAACATGGAGATGTAGCCGCGGCCCAGCTTGATGCTGTCCTCGTTATTATTGTTGGTATATCCAATGCGTTCCTCCAGACTGGAGCCACTGAAGTCTTGAGCCATGACGCCGCCCGCAAAGGCTGCGAAAGCGAAGGCGAAAGTAATTCTTTTGATGTTCATATTTTCAATTTTACGTTTAAACTTGTTTGTTTGGTTGCGTTTTGTAATGCAAAGGTACGTCGAATATTTCAATTTCCCAAGCGCCGCGCTGTTAAACATTCCTAAAAAGAGTTTAATCGTAGCTGTCGAAATGCTCTATTTCCGGCTCGCTGTTTCTCTCTTTGTACTCCTTGCATATTCGTTTTGTGGCTGCAACCTGTTTGTCGCCACGTATGGAGCAGGAGGCTACCACGGGATTCTTGAACCATTGCTTGTATGTCGCCCAGCGGCAGTACAGGCATTGCACCATTTCGTTGTTCGAGGCCATAGTTTTGTTTGCTGTTTCGTGATGCAAAGTTACGAACAAAAATCCGTTTTCCACAGTTCGCGACCGAGAAATCTTCGGGCGGCTAAATTAAATTTGTGTTACGACTGCGAAAAAAGTGCGTGTCGCAGGTCGGCTTTCGGAATATTCTGTGTAATTTTGCGGCCGATTATGATACTGGATATAATTTTCATCGTAGCGGGTATCGCGCTTGTTCTTTGGGGCGCCGACCGCTTTACGGACGGTGCGAGCGGCTTGGCTCGCAAATGGCGAGTGAGCGAACTGATAATCGGACTCACGGTTGTGGCCTTCGGGACGAGTCTGCCTGAATTTATCGTCAGCTTCCTGAGTTGTCTTCGCGGCAGCGGCGACATGAGTGTGGGCAACATTTTGGGCAGCAACATCTTCAATATTCTGGTTATCGTGGGCGTCTCGAGCATGATTCTGGCGCTGCCAGTCTCGCGTGGTGTGTTGTATCGCGACATGCCTTTCTGCCTTCTCGTCACTGCAGCGCTTGTCTTGGTGGGCTTTGACGGCGAGATTTCGCGGCTCGACGCATCGTTGCTCTTCGGTCTCTTCCTCTTATTCCTTATATATAATGTATATTTGGGAAAACGTGAGGCTGCAGGTGCTGAAACGCTCGTCGAAGAGAAGAAACCGCTGTGGCAGCTTTTCGGTTTGATACTGCTCGGCATCGGATGCCTGGTGGGTGGCGGTCAGATTTTGGTGAACGGCGCTACGGATGTGGCCCGCGAACTGGGTGTCAGCGAGAAGATAATCGGGATGACGATACTTGCCGCCGGCACCAGCTTGCCCGAACTGGCCACAAGCGTCGTGGCGGCCCGAAAGGGTAGCGACGGGCTGGCGCTCGGCAACGTGTTGGGCAGCAATGTTTTCAACGCCGTCTTTGTGCTGGGGGCCTGCAATCTGATTGCTCCCATGCAGATTACGGGCGTGAATATGCTCGACTGGAGCGTTCTTGTGGGCAGTTGTGTGCTGCTCTGGATTGTATCTTTCTCGGGCCGACGTCTTACGCGCGGCGAGGGAACGCTGTTATTGACGGCCTACGTTGCGTATATGACTTACACGCTTTTGCATTAAGAATTCGGAAGGCGCTTTCACCAGTTTCTTTCCTTTGGCCACGCGGCGTACTGCGTTGTAGCCATCAAACTTGAGACGATATGTGGAGTCGCTGAGTGCGCTGAGTGTGGCAGCTTGCGTCTCGCTTCCCATATCGTTCGAGAGGCGGAGTTTGGCCGTGCGGTCGTCGATGATTTCGAAGGACGTCACAGCCCAGACGCGATAGATGTCACCACTCATATATCCGTTCATCGGTCCGAACATCTCCATGCTGGGCACCGGAATGCTCTCTTCGTAGAGGTCTATGCGTAGTGTCAGGCTGTCGTCGACGGCTGTGAGGTCGAGTTTCCAAGGCTGTTGCGCGCTGAGCATCGAGGTGCAGAGTAGGGCTGACCAAAGCAGAATGTTTCGCTTCATTGCTTCGAATTTTTGTATTTCTTCCGCAAAGGTAGTGAATTACTTCGAGTCGGCCGCATAAAAACTCGAAAAAGGTTGCTCCCTGCGACGTGTGGTTTCCTCTGACGCCACACGTGGTTTTCAGATTGCCGCACGTCGCATGCAGCATTGCCACGTGTGGATTTGCTGTTGCAGCCTAATCTGGGTGACTTGATGCACGTCAATTTTTTCAAAATCTTGCTGTTGCGCATTCCGTATATCGCATAATTATCGTACCTTTGCAGCGTTTTAAAACGTATGGAGACTGGCAAAATGAACAAAGTTGAGTGTACTCCGGATTTTATATTCGAGTCGAGTTGGGAGGTTTGCAACAAGATGGGCGGCATCTACACCGTTCTTTCTACTCATGCCAAGACGTTGCACGAACTTTTTCCCGAGCGATTGATGTTCATCGGTCCCGACGTTTGGCACGATGGCGAAAGTCCTTTTTTCGAAGAAGACAAGTCGCTTCTGCGCTCTTGGGTGCGGAAATCAGCGACGGAAGGCCTGAAGATTCGTGTCGGCCGCTGGCAGATTCCCGGTCGGCCGTGTGTGGTGCTGGTGGATTTCCGCCCGTACTTTGCACAACGCGACGAGCTTTACGGCCAGATGTGGTGCGATTATGGCGTGGACAGCCTGCATGGCTACGGCGACTACGACGAGGCAAATATGTTTTCGTACGCTGCAGCACTGGTGGCCGAGAGCTATTATCGGTACGCCAAGCTCGGCAAGAAGAATGTGGTGTATCATGCCCACGAATGGATGACGTGCCTCGGTGCCCTCTACCTGCAGAAGCATGTTCCGCAGATGGCCACCGTCTTTACGACACACGCCACCAGCATCGGTCGCAGCATTGCCGGCAACGGAAAGCCGCTGTACCAGTATCTGAAAGCATACGACGGCGTGCAGATGTCGCGCGAGCTGAACATCGAAGCCAAGCATAGTCTGGAGCGTCAGACGGCTCATGCCGTGGACTGCTTTACGACGGTGAGCGATGTGACTGCTCTCGAATGCGCTGAACTGCTCGACAAACCATGCGATGCCGTGCTCGAAAACGGATTCGAGGACAGCTTCGTTCCTCAGGGGCGTGCCTTTGCGGCTCGCCGGTCGGAGTCTCGACGCCGCCTTTTCCGCGTGGCTAATGCGCTGACGGGCGTCAGTTTCCCGGACAACACACTTGTAGTTGGCACAAGTGGCCGCTACGAAATGAAGAACAAGGGCATCGATGTGTTCCTCGAGAGCCTTCGCCGCCTCTCGGCTTCGGCTGATTCGCTGCAACGCCCTGTGCTGGCTGTCATCACAGTGCCAGCGTGGGTTTATGCGCCACGGCTCGACCTGCAGCAGCGGTTGGCCAGCGGGCAGGTATTCGACACGCCGCTCCACACACCCGTGTTGACGCACTGGCTCCACAACGAGCAGGAGGACAGCGTGTGTCGCTTCCTCCGCGACAACGGGATGCAGAATCAAGATGCCGACAGCAAGGTGAAGATTATTTTTGTGCCGTGCTACCTCGACGGACGCGACGGCATTTTCGACCTTCCGTACTACGACATTCTCATTGGCGAAGACCTCGCCGTTTATCCCTCGTATTACGAGCCTTGGGGCTACACGCCGCTCGAGGCCGTGGCATTCCACGTGCCGTGCGTCACGACTTCGCTTTCTGGCTTTGGCATGTGGGCCGACAAACAAAAGAAGGGCGAAAGCCAGATAACGGACGGGGTGGCTGTGGTTCCACGCGACGACTATAACTGGAACGACGTGTGTGATGCCGTCTGCCGCATTGTGCAGCAGTGCGATGCTTTCGACGAAAAGATTTGGACGTCGGTACGCCGCCGTGCTGCAAGCCTTGCTTCCAAAGCTTTGTGGAGCAAGTTTATTGAAAACTATCTTACGGCGTATCGCATCGCCCTGCAAAACGCAGCAAAACGATGTGCCGCAAAATAAATAGAAGTATCACATAAATAGAATACTAAGTTATGAAGATTAAAGCAAGTAATGCCAACCAGCCGACATGGAAGACCGTATCGGTGAAAAGTACACTCCCCGAGGCTCTGAGCAAGCTCGACGAACTGGCCCACAACATGTGGTGGGCGTGGAACCACAGCGCACGCAGTCTCTTCCGCAGCCTCGACGAACAGTTGTTCGACGAGTGTGGAGGAAACCCCGTGCTGCAACTGGAGCGTCTGGGCTACGAGAAATTAGAATCGCTCGCCACCGACAAGAATGTGCTGCGCAAAATGAACGATGTCTACGCCGAATTTCGCGCTTACATGGATGTCGAGCCAGACAGCTCACGTGCCAGCGTGGCTTATTTCTGTATGGAGTACGGTCTCAACCAAGTGCTGAAGATTTACAGCGGCGGTTTGGGCATTCTGGCAGGCGACTATCTTAAAGAAGCGTCCGACAGCAATGTTGACATGTGCGCCGTCGGATTTCTCTACCGTTACGGCTACTTTACGCAGAGTCTCAGTATGGCTGGCGAACAGATTGCCAACTACGAGGCACAAGATTTCCATTCGCTTCCCGTGGAGCAGCTCTTCAACGAGGACGGAACGCCCTTTGTCATCGACGTGCCTTACATAGATTATCAAGTGCACGCTTACGTGTGGCAGGTGAATGTGGGTCGTATCAAACTTTATTTGCTGGATACGGACAATGAACTCAACTCGCAGTACGACCGTCCCATCACGCATGCACTCTACGGCGGCGACTGGGAGAACCGTCTGAAGCAGGAAATACTGCTTGGCATCGGTGGCGTCCTGACGCTGAAAAAACTCGGCATCACGAAGGATGTATATCATTGCAACGAGGGACACGCAGCGCTGTGCAATGTACAGCGACTGGTGGACTTGGTACAGTCCGGGATGGGCTTCACACAGGCGCTGGAGCTTGTGCGCGCTTCGTCGCTATACACAGTTCATACGCCAGTGCCTGCCGGCCACGATTATTTCGACGAGAGCCTCTTCTCGAAGTACATGAGCGGATATGCTACGAAACTTGGAATTTCGTACGACGAGTTCATCGGCATGGGCCGCATGAATCCCGAGGATAAAAGCGAACGCTTCTGCATGTCCACCTTCGCTTGCAATACTTCGCAGGAAGTGAACGGCGTGAGCTGGCTGCATGGCGAAGTGAGCAAGAAGATGTTTGCCGGCATCTGGAACGGCTATTATCCCGAGGAAAGCCACGTGGGCTATGTCACCAACGGCGTGCACTTCCCCACATGGTGCGCCCACGAGTGGAGAAAACTCTATGCCAAGAACTTCGACGAGGCACATCTCTCCGACCAAAGCAACCAGAAGATTTGGGAAGCTATATATAATGTAAGCGATGCCGAAGTGTGGGAAACCAGAATGCAGCTGAAGACAAAACTGGTGGACTACATTCGCGAGCAGTTCCGCGACAGCTGGCTGAAGAATCAGGGCGACCCGAGCCGCGTGGTGTCGCTCATGGAAAAAATCAATCCGAATGCATTGCTGATAGGTTTCGGCCGTCGTTTCGCCACTTACAAGCGTGCGCACCTGCTGTTCACAGACTTGAAGCGTCTGGAGCAGATAGTCAATAACCCGAAGTACCCCGTGCAGTTCCTCTACACAGGAAAGGCTCATCCGGCAGACGGCGCAGGTCAGGGCCTCATTAAGCACATCTACGAAATCAGCCAGCGCCCTGAGTTCTTGGGCAAGATTATCTTCCTCGAGAATTACGACATGCAGTTGGCTCGCCGCCTGGTGAGTGGTGTGGACATCTGGATGAACACGCCGACACGTCCTCTCGAGGCAAGCGGTACGTCGGGCGAGAAAGCACTGATGAATGGCGTAGTGAATCTTTCTGTCATGGACGGCTGGTGGTATGAAGGCTATCGCAAGGGCGCAGGTTGGGCGTTGACCGACAAGCGCACATATGCCAACCAGGAATATCAGGACCAGCTGGATGCTGCTACCATCTATAGTTTGCTCGAAAACGAGATTATGCCGCTTTATTACGACAGAAACGCCAAGGGCTACAGCGAAGGATGGATTCGCGTTATCAAGAACAGCATCGCACAGATTGCGCCGCACTATACAATGAAGCGGCAGCTTGACGACTACTACAGCAAGTTCTATAACAAACTGCGCGACAGAAGCAACCTGCTGCGTGCCAACAACAACCAGCTGGCAGGCGAGATCGCTCAGTGGAAGGAAGCCGTTGCCGAGCGTTGGGATGATATTAAGGTGCTCGACATTGAGCGGAGCGACGATCATGCTTTGGCAGCCGGCTCACAATTCGACGTAACTTTGCGCGTGGACGAGGCTGGGCTGGATGATGCTATCGGAGTGGAAATGGTGGCTCTCACAACGGATAAAGAAGGAGAGGATCATGTGAAAGCTGTCGTTCCGTTCGAGATGACGGGTCGCGACGGTAATGTTTTCACGTTCCACACTTCTTCGAAGTTCGACAGTGCCGGAGCGTATAAGATTGCTTACCGAATTTATCCCAAGAACATCCACCTCCCGCATCGGCAGGATTTCTGCTACGTGAAGTGGTTCGTCTAATCAGTCACGATACAGAAGAATCCCGCAACGCAATGCGCTGCGGGATTCTTTTTTAGTTTATCAGAAAGCGGCTGACGCGATACGGATGCTTCCGCTTTAACTCGTAGGATGCAGCGTTAGATAAGATATTGGTCGCTGATGGATTCGTTGTTCAGCACGCGGCGAATCGTTTCGGCTATCATGTCGGCCACCGTTATCTGACGCACCTTTTCGCAGCCACCGAAGTAGGGAATGCTGTCGGTGAAGACGATTTCCTCCAGCGCGCTCTTTTCCACTCTTTCGTTCGCAGGGCCGCTCATCACGCAATGCGAGGCGATGGCTCTGACGCTGCGTGCACCGTTCTCCTTTAGCAAGTTTGCTGCCAGTGTAATGCTGCCAGCGGTGTCCACCATATCATCCACCAAAATTACGTTGGCGCCTTGCACGTCTCCGATTACCTGCATGCTGGCCACTTCGTTTGCCTTCTTCCTTGTTTTGTTGCAGAGCACGAGCGGACAGTTCAGATACTTGCAATATGTGTTCGCGCGCTTGCTGCCGCCCACGTCTGGTGTGGCGATGACAAGATTCTCGAGGTTCAGGCTCTGAACGTAAGGTAGCATCACCGTGCTGGCGTATAGATGGTCCACTGGCACGTTGAAGAAGCCCTGCTCCTGGTCGGCGTGCAAATCCATCGTAATCACGCGGTCAATGCCTGCCACGCCAAGCATGTCGGCCACAAGTTTCGCACCGATGCTGACACGTGGCTTGCTCTTGCGGTCTTGACGTGCCCAACCGAAGTAGGGGATGACGGCATTAATTGTGCGGGCTGACGCGCGCTTGGCTGCGTCAATCATCAGCAACAATTCCATCAGGTTGTCGGCACTGGGGAATGTGCTCTGCACGAGGAAAACGTCCACGCCGCGAATAGATTCGTCGTAGCATACTTCGAATTCGCCGTCCGAGAAGTGTGTTGTCGTCAGATTACCCAGCGAGCAACCTAAGCTCAGACAAATCTTTTCGGCAAGATAGCGACTTTTTGTTCCCGAAAACACCTTGTAGTTCTTGCTCTGTTCCATGAGACTGTTTGTTTTGTTTCTCTTGCAAAGATACGCATTTTTTTCTTTGCTGTGCAGCAATTGTACGTCTTTTTTCGTGCGTCTTGTTCAAAAAAGTGTGGAACTGTCTTGTGGCTGTCTCGTAGCCTGTGCCAAAGGTCAGTGTGCGCCGATGATTTTCTGCAGTCGGAGCAAGGCTTCGACGTAGTAGTAATCGGCGTACGTCAGTGGCACGTCCACTTCCCAGCCGCCAGGCAAGTGGCCTACGCTGTGACGCAGGATGAAGCCCGCCTGTTCGCCTTCTTCGGCCAGATAAGTCGAAGAACTAAGCGTGCGCAGCTGCTTTTCTGCCACAGCCAACCATTCTGCTGCCCGCGGTCCTTTGTCCAGCTGACTCAGTTCAATCAATGCGGATGCCATGATAGCAGCTGCCGATGCATCGCGCTTTGCATTCGGAATGCCTGGCGCATCGTAATCCCAATAAGGTACTTTGTCGGCCGGCAAGCGTGGGTGTGATACAAGGAAGGATGCTATGCGGCGTGCCTGCCTTAGATATTTGGCTTTGTGTGTCTGGCGGTACATCATCGTGTAGCCGTAGAGTCCCCACGACTGCCCGCGAGCCCAAGCACTCGAATCGTTGCATCCCTGTGCCGTGTTTTTGGCGTGTGGCCGGCCTGTGATTGTGTCGTATGACACTACGTGGTACGTGCTGTAATCCCTCCGGAAGTGATTTCGTAAAGTCGTGTTGGCGTGTTTCGTAGCCACTTTCCTCGGCCACTTGTCGCCAGTTTCGCGGGCGATGAAGCAGAGAAATTCCAGATTCATCATGTTGTCTATGATAACGGGGTACTGCCAGCGACGATTGGTGTTCCACGATTTCAGTGCGCCGACTCTTCCGTTCCAGCGCGTCAGCAGACTTTGTGCCCCTTCGCGCAGCACGTCGAGATAGTACGTTTCGCCCGTGATGCGGTACGCATGTCCGAAACTGCAGTTGAGCATGAAACCCAGGTCGTGCGTGTTCTTCAGGCGTTTGGCGGGTTCCACGCGTGCAGTGATGCGTCTTGCTTCGCTCAGCATTGCTGTGTCGGCAAAGTGTTCGCCCAGCATCCAGAGCGTTCCCGGGAAGAAGCCCGACACCCAGTCGCCGTAGTCGCAAGTCCGCAGGCGGCCGCGCTCGAACGTCTTGGGCAGCCGTTTCTGGTGTCTTTCCATCGAGTCTGCCAGAATCTGTGCTTGACGATGTGCGCGGGTAAGCGCTCTTTCTATCACCTCGCTCATCGGTTCGTCCGTCTCGCCTTGAAGTCCCGCAGATGCCTGCCGTAGTGCACTCTCATGCGACGTGTGGAAAAATTTTTGCGACGTGCAGTTTCCGTCTAAACTACACGTGGCTGCAAGCAGTGTGAGAAGTACTTTCAGTTTCATGTTGTGGTCGTTTTTATGATTGTAGAGTGTAGCTCGTTTCTCAGTTCGGTGTGAGGTCCTCTGTTTATGGCCTCACGAATATCTTCTTCCCACGTCGGATATAGATGCCTGCAGGCTGGTTTCGTCCTACACTGCGGCCACTTAGGTCGTAGATGGCTGCATCGTCGCTGACAACACGTCGCTGAGGTATTTGCTCCACGGCTGTGATGACTTCATACTCGTCGAGGTCGCCCACCAGTGTGCCGAATTCGGCCCAAGCCGACGCTTGGTAGGCCGCAAGTGCGCGGGCATAGACGTGGATTGTGGGGTTCGATGAGAATAGGTAGGCGCTGATGCTGGGCGGTGTGAGAGCCTTTACGTATGCGTCCTTGACCGCCGAATTATAGAAAACTCCTTGTCCCATCGTTTTCACCTTCGAGCCGATTACTACACGTCGGAGCGCATCGCAATAGGCAAAGGCGTCGCCGTCTATCGTTGTGACTGCGTCCGGGATGTCAATCTCGTGCAGGCCACTTTTGGCGAAAGCATTCGTGCAGATTTTTGTAGTTCCCAGCGGCAATTGTATGGTGACAAGTTGCTTGCAGTTGCTGAAGCAGTAGTCGCCCACCGTGTTAAGCGCGCTCCGGTAGGTCTGGTAGTATGCCGTTCCGCCGCTCGTAATGCGTGCTGAGCTGAGGTCGAGCGATTGCAGATTGTTCTCGTTTAAGAGTTTGCGCATGAGCTTGATGTCCGTACCATTGATGCTACCACTGATGATGGCCTTGATGACGCTGGTTTGCAGCGTGTCGCCCAACGTTCCGGCACGACTGAGTGCCACAGTCTGCGTACCGATGCCCATTCGTTGGGCTTCGTGCAGCGTCCCGTCTGCATCCACCGAGTAGATTCTCAAGTTCTCGCTGCCCGCACACGTCGGGATGCAGAAGTTCAGTGAATTGCTGGCGTATACCATTTTGCTGTCGTCGTCGAGTACCAAGAATCCAACGCCTCCATTCCCAAACATGGCGTAGAGCGAATCGGACTGCAGATAGCTGTATTCCGAAGGCTGCGATGCAGCATCAGGCCGATATGATGTGAACTGTCCCAAGTCGCCACACTGTCCCACTTGCTCCGAGTTGCGACGTTTCTTGCCGGCTGTCGTCAGGAAATCTGTGGTTAGTACATAGTCGGCACGGTCTTCGACAAAAAGTATCTGCAGGTTCTTCTTCGGGTATTTAGAGATTTCGGCTTTCGTCTGGTCGATTTCCGCCTGCGTCACCTTGAGGTGATGCTGTCCGTAGTCCTCCACATCCATGTCGCACGGCTCGAAGAAGCCCCATGCTGTAAAGAAGTCAGTCAGGTCCTCCTGCGCCACCTCGCAGACCTTTCGAACGAATTTCATTGAACTCTTGTTTGCTCCGTTCCAGAGCACCATCGGGTCCTTGCGAAGCTCGGCAAAAAGAGTGGGGTAGAAGGCTGTGTTGCGTTGCCCCTGATGGTAGTAAAGATAGAGCTGGTAATACATTCGCAACTGGCTGTTGACTTCGCGGATGAAGAAGGGTTCGTGGCGAGCATATTCGTCCATCACTGTGGAAAGCGGCGAGCCGGTGGATGTCACAGTGCCGTCGAGGAAGCGGACGACATTGGCAAAAAGATTGTTCGAGACCTCAGTTCCGCCTTCCAGATTGATGGCTCGCTGATTGTTGTGCCCGCATTCGTGACCGGCGCACCAGTCGTCGTGGTCGGAACGGCTCACGTCGAACGATGCTGAAACGCAGTCGAACGAGTTGTAGGCTGTCCTAAATGCTGTTGAGTTGGCCCAACCGCTGTCGCCCTCCTTTCCCTGAATGGCAAAGTTGGGGTTGTTGTAGTAGATGGGGAAGATGGCTTCGCCACCACTGAGGCAGTGGGGCGAGCTGGCGCGCTGTCCCATGGCTACTGACTCGCACATGCCCATCAGTTCTTTCTGCCAGATGGTGAGGCTGTCGAACCAGCAAATGCTTCGGTCTATATCCGACGGCCAGATTTTTCTGTATGTTTCTGTCTTGAAGTTGAAGAGGGCTGCGGCTCCCTTTACGGTGAACAGTTCGTGGGTAGCATTTCGGAGCAGTGCAACGTAGTCCGAGGGCTTATGGCGCGACGTGTCGTAGTAGCCGTTCACTGTGCCGCCCTCGATGTGTATCTTCATCTCTGGCCACTGGCTCAGCGTCTTCTGCTGCGAACGTGTGTCGGCCGTGTATATGATGTAGTAGAGCGCTCCCGGCTGACTGTCCACAATGTTGAGTCCTTTGCTCAGTTTCTTTCCTGTCTTGGCGTTATACACCAAGTCGTTGTCAACGCATCCGGCGATGTAGAGCGTCGCGTCCTCTGGTACATCCGCATCTACGAAGACATAGAGCGGGCTGTTGGCGTCGGAAGTGAAGATGCCAGTAGGATTTCCCATGTACGAGCCGCCCGAACTCATCATCTTGTCGTTCCAGTAGCTTGCATCGCTGTATGCTCGGTAGCTGTGGATGCGGAATTCCTGTTCGTAGGCTTTCCAGTTGGCGTTCTTCAGTTTGATAGCAATTGCGGTCATAAAGTCGGGCATTCCGCCTTCCTTCATCGCTGATGCAAGTACCTCGTCGCTCATCGACTGATAGGATGCACGTAGCTGTGTGCAGGCCGCGTCTTCGAAGAACGTTTCGCGCAGATTATTGACAACGACGCTGGAATCTTCTTCCATCGGATAGAGGCTCTCGAGGGCGCCAACGAAGGAGCCGGCGTATTGTTTCCAATCCGACTGCTTGTAGTCTTCGAGCGACTGAGTGTAGACGCGCACTGTGGGATTCGACGAGAAGAGATAGGCTGGTGCTGAAGGCGGTGTGAGTGGCTTGGCGTAAACCGTTCTGAGGGCTGACGAACCGTAGAACACACCCTGGTCCATCTTTGTGACACGGCTACCGATGACCGCTGTAGATAGTGATGTGCAGTAGGCAAAGGCGTCGCTGCCCAGTTTTATTACGCTGTTCGGAATATCTGCCTTTCGGATGCCAGACTTGGAGAATGCGTTGCTCTGAATGGCACTAATGGTGGTGGGCAATGTGATGGATCGCAACTTCGAGCATTCCGTGAACATATATTGTCCAATCACATCGTTTTCAGCCTTGTAACTCTGGTAGTACGCCTCGCCTCCAGCCACGATTCTGACTTCCGACAGGTCGAGCGTTGCCAGCTTGGAATCGTTGATTTGGCTTCGCAGCCACTTGATGTCTGTGCCATTGATGCTGCCTGTCAGCTTGAGGCTCGTGACAGTGGTAGTGACCAGCGTGGAGAGTGTGCCAGCCTTCTCTACGTGCACTTCTGTAGCAGCCTTTGTTGCCACTGAACTGCCTATCATCGTCAGCGCAAGCAGGATGCGGCAGAGGATTGTTAGTCCGTTTCTTTTCATATCTTGAGTTCTTAGGCTTCTGTATGTGGTTTTACGATTCTCACGTGCAAAGATATATATTTTCGCGCATACATCATTATTGGCTTACGTTTTTCTTCTAAAATATTGAAGGGCATTGCCTCACGGCAACGCCCTTCTTGCTGTTTGTTTGGAAAAAGTCTAATTGAAATAATGGTTTGTGTTTGTTTATGCCTCTGCAGGAGTTTCAGTTGTTTCACCTTCAGCGGCATCAGCACTTGCTTCGGCTTCAGCTTCAGCTTGTGCAGCTGCTGCGGCAGCCTTCTTTTCGGCCACTTTCTTTGCAATCTCTTCGTTGGCTTTCTTCTCCTCTGCTTGCTTGGCAGCGTAAGCTGCTTTCTTCTCAGCGGCGAGTTTTGCCTCTAATGCTTGCAGGCCCTTCTGACGGTCGGCCTTCCACGCAGCAAATTTTGCTTCTGCGGCTGCCTCGTCAAATGCACCCTTTTTCACTCCGCCCCGAAGGTGCTTCATCATGTACACGCCTTCGCGAGACAGGATGTTGCGAACTGTGTCGGTGGGTTCTGCGCCCACTTCTACCCAATACAGGGCGCGGTCGAATTTCAAATCTACAGTTGCGGGATTGGTGTTCGGGTTGTACGTTCCAATCTTCTCTGTAAACTTACCATCACGTGGAGCTCTTACATCAGCGATTACGATGCTGTAAAAAGCATAGCCTTTACGGCCGTGACGCTGCAATCTGATTTTTGTTGCCATAATTTTAATTAGAACTTTTATAGGTTTGAAACTTGCCGCTAACTCGTAACGGCGGCGCAAAGGTAGTATTTTTTAGCGGATTATGGCGCGGATTCGAGGATTTTTTTGCATTTCAGCAGCGATTTTTCTACTTTTTGCATCAAAAACGTCTCATTTCTCCTTTCGGTGTTGCAGCCGTCGGGCCTGAATGCATTATTTATGAACCTTTTTTTGGTGTGTTAGTTGTTTTCGTCGAAAGGACTGTATTGCTCGATTTCCTCAGGAGTATCGAGATAAGCGGTAGCAGCAGTGAAGGGATAGACGGCGCCTGAGGCGTACTGAGGCTCCTTGGTGATGCTGTACAGTTTGTCGGTGATTTCCTTCTTCTTCTGCATGATGGGCAACAGCTGCGAACGGCACAGATCCATCTTCTTCACGAGATTGTCGCGCCAGGTGGGAAGGTATTTCTCATAGAAGGCGCAGTCAATCTTCCAAATCTGATTCTGGGCGTTGTCGAATTTCCTGTTTGCAGCGTCGACTTTGGGCTTCTCTGCCTGTGTGTATTTCTCAGACAGGGCACCTTCGGCGAGCGCTTCTTTCTTGACGGCTTCCCACTGGGCCAGTTGTGGCCTGTAGTCTCTGTCGTAAAGCGTACGACCAGCAGCACGTACTTCTTCCGACATCTGAAGGTACTTGTCGGTGACCTCTTTCGCCTGTTTGTCGCATTTAATCATTTCCTGAATTAAGGCTGTCACCTTGGCATCCTTTTGCAGTTTGGGCTTCTGCTCCCTCATCTTGGCTTGTGTGGATTCGTTCAGACCTGACATCTGCATGAACTGGGCGCGCTCTTCGTCAGTCATATTCTGCATAAATTGTACATCTTTCATACTCATGCCACCAGTCATTTTTTGCATCATCTTGTTGGCCAGCGCCTGCTGTTCTGCCTCCGACATGTTGCCGCTCTGCATCTTCGCGATGTCTGCCTGAGAGAGTCCGTAGCTGCCTAACTTCTTCTTCATGATGTCTTTGCCCAACTGTTCCTGCTCAGCCTCGCTCATTCCCTCTATCTGCTGAACGGTATAGTTAGTGCCAGCGACCTTTGACTTCAGCGTCTTGTGTTCAACAACGTCTCCGACATTCCTCTTTATCTGCTCATCGGCCTGCTCTCTGGCGTTCTTCAAGGCTTCCAGGAAGTCTATGTAGAGCCTGGGTTGCGTCATCTCCCTCTGAGGATTGGGGTCCATGGCTTCCTTCTGATAACGAATCATCTCTGCCAGCGAAGGCATGGTAGGCACCATGCCCATCACTGCCTCAGGCGTCATCTGTGCCTTGACGCCCATAACGGACATCAGCATCATTGCAGAAAGAAAAATCTTTTTCATAGTATTCAAATGTTTATGTTAATCATTACTTTATTTTTAGATTCGCGTACCTTATTTTAGGTATCTTTCTTATGGCTCATTTATTTGTTGATTACCAATGCATTTGTCGGATGAACCTTATTTATCGTATTTCTCGTATGTCTTGTCCGTCACACTTTCCGGGTCGCGGATGATGGTGTTGATGAAGCTGCCGGTGCCGCCTTCCTCCTTCACGCTCAGGACAATATTCTCTTTCACACGGTTGTGCTTGCCGAATCCTGCGTTCATATTCGTCACACGTGAGTTGAACTTGCCGTCGCACTCCATTACTGTGTGTTTGTTGCCTTGCTTTGCATACCAATATGCGAAGCAGTCGGTGTACACGAGATAGCCGCCCTTGTTGTAGAAGCCAGTAGCAAACTGGTCGCTGTAGCAGAAACTATACCAGTTGTTGTTGCGTCCGTCCCAGAAAGCGTAGCTCTCTTGGTATCCATCTTTGCTGTCGTAATGCAGCGGATGGATGTTGCGCATGCTGTTGCCGCCCGAGAGAATCTTCATGCCGATTTGCACACCTGCGATGCGCATGTTTGTAAACGTGTTGTCGAATCCATCCACCAGCACGCCGATGCTCTCGGTCGTGAAGTTGCCCACGATGTTCACGTCGTGTATGTCTGCGTCCGACGAGCCGTTATTGGCTCCATACTTCACGTGGATGCCCACCTTCACTTTCTTTATCGAGGTGTTTCGTATCACAGTCTCGCGCCCGCCGTCTATCGACACACCATTGGCCACATTGTTGCCGTCGATGATGCCGCCGTCCAGATAGTAGTTGCTGCCGGGTACCTTGATTGTGTTGGCTGCGTCCTTGCCGCCCAGACGAATCATGGCCTCGCTGTCGCTCCAGTCGTCGCTGGCTCGCACGATGGCATAGTTCGACAACTCGAGTGCCACACTCTTAGTCGGATCTGCCGGAGTGAGGATGGGCTTGCTGATGAGATAGACACCATCGGGGAAATAGATGGTGCGGTTAGGGTTCGCGTCGATGACTTTCTGAATGGCATCGCTGACGTCCTTCTTGCCGTCTGCCTTCAGATAGTCGGTAACGATGATGTAGCCTTTTGAGTCGGCTCCGCCCTTGCTCCACGCGGGCAGGACCGCACAGAGGAGCAGTGCAAAGAATAGTTTCTTCATATTTGTTGTTTTTTTAGGTTATTGTTACTTGTTTTGTTGTCGCTCGGTTCATGCCTTCGCGCGCATGGACGCGCGTACCATATATATAATTATTATGCAGTACATGCCCAGGCTGATGAGTTGGCTCAGCGGGTTGTCCCACCATTGCTCGAAGTCGAACTGAATGTTCTGCCAGCGTAGGGCGGCACTAACCACGCCCATCAGTGCACCGCCAGCTATGAATCCGCTGGCCAGCAGGGTGCCACGTTCGCCGCGAGCTGTGTTGATGCTTGCATCGGTGCTGCGAGTGGTTACAAACCAGTTGATGGCACCGCCCACAAGCAGCGGTAGGTTCAGTTCCAGCGGGATGAACATACCCAGTGCAAAGGCCAGAGCCGAGATGCCGAAGGCATTGAGCAGCAGTGCTATGAGAGCTCCGATGCCGTAGAGTAGCCAAGGAGCACCGTTGCCGCTCATCATGGGTTCGATGACGGCTGCCATCGCGTTGGCTTGCGGTGCGGCGAGTGTGCCGTCGGTGAAGCCGTAAGTCTTGTTCAGAATCATTATCACACCCGATACGGTGGCTGCGCTCACCAGTGTGCCCAGGAACTTCCACGTCTCCTGCTTGCGAGGCGTGCTGCCCAGCCAGTAGCCGATTTTCAGGTCGGTGACAAAGCCGCCCGACATGGCCAGCGCTGTGCAAACCACGCCGCCCATCAGCAGTGCTGCTACCATGCCCGTGGTGCCACTCAGTCCCACAGCCACCATCACCACGCTGGCCAATATGAGTGTCATCAGTGTCATGCCACTCACAGGATTGGTGCCTACGATGGCAATGGCATTGGCTGCCACAGTGGTGAAGAGGAAGGTTATCAGCGTCACCACCAGAATGGCAACGATGCTGAACGTGAGGTTACGGCTCATCACATCGAAGTGGAAGAACACAAACGTCAGCAACAGAGCCAGTATGATGCCGAAGCTGACCCAGCGCATCGGTATGTCGCGCTGTGTGCGTTCCACCTTTGCTTCTGCGGCTGCATCCTTTTTGCCTCGCAATTCGCGCCCGGCCAGCGATACTGCCTCCACGATGATTTTCCAGCTCTTGACGATGCCGATGATGCCAGCCATGGCGATGCCTCCGATGCCGATACTCTTGGCGTAGCGGAAGATGTCTTCTGGCGTGGCTGCCGAGGCCACGAGTCCATCCTGCACCTCGAGGGTGGGGAAGAACAGTGCTATGGCCGGTACGATTAGCCACCACACGAGCATCGAGCCGCAGCAGATGATGAAGGCGTACTTCAGGCCAACGATGTAGCCCATGCCCAGAATGGCTGCCCCCGTGTTGCATTTCAGCACGAGTTTTGCCTTCTCGGCCACCGTGTCGCCCCACAGCAGGGCGCGGCTGGTGAAGTTCTCGTGCCAGAGGCCAAAGGTGGCCACCACGAAGTCGTACAAGCCGCCTAAGATGCCTGCCACGAGCAGCGGTTTAGCCTGTGCGCCGCCTTTCTCGCCGCTTACCAGCACTTGTGTGCCAGCTGTTGCTTCGGGGAACGGATAGCGACCGTGCATATCCTTGACAAAATATTTGCGGAATGGGATGAGGAACAGGATGCCCAGCACACCACCCAGCAGGCTGGCAAAGAACACCTCCATGAAGGAGACAGTCATCTCGGGGTATTTGGCTTGCAGAATGTAGAGAGCGGGCAGTGTAAAGATAGCTCCGGCCACGATGACACCACTGCAGGCGCCGATGCTCTGTATCATCACATTCTCGCCCAGCGCGTTGTGTCGTTTGGTGGCGCTGCTCAGACCGACGGCTATGATGGTGATGGGGATGGCAGCCTCGAACACCTGACCTACCTTCAGGCCCAGATAGGCTGCGGCGGCACTGAAGATGACAGCCATCAGCAGTCCCCAGCAGACGGACCAAAGGTTTACCTCCCGCACCTTGGCATCGCTCGGAATCATGGGTTTGTACTCTTCTCCTTCGTTCAGTGGGCGAAACGCATTTTCGGGTAGCGAGTCGCTGTAGAGTTTCTCTTTCATCGTGATGTGTGTTTGTTGGTTTTCTATCGCAAAGGTAAGAAAAATATTTCAGTCCTTCACCATCCGCAGGTAGTTTTCGCCAAAGATAAATCGTTCGCCGTCTACGCGGAAGCCCAGACTCTCGTAGAGTCGCCTGGCATTGGGGTTCTCGGGCGAGCAGGCCAGCACGTTCGGACGGTGCAGCATTTCTCCCTTCCGGATTCCTTCGCACAGCAGCATGCGGGCGATGCCTTTGCCACGTTGCGAAGGCAGCACGGCGAGGCTGTCGAGGTAGAACTCGCCTTCCACCGTCTCGGCATCCATTGTGTGAATGTCGAAGTCTATGAGGTCGGCCACGAGCTGGAATGTGTGTTCGCGCCGCTGCATGTAGTCGTCGCCTGGGTAGCAAATCAGGGCACCGACAGGGGTGCCGTCCACTTCGGCCACCAGCGCGTGGTGCCATGTGTAGAGTGTGGCATCGTCTGTAATGGTGGCTGCCAGGCGTCCGAGCCACTCGCGCGTCTCATCCGTCAGCAGGCCCTGCTCGGCCTGTTCCATCAGCTCGTATCCCACGGCTTCGGCCACCACCAGCGCCAGGAAATCGCGGTCCTTCGCTGTGGCTTGCCTTATCACTGCTTGCTTCTGGTCCACCATCTGTGTGTCTTGTGTGTCGGTTGCTAAGAAAAATCCCGACCCTCCTTGCGGTGAGTCGGGACTCTGTGTGTGTCTGTTTCGTGAGCCGATAGGGCTTACCGCGTGGACATCGTGCTGTAAGTCTCTGTCTTCAGCACCTTGTCTGTTGCGTCGAGCAGGCGTGTCTGCACTTCGCCTTCCTCGCCGTTGGCGCGCTTCCACGTGTTCAGGTACTCTTGGATGAGCATTTTGGCAGCCAGCACCAGGTTGTCGAACTCCTTCTCTGCACCATCCCGCATGACGCTGGGGTTCAGGTCCATGGAGTTTGTAGCGCAGAAGCCTTGCAGCGTTGCAATGTGTTCGGCCGAGAGTGTGCCTTCGTCGATTATCAACGTTTGGATGCGATACGGTCCGTTCTCCACTTCTACGCCTTCCGTCTTGGGCAGCAAGATGGTTTCTTTCACCATGTTACCTTTCTCGTCCAGCAGACGGATGGTCATCTGCACCTGTGCTCCGTTCTGCTTGTAGGTGTTGTCTAACACTTCCTGCAGTGTGGGCGTCCAGTTCTTTATTTGATTATCGTAGTATGCGATTGCCACGTCTTCCGAGCTCTTGGCTTCGAGTCGGAACGATGCCTGCGATGCGAGAGACTCGAGTTGTGCCACTTGTCTTTCGGTCAGCTTGGAGCGTCCAGATGGCATGTTTATCTCGGTGTAGGTAGTGGAGATGCGATAGCGCTGCTGCACACCGCCGCCGCCTTCCAAGTCTTCTTCTCCGCACGAGTTGAAGGCGAAGGCTGCAGCCACAACTGCCAGGCAGAACACGAGTATGTGTTTCAGCTTTTTCATCGTTTGTCGTTTTTAGAGTTTACCCACGGCCGTACGAAAACATACGGCCGTAGGGATCAGTTTTTCAGAGCGTTGAAAGATTGTTTTACTTGTGATTCAGTGCGAGGTCCACGTTCACGGCGCAAGCCACCGAGCAGCCCACCATCGGGTTGTTGCCGATGCCCAGGAAGCCCATCATCTCCACGTGAGCGGGTACCGAGCTGGAACCTGCAAACTGTGCGTCGGAGTGCATGCGGCCCAGTGTGTCGGTCATGCCGTAGCTGGCAGGTCCGGCAGCCATGTTGTCGGGGTGCAGTGTACGACCTGTGCCACCACCGCTGGCCACGCTGAAGTAAGCCTTACCGGCGCGGATGCGTTCTTTCTTATACGTACCGGCCACTGGGTGCTGGAAGCGGGTGGGGTTGGTGGAGTTGCCAGTGATGCTCACGTCCACGTCCTCCTTCCAGAGGATGGCCACACCTTCGCGCACGTCGTCTGCTCCGTAGCAGTTCACTGCTGCACGCGGGCCCTTGCTGTAGGGGATGGTCTTCACCACCTTCAGCTCGCCTGTGAAGTAGTCGAACTGTGTCTGCACATACGTGAAGCCGTTGATGCGGCTGATAATCATAGCAGCGTCTTTGCCCAGTCCGTTCAGGATGCAGCGCAGAGGCTTGTCGGCTGGTCTGGATTTGTTGGCCATCTGAGCAATCTTGATGGCACCTTCGGCAGCAGCGAAGCTCTCGTGACCTGCCAGGAAGGCAAAGCACTTCGTCTCGGGGCTCAGCAGGCGAGCAGCCAGTTCGCCGTGCCCGATACCCACCTTACGGTCGTCGGCCACCGAGCCGGGGATGCAGAAGCTCTGCAGTCCTTCGCCAATGTATTCGGCTGCTTTCACAGCGTTGGGTGCTTTCTCCTTCAGGGCTATGGCGGTACCTACCACGTAGGCCCACTTAGCGTTCTCGAAGCATATCATCTGCGTCTCCTCGCATGTGAGGTATGGGTCGAGGCCTGCAGCGTCGCAAATCTGGTTTGCCTCTTCGATGGAAGAGATACCGTGCGCGTTCAGACACGCCAGAATCTGTTTCATGCGGCGGTCCTGCGATTCAAATTTTACTTCTCTTATCATAATACTTATTTCTGTCTGTGTTACGTTTGATAATTTGAGTCTCCCTTCCGCCGTTTATTCTTTACGCGGGTCGATGCTCTTCACGGCTCCGTCCTCGGGCTTCGTGCGTCCGTAGGTACCGGTTACGCTCTTCACAGCCTCGTCGGCGGGAACGCCCTTCTTCAGTGCATCCATCAGTTTGCCCATGTGCACGAATTCGTAGCCGCAAGCCTGATCGTTCTCGTCGAGATACATCTTGGTGATGTAACCCTCGGTGAGCTGCAGATAGCGAGTACCCTTCAGCTTCGTGCCGTAGAGCGTACCCACCTGGCTGACGTTACCCTTGCCAAGGTCTTCCAGTCCGGCGCCAATCATCAGACCGCCCTCGGAGAAGGCACTCTGCGTACGTCCGTACACAATCTGCAGGAAGAGCTCGCGCATGGCCGTGTTGATGGCATCGCACACGAGGTCGGTGTTCAGAGCCTCGAGCAGTGTCTTGCCAGGCAGAATCTCGCTGGCCATAGCTGCGGAGTGCGTCATACCAGAGCAACCGATGGTCTCCACCAGACACTCCTCGATGATGCCGTCCTTCACGTTCAGCGTCAGCTTGCATGCACCCTGCTGAGGAGCACACCATCCCACACCGTGTGTCAGTCCGCTAATGTCTTTGATTTCCTTTGCTTGCACCCATTTTCCTTCTTCGGGTATAGGTGCAGGACCGTGGTTCGGGCCTTTGGCCACGCAACACATGTTCTGTACTTCTTTTGAATAAACCATGATTTTTGTTTGAAAATGATGTGATGAAATGTATCTTTCTTCTTTATTTACTCCACTTTTGAGCCTTCGCTCTAATTTCCTTGCAAAGATACAAATTTATATGCAGACGGCCAACATTTGGCCGCTCTTTTTTTCCTCTTACCTCTATTTATTTTTCGCGCGTAACATTTTCTTTTTTTCTGCGTGGTGTGTCACGAGTGTCTGCAAGGGCCGCACACGTGTCGTCATGGAAGAAGATAGCCGCATCGAATTTTCGATTCACATCGCGATGCAAGACGGTTCGCGCCTTTTGTGTCATTCTAATCTTGGCTCGTCGCTCGCCTCCAGTGTCATTCTGAGGGAGCGAAGCGGAGGAAGAATCTTAAACAAGCGAGTGAGATACCGCCCCTTAGGAGCGTATTCTCCACGTGCCGCATTTCTTTACATTTTCGGAATTTGACAAGCAAATTCCCTACCCGTGATGACTACTATTCGCGATGCACCTGGCTCGCTGTAGGGTCTTTGCTTGTCAAAGACCGCGCGAAGAGGGACACACCACGAAATAAACGCCCCGAAGGGGCAGAAGTGTACAGGCAGGGGCGAAAAGAAGCCCCCTCCCTAACCCTCCCGCGAGGGGAGGGTGGTATGCTGTAGGCCGTTGGAGGCCACCAGAATTACACGCGATTAGCTGTAGGGAATTTGCTTGTCAAATTCCGCGCGACACGGGACACATCACATCTTGCCCAACATTGTCATTCTGAGGGAGCGAAGCGGAGGAAGAATCTCAAAGTCCGACACAGCATATCGCGTATGAGATGCTTCCTTCGTCAGCATGACACTGGTGATGTGTGTCGCCCTTTCAGGGCTGCCATGCGGGGTGCCTCCTTTTGCAGGGGCTTCACCCCTGCCTGTGCTCTGACACCCCTTCGGGGTTAACGCTGCATCCCACGACCAGCCACTTTGTGTAGCTTCAAGGGTAGGGTCTTTGCTTGTCAAAGACCGCATGGCAAGTGGTGTTCGCGTTTCGGAATTTGACAAGCCCCACCTTCGGGCTACGCTCACCAATCGCTTGAGCGCATAACGCGCGATTGCCCTACAGCGTGGTGCTATCGAAGCGCGTGTCATTCTGAGGGAGCGAAGCGGAGGAAAAATCCCACCACCCAGCAACACAAAAAAGCCCTCCCTCGGGAGGGTTTGGGAGGGGCTTCTCTTCTCCGCGGAGAGGGTTTGGGGTGAGGGCTTCCCCTCTCCTCGAAGGAGGGCAAGGGGTGAGGTTTTGAGGTCGTAAGGCTACTACTTGACCATGACTTTTATTGCCTTTTCCCCTATCTTCACGATGGCTGTCGAGCCAGGATGGAGTGAGGTGTAAATGGTGGCAAGGC
>CADAGX010000014.1 GCA_902787575.1 uncultured Bacteroidales bacterium | reverse complement strand
CGGGGTTCCACCTCTTCCCATTCCGAACAGAGAAGTTAAGCCCGCCCGCGCCGATGGTACTGCCCGCAAGGCGGGAGAGTAGGTCGCCGCCGTCTTTTTCGAGCGAGAGCCCCCGTGCAAGGATGTTGCACGGGGGCTTCTTGTGTTTTGGTGGGACGGGGGAGTAATCGGAGGACTCGGAGGACTCGGAATAATCTGAGTACTCGGAGAACTCTGAGTTGTCAGAGTTTCTAGAGAATATAAGAATCCCGGAAATCCTGAGGTTATCTGGGATTTCCGGGATAGTTTAGGGTTAGTATAGCGTCACTTATAGAAATAATAAAGGCGGGCAAATAGCCCGCCTTTATTGATTGTGCGTGATTCAAGTCACGTTATTCGGCATCTTCTTCGTCTTCGCCGCCGAAGATGTCCCAGTTATTTTCTTTACCCAGCGCGTCGCCGCCGGAAACTGTGCCCTTGCCGATTGGCAAGCTGGCTGCAAGAATCTCTGTGGCCTGTACGAAAGCTACTTCCATAGCAGGCGATAAATACATCTTCTTCATATTATTTCAGGATCTTTTTACCATTGATGATATACAGGCCCTTCGTGGCTTTCTCCACGCGGCGGCCAGAGAGATCGTAGATGACGGGAGCTCCCTCTTCCTTCTCCTCGATGGGAGAAATTAGACTCGTAGGAGTGCCGAACGTTACAGCCTTCACGCCAGCGGTAACAGCACTTGCAGGCAGGTATGCCTTGCCGGCTGCCAGCGCTGCAGCGTTGGTGGCCTCATAGAAACCTACAACCTCGTCCACAACGGCCAGCACATAGTTGCCTTTGATGTTAGCTTTAGTAACTTTTTCTACAGCAGCCACGAGGTCATTGTCGGCTACGGCTGCTGCGCCTGTGGTAGGAATGAAGCTGTAGAAGCCTGCTGCTGCCTCAAGCACTACACCGGTGTTGGCCGGAATCTTGTTCTCAATCTCAGTGAGCGTCATGTACTGACCGTTCACCTTGCCGGCGTAAGCCTTCATGCCAGCGGGAATGGTTACATCCTCGGCCAAGCTCTGAGTGGCGTAGCCAGCAGCAGAAATCTTCTGTACGAAGCCGTGAGAGGTGTCGCGTGTGGGATATTCGTCTGTGCCGATGTTCTGACGCCATGCAGCAGTGGGTTTGAAGGAGTCGTCTGTAAGTTTCCAGCAGAGTTCGCCGGTGGGGCCCATCGTGGTTACATCGCTGCCTGCGAAGCTAACGTCAGCTCCTGCGCCGGAATCCATCGTACCAAGTGTCTCATAGGTCGTGTAGCACTTGGTGGGGCTGGCGCCGCTTGTATAGAATACGCCTGCAATACCACCTTTCTGTGCGTTCGATGTTGTGATGGTCACATCCTGTGTGTAGCAGCCTCTGATCTTTGTGGAAGTAAGACCGGCAATCACACCAGTACGGATACCGGCGTTGCTGGTGATGTTGGCACCGATGATACCAAGGTTGCTAACGCTCGAGCTACCCACGCAACGGCTGAAGAGACCAGCCTCGAACGGCTCGTCGAGCGTGATGGTCAGGTTCTTGATGACGTGGTTGTTGCCATCGAACGTACCGTTGTAGGAAGGTGTGGGAGGATTGTATACGGGATCGTCAGAGAAGAGACCGATGGGAGTGAAGTTAGCCACATCCTTCATGTCGATGTCTGCCGTCAGACGTCCGTTGGCCGAATTGTTGCCAGCGTTCACATACTTGCTGAATGCTATCAGCTCGTAGGGGTTGGAGATTTGGAACACGCCGTCCACCTCGTTCGTGTTGGCATAGGTGGGACCTTCCAGTCTGTACACCTGGCCGCGCGAGCTAATCAGTGTCGGATATGCATCCGTACCGATGGTCTGATAGAAGGCAATGTTAGCCTGATTACCGTTGAGGTTATAGCAGAGTTCGCCACTTGCAATCTCAGCTTCGCCATTACGCTTGTCGTAGGTGTTGGTAAGTTTACCGCCGTTGCTACGTACGAAGTCGCCGTTCGTGATTTTACCAATGTTGAAGCAGCTTGTTACTGCAGAACCCTTGCTGCCATCGCCAATCCAGCCAGAGATGGCTCCACCTTCGCTGCTAGAGGTGATGTCGCCTGTGTTGTAGCAATTCGTAAAGGTTACAGTGGCTGCACTAAGCATGTTCACGCCGAAAAGGCCGGCACCGTTTTTACCACTTGCCGTAACTTCTGCTTCGTTTCCGCAGTTTGTGAACGTAATTGTACCACCACCAGTACTACCGCCTACGATACCACCCACAGAAGCCTTGCCTTTTACAGAGCCTTTGACGATAAGATTCTTGAACGTGGCACCGCCGGTCACTGCACCAAAGAGGCCTTGGTAGTCGGACGAAGCATTGTTCATGTTCAGAGTCACGCTGTTGAACTTACCGTCGAACGTACCGCTATAGAGATTCGAGGGGTTGCCGATGGGCTGGAGTTCCACTGTTCCCTGCTCCACGTCTGCCGTCAGGGCTGCGTTGGCTGCGGTGTTGCCTTCGTTCACGAAATTGGAGAACCAGAAGAGGTTGCCAATGTTTGCAATCTGGTAAACGCCGTCTGTCAGCGTGGGCTGAGCACCGGCATGATTACAAACAGAGCACATGCCGTTTGCGCCGAAGGTGTGAGGTGGAATGACAGACTCGTTGGAGTTGGAGTATGTCAGTGCTCCGCCTGCGCTCGTGCCGTCGCACTTCAGCTCTCCATTGGCATAGACTTGTCCGTGTGATGCGAAGGGATAAGGTATATTGTCTGTACCGACAGCCTGATACCAATTGATGCTGCTCTGGTTGCCGTTCAGTATATAGCAGAATTCGCCCGTGGACATCTTGGCTTTCTCCATCTTCGTGCCCTGATTTCCGATTGCGGTGAGGTCGAAGCAATTCACGATTGCAGCCGAATTGTTGCGATATAATTGATTAGAGCCGTCAATACCCGAGATGTCACCCACGTTCCAGCAGTTTGTGAAGGTGGTTCCGCCTTGGCACCAGCCGCAGAATGCGGCGCATTCGTTGGCGCCAGAAACATTACCTGCGTTGGCACAGTTGGTGGCAATAATCTTAGTGCCATCTTCTGAGCAGCCAATAAGTCCGGCAGCATTGATGTTTTTGCCCTCGTTGCTTCCGGTTATGGTGGCGCAGTTGATGACGTTTGTCAGCGTCACGGTGCCTCCGTCGCGTGCAAAACCAGCGATTCCGGCCACCTTGGCATTTCCCTTGAAGGAGCAGCTGGCGCCGATGGTGAGGTCGTGAATGTATGCTCCGTCACCAATGTATGTGAATAGTCCGACGAAGTTGTAAGCGCAGTCGAGTGTGGCATTGTTGATGGCGTGAGTCTGTCCGTCAAATTCGCCTTTGAACTTGTGCTTGTCGGAAGCCAGAGGCAGGAATGCGGCGCCGCTGAAGTCGAGGTCGGCCGTCAGTTGTGCCTTCGCATTCTTTGTGTCGTCTGTGGCGATGTAGGCAGCAAACCAGTAGTAGTCGCTCAAGGTGCCAATCTGGTAGTAGTCGCCAACTTTGGCGGGAGCCGTCAGTTTTTCTGCCTTAATCTTCTTTGTGGCGGTGTCGAATGTCACGAGGTAATATCCTTCCTCGGCCACGCAAAATTTATTGTCGCCTTCGCCGCTGGTGTTGAGGTCTGTCCATTCAGAGGTCAACACAGTTCCTTGCGCGGGAGCCCAGAAGCCATCCCATCCACCTGATGTGTTGGGAATCTTGAAGCGCCCGTCATCGCCTTCGCCGGTGGTAAGTTTCAGGGCACATGCCCAAGTGCTGGCTCCAGTCGGATAAGCACGTACGGCACTTCTTTCCCATACACCGGCGCTCCATCCGCTGTCTGTACAGCCTCCTACGAGGTAGTACTCTTCGGCTTTCATTATGCCCACTCCGGCAAAGAGAGCGAAGATGAGCAAAAGAATCTTTTGTTTCATGTTTGTTTGTAATTAAGTTAGTAAATAAAAGGGTTTTTATTGCGTTCTTAGTTTGCAATCTTGCGGGTGCGGCCATTGGTGTCTCGCATCAGGTAGATGCCGCTGGCGGGCGGCGTGCTGAGTTTGCGGCCTTCGAGGTCGAAATACTGCGGCAGTGTGTTGATGGCCGGTGCCATGGTAGGCATGATGGGTGTGGGTGTCAGCTCGCCTGCCAAGAACTTATTCATGAATACCACCATCCAGTATCCACCCACCACGCTGCGGGCATGGAAGAGACTGCGCGAGGCGTTGCTGCAGAAGTGGCAGTCGGTGACGGGCACACGTGTGGGACACTCGTTGATGAACTTCCACATCGGGTTTATGTAGCGTGCCAGCGCCGTTTTGGTGTCTGTGAGCGATGCTGTCCACATGTGCCAATCGTTCTTGCAATGGCTCTGGCGGTTGTCAAGTGGCAGGCCGTAGGTCGTCATCTTGTTCTGGTAGAATGCCAGTTCGCGCGTGCGTACGCTTTTAAATAGGTTCCAACCCCACAGTTTGTCCCACACCATGTTGTATTTGTTGCTCCAGGTGGCACCGTCTGCGCCAAAGTTGAGCAGATAGTGTGTGCCGCCGGTGGTGGAGAGCGCGTTGCGCGACCAGTATGTTGTCATTTCCTGTGCTTTCTCCATGTATTCGGTGGCCGTCTCAGTCTTGCCGAGCATGTTAGCCAGTTCGCTGTACGAGGCCACGCCCATGATGGCTTTCACGGCGAGGTTGGCATTGCGCTCCGACTTGCCCATGAAGTCGTCCGTGCAAAGCTGGTTTTCGGGGTCCTTGCCGTTCTCCACCAGATAATCGGCCCAGCCCGTCATAATACTCCAGTAGCGCTCCACGTAGTCGAGGTCATTGTCTATGCGTGCGATGGCCGCCATCAGTGTCAGCGCGTTGCCGCATTCCTCTACCGGCATGGAGCCGCCGTAGGTCTGACCGTTTGCCCTCGGGTAGTTGCCCAGATCGTGGTTGGCCCACTTGCCGTGCCATTTGCCGAGCGCCGTGTATTCGAATACGGGCGTAAGCATGGCTTTAGCCAAGTCGCAGTTGTAGATGAGGTAGAGCGGCTCCGACGGGTAGGTTACATCGAGTGTGTTGATGAATCCTCCGCTGGTGTTCTCCTTGCTCATATACATCAGATTTCCCTTGGTGTCTGTCACCAGTTTGTGTGCAGCGTTAGCCTGCCGGTATACAGCGCAGCAGATTTCGGCATACTTGGCGCCGCCGTACTCGAATGCGTCGTTGTATATCTGCAAGTCCTGCTCGCGACAGAGCGTCATAATGCTGTCGTAGTTCGCCTGCAGGTTCTCGAAGCGCTGTCGGATGGTCACTTTCCCGTTTTGTGTCCAGTATCCCCTGCGGTTTTGGCCGTGGTACTGAATGCTGTACGTGTCGTCGTAGCCTAGCATCGTGAAGTCGCGTGCGCCATCGCTGTCCACAGTTCCCAGACTGTCTACGTAAACCATCGAATAGTAGATGCCGTTCACCGAGGTGCGCTGTCCCACTGCGGGCGTCACGTTGCCATTCTGCAGGAACTCGTCCAATATGTCTTTGTGCAGCTTCAGGCCGAGCGTTTTCTTATCTACGTTTTCTTTAGCCAGATAGAAGTAACCCCAGTCTACGATGTCGGACGAGTGGCTTAGCGGGTTCTGTTCCTGATTTCCGACACGCAGATAGGTGAGCGGCCCGGTGGCCTGACGTATGGCCACGGCTTTCTGAGTTGTATTTCTGACTGCCAGTTCGGACGATGTCTCGATGTAAACTTCCACATCGTGTTCCTTGCCGTCGTTGGCTTTGGCCTGATACGAGATGTAAACGATGGGCGTGCAGAAGAGGTCCAAGTCTTTCATCACAAAAGGCGTCGTAAAGACGAGGTCGAGGTCCACGTCGCCGCAGCGGAACGAGTAGTAAGTGCTAGTGGGCATAACCACGCATCTTGTCTGCACCGCTTCCTGCATCACGTTTCTGAAGAGGCCGAAGTCCACGTATGCGCCGCCGGTTGCATTGTGGCAGTGCGCAGCCAGCACGTTCTTGCCCGTGCGCAGCATGTCGGGTGTGATATCCACCTTAGCGCCCGATACGTTCCAGCTGTAGCCCGTGTTGGCAATTCGTGTGCCGTTGAGATACAGTTCAAAGGTGTCGTCGTGCTTATAGATGACGGAGTAGGCACTGTTCGGGTCCACGTTCGAGAGTTCGAAGGTTCGGCGCACCCAAATGTCGCCGCTCGAGCCATTCCAGTCGGTGTTAATGTTCTTGTAGCTGTTGTCGCCTCCGCCAAATGCAGCCTGACCCGTCTTCCACGACGAATCGTCGAAGTCCACGTCTATCCACTTGGCGGAAGGTGTGGTGTTGGTGTACTGGCCGCTCCAGTTTCCTTCTACGGCAGTAGGTAGGATGGTCTCGTTGCAGACACCCATGAAGCGATAGGCTTTTCCGTCCACGCGCAGTACGCCAGTCAGTGGCTTCGACGTGTGGCCCGACCAGTGTTCTGTCGAGCCGTCGTAGAGGTGATCGTACTGTGTCCAAATGGAGAAATACGGATCAACAACAGCCAGCGGCACCGATGGCAGGCGCAGGGCGTTGGTTTTTACTGGTGTGAAGAAATCTGCATCGCTGGCATTGGTTCCGAGCGCAAGTGCCGCAAGTGTGACGAGGCACAATACTTTTTTTATCATTTCGCTTGCGAGTTATCCTAAATACATATTACGCGTGTAAAGATACAATCTTTTTCCGAGATTATCACATTATGTATTATTTTTTGTATCTTTGCAAAGCTAAAAACATAGTATAGAAGCAGAAATGATGAATAGACGCTTTCTTTTTCCGGTGCTTTGTGCCTTGTGTTTCGGAGTGTCGGCTTGGGCGGACGGCGAGCCGCAGGTAAATCTCTTTGTGGGCACGGCCAACGATTACGGCCAGATGTCGCCTGGCGCCACGGTGCCTTTTGGCATGGTGCAGGTGTGCCCCGACAGTAAGCCGCGTCAGCATCCTGGCTACGACTTCGAGGTGCCGACCATTTCGGGCATTTCAGTCAATCGTCTTTCGGGTGTGGGTGGCAGTGGCTGCGGCGGTAATGTGTCCGTGTTGCCTCTGGTATCGGCCACGGCTGCGGCCGAAGGCGAAGTGCAAATCGACAAGGCCAGCGAGCAGGCCGTGCCAGGTTATTATGCCGCGCGTCTGAGCAACGGTGTGCAGGTCGGTCTTTCGGCTACGTCGCGCATGGCCGTGGAGCGCTACGTCTTCCCGGCCGGTAGTCGCCCGACGTTGCTGGTGAATCCGCGGTCGAGTTTCGAGCGTGTGCACGCTTCCGACTTCCGCGTGCTGGACGAGCGTACGGCCGCAGGTTACGTAGAGAGTCGCAATACGTGCGGTCGCGGACGTTATCACCTCTACTATCGAATTTTCTCCAACCGTCCGTTTGCGACTGAAATGCAGGAGGACGGGAAGGCAGCTTTGCGGTTTGCTTCCTCGGCAGACAATACGGTGGAGCTGCGTATCGTACTCTCTACTGGACTCGAGGAACAGCTGACGCGTGTCTCCGAGAAGATGGTGTGGAGCCAGTCGTTCGAGCAGGTGCGTGCCGATGCCGCCCGGCAGTGGACCGATGTGCTGAGCCGCGCCAGCGTGACCGGCGGAACGGCCGACGAGCGCACGATGTTCTACACGTCGCTCTATCGCGTCATGCACAGCCCGTTCCTGGTGACAGACGAGGTGCTGACCGAATACATGGGCACCGACGGCAAGGCTCACACTGCCCTTCGTCCGTATTATAGTTCGTGGTCGCTTTGGGACACGTATCGCACCAAATTCCCTCTCATCGCACTCTTGCAGCCCGAGCGCAGCCGCGACATTATGTGGTCGCTGGCACAGCTCTACATAACGGGCAAGCAAGACTGGTCCACGCCCTTCGAATGTGTGCCGACGGTGCGCACCGAGCATGCCATAGCCACTTTGCTGGATGCACTGCGTAAGGGTCTGATTTCAGCGTCCGACCTGCGTCCTTCCTACGCCGGCATGGTGGCTGAGGCCCTGCGCTTGCCGCTGCGCTCGCCCGACCAGTGTCTCGAGGCCGCGTCCGACTTTTGGGCGCTCGGGCAGTTGGCGCACGAATTGGGGCACACGGCCGACGGCCAACGCTTCGCGGCTCGTGGCGAACAGCTCTTCGACTCCATTTGGCCGCGCGAATTCATGCGTATCGACGATAGTTATACCAAGATGAAGGGCAACGGCCTCTATCAGGGCACGCGCTGGCAGTATCGCTGGGGCGCTCCGATGTATCTCGACCGCATGGCACGCCTGTGCGGACGCTCGCGACTGGCCAGCCAGCTGGAGACTTTCTTCCGTGAGCAACTCTATAATCAGGGCAACGAACCTGATATCCACGTTCCCTTCCTTTTCGGACGGCTGGGCAAGCCTGCGCGCACAGGCATCATCGTGCGCGAGTTGGCGCTCGACAGCACGACGCATCGCTACGGCGGCAACGACGCGTATCCCACGCCCTTCGTGGGCCACGCCTTCCGCAATGCGTCTCGTGGTTACTGCCCCGAAATGGACGAAGACGATGGCACAATGAGCGCGTGGTTCGTTTTCGCCTCTCTTGGCCTCTACCCGCTGGTGGTGGGCGAGCCGCAGTACGAATTATTCTCTCCGCTGTTTGACAGCGCTGAACTGCGGCTGGGCGACGGCGGCATGACCAAGACTGTCATCCGCACCAGTGGCCGCCGCGATGCAAAGCAGCCCCTGCGACGCGTTACGTGGAATGGCAGGAGGTTGCGTGACTTCCGCATCCAGCACAGCGAGTTGGTGAAGGGCGGCGAGCTCGTCTTCTGGTATTAGTGCGCTGCATCTTGGGTGCGGCCTTTTGACATGACGGAAACTGCCTGTCGCAATTTTTCTGCGACAGGCAGTTTCTGTGTTTGCCACGTGTAGTATTGGCCGAAAGTACACGTCATTTCTTTGTCGGTTCGCTGAAAAGTGCTACATTTGCGGTGTAAAAAGGTAAAAAATGTGTAAGATAAGAAAAAATGCACTGCTCGGCCTCGTGGCTACGTGTCTGTCGTTTCTTGCCTGCAGCGAGGAGATTGACACGTCGGCGCGCTATGTTTTCACCGAGAATACCGTGGTAAGCTACCTCGAGAAGCATCCGGACGACTATTCGGAGTATGTGGAGCTGCTCAAGAAGGTGCCAGTGAGCCGGCGCAGTCAGTCCACACTCTATCAGTTGATGTCCGCCCGCGGAAATTACACGTGCTTTGCACCCACAAACGACGCCATCCACGAGTATCTGCAACAGCTGGTAGACACAGGCCTGATAGCCGAACCTACGTGGGCCGCCTTTCCCGACAGTGCGAAGCTCGACTCCATCCGGCAGGTTATCGTCAAGAATAGCATTATCGACGGGGCGGATTTGGAGTCGCAGCGCTTCCTGATTTCATACTTCCCTACGCAAAAAAATGGTACGCTGCCGCTGGCAAATCTCTGCGAGCACAAACTGACGGTCAGCTGGCCGGACGACGAACTCGACGAGTACTATATCAACGGCGTCTGCCATATCGATTCGCGCAACCGCGACATCGAACTGCTAAATGGTGTCGTGCATCAGATTCATAAGGTGATAGCGCCCAACGACGTCACTGCCGCCACGTATTTCGAAACGTTGCTCGACGAGAAACGCGAGGGCATCCTGCTCTTTTCGCGTGCACTGCAAGCTTGCGGACTGCTGGACACGCTCTCTGTGGAGCGTGACGAGGTGTACGAAGACCTGTACGAGCGTGGACTCATCCCCAACTTGGAGCACTTCCTGCACAAGGGATTCGTGGATCCACGTCCCAATCAGGATGCGCATGCCTATGCTCCGCCGCATCGGCTCGTCGGTTTTACACTCTTCCCCGAGACAGACGAGTTCTGGCGCTCGCAGGGCATCGATCCGCAGGCCACAGATGCGCTGGAGCGGCTTACGGCATGGATTGTGGACAATCATCAGTACTCCGACGAGTATCAGTTGGTGGCCGACAACGATTATACTTCGCCCCGCAACATGCTCTATCAGTGGGTGACATACCACATTCTGCCCATGCGGCTGCAGGCCGACAAGATGGTGTACCACGAGAACGAGTACGGCTACTCGTGGCACAATCCACATCGATACGTGTGCCCCGTCTATGAATACTACACAACCATGGGCGCGCGCCGTCTGCTGAAACTCTACGAGTCGTCGATGAGCAACGGCGTCTGTCTGAATCGTTTCCCCGTCATCGACAACGGACGCAAAGGCACGGGCAAGGAAATCTCATGCGATGCGCAGAAAGTGGGATGCCGAGTGGACCGCGAGGGGCCGCTGACCGTGGTGAACGACATCTCGAACGCCAATATTTTCCCCATCGATGCGCCGCTAAGCTACAGCGATGTCGTACGCAATAATCTGGCGCGAGAACGAATCCGTTTCGACGGCATGGCGCTCTTCCCCGAAGCCATGACGAACGAGATTCGCAAGAAGGATTCCAACCAAGAGCAGTTCATGCACATCTACATACCGCCCAATTCCGTATATCAATACTTTGAAAATATGAGTGTGAACGATGATGCCATGTTTGTCTACTTCAATGGCTATCATTACGACTGGGAAAACTATACAAACGACGAGATGAAAGCCATCGGCAACTACGACATGACGTTCACGCTGCCGCCCGTGCCACGACGTGGGACGTACGAGGTGCGATATAAGGTGATTGCCACCGGTGCACGCGGCATCACGCAAGTTTATTTTGGCTCCGACCCAAATCATCTGCACGTCACGGGAATCCCGATGGACTTGCGTGTCACGCTCGAAAATCCGCTCACCGGATGGGAGGCTGACTCGCCCGACGACATGGATTATAACGCCGAAGTGGATCATCGCTTGCGCAACAATGGATTTATGAACGGGGCGGTATCCATCACGCGTGCTGGATCCACGTCCTATACCGAGCGTTGGAATTCTATTTGCCTGCGTCGCATCCTGCTGCGCGAAACGCTCGACCCCGGAAAAACATACTATCTGCGATTAAAATCCATACTCGACCAGCAGACAAACGAGCTTTATATGGATTACATCGAGCTGTGTCCCAAGGAAATCTACGACAATCCGCAGACACCGGAAGACATCTGGTAAATGGTATGTTGCGTAGGCGAGAAAATCGGTTGCGTCAGCGCAGCGTTTTTTCCGTGGCGAGGAAATAAAGTTGGTAGAGGCCCACGTTGGCGTACCCGTTGTAATTCATGTGCAGGTTGTCGCCCAGATAGTAGCGGCCCTTGGTATCCATATTAAGACACGGAAGGCGGAACTGGTCGAAGAATAGTACGCCTTGTTGCTCTGCGACCTGCCGCTGCAACTCTACGTAGTAACCAAAGTTGTGACCCGTCTGATTGGTCTCAGTACTCGTGGCATCGTATCCGCCGGAGTTCCACCAGAAGGGGAGAGAGCCGAAAACGTAGATGGTGGCGGCGGGATTCTTTGCGCGAAGTTTGCGAATGCAATAATTCAGTCCACCACACTGCGTGACGAGTTTCGTTTCGTCGAAACCATCTGCCTCGGTGTAGTCCTGAGGTGTCCCTGGCTCGCGGTTATTTGTGTAATCGTTCGTACTGGCCCAGAGAATATAGATATCATGTTTCCTGGCGCGATTCACTTGGTCGAGAATAGAGCCCTGTAACGACGAAAATCCGTAGCCGCCGTGGCCGTAGTCCGTGACATGCATGTTAAGATATTCGCGCCACATGATTTTTGCGGCTTGGCTCTCCTTATTTACCGAAAGACTGCCTCCAAAGACAGCTACCGACTTTCCGCGGTTCTGGCTGAACTGACATTTTCGCGCCACCTTCTGCATCAGGGCGGAGTCTGCCAGTTCGCAGCCAAACTGTTTCAGCTGACGGATGTTCTGTGGCGTCTGCGCCGTAGTATGGGACGCGAGGCAGAGGAAAAAGAGTAGTAACACAAGGTGTCGGATGAGTGTGGTCATATTCTTCTTTTTTTGTCGTTTATAAATTGTCTTGCTTCGCATCGGCCAGTTCGAGGGCTTCGTCCGTGATTGTGATGAGGCGGCGGCGATAAAGGTCGCCCACGGCCTTTTTGAAGACCTTCTTGCTTACGCCAAAGAGCGCGTAGATTTCTTCGGCCGGGCTCTTGTCCGAAAGTTCCGAGCGGCCGCCGTTGGCACGGATGTGGGCGAGCAGTGTGGCGCTGAAGTCGGTGACGGCTTTTTGGCCTTTGGCCTGCAGCGAAAGGTCGAGTTTTCCGTCGGGCCGCACCTGTGTGACGTACGCCTTCAGACGGTCGCCGGTCCGCACCTGACGGAAGATTTGGTCGTCGTACAGCAGGCCGCCGAAGCGATTGTCTACGATAACTTTCAGTCCGAGGTCGGTTTTCTGCCAGATGAGGATATCCACCTCGTCTCCGGCGTGATAGGGCGGAGTTTCCTGACTGAGGTAGCGTTCAATCTTGGCGCTGGCAACAATGCGGTACGTGGTGGGATCGATGTGCAGATGCACGATATAGCTTCGTCCCTTCTGCATTTTCATTTTTTGCTCGCGGAAGGGCACGAAAAGGTCCTTTTGGAGGCCCCAGTGCATGAAGGCGCCAAAATTATTGACCCACGCCACTTCGAGAAATGCGAAGTCGCCCACCTCGGCCAGTGGCTTTCGCATCGTAGCCACGGCACGTTCTTCCTGATCGAGGTAGATGAAGACATCGAGCCAGTACTCCGTGTTTTCGTCGGTGCCGAAGCCGGCAGGGAAACGCTCTGCGTCCACTTCTCCCGCAGGCAGCAGCACCTCGGTGCGGTTGCCGCGAATGGTGCCTTCGAGGTAGTAGCCGAAATCCACCTGTTTTACGAGCCGCAGGTGGTTTGTCTTGCCCAATAGTATTTCTGTCATACGTAGTTTCCTTAATCTTTCAGCCGTCCGTCTATCATGTGAATGGTGCGGTCCGTCATGGCAGCCAGTGTCTCGTCGTGTGTGACAATGACAAAAGTTTGTCCGTACCTGTCGCGCAGGTCAAAGAACAGGCGGTGGAGTTCTTCCTTGTTCTGGCTGTCGAGGCTGCCGCTTGGCTCGTCGGCCATTACCACGTCCGGTTTGTTCACCAGTGCACGTGCCACTGCCACTCGCTGCTTCTCGCCGCCCGAGAGTTCGCTTGGCTTATGGTCGGCTCTCTCCTGTAATCCCATGAATTGCAGCAGTTCGAGTGCTCGCTCGCGTGCTTCCTTTCGTCCGGAACCACCTATGAAGGCCGGAATCATCACGTTCTCCAGTGCGGTAAACTCGGGCAGCAACTGGTGGAACTGAAAGACGAAACCGATGTGCTGGTTGCGGAAATGCGCCAGCCGGCGCTGCCCCAGTTGGCTTACATCTTGCCCGTTGATGATGACACGGCCACTGGTCGGGCTGTCGAGTGTGCCCATTATCTGCAGTAACGTAGTTTTTCCGGCGCCGCTTGGGCCGACAATGGAGACTACTTCGCCTTTGCTGATGCCGAGGTCAATGCCTCGCAATACTTGCAGCGCGCCGAAACTTTTGGTGATGTCGCGAAGTTGTATCATGCTTAACTCATTTCAGATGGTAAACGATGCGGTGCTTGCCGCTTGTGAGCTGGAGCGGTTGCTTGGGGTCGTGTGCTTCGTTGCGCCAGCCTGTGTCGGTGGTTTTCTCCTTATCGCTGTACACAAGTCCGCGACGCGGCGGGCGTTTGGAAGCGATCTCCACGCTTTTTGCCTCGAAGGGCATCTCCAGCGTGGCTGTTGTGCCAGCCGGCACGGTCAGTTTCAGGTCCATCGTGTGCTCCGACAGCGTCCAGTCCACAAGGATTTCGCCGTATGGCGTGGGCTTGCAGCAGCGCACAAAGCGGATGCCGTCGGGTATCTGCGGCCGCAGGAAGAAATGTTTGTATCCCGGTGCGTCTTCGTCGCTCACTATTCCGGCCAGTGCCTGATAGAACCACGAGCCGATGCCGTTGTAGCAGTTATGTATGCGGCTGCGTGTGGCGTTCCAATGCTCCCAAGTGGTGGTTGCGCCGTTCTCTATCATATAAAGGTAACCCGGGAAGCTGCGTTTCTTCAGCATGTCGTACATCAGCTGACCTTCGCCAGCTTGCGTGAGCCACTGCGTAAGGATGGGCACGCCCACGAGACCTGTGTGGAGATGGCCGTCATATCGGTTGTAAGTAATGTCGCGTAAAGTCTGATTGGCACGACTGGCGGCTTTCTCGTTTGGTGTTGCGCCTACGAGGAGCGGAAATGCCATATCGAGCTGCAAGCCGTTGGCATACACCTTCTGTTTGGGATGATAGAGCGTCTCGTAGATGCGCTGGTTGATGGCGTCGTGCTTCTTCTGATAGGTCTCCTGCTCGTCTGCCTTGCCCAGCAGTGCAGCTGTCTTGGCCATTATCTGGTAAACCCAGCTCATTGTGCAAGAATTCACCACGTCGATACTTTCTTCGTCGTGCTGGTGCTCTTCGTTTGGCAGCGCCCAGTCGCCAAGGAACCAGTTGTGGAGTCGGTTGTTGGGCCAGCGATTTTTGATGTTGAGCATGCCGTCTGGCATATATTGCTCGGCAAAGGCGGCGAAACGCTTCATATGCGGATAGTAACGTTCTAGAAATTCCTTGTTGCCGTACTGCAGATAAGTTTGCCACGGGGCGTTGGCGATGAAGGCGAGCCAATAGGGGCCTCCGCCACATTGTTTATACGAAGGTGCAGTATGCGGCAGGTCTCCGTTGTCTGCCTGTTCGTCGCCGTAAGCCTGCAGCCAGTTGGTGTAGAGCGGATAGAGGTCGTACATCAGCTGGGCGGACAGCGTGGACGAGTTGCCGTCGCCACCGTACCCGCCGCGCTCGAGGTGCGGGCAGTCGACCATGTAGCCGCTCTGTGTGATACACTGGAAGGTGTAGTGTATCATGTTGTGTATGGCGTTTATCTCCTCGTCATTGCACACGAAGGAAGAGCGTACGTCGTAGCCTGTGTGGATAAGGTAGGAGGTGATGTCGTCGTAACTGGGTGCGCGGTCGAGTCCGCTGAGCTTGATGTAGCGGTAGGCGTGGTAGTTAAATTTGTTCTCGAATGTTTCTTCGTCGCTGCCACGTGCAATGTATCGGTCGGTGAACACGCCGTATTCGAAGTCGCCGTTCATACCCAGCATGTCGCAGTAGCTGATGTTGATGGCTTGGCCGGCACGCAGCTGACTGAAGCGCACTTTCGTCCATCCCACTACGCTCCGTCCCATATCTACGAGCCACACGCCGGGTGCGAACTGGCGGATGTCCTTGGGCCGCAGGGCGTCGAAGATTCGGTTCGGCTCACACATCATGGGCGTGATGAGGCGTTCGGGAATTTCGGCTTCGAAAGCTGGCTTCCATTCTGCAGTCTCGAGCGAGGCACGTGTCAGGTCGGGCAATAGCTCGGCTGCTTTCACCACTTCGCCGTCAAAGGCGTTGTCTGCCCAGCAGCCGGGATGATAATATCCGCTGCGGCGCGTGCGCCACGTCTTGTCGGTTCCGACGAGGGTGCGCCAGCCGTTTCCGTCTTTCATCTCCACTTGTGCCATTGCATAAGGCCCGTTGATTACTGCGCCCCAGCACTTTCCGTCGTAGAAACCTTTGCCGAGCCAGATTACGATGTCGTTTTCTCCCTGTTGCAGCAAGTCGCTGACATCATAGCACATGGCGGGACTGCGTTTGTGGAAGACAACCACGGAAGGCGTGAGCACATCGTTGCCCACTCGGCGGCCGTTGATGTAGATTTCGTGGTAGCCCAGCGTGCTGATGTGCAGGAAAGCCGTCGGTTTGTCGGCCGGGCACTGGAATGTCTGCCACAGTTGTGGCAATTCGGCTTTGTCGGCGCGTTCCATTCCGATGTAGCGGGCGCTCCAGTCGGTGCTTTTGAGCAGTCCCACCGTGAAGCGTGCCGTCTGGCTCCAGCCGGACTCCTTGCCTGCCTCGTCCCAGACTTTCACTTTCCAGTACACGACGCTGCGCGAGGCGAGTGCCTTGCCACCGTATTTCACCCAGACGGATTGCCCCGACTCGATGCGTCCGGTGTTCCACAGGTCGGCATCTTGCTCGTTGAGTTTCTCGGGTGTCGTGGCGGCCAAAATGGCGTAGGCTTTCTGCGCGATGCCGTTGTAATCGACGGGTATCTGCCAGCTGAGGTTGGGCTGTGTGGTGTTGATTCCGCAGGGGTTGGAGAGCATTTCGCACTTCAGTGCTGTGGTGCGGATGGCCATTGCCGTCAAACTTGGCGTGAGCAGCAACAATGCGAGGAGTGTCTTAAACTTAGTCATGGGTCGTATTTTCTGTGTGTTATGGTCAGAATTTTATTTTCTTGGTGCTTCCGTCTGAAAACTGCAGGACGTAAATTCCGTGTCGCACGTGGTTTTCGGAAATCCGCCTGCCGCAAAGATCGAAAATGGCTGTCATTTTTTTCGTGCCGCCTGTCGACGGATTCTCGATGCCTGCAAAGTGGCGCAGAATGTAGTGCAGTCCTGCTTCGGCGTCAATCTCGCCGTAGCCGTACTGCGTGTTTGGGTAGCTGAGTGCGGCCTCGGGCTGTCGGCTGGTGGCTGCAATGGTCTCCATTGCCTGCTGTGGCGACAGGGTGGGACACGCTTGGAGCCATAGGGCAATGATGCCGGCTGCCAGTGGACAGGACATGGAAGTGCCCGATTGTGCGTTCCACGAGTATTCGCGTCCCTCGTAGAAAAATCGTTCCACATCGTAGCTGGCGTCCCAGCTCTCTTTGTTTTTCTCGAGATAGAAGCTGCTCATGGCCGAGATGACGTTCTGTCCGGGAGCCATCACGTCGGGTTTCACCAGTCCCGTCAGTGTGGGCCCGACGCTGCTGGTGGTGGTACGTAGTCCGCCGGAGCCGGCATCCAGCGGTTGCCACTGGCCTTCGAAGTTGCGGACGCCCGTTCTGTAGGCTGTCGAGCCTACGCAGATGACGCTCGGCGCGCTGCCTGGTGTGTGTATGCTGTGGCTGAACTGGGCCTGCTGGTAGTCGGGGAAGAGGCTGGAGTTGGCAAAATGTCCACCCGAGGCGAAGGCCTCCACTTCCTGCTCGCGTCCCTCCAGTGTGAGCAGGACGCGGTACGTGCGGTTCTCTTCGCCGGCCAGGCTCTCGAGCAGCAATTCCGTGGCCCAGCGTGTGGAATCGTAGCAGGTGGGGTAGGCGGCCATAGTCAGTGCGTATGCTTTCTCGTCGAACTGCACTGTGTCGCGCAGCAGGCTGTCGGGGCAGGCGAGTATCTCGGCCGTGGTGACAACGCGCTCGGCCAGTACATGCTCGGGTGCTGTCAGGAAGGAGAGCCGCACCTGTGTCTTGTCCGACGAGCGCAACGTGTAGTATGCCTTCTGCGACTCGAACTGCAGGAGGCTCCGTGCCGACGTTTGTCCGGCAGGCTTGTGCAGGTAAGTGAGGTAGCGGCCCAGGTTTCCGGCCGCAGCGCAGATGATACGCCCGCTGCCCACCATGGAGTCGAGAACTTCGTAGGCCAACTGGTCGTCTCCGTAGAGGTCTTGGTAGGCGCCCTCGCTGAAAGAAATTACGCACGGACGGCCGCATCGCTCAGCGTAATCAAAGATAAATTTGAAACCAAGCAGGTTGGTGGCCGATGTGTAGAGAAAGCGTCGTTCCTCTGGGATGAGCGGCAGATCCTCTGACACGGCGTTTGCCACCAGACAGATGTCTGCCTTGGGTGCCACGCCTGCAAAGTTGCCGCCGTGTCCGCTGCCGCATGCTATTCCTGCCGTATGCGTGCCGTGGAACTGGCTGTAGCCGTCAGTGGCGTGGGCTTTGGCAAGGATGTTTTCGGGCGAGGTGAACTGGCGGCCCACGAAGAGCGTGTCAGCCCCCATGCGTAGCGAATCGAGCTGGTCCCAGAAGGCGCTGATGCGCAGGCGGCCCGTGTCGGCCATGCGGAACGTGGGATGCGTCAAGTCGAAGCCGATGTCCATCACGCCCATCACCACATTTTCTCCCATTAGCGGCAGCCTGTCGTCTGCAGGCTGATGCAGTGCCGCGGCTCGGGTGATGATGAGTGCGGTGTCAAGTTGTGCACGGCACGGCTCGCGTGCTTCGATGCGCAGCACCTCAGGTCGCTTCGAGAGGGCGGCCAGTCGGCAGAGTGGAATCCGTGCGATGTGTATGTCTCCCCACGAGGCCAGACTGCGACAGCCATGCTCGGGCAGTACACCAGCACGTGTGGTACGTACTAAGGCGCACACTGCAGGCTCGCTCTCATCTTCTATGGCGGCCCGCGTGGGCGAGGCGCTTAGGGCAGCACGGCGTACAAGCGGAGACATCTTACTCAGGTCTGCCCTTTGTGCCTGCAGCGGCAGCAGGGCGGCCAGCAGCAGACAGCCGGCAGCGAAGAAGCGGCGCCGCAGCCAGCCGAATAAAGAGTTTTGCTGACGTGTGACGGCCATGCCATTGGGCGAGAAAACCGAGACGCTCTCCAGTGGGTCGCCCCATTGGTCGGGGAAGAGCAGCATCACACTGGTGTCGGCGAAATGCTGGTGCACCATCTGTGTCAGGTTGTCGAGTGCCGAAGTATGGCTGATGAAGCCCGGGCGTGCCGACACGAGCACCAGCATCTGGTCTTCTCCCAGCTTGCCATAGAGCTTGCTCAGGTCACCCCATCGGGTCATGGGTGTGAAAGTGGCTCGCACGTGCGGATGTTTCTGTCCCATGTAACCCTGTATGTATTTCATCGTGTCGGGATGCGCCCGAAACTCCATGCGGCAGTCCGTCTGCTCGCCGATTCGGCAGAGATGCTCCAGCCACTTATAGAATCCTACCTCGTACTCGGCCTTTGCGGGTACTGCCACTTGTACCTGGCGGAGCGTGCCGGGCGGCACAATGGCTCGCACGGCCATCACTTCGCGGTGCGTGGTAGCCAAAACGGCCTCTATGGTGTTTCCCAACGCCGTCTTGGGCAGGCCCGTCTCGCGGTCCGTGAGGCAGAAAATCACTTCGCCAGCATCATATTCGCGCAACGTGTGCAGGATGCCGTTCGAGATATTGCTGCTCATGCGGCTCAGCGTGGCCATTTGCACGTCTGCCGCTGCGGCTATCGTCTTAGCCTGCTCCAGCATCTGCTGTGCCATGCGGTGCTTCTCGTTCCCTTCCTCGCCATCATACGTTACGGCCAGCCCCATCAGGCTGTCAGGGATGTACGGGTTGCGGATGAGGATGGCCAGTTGCGTCATCATATTCACAGCGTCGGCTTGCGAATACGTGACCAGACACTTGCCGTGATACGAACCGCGGTTGTCTTCCAGACTGGTGTCGCTCAGCGCCAGTTGTCGTGCGCCGTAGCTGGTGGCAAATCCGCTGATGATGCACGAAAACAGAATCAGCATTACCGTGCCGCTCAGCAAAGATGGGTCGATGAGATTCACCTCAGGCTTGGTACCAACCATCACAATGGCCAAGGCGCCTGCGGCGTGTGCGTTCGTGAGGCCGAACATCAGCCACATGCTCTCTCCGCCCATGCGTGCGAGCCGCGCCATCAGCCATGACGCCAGCCACTTTGAGAGGGTGGCAGCCAACACAAGTGCTAAAATGACGCGTATCGTCCCCGAATCGCTAAGCAGGATTCGCAGGTCTATTATCATGCCAACTCCGATAAGGAAGTAAGGGATGAACAGTGCGTTGCCCACAAATTCGACGCGGCTCATCAGCGGGCTGGTGTGCGGAATCAGGCGATTCAGCGCCAGACCTGCCAGAAAGGCACCAAGCAGCCCCTCCAGTCCGGCCAGCTCAGCCAGTGCCGCACTCAAGAACACCATGACGAGGATGAAAATATACTGCGCCACGCTTTCTTCGTAGCGTCGCAGGAACCAGCGGCCCACGCGCGGGAAAATATAGGCCACGATGAATCCGTAGACTGCACACTTGAGGGCGAAGAAAATCCATTTCGTAGGATTGCTGTCGCCGTCCATACTGCCCACAACCAAGGCCAGCGTCAGCAGTGCCGCGAATATGGCGAACGCCGTTGCTACGACACTGATTACGGCCGTGCGGTGGCGCCCCAGTCCGTAACGCCCCACAATTGGGTATGCCACCAGCGTGTGGGAAGCAAGAATACAGCTCAAAAGCAGGCTGGCAGCCGTTCCAAGTCCGAGCACGAAGTGCCCCGTCAGCATTCCCACACCGAATGGCAATAGAAACGTAAGCAGGCCGAAGGCCAGCCCCTGCCAGCCGTACTGGCGCACGCTGCCCATATTCAACTCCAGGCCGGCAAGGAACATGATGTAGTAAATGCCAACGTTGCCAAACAACTCGAACGAACTATCGCGCTCCAGTATGTTAAATCCGTGTTGACCTACCAGAATTCCAGCTATGATGAGACCGATGATGTGTGGCACACGTAGGCGGCGCAGCAGCAGGGGTGCCAGCAGTATCATTGCCAGCACAAGCAGGAACACCCATGTGGGGTCCGTGACGAGCGCACTGCCCGCATTCTGTAGCATGACGGCCAAAAGCATCGTTCTTACTCTCTTTTCTCGTGCAAAGATACGACAAAAATATCACAATGCATAATAGTTTCTGATATTTTGCCTTTCGCATGTCAGACTTCGAGGCATGGTTTCGGCAAAAACGACGTGTCGTAACAAAAATTTAACACGTCGGAAAACTTTTTTCTCGTGTAATTTTTGTAATATTGCACCGCGAAACCGAAAAAACTATGTTTGACTCATTAACGAATGACAATGAAAACTAAAATCTTCTTCCTCGCCGCCCTGCTGATGGCTGTCTGCGGCACGCTCTCCGCTCAGCATCCTGATGTGCTCTACGCAGAAGGCAAGGCTTTCTACGATGCAAAAGAATATAAGCAGGCAGTGCCAAAACTGAAGGCGGCTGCTGAAAAGGGACATAAGAAGGCTCAGTATCGGCTGGGCCGCTGCTACGACAAAGGCTACGGTGTGAGGGAGGACGAGAAAGCCGCCTTCGCATGGTATTCGAAATCGGCTGCTCAGGGTTATGCAAAGGCTGAATACCAGATGGGCAAGTGCTATAAGAACGGAGAGGGAACGACAAAGGATCGCGCCAAGGCTGTGGAGTATTTCCGCAAGGCCGCAGCAAAGGGCAATGCCGATGGTCAATTGGCACTCGGCAAGTGCTACTTGAAAGGAAAGGGCGTGGAAGAAAATCGCGCCAAGGCGATCTCGCTCTTCAAGAAGGCTGTCAGCAATGAGAAGGATGGCAAGGAAATTATGGCTGAGCTGCGTGCTGACGCTGCACAGGGCGATCAGGATGCAAAAGATATCCTGCAGTTGCTGAAAAAGGCTCCTTAATTCCTTAAAGGGGCTTTCGGATTAGGGAATAAAGAACAGGGGAATTGAGTTTGGCTGAACCTCTAATTCTAAAAACTCTATTCCCTAATCCATACTCCCTAATCCAGAATTAATCTACGTCGAAGTAGAACTGGGCAGATTTGTAGGCCGGCAGCGAGAGAATGTACTGCTGTGTCTGGCGTAGCCGCTGTCGCACTTCGGCCATCGACGCTTGCAATTCTATCTTCAGTATTATCTTTCGAATGTACATCTGCTGAATGCGTGCCACGGCGGGCGCATCGGGTCCCAGCACCCGCTCGCCGAAAATTTGGCGCAGCAGGGTGGCCGTCTCGGAGGCGAGCCGCTCCACGGCGGCTGCGTCGCGGTGTTTCATGTAGATATGCACGAGGCGGAAGTAGGGCGGGTAGCAGAAAAGTTGGCGCTCGCTCATCTGGCTCTCGTACATGCCCTCGTAATCGTGGCGGATGACCTGTGAGAGTAGCGGTTCCGATGCGTCGGGCGCCTGCAGCACCACTTGGCCCATCTGCTGGTGGCGTCCGGCACGGCCAGCCACCTGTGCCATCATCTGGAATGCACGCTCATGGCTGCGGAAGTCGGGCTGCGAGAGCATGGTGCCGGCGTTCAGAATGCCCACCACTGAAACGTGTCGGAAGTCGAGGCCCTTGGTGACCATCTGCGTGCCGACCAGAATGTCTGTGCGTCCCTGCTGAAAGTCGTGCAGTATCTGCTCGTAGGCGAGGCGGTTGCGCGTGGTGTCGAGGTCCATGCGGGCAATGCGTGCTTGGGGAAAGACGGCCTGTAGGTCGTCTTCGATGCGCTCGGTACCGTAGCCAAAGCTCTGCAGCTCGCGTCCCTGACAGTTGGGGCAGACCTGCGGCATGGCATACGAGCGGCCGCAATAGTGGCAAACGAGGCCTGCCAGGCTGCGATGGCGGGTGAGCGACACGTCGCACTGCTGGCAGCGCGGCACCCAGCCGCAGACGCGACACTCCACCATGGGAGCATATCCGCGCCGATTCTGGAAGAGTATCACCTGCTGACGCCGCTCCAGTGCCTCGCGTATGAGGGCGAGAAGGCGCGGACTAAACGGACCATGCATCAGTTTCTTGCGGCGCTGCTCGCTGATGTCCACCACTTCTATGGTGGGTAGCGGCGCATCCATGTATCGCGTCTTGAGTGTCACGAGGCCATATTTTCCCTGCTTCGCGTTGAAATAACTTTCCAGACTGGGCGTGGCCGAGCCGAGCAGCGTGTGTGCTCCGCTTTGTGCGGCCAGCACCAATGCTGCGTTGCGTCCGTGGTAGCGTGGTGCAGGGTCTTGCTGCTTGAAACTGGTCTCGTGTTCCTCGTCTATGATTACCAGCCCGAGCCGTTTGAAAGGCAAAAAGATGCTGCTGCGCACACCAACGATTATTTGGTAAGGCTCGTCGGACAACATGCGCTGGTACACTTCCACGCGTTCGGCGTCTGAGTATCGCGAGTGGTACACGCCCAAGCGGTGGCCGAAGACGCGTCGCAACCGTTCGGTGAGCTGAGCCGTGAGCACTATCTCGGGCAGCAGATAGAGCACTTGCCGTCCTTCGTCGAGTGCCTGCTGTATGAGGTGGATGTATATCTCGGTCTTTCCGCTACTGGTGACGCCGTGCAACAGACAAGTGGAGTGAGTCTCCCACTCGCGACGTATGGCTGAGAGCGCTGCCTGCTGTGGCGCGGTGAGCTCTGGCATGAGGATTTGCGCCTGCTCCACTTCGTGCGGCAGGCGGCCTATGGGACGCTGGTAGACTTCGAGCATCCCCTTGGCGCAAAGGGCGTTGAGAATGGCGGACGTGCAGGCGGCCTGCTCCAACAGTTGCTGGCGGCTGACTTCGCGCAGCAGGGCTTTGTTTTGCAAGGCAAGGGCAGAAGTGAAGGCGCTGAGCTCGATGAATTTGAATAGCAGCTTCTCCTGCGAGGGCGAGCGGCGCAGCGAGTCGAGCGCAGCATTCATCTCCGCTTCGTCGAACAGGCGGTCGCAGAGCCGGACACAGGCCAGAAGACGCGGTTTGTAAGTGCGTCGTACCTCCTCCTTCATGAGGAGTGCACCGCGCTCGAGCAGACTTTTTACGGCCGGAAGCACGCTGCGCAGACGGGTCTCGCGCTGCAGCTCGGAAAGTCGCAAGGCGCCTTTCTGCGAGAGCGCATCGTAGATTTGCTGCTCGGAGGGCGACAGCCGTCGCTCGGCCACGAAATCGGGGCAGAGCACCACGGCGCTTTCGCTCTCCAACTTGAGGCCGCCGGGCAGCGCCGCTTTGTAAACCTCGCCAATGGTGCACAGATAGTAGTCGGCAATCCACTGCCAGAGCCGCATCTGCTGCGGCAAGAGGATGGGCGATGCGTCGAGAAGTTCGGAGACGGGCTTGGTGGGATAGTCGGGGCGCTGGTCGTGCAGACGTGTCACGATGGCACTGTAGAATTTCCGCTGGCCGAAGGGAACAATGACACGGCTCCCAACTTGCACAGTGGGAGCCATCTCTGCCGGAAGCGTGTATGTGTATGTTCCGGCCAAAGGCAGTGGAAGAATTACGTCTGCATACACGGCTGCGGATTGAAGGTGTGGAGGGGTAGGTTTACGCCTCGCGAATGGGAGGATGCGGGAGTCTCCCGATTTATCGTCTCTGGCGGCGCGCACTGACAGACGGAGCGCTCTTGGCCTTCTGCTCCGAGGCGCCACCTGTGCGGCGTCGGCTGCTGGAGGATGCGGAGGTGGACGTCTTGGCCGGCGTGCTCCGGCGAACGGACTTCTTGTTGCCTTCCGTCTGCGTGGGCACGCTGTCTGTCGTGTCGGCTGCCACGTGTCCCCAAACGCCTTCTTCGAAGTCGCTCAGCTGCTTCTCTATTTTCTGCTGCTCGCGCATCAGTGCGGAGTCCGTCTCGCAGTAGTTCTGCAACACCTTGCCCTGCAGGTTGTTCGTCTTGTAGATTTTACCTTCGTAGCGGTTCATGGTAAAGAAGTCGTTGGCCGTCATGTTGGAAACATTGTTCAGATTGCTTCCCATCATGGGCAACCGCGTGAGGTAGGGCGCCACGTCATCGTACTTCACCCAGAAGAGCGGGTAGGCAGTGGCTTCGCCTCCGAATTCGTCCTCGCGCATCAGGATGGGGCAGAGGGCCGTCACCTTGGTGCTGAACGTGCCCGTGCGCTGATCGAGGTAGACACTCTCCTTGATGTAGTATCGAGTGGCTTCGGCACTGGGCACATCGCTGTCTGCCACCGTCGGCTTTCCGTCTTTCTCCTCGTAGAAAATGCCATAGCGCTCGAGCATATCCTTCACGGCCAGCTTGTCTTTCTCCTCGAACGACTCGTTGCCGTCCAGTTTGTACGTGTAGGCCTGCACGCGCCCCGTCAGGATGAGGCGGAACAGATAGGTGAAAAGATTCACTTGGCGGCCCACAGGCTCCACGGGATAGTACATGGGTGCGTTCTTGTCGCGCATAAGATCGAGTTGGCGGTAGATGTCGCGCTTCCACACCACGTCTTCGGGCATGGCTGCAGCAGTGGGAAATTGCAGTGCAGCGCGGTCGCTCTTCTGTGTGGCTGCGGCAGTCGGCTTCTGTGCTGCGGCTGTGCTCGTGGTGGAACGTCGCTTGGCCGGTTGCGCCACTGCAGTGGCACCTGCCAGCGCCAAGGTTATGATAAAAATGGATATTCTTTTCATATCTCTTGAACTTTAAAGTCTGAACTCTCTGCTTCGTTTATTTTATTATCACCTCCATTGCACCATTCAGTGTACGTTCTATGCCATCGGGGCCTTTGGCGTGAATGTTGGTGATGTAGAATCGTTTGTTGCGTGCCAAGCCTCGCATCTGGTTTTTCTGCTGGTCGGAGAAGTTGGCGCCACTGCTCTTGTATGGAACTGCGTTGCCCATTGCATCGTAGAACACCGTTTCGAAACTCTGCACCTGGAAGGCGATGTTGAGCAGTCCATCGTCTATGGCCGCGCCAATGCCGCCCGTGCCCATGAGTGTCTGCTTGCTGAAACCGCCGCCTCGGAAGCGCTCCTGATTGCCATTGGCATCGGTGTATGCAATGTAGGCCGTCGGGTCGGGCAACTTACGCACACGGAAAGTGAATTTTCCCATCTCCTGGCTGCGGCCGTCGTGCTGCGCATGAACAGTGATGACAGCATCCGTGCCGGGTGTGGAGGGCCGTGCAATGAAATGTCCGTCGCCCTTGGGAGTGAGCGAGCCGCCGGTCATAGTGCAGCTGATTTGATTTCGGGGAACACCCGGCACACTGACGCTCATGGGATTGTCGTATCCGGCGTAGAGCACGTTCATGATGTCGGCGCTGACGGTTGCACTCGGAGCCACCACCGTGTACTTCTGCGAGAAGTCGCGGCGCACGGTCTCTCCCGAGCCGTCCATCATCTCTATGTATCCGTTCAGTGTGAAGTCGCCCGTCTTGTTGCAGACGATTTCATACAGCCCCTTGTCGCTTTGTATCTGCTTGCCGCCAACATAGATGGTGGGGCGGCGAGTGGTATCGACGGCTGCCATGAAGATTTGTGCACTGAAGCGTCCGCCTTGCACCACGGTCTGCGAGTTGGGAATGACGTAGGCATCCAACAGGTTTACGCGAATATCCTTCACATCCACATTGCTGATGAGATTGTGCAGCACTTCGCCTTCTGCATAACGCACATCGTTTTGCAATTTGGTGAGCAGCGTCACGGCTGCTGCCGTGGGCATATTCTCGAACATATACTCCTGCCAGTTCTTTCCCTGCACTTTGCCTTTTTGCGGGACATCTGTGCTGAGATTGCTGCTGATGATTTCTTTCTTCTCCTTGTCGGTCACCATCTTCACAATCTGCTCGCGGTAGCTGTTGATACTGTTGTAGAGTTCCTTGCCGCGACCTTTGGTGGGCGAAAGCATCACCTGTGTGCTGGCCTCGAGGTCCTCGCGGTTTTTGATGTTCTGTACGTCGCAGTCCTTGCCGTCGCTCTCTCGCACAATGGCCAGCTTCAGTTCTTCGGCCAGATTGTACAGCGAGTCGCTGATGCTTCGCACGTACTGCGCTTTGTCGTACCACGTCTTAACCTTGGTCGGGTTCGTTTTCATCTGCTTCTCGAACTCGGCATAAATTCCTTGGTTCGCTTCGTTGGAATTCTGCGTAGACTTATTCAGACTGTCCGACACCAGAGAGAAACCATTCAGCACGTCGCTCGACACATTCAGCGCCAGCATGGCCATAAGGACCACGTACATCAGATTTATCATCTTTTGGCGAGGCGATATTCTTTTCTTCTTTATCGGCATTTCTCTTCGAGAATGATATTTGTGTTTCTTGTTTATTCAGTTCTCCGGACGTTGCCTTGCGCAGGAGCGCGTGCAGCCTTACTCTTCCGATGCTTCGGCCTTCTTGTTCTGTGCTGCCACGGGTGCAGTTCCCATGTTCACGGTGAGTGCCTGAATCATGCGGGCATAGACATTGTTGAGTTCCTCAATCTGCTGTGCCATGCGGCGAGTCTGTTCGTCGATTTGCTCTATCGTAGAAACCTGCTTGCTGATGTTGCGCAACTGCAGTTCGTAAACGGTGGCAATGCCTGTGAGCGTACGGTTGAGGTTCTCCATCTCCTCGCTGTCGGTGCTCATCCGAGCGGCTTGCTCCTTCACACGGCCGAGCACTTCGGTCAGTTCCTTCAGTTCCTCAGCGTAGTTCTTTACGGCCTCCTCAATGTCTTTCGGGTCGGTGGCCTTGATGGTGTTGGCATCTACGCCTTGTCCGCCATTTCCAAGCTGGCTGAGTGCCAGTTGTGCCTCGGCTGCAGCTTGTCCGGCTGCTGCCAGATTGGCGGCAGCAGCGCTCAGTCCTGTTCCTGCGGCCAGTGCTTCTGGGTCGATGTTCGCACCGCCTTGCACCACAGGGCCAGCCACAATCGGACCGCCCACTACGGAGCCGGCTGCTGCACCGCCACCAATGACGATTGGACCTTGCGGCAACTCCACATCTTCGCCCAGCGGTGTGCCACCGCCAGCCACCACAACGGTCTGGCCGCCTCCGGCCGCCTGACCTTCGCTGTGTGGAACCTTTTCGTACGTCTTTTCAAAACCGGAAATGAAGAAGACGAAAACCTCGGTGCCCATACCAATGAACAACATTAGGTTAGCGCCCGGGATGTGTGTCAGCTTGAACAAAGCTCCCAAGATGACGACGGCTGCTCCCCAGCTGTAGGTGTAATTCATAAAGACCTGGCCCGAAGGAGAGTCCAACCACTTTTGCAATTTTGCTATCGGATTCATTGCTTTCTATACGTTTAGCCGAATTAATTTTTCTTTCTTTCCTCACTTGCGCGTCTTGCGTGCGCTGGCCGCAGCGGCGGTCTTTGTTTTCCCGTTGTTGCCCGTCTTGTCGAAGACCATCGAGCGTACGCAGCGGAATCCCACGTAGCAGCGCGGCTGATTCTGATACTCGTACGAGCGCCAAGCACTGCGTATCATGCTTTCGGGGTCCTTCCACGAGCCGCCTCTCACGCTTTTCTTTTTCAGGCGGTACGGGTCTTCCTTGGCGGCATTGTAGCGCAGTTCAGGATTCATGTCGCTCATTCCCTCGACTCCCGACTCGGTGTAAACCGTGCTGGTCCACTCCGCCACGTTTCCTGCCATATCGTAGAGGCCGTTGCTGTTGGCGCTGAAAATTCCGCACTTGCTGGTAATAAGGCTACCGTCTTGTGTGTAATTGCCGCGGTCGGGCTTGAAGTTCGCGTAGAAGCAGCCCTTGTCGCTCTTCACTTCCTTGCTTTCCCATGGGAATGGGTTGCCTTCCTTGCCACGTGCTGCAAATTCCCATTCAATTTCGCTGGGCAATCTGTAGCGCTGTATCTGTTTGGCGTAGCCGCCGAGTCCCTTCAGCAGGAAATCGGTGCGCCATGCGCAGAAAGCGTTGGCCTGTTCCCACGTCACTCCCACCACGGGGTAGTCGTCGTAGGCAGGGTTGTTGAAATAAAGCTTCATGTAGCGTTCGTTGTCTGCATTGGGGAAATCGTTCACCCAGCAGGTCGTATCCGGGAAGATATTCACGATATACGTGTTGAGGAAGTCCCACGGCCCAGACAACGGACGTGTGATGGTCTGGCGTACAATCTTTCCGTCGTCGTCAATCCACGCCGTATCCTTGCTGATGATTACAGCTTCCGAACTTACCTCGTTGTCGGTGTTCAGGTCACGCTCCTCGGGATTCAGTCTGTAGCGACGCTGTGCTGCGGCTGCGTAGTCGTAGATTTCGTAGCGATAGTTCATTTGGCTCGCATCCAGCATCTTGGTGCCGTCGATGGGGTGTGTCACAAAGACACTTTCGATGGCGCGCTGCTCATCTTCGTTGGCTTTGCGCCAAGGAATCGACTTGCTCCAGTTGAGGTGCGGCGTGATGGGATTGCCGTCTTTGTCCTCTTCTATCTTGTATGTCTCGTCGCCTCCGTAGGCGGGGTCGGCGAGGCGCTCGCGGATGATGCTGTCGCGAACCCAGTACACGAACTGACGATACTTGGCATTGCTCACTTCCTTCTCGTCCATCCAGAAGCCGTCTACGCTGATTTCGCGTGTAGGAAATTCCGAACCCCATAAGGTGTCGTTGTTCTCGAGGCCGACTTTCAGCGAACCCTTGCGTACTGCCACCATTCCGAAGGGCGTAGGCTCGTTGTAAGCAGCGCCGCGGACTCCGGTAAGCTCGCCGCCTGTGGCGTTGGCCGTGGACGACGAACCCATGCAGGCCGTCATTGTGTAGCAACTGGCCAGTGCCACAACTACCATTATTAGGCTTTTCTTCTTCATCGCTCTTTTATTTTGTTTTTCTTGCGGCCGTGCCGCATATTTTATCGTTTCTTATTTCTTGTCTTGTCGTGTCTCAGAGCAGGCGTACACTTTTGTGTTTGTTCTTCCCCTTCTTGAAGAGGTTGAGGTCTGTCTGATATCCAAGCACCAGCTCGTGTGTCCCGTGCAGTGCTCCGATGCCCGTGGTGAACATCTCGTATGAGTACCCGATGTTCACGCCGTGGAAATTGAATCCCAGCAGGCCGCCCACGCTGCGTGTAGGGCTGTAGAGCAGGCCGGCGTACATCTTCAGTTTCTCTCCCTCGTATGCCAGTCGGGCTGTCAGGTCGGCTTTCCATGCTTGCAAGTCTGTGCGCATGATTGCATCGGCCATCAGGGCGTATTGCGGCTGTCTGAACTTCAGCTTGTAGCCTCCGGTGACGAAGAAGTTTGGGTCCACTTCCACTTTGTAAGTCTTGTCGTCGCCCATTGTTATGCGTGCTCCGAGGCAGTGTGCAGCGCTGAGTCCGGCGTACCACACTTGCTTGTAGCTGTATCGCACTCCTGCGTCGAGGTCGAAGGCGTTGCCGTTTACCTCGCTCGAGGCGAAGACTGGGTCGTTGTCTTCATTGACATCGAGCTTCGAGCCGTCGAACCCTTCGGTGAGCAGTGCCGGACGAACACCTACGCTTAGCCTGCCGCCCCACAGCTTCTGGTGGTATGCATACTGCACGTAGATTTTCTTCGTGCTGAAGAGTCCGGCGTTGTCGTTGAGGAAGCCGGCGCCCATGCCATGGCTCGGGCTGAGGAAGAAGACCGGCAGGTCTGCGCCTACGTACATGGTGGCCGGAGCGTTTTCGAAGCCCGCCATCTGCATACTGTAGGCAGCCTGCACATCGAGCAGCCCATCCAAGCCTGCCGCTGCAGGGTTGTAGAAGGACTGCAGCGCCCAAGAGTTGGTAAAGACTGCGTCGAACTGAGCCTTCGCGCCCACGCTGACCAGCAGCATTACTATCCAGAGCTGTCTTTTCATCCTTTGTGAATAACGACCGCCGCGGGTCGTTTATTGTATGTGTATTGTTATTTTTTCTATTTCTTTGTTGTCATTGGGCTGCCTTCGAGCCGTTTCTGACGTGTGGCAGGATACGACGGACGGGGCTTCCTGTGGAGGCCCCGTCTGTTGGCTATTCGTAGTGTCGGATTCTGACGTCGATGCCGTCTTTCTGCAGTGTGGCGGGCAGCTGACTGACGTCGGTCTGCCCATAATGATAGGGGAAGACGGTCTTTGCACGTATCGTCTGTGCTGCTTTCGCCAACTGTTCGGGTGTCATCGTGTAAGGCTGGTTGCAGGGCAGGAAGGCGATGTCTATGTCCTTCAGTGCTGCCATCTCTGGTATGTCCTCTGTATCGCCGGCCACGTAGATGCGCAGTCCATCGATTGTAAGTACGTATCCGTTGTCGCGTCCTTTCGGATGATATTTCTCACGGCCCGGTGTGGTGTTGTAGGCTGGTACGGCCGTCAGACTGATGTCTTTTGTCAGCCGAGTGCCCTCGCCGTTCTTCAGTGTCAGGCCGTAGCCCAGCATGTCGCTGCAGCGGCTGTTGGTGACGAGACGTGTGTGGGCTGTCGAGAGTTGCTGTATGGCCTCGCGGTCGAAGTGGTCGCCGTGCTCGTGCGTCACCAGGATGAAGTCAGCCTTGGGCATCGCAGTGTAGTCGGTGACGCGTTGGCCCAACTTCCGCACCGGGTCGATTTGTATCTCTGTGCCTTCGTAGCTGATGCGTATGCTGGCGTGCTTCAGGGCTGTGAAGAGTACTTTCTTGCCGCTCTGTGTCTGGAAGGTATCTACTTCGTATGGTGTCGCAGCGGCCACGTGCATCGCCAGCAGTGCGCCGAGGAGGGAGAGGATGAGTCTCATGGTCTTTTCAGCGTTTGAAATGGTTGTAGTAGGCCACTCCGCGTCGCACGTTCTCGATGACGGCGTCGGAAGACATCGTGGCCCCCGTCACGGCATCCACTTTTGCCGTTTCGGCTTTCTTGGCCGGCATCCCTTTCCATTTCCCCAGCAGCTTGCGGCTCATCAGGGCAAAGTACTTAGGCGTTTCTTCGTTGGGCAGCGGCTCCACGCGCTCCACCTTGTCGTTCTTGATATATACAATCACCGGAGTGGCGCCGGCGTAGCCTTCCACGTCGGTGGCCAGCGTGGCAGTGTTGATGGCCGTCATTCCTCGCTCTTCCCACATGATGGGTTCCTCCTGCGTCTGGCTCGTAAGCACAAAAATGGCCGCAGCAGCAAGGCTTGCCAATGTAAGTTTTCTTTTCATTACGTCTTGTTTCTGTGTTATTTCTTCTTCGTAAGTTCCACCAGCCGCTTCATGTGGGTGGGTATGAGCAGCTGCTGCGGACATTTCTTCAGGCATTCGCCGCAGTCCTGACAGCGATTGGCGCGCTCCTTCTTGGGGATGGTCTCTTCGTATGCCGTCGTGTATTCTTTCAGGCGCTTCTTGTATTCAGCAGCCGGCGCGTCGGACGAGGGTAGGGTGCCCTTGGTGGCAGCGGCATTGTAGAATGCGAAGTTGCCTGGGATGTCCACTCCGTAGGGGCAGGGCATGCAGTAGGCGCAGGTGGTGCAGCCGATGGTGGGTATGCCAGCCATCTTGTCGGCCACGCGTGCCAGCAGTGCTTCCTCCACCTTGGTGCAGGGTTCCAGCGGCGAGAAGGTGGCCACGTTCTCTTCGATGTGCTCCATGCGGTTCATGCCGCTCAGTGTAGTCAGCACGTTGGGGTGCGAGCCCACCCAGCGGAAGCCCCAGCGTGCAGGGCTGTCGTCGGGCCGCGAGTGGCGCAGTTGCTGGCGTATGTCGTCGGCCACGTTGGCCAGGCTACCGCCGCGAATTGGTTCCATGATGACGCACTGGATGCCCAGCTTCGCGAGCCGCTTGTAGAGGTACTCGGCGTTGGCGTCGCCACGCCGGCGGTTGCGAACGGCATACTTCCAGTCGAAGTAATTCATCTGTATCTGCACGAAATCCCAGTGATATGTGTCGTTGTGGTCGAGCAGCCAGTCGAAGACCTTCACGTCGCCGTGATAGCTGAATCCCAAGTGGCGTATGCGTCCGGCCTCGCGCTCCTTGAGCAGAAAGTCCAGCAGGCCATTGTCGAGGAAGCGGCCGCGCAGTGCATCCATACCGCCGCTGCCTACGCTGTGGAGCAGGTAGTAGTCGATGTGGTCCACGCGCAACTGGCGGAACGAGTTCTCGTACATCTCTTTCGACCGCTCGAAAGACCACAGGTCGCGGTTCTGGTTTGACATCTTCGTGGCCACGTAGAACTTCTCGCGCGGGAAACGACTCAGTGTGCGGCCTGTGACTCCCTCGTTGCGCCCTTGGCCGTAGATGGGTGCGGTGTCGAAGTAGTTGATGCCGTGTTCGATGGCGTAGTCCACCAGACGGTCCACTTGCTCCTGCTCGCGTGGCAGGCGCATCATGCCGAATCCCAGCAGCGAAATCTTCTCGCCGCTGCCATTCTGTGTGCGGTAGGTCATTCCTGTGCCGCCCGTGGTGGTCTGAGTCTCTTGTTGCGCGTCTGCAGCGGAGAAGGGTGTTGCCACCGAGTGCAGCGGTCTGAAGGCCATCAGCGAGAAGGCCGATGCCGAGCCAATGAGGAATTGGCGTCGGTTGATGTCGTGTGATTCTTTCTTTGCCATAATGTCGGGTTTCTTTGTTTGACAGCCCAGCGGCCAAAAGGTTGCATGGCGGACGTATAAAAATTATGTACGCGCACGCGCATAAGACACTACGTCCTCCTGAATGCTAGCTGTGAAAATTTTTATGCCACGTGTGGCGTCAGTTCCTGCTGAACTTCGTAGCCACGCTGTGTCCTGTGCTGTCTGTGATGCGGGCCACGTAGGTGCCGCGTGCTAGGAGCGAGATGTTCACTTCGCCACGTCCATCCTGCATCGGCACGTCGGTGTGCATCACCATCGAGCCGCCCAGTGTATAGACGCTGAGTGTGGCCGTCTGAGCTTCCTCGCTGTGTATGAGCAATGCCGAGGATCGTGGCTGTATGCTCAGTCCACCGTCGCGCGAAGCCATCGTCTCGTTGATGCCATCGCCGCCCGTACCCGTCACAGGCTCGCCCTGCCAGCGTTCGGAAAGCATGGTCATCGTGTTCCACTTCTCGATGGTCGGGCGCGAGAAACGATAGGTCTGGCGTGTGCCGTCGGGGAACCGTCCGAAACTCTCTGTGCCGTCGTGTGCGCAGTAGATGAGCGTGTCGGCCCACAAACGGTCGGGCGACGTCAGTACCACGTAAGCTTGGTCGGCGTTTGCCAACTTGAAGGATGCGTGCAGCTCGCTGACGGCTGGCGACTTGTCGCACCATACGATGCGGTAGCCGTGGGCCGGCAGTATGGTGCTGACCTGCTGCTCGCCGCTTGTGATGCAGCATTTGGTGGGTTGGTCTACGTCGTCCGAGAGGTAGTAGCCCTCGAGGTCGATGTCCTCGTCTGTGGTGTTGAAGAGTTCCACCCAGTCTTCCTTCTTGAAGTGCTCGTTCACGAACATGCTGCCCGAGGCTGCCACTTCGTTGATGACGACTGGCGGCAGTGCTGCTGCGGCCTGCTCGTCGCGCACGAAGAGAGCCTGCAGTTCCATCTCGGCGCCCTCGGGCAAGTCTATCTCGGGTGTGTCGCCCAGCATAGTGGTGCCGGTGTTGATGGAGCGGCGCAGCGTCAGCGATGCGTCCCAATAGATGTCGCTGCTCGTCTTGTTGTTGTTATGCACCTCCACTGCAATCACATTGTCGCCGCGTTTGAACAGCGTGGGACTGAGCATCGTAGTTCCCTGGTCGGGGTTGTTGGACGATGCGCCCGAGCTGAACGTGGCATACTTCACCGTGCCGGTGGGCATGTTTGTGCGGAAGGCTTCGGTGCCGTTCACGTACACAACGGCTCCGTCATCGACGCTGAATCCCAGCTGGAACACATCGTCGGCCGTCGGTTCCTCGTCGAGTGTCAAGTGGTGGCGGAAGTAGAAGGTGGTGCGGCGGTTGCTGGTGTCGCCTCCGTAGTCCAGAATCGTGCTGAACTGTGTGTTGTCTTTGGCGTAGCCCAGCGGTCCGTAGCCCTTCGACCAGCGCGAGTCGTTGTAGGCCGACGTATTCCAAGTGGCTGTAGCGTCGAGGCTTCCCTTGTCGTAGTAGCTCCATTCCGAGCGCGACGGGATGAGTGTCTGCTGCGTGCCTGTCACTTTGCCTCCCACCAGCTTCCACTGCGAGAATCGGTAGCCTGCGGGTGCTTCGGCCCGGAGATGGATGGGCGGATAGAGACGTCCGATGAGTTTGCCCGTGGGCACAATCTGGTCGTTCACGAAGAGGCGAGCGCCCTCTGTGTTGGCCGAGAGCGAGACGTCCTGCGGTGTCACACCTGCGAGTCCGAATGCCTTGTAGGCCTCCAGTATGGGATACATCTCGGCGTGCCGCCCGTGGAATCTCTCTATCAGCGTGTTGCCTGTGTTCCAGGGCGAGACGTTGCGCCCGTAGCCGTTGTCGGGCTGCAGTTGTATCTCTTCCACGCGTGTGCAAAGTTCGCGCAGGATAGCTTCGGCGCGGTTAGGATCGTAGACAGAGCCGGCCACGATGCAGAAAGCATCGATGAAGTGGCGGCAGAACTCGGCGTTCTTGAGTAGGTTGAGGAAGATGGTTACTATCTCCACCTCGCCCGTGATGCGTGGAATTGGCTCGCTGAACTCGTTGTAGAGCGGGTTCCAAGTCCAGTTCTTCTTGTTGGCAAACGACTTGAAGACGTCGGTAAGGTTGAAGGCATGGTCGATGTCGTAGGTGATGACTCGGAAGCGTCCGTTTTCAGCCCGTGGGCGCCAACACTTGAAGTTATTCTTTGGCCAGTCGTCGTTGCCCAGATAGAACTCCACGGCCATGTAGTTGCAAAACTCGTCGATGTCGAGCAGTGTGCAGATTTCGCGATAGCTGTCGGCATTGGAGGCCGTCTGAGCCAGTGTGTAGAGCCGCTCCCATGCGGTGCGGTCGCCGGCCATCTGCACGTATCCCGAGTCGCCGTCCATCTCGAAGAAGTCTATCTCCTCCTCGTCGTATCCGTAGTTTGCAAAGACGTAGTTTTTGTTGTTCGGCTCGCGCATGTTGATTGTACCGCGGTAGAGACCGTTGATGAAGTGCACCACTGGCTCGTAGCCCTGTATGTCCAGATTCAGGCCGCTCAGCAGCGCAATGTGCTGCACGGCTGGGTCGCGCAGGCGGCTGTTGTAGTCGTTTCCGGCACTGCGGAACACCATTTGCTTGTGGCGCAGGTGTGGCTTGTGGGGGAAGAACTGGTAGCGGAGACGGTTGTCGCCCAGCAGTTTCTCGGCCTTGACCTTGAATCCGTATGGTGTGTATCGGCGGCTGTAGGCTCCGTTGCGTTTGACGGTGACCTCCTGATTGATGACTCCCTTGCCCTCGGCCGTGATGAACTCAAAGTTGAGCGGGCGGTCCCAGTCCATGTTCCAGTTGCATGGCGTGGTCTCTCCCAGTCCGGCACGGCCGTTGGTGCCGCGGGTGAAGATGCCCAGCTCGGCGCTGTAGAGGTTTGTGGAGTTGGTGGCAATCGAGACGATGGGGATGGGAATGTCGAACGCCTCGTTCACGTAGGTGCGAGTCACTACATCGCTGGGCAGCATGCCGTCGCAGAAGAGTCGGAAGCGCATCACAGTGGTCTCCGTCAGGTTGAAGCGGCCGATGCGAGTAATCGTGCCGTGTGTCTTGGTCGGTGTGCTGCCGTCCTTGGTGTAGCGGAGTGTGCATCCTTCGGGTATGGTGACGGTGATGGTGAGACGTTGCGGGAAGACACAACTCTCGTGGCTCACCTCGGGCGGTGCCAACTGTTCGCTGCAGAGCGTCTGCTCGCCGTTGGTTGCAGCAGGTGTGGGCGTGCCCGTATAGCCCCACTCGTTGTCGCCGTCTGTCCGTCGTGCATAGCTGCATCGCAGGATGGCTGGCGGATAGTCGGCCTGCAGAATAAGGTGGCCGTATGGGTCGCAGAGGTAGAAGGTGCCGCCGTCTTCGTCAAACGACATGCGCAACTGGCTCGGGCAGTACTTGTCGTGATGGTCGAACCAAAGGTTCAGAAATCCGTGTGGCGGCAGTACGTGCGGCTCTGTGATGTGGTACTTCATCAGGCTGTCAGGGTCGTCGCTCACCCAGCATCCTTTGAAGTCCATTTCCTGGCCCGAGCGGTTGAACAGCTCCACCCACGCACCATAGTTCCAGCTTGGATCTACAAACTGGTCGTAGTTTCCAACCATTATCTCGTTGATGCAGATGGAGTCGGCCATCATGTCGGTCGGTGTCAGCTGTGCTTTGGCCGACAGTTGTGCAAGCCCCGCCAGCAGCAGTGTCACTAATATTCTGCAACTCCTCATCGTTCTCTTTCTTCTTTTTTTGTTGTTAGCTAATGCAAAGGTACTCATAATCTTTCGTTTCGCGCGCACGTGAGCCGGAAAAAATGTGCAAGATGTCATTTCTTTTAACATTTGCCGCACGAAGCATTTTTACAGGACGTAATAATACGACGATAGGACAAAATGAACGAAAATACGGTGTAAAAAGCATTTTTGTAGGATATTCTTGCGTGCAATGTCATTCTTTGGCTTACCTTTGCGGCCGATTTAAGAAAACCAATACAAAGTTTATTATGAAGAAAACATTGTGCTTTATCGTGGCCTGCGGCATCTACGCATCGCAAGCTGTGGCCGGAGGCCTACTCACAAACACGAACCAGAACGCATCGTTCCTGCGCCAGATGAGCCAGGACGGCATCATCGACATAACGGGCCTCTATGCCAACCCGGCTGGCACGGCCTTCCTGTCGCCGGGCCTGCACCTGAGTCTCAACATTCAGAGCGCCAAGCAGAGTCGCGACATCACCACCACGTTCCCTCTCTTTGCCACCAACACAGCCAACCCGCAGGCGACGCATCGTTTCGAGGGCGATGCCAATGCACCCATCATTCCTTCGCTGCAGGCATCGTACAACTGGGATGGCCGCTGGAGTGCCAACCTTGCTTTCGCACTCGGTGGCGGTGGCGGCAAGTGTGAGTTCGACCAGGGACTCGGCTCCTTCGAGGCGCTCTATGCCGGTCAGATTATGTCTGGCATCGTCTCCAATCTGGTGGCGAATGGAGTGCCTGCGCCTGCTGCTCAGGCTGCCTTCCGCGGCTACAGTCTCAACGAGTACATGAAGGGTCGCAACTATCAGTTCTGCTTCACCCTGGGCGGCACGTACAAGATACTCGACAACCTGTCGGTCTCGCTGGGTCTGCGTGTTGTCTATGCCACCAACAACTACAACGGCTGGGTGACCGACGTCAAGGGTTACTATGTGTACCCCGCCACGACCCCGTTGACTACCGCCGACCTCGCTGCCAACAGCCTCGACCTGAATACCGACCAGACGGGCTTCGGTGTGACACCCATCATCGGTCTCGACTGGAAGGCCAACGAGCACTGGAACCTCGCCGTCAAGTACGAACTGCCCACCCGTCTGAGCCTCAAGAACAAGTCCGAGATGAACGCCTACACAGCCGCTGTGGCTGCCACCAATGCCACGCTCGGCCAGTTTGCCGACGGGCGCAAGGTGCGCGAAGACATACCCGGCATACTGACAGCCGGAGCCCAATACAGCCCTTGCTCGGCCTTGCGTCTGATGGGCGGCTGGCACTACTACTTCGACAAGCAAGCTACTAAGGAGGGCAACAAGCAGGACCTCATCGACAAGGGCACGCTCGAGTTCTCGGCCGGTGCAGAATACGACCTCTGCAAGTGGCTCACGCTGAGCGGCAGCTGGCAGATAACTCGCTACCGCCTGAGCGACGCCTACATGAACGACCTCAGCTTCAACGTCAGCAGCAATGCCATCGGACTGGGTGCCCGCATACATGCCACGCAGCACCTCGACATCGACCTCGGCTACATGCACAATTTCTATCACACACGCGATGTCACCACCGCCACCGCTGCCGGTGCAAAGACCGACCATTACTATCGCAAGAACCGCGTCTTCGGTGTAGGCGCCAACCTGACGTTCTAAACGCTCATCCCTGTATAACAGCAGCATCCCACCTTCGCCTTTGCGGGGGTGGGATGCCTGCGTTTCTGGTCGTAAGGCCAATTCTTTACTCAGCCACGCCAAACTGGTAGATGGTAGTGGTGGCGTAAGTCTCGCCCGGCAGCAGTGTCGTGCTGGGGAAGGCCGGCTGGTTGGGGCTGTCGGGATAGTGCTGCGTCTCGAAGCAGAAAGCGCTGCGACGCGGATACTTCACACCCTTCTTGCCCACGAAGCTGCCATCCAGGAAGTTGCCGGCATAGAACTGCACGCCCGGCTGGTCGGTGAACATCTTCATCTCGATGCCCGTTGTCGGGTCGCTGATGCAGCCGAAGCACTTGGTGATGTCGCCCGGGTTGTTCAGCACCCAGTTGTGGTCGTAACCGTTGCCGTTGGCAATCTGCTCGTTGTCCGTCTTGTCGATGCCATCGCCCACCACAGCCGGTGTGCGGAAGTCGAACGGTGTACCCTCCACGGGCAGGAACTCGCCGGTGGTCAGCACGTTGGCATCCACGGCCGTAATCTGGTCGGCATCCAGCCAGAGCGTCTCGTTCAGACAATCCTTGCTGCCGTCGCCGCTCAGGTTGAAGTAGCAGTGGTTCGTCAGGTTCAGCACGGTGGCCTTGTCGGTCGTTGCCTCGTAGCTGATCTGCAGTGCGTTGTCCTCGCTCAGCGAGTACGTCACCTTCACGTTCAGGTTGCCGGGGTAGCCATCCTCGCCGTCGGGGCTGAAGGTGGTGAATTCCAGCGTCTTGTCGTCCACCTGATTAGCATCCCAGATGCGGTTGTGGAAAGCCGTCTTGCCACCGCCGTGCAAGCTGTTGCCGTTGTTGTTGGCGATGAGCTGATATTCCACACCGTCCAGTGTGAACTTGCTGTTGCCGATGCGGTTGCCATAGCGGCCAATCAGGGCGCCGAAGTTGCAACCCTGTGCACCATACTTCACATAGTCGGCAATGTTGTCGTGTCCCAGACAAACATCCGTCATCACACCGTCCCTGTCGGGCACCATGATGCTCACGATGCGGCCACCGAAGTTTGTGAAGCAAACCTCCATTCCAGCCTCGTTCTTCAGCACATACAGCTGCGTGCTGTCTGTCTGGAAGTCGGCGGGGTTCAAACCCGAGAGCGTCAGAGCGTTCTCCTCGGTCGTAGTCTTAGGCTTCGGGTTGCAAGAGACAATGCTCATGCCAGCTGCAAGGATGAGACCTGCAAAAAGAATCTTTTTCATTTCTTCGTGTGTTTTTTAATTGGTTAGTAAGTGTGTTTTCTGTCCTTTACGTCCGCAAAGTTAGGCAATTTAATTCGGAATATGCAAATCGCAGCCCAATATTTTTCATGTTACACACAATTGTAACATCGCCGCACCTCCTCAATATCCACGCGTCGCATGCGCCCACGCGACGCGTCGCATTCATCTCTGCGACACGTGGCAAAGTTACAACATTGAGTATGCGGTTTTCAAATTTTAGCGTATCTTTATTTTGAAAAACTTCATTACTTTTGTGATGTAACCATGTGTTGTTACAGTGTTACAGTGTTACAGTTCTTGAGTAAGTGTTGTTAAGACTAAAAAGAAAATACTATATATATATATATAAATATATATATATATATAGATTATTATATACACACTTTTGGTTCGCTATTTATGAACTGTAACACTGTAACACTGTAACAATCGTAACGTTTGTGTCTGTATTTTGTAGCGGGAAGATGTAAACCCTTGTAAGTCCTTCATTCCCCGCCGTTTGATAATTTTTAAGTGATTTTTGGGAGACTGTTGTTTTTGGCTCGCTGTAGGGCAATCGCTTGAGCGCATAACGCGCGATTGCCCTACAGAGCGAAGCGTTAGATGCGTTCATCACGTCATCCCGCCTCCTTGTCATCCCGACGATAGGCAAGCCCGGGCCGCAGAGAAACGACTCGATGTCGTTTCGTGCCTGAAAGCTTGGTGAGGGCAGTGCTCTGCCCGAGGGTGGCAGATCTCATACAATATGACTTGAGATTCTTCCTCCGCTTCGCTCCCTCAGAATGACACACAAAAGGCGCGTACCGTCTTGCATCGCGATGTGAATCGAAAATTCGATTTACATACTTTCTTCCACGCGGGCGACACGCGCCACACATCCCTCTGCCCACATCCTCACTCGCGCTCGTTACATTAATTATTATGTGTAAAATTTTGTAAATCAAATATAATGTTCTATCTTTGCCGCCGTGATACTAAAAATTCAAACATTAATAACTAACAAATTTAAGTGATGAAACAAAACTATCGTAACCCCATGAAAACGCTGCTCGCCAGCATCGCTTTCCTTTTGGTTGGGGGGGCATTTCTAATGCTCAAGTCACGTTCTCGCCAATTGGAGAGAACGGAGGTTCGCAAGGTCCTTGGACTAATGGTACTTTACCCAAACATGCTCTCGATGGCAATACTGGCACAAAATGGATGGCCAATCCCAGTTCGGATGCTACTTATATATTAGCAGAAGCATCTGAGGCTACTCATCTGCAAGGCTATACGATAACGCTTGCTAATGACAACAAGTCTTACAAACGCCTTCCGAAAACGTGGACACTGTATGGAAGTAATGATCAGGAGACCTGGGTAATCATCAACCAGCAGGCCGATGACAATTGGTTGGAGGAAGATTACGAGAACTACAAATCCTATACTTACTTCTGTAATACTTCAACCGCATACAAGTATTTCAAATTCAGTGTTACTGACAAGGATAGCAACGATGGTTGCTTCCAGATTTCTGAACTTAAGCTGATTCCTTCGGCTGTCGGATTTTCTTATACAGACAGTAACGCATCGAATACAGGCTCGAGGCCTAATGCAATGGATGGAAAGACTGGCACCAAGTTGGAAGGCAACAGCAATCCTACAACTTTGACGGTGACAGCTACAAGTGCAGCCAAAATAACAGGATTCCTATTTACGACGGGAAATGATACACAAAGTAATTCAGGCCGCAATCCTCGTTCTATAAAGGTGGAAGGCAGCAATGACGGTGAGACATGGAGCACCATAAGCCTCCGTACAGGTTATACCGGCTTGCAGGCAAAAAATTACTATCCCTGCCTGCTGCAGTGCTACGGCGATGCAGCTTATAGCCAATACCGATTTACCTTCGATGAGATTCCATCCCGTTACATACAGATGGCAGAAATTGCAATCATTACTGAGCAGACAGAGACTCACAGTTATTCGTCCGAAGGCTTCTGCACAAAATGTCTCTCTCCCGAAGCACCTGCGACCGACGCCAGCAGTGTTTACCAGATAACGAATGCCGGAAAGTTCGTTTCTTTCGCTTCTATGGTTAATGCAGGCCGCAACACCATTAAGGGTAAAATTACAACGGACATAGATCTTTCTGAGGTTTCGTGGACGCCAATAGGAAACACGTCATATCCTTATAAGGCTCTTTTCGACGGACAATATAAGACTGTGACGCTGAATATGACAAACACCTCAGCCGACTATCAGGGTCTCTTTGGTGTTGTAACCGGAGGCGTGGATATACAGAATATTCTGACCAAAGGTGTAGTTAAGGGCAACAACTATGTGGGTGCTATAGCTGGTGGAAGCAATGCGGGCGGCTTTGTCTACATCCGTCATTGCGGAAACGAAGCTGATGTGACGACAAGCGGTGCTAATGGCGCTGGCATATTTGGATGTAATATGTCAGGTGGTGCAAGATTAGAATTATGGCAATGCTATAATGCAGGAACTGTTAATTCTCACCACGAAGGCGGCGCTTTGTCTGGTTGGGTAGGAAGTAATAATCTCGTGCAGGAATGCTTTAATATCGGTGTGGCAAAAAATACAGAGAACAATGCTGATGCAGATTTTTTCCGCAATGGAGGAGGAACTCACACCAACAACTATGACTACCGCAACGGAGAGGTTGCCGTGTCCAGCGGCGAACTTTGTTACAAACTGCCCAGCAGCATTTTTGGACAAGCCATTGGCACGGATGCTCACCCAGTGTTTCAAGGCCCCAAGGTGTACGAGACCGTTACGTCGGGTATAAATAAATATTATGCAAACAGCGAGAGCAACTTCACGCTCTCAAGCATGACGCTGACTGACACTGAAGACTTCTCTGCCACGGGCAACTTCACGGCCACGAGTCTGGCGTACAACCGCATGCTGGAAGCGGGCGGTTACCACAGCCTGTGCCTGCCGTTCGCTATAAAGAAATCGGATTTGCCCAGCGGCAGCAAGCTTTTTACACTGAGTGCAGTGGGCACTGACGCCGTGACGCTGAATGAAGTGGACGAGGAGGTTGCAGCAGGCACGCCCTGCTTCGCATCCGTGACGAGCGACTTCAACTTCGGCACGATGAGCAACGTGGCAATGGTGAAGGACGTGGACAACAGCGGTACCGTTAAGGGTACGTTCACCAACAATGACGCTCTTGGTGCAGGCTTCTACAAGTTGAGCAGCGACGGCACATACTTCGGTCTGACCACCGACGGCGCTACTGCCACAGCCTTCCGCTCGTACATCGCAGCACCAGCCGGAGTGAAGACGCTGAACATCCTGCTCTCCGACGGAACGAGCTCCCCCAAGCCCCTCCCGAGGGAGGGGAGTAGTGACAAAAGAATAATTTGAAATTCTAAAAGATAATCCTAACGCCTAACATCTCACGCCCTCCCCTCGGGGCAATCGCGCGTTATGCGTTCAAGCGATTGGTGAGGACAAAGTCCGAAGACGGGGAGACTAGGGTGGGGGCTGTGGTTCAAGTTTAAGTAATATGAAGAATCCATATATTAAGCCCGTGATGCTCCAGGTGGAGCTGGGCACAGAGCAGATGGTGGCAGAAAGCCAGGTTCGCATATACAAGAATGGCGACACCGGCTTTAACCAGAATGATGTGAACACTTCGTATCGCACGAAGCAGAGGAATGTGTGGGACCAGCAGTGGTAAACACATCCTTCCCCGATACAGCCCCTTTCCAAACGGAGAGGGGCTTTTTTGTAGCCCCCTCCCCATTCCCGAAGGCGGGCAAGGCTTGTCAAATTCCGAAAATGGTGGTAGAAATGGTCGCTTCGCTCAAAATTTAATTTAAAATTCATATTTAAAATTCTATTTAACCGCCTTTCGTTTAATTTTAAATCCTAATTCTAAATATAATTTCAAGGCCGTAGGCCGCCCGAACAAACAACACGAGGCACATCACGCCTTGCTATTTTCGGAATTTGACAAGCAAATTCCCTACCCGTGATGTCTACTATTTGCGAAGCACCTGGCTCGCTGTAGGGTCTTTGCTTGTCAAAGACCGCATGGCACGGGACACATCAAGCCCCCTCCTAACCTTGCCCGTCTTCGGGCTTCGCCCTCACCAATCGCTTGAACGCATAACGCGCGATTGCCCGAGGGGAGGGGCTTTTGCTGACGAAGGAGGAATGACAATGCAGGGCATTGTCCTACAACTATGCACTATGGACTATGAACTATGAACTATGGACTGAGTTGCCCGTAGGGATTTCCCCCACGATTTAGGGAAATTCATATTGCGGTTTAGGAGAAATCCGTTGGAATACCCTCGGAAAGCGCCGTATCTTTGCGGTGACAAAAGGAAATAAAAGTCACAAAACAGAGAGTAAGAAACAGTATAGATAACCCTTCTAAAACTTACGACTATGAAACGCAATGTATTTTTCCTGATAGCAATGATGGCCATGATGATGGCAAGTGTTAACGCAGACGCCAGAGGACGTGTAGTGAGCGGTCGCCGCGGTGACTATCGCGAAGTGAGGATGTCGCATCGGGCTCCAGCACCCGCGATGCATCGCCACCACGCAGTGCCTGTGGCTCACCATGTGGGTCGTCCGATGCACCACTACGTGGATGCTCGTGGATTCCTGCCCGGCTGGGAGGGTCGTGTACGTTACCACGGAGGACGCTGGGGCTACCTGCGCGACAGCCGCTGGTACTGGTACGATACCTACTTCGCACCCGACTACTACTACGGTCACCCTGTGGCTCACTTCCACTCCCATATCTGTGCAGCCGACGTGGCACCGGTGGTGGGTGGTGTGGCAGCCGGCATAGCAGTGGGCGCACTCATCAACGCTCTGATGCACTGATGGCAAACGTTGAAAAAGCTTCTTTATAACTGATAACTGACGGGGCGGTGTAGTTTAGGAAAAATAAATTACACCGCCCTTTATTTGTGTGTCTCGGATAATTGTACTATCTTTGCCCCGCAATTATTATATTATTATTAAGAACGCGCGCGTATGAAGAAACGGCTACATATTTTTCGCATCCTTCTGTCGGTCGTCTGTGTGGCTCTGCCATTGTGGGCAGCCTCTGCGGACAAGGTGCTGACGGGTACGCCCATCGGCTCGGGTAGCTACAACCCGCAGAGTGGCACGTACAGCACCACGGTGAACACACCGGCCTGTGCGTTCGACGGAAGTGCAGATACGTATTTCTCGGCCTACGACCCGAGTATGGGTTGGGTGGGCTTGGACTTGGGCACGCCGCATGTCATCAGTCGTGTGGGCCTGCAGCCTTATGGCGGGCTGAGCGGTGCGCGCAAGATGCAGCTTGGCATCTTCGAGGGTGCCAACAGCCCGGACTTCATGGATGCTGTGCCGCTCTATCTGGTGGACGATACGCCAGCCTCCACCGGCATGACTCGCTTCGGTGTGAAGGTGACGCGCGGTTTTCGCTACGTGCGCTATGTGGGTCCCGACAAGTCGCGCTCGCAGGTGGCCGAGCTGGAGTTCTACGGCCACGAGGGCGAAGGTACGGACAGCCTCTTCTATCAGGTGACCGACCTACCCACTGTGAGCATTCATGTGCAGGACAACTATGTGCCGCAGTCCAAAGGGCAGGACTTCGTGTCGAACGTGACGATTGTCTACGACGGAGGCCGACGCATACAGGAATATCCCATACTGACACGTGTGCGCGGCAACTACTCTGCCTCGCACGAGAACAAACCCTACCGCATAAAGTTTGCCGACGAGAAGAAGCACCACATGTTCAAGGGCTCGGAGCGCGACGAATCGCCAGCCAAGGCCAAGAAGTGGACGCTCGTCAATAGCTTTGGCGACAAGACGCTGGTGCGCAACAATATAGCCTTCGAGGTGAGCCAACGCATCGGCATGCCCTTCACACCCTGGTGTCGCAGCGTGGACCTGCTGCTGAACGGCGAGTACCGCGGCTGCTACCAGTTGACGGACCATGTGAGCAGCAACCCCGAACGCATCCCCATCACAGAGATGACGGAGACGGACATCGAGGGCGAGGCACTGACGGGCGGATACCTCATTGAGATGAACGGCTATGCCAGCGGCGACCCGATAAACTTCACGTCCTCGCGCGGCAACCCCATCTCGGTGCACGAACCTGAGGACGATGTGATACAGCAGGTGCAGTACCGCTACATCCGCGACTATTTCAACGCCATGGAGGAGCGTGTATTTGCCTCGAACTATACCGACCCCGAGAACGGCTATCGGCCGATGCTCGACTTGGACTCCTTCCTGAAGTATTTCCTCGCCAACGAGTTCTCGGGCAACACCGACATGCTCTGGCAGGTGTATATGTACAAGGAACGTGGCGACTCGCTCATCTACACGGGGCCCGTGTGGGACAACGACCTCTCGCTGGAGAACGATTTCAGCGTCTATCCCGGCAACGAACGCGAGGAGTGGACCTACCCGGTGCGCGGTGCTGGCAACTGGCGCCAGTTCGTATCGCGCATCCTATCCGACCAGAGTGCAATGGGCCAACTGCAGGAGATGTGGGCACGGCTGCGCGAGGACAGCATCTTCACGCACCAGAACATAGAGCAGTATATCGACTCGCTGCGCGAACTCACACGAGCCTCGGCCCGACTGAACTTCATCCGCTGGCCCTACCTGCTGCAGAAGGTGCACTGCAACCCTGTGGTCTGGGGCTCGTGGGAAGCCGAGATGGACAATGTGAAGAACTATGCCAGCGGACGCATCGACTGGATGGACAAGAAGCTGGCCTTCGGTCCGCTGCAGTTGGTGAACGGCATCTATCAGATAAACACACCTTACGACCTTGTGAACTTTGCCCTGCAGCTCAATGGCGGCCAGCTGAGCACGACGTCTAAAGTGCAGTTGAATGCTGACCTCGACATGTCGTTCTTCGGCAGTAAGTTCCAGCCGGCGGGCACGGCGGCATGGCCCTTCAAAGGGCACTTCGACGGCCGCGGGCATACCATTCGCAACCTGCATGTAGAAGGCACTCGCTATGTGGGACTCTTCGGCTTCCTTGGCGACGGTGCCGAGGTGGAGAATCTGGTGCTCGATGCCTCGTGCTCCTTTGTGGGAGACACGTATGTGGGTGGCATTGCCGGACGTGCACAGCGTGGCGCTGTCAGCTTCCGCGCCTGTGGCAACGAAGCCAGCGTTCTGGCTCGCACTTCTATGGCCGGCGGCATCTTGGGTGCTGGCTACCGCGCCGAGGTGGTGATGGAGAACTGCTACAACACGGGCCTCGTATCGTCCGACTCTCTGGCGGCTGCCATGATGGGATGGAACACGAGTGGCAAGGCCACACTGAGCGGCTGCTACAACACAGCATCCGTGGCAGGAGCTACGGGTGGCAGCGAGTTTGCAGCCTCGTCCACCCTGATGCTCGAAGGCTGCTTCGACCTGCAGTACCCGCAAGCCACACTTTTCACGGCCGCGCAACTGGCCAACGGCGAGCTCTGCTGGATGCTGAACGAGCCACTCTCTGCTCCGCTCTGGCGCCAGAATCTCGACAATGGTAAGGGACGCGACAGCCATCCCGTGCTCAGCATACGACACGGCAGGGTGTACTATGCCGACGGCCGATACACGAACGAAAATCCCAACGCACACGGTCACCGCTACTACAAACTCGACATCTCGGCCGTGGCCAGTGGCAACCTGATACAGTTCTCTGAGTTCGACCTGCTGGACGGTAGCATGGAGGAGATGGAGAACCTGCGCGTCTATGGCGCCACACCAAGTAGCATAGCAGCCGAAGACTGGCCGCTCGTGGCCGACAACTCCACCGGCACCAAGTACTGCTCGGTCTTCTACGGTCGCGCATATTTCCTCTTCGATGCCGGAGAGGACGTCGATGCCTACGGCTATCGCATCTATACGGCCAACGATACGCAGTCCAACAGCGGACGAAACCCTGTCTCGTGGACGCTCTCGTATAGCGACGTCTATACCGAAGACCCCGACGCTGATGTGTGGGAGGTGCTCGACGAGCAAGTGTACTCGTCCGTGCTCAAAGCCACCAACTTTATGCCCTACGACTTCCTGCTCGACCGCAGCATCCAATCCATCGCCGTGCAACCCTCGGTCTGCGAGATGGTGGTGGGCGGTCGCACACAGCTCAGCGTCGTAGCCACACCGGCCACTGCCGCACTGGAGAACCTGCGCTGGAGCAGCAGCGACGAGACAGTGGTTGTGGTGGATAAGGGCGGTGTGGTGACAGCTGTGGCCGAAGGCGAGGCCATTATCACCGTGGAGGTGCCCGGAATGCAAGGCATCTTCTCGCAGTGTCGTGTCACCGTCAGTCCTGCTCCCGACGGCTTCCAGTACTACATGCTACACATAGCAGCCATGCAGATGGGTGGCACTGGCATGCAGCTTGGCGAATTCGAACTGATGGACGAAGCGTTCCAGTCGTACGCAGACCTAAGCATCTACTACTGCACGCAGGAGGGATATAAGACCACCGAGTCGTGGGATAAACTCTGCGACAAGGATACACACACCAAGTTCTGTGCAGCAGTCCCCAGCATGGGCGTCCGCTGTTTCTTCGATGCGGGCAGCATCATCAAGCCCGTTGGATACTGCATGTACACAGCCAACGATACACAGAAATACCCCAGTCGCAATCCTGCCACGTGGACACTCTGGGGCAGCAACGTGAAGACGCAGAACGAGCAGGATGGCTCGTGGGTGCTACTGGATTCGCACACCGACGACACCACGATGGGAGCCGTCAACTATTGCCTCTACCCCTTCTTCTTCGCTTGGCCTGATGCAGTGGGCGGAGTTCGACGCGACGTCTCTCCTGACGGCACAGCCATCTTCGATTTGCAGGGCCGCAAGATTCAGAAAAACGACGTGTCGCATCCGTCGCTCCAACGCGGCGTTTACATAGTTGGTGACCGCAAGATATTGGTGAAGTAGGAGAGGCGGCGTGTCGGCCGTTTACAATCTTTAACAAAGAAAGTACCTGCAGTTAAGAAAAATTAGCGTATCTTTGCCAACACAGCGTGTAGCGCAAAAAAATATACAAAATAAAACATAAAACAAAGTATTAACCATTTTAACAAAAACGTTTCAAACATGATGAGAACAACTACTCTTTCAGTGATGAGTCGGGCCAAGGCCGCACTCTTCACCGTGGTGATGCTCCTCCTCGGCGTTTCGGCCGTTCAAGCTCAGAACGACATCAAACTGACGGCTTTGAGCGGTTCGCGTATGGACACGGGCGAGGGTATTCCCTGTATGTTCGACGGCAAGGACGGTACGAAGTGGGGCGAAAGCTCCTCGGACGACCTCTATGCCATCTTCAAGGCTTCGGAGGCGCTGGTGCCGACGAACTATGTGCTGACCACAGGTTCGGACGCCGAGCAGTTTACTGGCCGTAACTGGAGCAACTGGAAGATCTATGCTGCTAACTTCGAAAACGACGAGGATGCTATTCGCACGTCCGACAAATGGGTGCTCATCGACGAGCAGTCCGGCATCAGCGAAGTGGAGCTCCCCGACAAGAACTGCATCGAGGTGCAGTTCACCAGCACAGAGCTGCCCACAGAGAAATACCAGTACTTCATGATTGAAGTGATTTCCAATCAGGGTGCCAACTGGACACAGATGGCAGAGTTCCGCTTCGGCAAGATTGTGAAGCCCGTGGTGGATGTCACGTTCACCGAGCTGACCTGCAGTGCCGGCGAATTCACTGGCAACGAGCACGCCGGTAAGCTGATAGACGGCAACAAGTACAACAAGTGGGGCTCGGGCTCGCTGCCCGCATGGCTCGTCTTCAAGGCCAGCCAGGCCTACACTCCCACATGGTATGCACTCGTGACGGGTGGTGACAGCCAGGCCTACACAGGCCGTAACTGGAGAAAGTGGGACATCTACGGAGGTAACTTTGCCAACGATGCAGCTGCCACTAACGATGCCGAAGGCTGGGTGCTGCTCGACAGCCGCGACAACATTGGCACCGACGTGCTGCCCGACCGCAACAACTATCAGGTGCTGTTCGACTTCAATCAGGGCGTCACAGGCGAGTACCAGTACTACAAGGTGGTGGTATCCACTATCAACGGAGCTAACTACATGCAGATGTCTGAGATGACACTGTGCACGCCCGAGCAGTTCCCCGATTACGTCAAGCCCATTGCAGACGAGTATGCCGAGTACGACCTGAATCAGGCTGCTTACAAGGGCTACCTCGAAGCATACACTTCTCTGCTGCCCGGTCTCGCTTCAGTAACCAGCGTGGCACAATTGGATGCAGCCAAAGCTCAGTTAGATAAGGCTAAGGAGCAGATTGCCGCTTCGGTGACAGCCTACAGAGAATATGCAAACCTCGTGGCCAACCTGCGCTACCACTTCGAAAACCACACCTGCATCACAGGCGAAGGCCGCACAGTGGTGGGCAACTATCTGAACAGCAACGAGGCTCCCGGCGCTACGTACGCCAACGGCACGTATGCCTACATCATGGAGAACCTCTCGCTCGACAACGATGCCATTGCCAAGGAGAATGCCTTCGTGCAGCAGCTCTTTGAGACCTATGCAGCCGACGCTGCCGAAGGTGCTTTCGAGACGGGTTACATCTTCCTCGAGGGTACAGACGGGTTCGGTGAAGCTGAGAATCCCGACAAACTGATTGATGGCAACGACGACACGAAGTGGTGTCTGAATCCTGCTGCAGGAGTGGTGCCTTACGTAATCTTCAAGGCCGATGCAGGTCCCATTGCTCCGACGTACTATCGCCTCTTCACGGGTAATGACACGGGCGGCAACCCCGGCCGTAACTGGAAAGACTATAAGATTTATGGTGGTAACTTTGCCAGCGACGATGCAGCTGCGAAGGATGCCGAGGGCTGGGTGCTGATTGACGACAAGCAGAACATCGGTCCCGACCAGATTCCTGCTGCCAACAAGACAGAGTGCTACCTCTATCTGAGCAATCCCTCCGACACTCCCTTCGAGTATTACAAGATCGAAATCACGGCTGCCGTCAGCGGCACGCTCTTGCAGATGGGCGAGTTCTCGTTCTCCAACGCCGCCAACCTTATCGTGCAGCGTCGCGACATGTATCTCGAGTACAGCGAGTTCGACTACTCCGACCTTACGGTGCAGCAGTCGCTCATCGATGAGTACACCGAGAACGTGGCCAAGATTCCAACGCTCGGCAGCGAACCTGAAATGAAGGCCCTGAGAAAAAAACTCGACGGACTGGTAGAGAAGATTCTGGCCTCGGGCGAGGCTTATCAGAGCTACAAAGAATTGGTAGAAGAGTTCATCGAAGTTTATCTCGAGGACCTGAAGGAAATCGATGCCAGCATGGTAGGCTACTTCACTGAAGATGTGGAGCCGGGCGATCGTTACGTCAACGGTTCGTACCAGAACATTATGAAAAAACACGAGTTCAGCGAGACTCAACTGAAGGAGGAGATGCGCGTCATCGAAGACCTGCAGCGTGTAATCAACGAAGGTGGCTTCATCGTGCTGACGGGTAATACCGGTTGGAGCGACAACGAGAACTGGGGCAAACTGGTGGATGGAGACGAGAAAACCAAGTGGGGCGGCACCTTGAACCCCGAAGTGGGAGCCTACTCTATCTTCAAGGCTACCGAAAACTTGCAGCCCTTCTTCTACTCGTTGCTGACGGGTGGTGATACCCAAACTTACACCGGCCGTAACTGGAAGACATGGAAGCTCTATGGCGGTAACTTTGAGACCAACGGACAGGCTACTCGCGATGCCGAAGGTTGGGAACTCATAGACAGCCGCGAGAATGTGGGCCGCGACCGTCTGCCCGCCGAGAACCTCTACTGGGCACACTTCGGCTTCACCGAAGGCGCACTACAGAAGTCGTATCGCTACTTCCGCGTGGAAGTTAGTGCTGCTTACTCGGGCGACGGCATTCAGATGACCGAATTGAAGCTCGGCACCGAGGATGAGTTCAATGACATCCGTGCAGAGTACGCACAGTCTGCAGCTGATTTCTTTGTCGGTGACATCGTAGCCTGTCAGACTCTGCTCGACGAGTATGAAGCTGCTGTTGGTCAGGTACAGGAATCTGCAGATATGGAGGCTCTCTTCGACAACTACAAAGCAGCCATTGCTCTGCAAGACGGCATCACCAAGAGCGCAAGCGTTTACGACGAGTACGTGGCAGCTCAAGACCTCGTGAAGCTGTATCTGGAAGAAAATGAGCTCGACGACAGCGAGGCTCTGGTGAAGTTGACTGACTATCTGGACGGGTCGGTAGAGCCGGGCGACGTGTTCCCCAACGGCTCCTTCACAATCGTGATGGACGAGCACGTGCTCAACGACAGCGCTGTCTATGCCGAAATCGACTTTATGAACGCGCTGCTCGAAGAAGCTGTGGTGGCCGGCTATGTGGCTGGTGTGGAAATCACCAAGATGCTGAAGAACCCCAGCTTTGCTGAAGGATGGACCGGTTGGGATTCCAACCTGAACGACGACGAGGGCAAACCTCTGTTTGGCTATAGCTTCGGTACGAACGACGAGGTGGGCATGTCTGCTGCCGAGAACGTTCACCATCGCATGGACATCAGCCAGACGCTTACCGGCCTGAAGAACGGACTCTACGAAGTGCGCATGAATGCCGGCTATCGTCCCAATGGCGATATCTACAGCACCAACTATGCTGCTCAGCTCTATGCTAACGAGAATTCAGTTTACGTGATGGGCGTCAGCGAGGATGCTTCTCTGATGGAGACTTCTTGGCAGGGCGAGATTGCCGACAAGCCCATCGTGGATGTACTGTCGAACGACACCACGTCTTGGGTCATCTGGGGCGTGAAGGGTAGTGCCAATGCCTTTGCTCACGGCCGCTACGAGAACACAATTGTGGTGAATGTGACCGACGGCACGCTGAAGCTGGGTATCAAAGACCCGGGCACCAGCGACACTGCCAACGAGTGGACAGGCTTCGGCAATACGCGTCTGTTCTACCTCGGCGAGCTGGGTACGTCTCAGAGCGTCGAAGGTATCGACCGTGCACTGGCCTGCGACACAGCACGTGCTCAGACACTGCTCACTTGGGAACCCGACTATCAGGCCGAGACCTACAAGAAGACTCCTAACTACGCTATGGCCGACCGCGAAGCACTGGAGAAGGCCATCGGCGACGTGGAGGCTGCCACTACGGCTCAGGAGAAGTACGAACTGGTGAAGACCTTCACCGAAATCTTCAACCGCATCTATGTGACCAAACCTGCTTACGTGACGCTCTTCGAGGCCGACATGAAGGTGATGGACAAGTGGGGTTCGAACCAGGCAATGACTCCGGAGCAGATGGATAAGTTCCTCGACGACCTGGGTATACTGGAGGACGGCCTCTACGACGGCTCCTACACTGCAGAGCAGGCACTGGCCAAGAAGGATGAATTCTTAGCTATGTATCCCGGCTATCTGGCATACGACAATACGAAGGCCAAGAGCTCCAACGTGACGGTAACCGAAATCGATGCCGAGCCTTTCAGCTACGAAATCAATGTCACCGGCCGCAACCCGTACTTCGCCCTCTCTGGCTTGTACGAGGCACTCGCTGAGGACGAGACCGTGCTCACGTTCGAGTACAGCGCTGCCGCACCTGTGCAGGCCGGTACGCTCTACTATGTGGCTGGCTCGTTCGACGCAGAACGTAAGGATGTGTTCGAAGACCTGACAGCCAGCGACGACTGGAAGAAGGTATACGTAGACATCTCCACCGCACGCGAGGCTTACAAGTGGGGTGACAACACTGCCAACTGGCTCCGCTGGTACGTGAACAACGGCACCGCGCAGACAATGAAGGCACGTCACTTCCTCGTAATTACTAAGGCTCAGATGGAAGCCGAGGGTGGCTCGTTCATCACCGGCATCGAGGGCATCAACGCTCCCACGCAGCTGCAGCAGAGCGGCATCTACAGCCTCACCGGCGTACGCGTCGAGAAGCCTGTTCGTGGCCTCTACATCATCAACGGCCGCAAGGTGCTTGTGAAGTAAATCCTCTGTTGGCATAGTCCGCTCGCAACACGTGGCGGACGCGCCGACAGATACCACTGAAATGGTTCCTGGGCAGTCAGAGAAATTGGCTGCCCGGGAATCTCCGCTAAAACAGATTACTCACATTGTAACATTAAAGACATCGTGAAAAGAATCTTTCTTTCGTGCATTTGCCTCCTGTTGCTGCTCGCCGGCTGCAAGGAAGAGGTGGACACCTCTGCGCGATACGTCTTCAGGGAGAGTACAGTCATCTCCTATCTCGAGAATCACAGCGATGTGTATTCCGAGTACTTGTACATGCTCAAGAAGGTGCCCGTCAGCCGACTGAGTACTTCTACGGTTTATCAGTTGCTCTCTGCGCGTGGAAACTTCACTTGTTTCGTGCCCACGAACCAGGCTATCCACGAGTATCTGAAGACGCTGGTGGAGCAGGAGGTCATAGCTGATTCGACGTGGGACGCCTTCAAAGCTTTCCCCGACAGCACGAAGCTCGACTCCATCCGGGCCGTCATTGTGCGCAACAGCATTATCGACGGCAAGGATGAGAACACGCAGCGCTATGTGCTGGGTCTCTTCCCCACCGAGAACAACAGCGAGTTCCCGCTGGCCAACCTCAACGACCGTAAGCTTACTGTTTACTGGCCTGAGACGGAGCTCGACCACTACTACATCAATGGGGAGTGCGAGATAGACGAGCGGAATCGCAACATCCTTGTGCTCAACGGTGTGCTGTATCAGGTTCACAAGGTCATTGCACCCAACGACATCAATGCCGCCTCGTATTTCGAGGAGATTGTAGAGACAAAGCAAGAGGGCATCCTGCTCTTCTGCCGCGCGCTGCAAGCCTGCGGTCTGATGGATACGCTCGAGAAGGTACGCGACGAGGTGTACGAAGACCTCTATCAGCGTGGCGAAATCAAAGACTTGGACCACTTCCTGAGAGTGGACGGCGGATGGTTCTCGGACCAGAAGGACGGCACCTATCGTGGCGCATCGGCTTGTATGCCCGAGCACCGCAAGTACGGTTTCACACTCTTCCCCGAGAAAGACGAGTTCTGGCGTTCGCAGGGCATCGACCCGACGGCACCCGATGCACTGGAGAAGCTCATGCAGTGGATTGTGGACAATCATCAGTATTCCGACGAAGACAACTTTGTGGCCGACGACAACTACACGTCGTCCTCCAACATGCTCTATCAGTGGCTCACGTACCACATCCTGCCGTTCCGCGTGGCAGCCGACAAACTGGTTTACCACGAGAACGAGGCTGGCTACAATCGTAGCACGCCGTACAAGTACACTGTGCCCGTTTACGAGTATTACACCACGATGGGCAAGCGTCGCCTCATAAAGATTTACGAATCGTCTATGAGCAACGGTGTGTGCCTCAATCGTTTCCCCATTTGCGACAACGGTCGCAAGGGCACAGGCTACGAGATTGACTGCGATCCCGGAAAGGTGGGTTGTAGGGTGCTGCGCGATGACTCGCTGACCATCGTGAATGACATCGTCAATGCTGCGGTTTATCCCATCGATGCGCCGCTTGCTTACGACGATATCACGCGCGACCGTTTGGCCAAAGATCGCATCCGATTCGACGGAATGTCGCTCTTCCCCGAGGCTATGACCAACGAGATTCGCCGCAAGAACTCCACCGAGTCTCGTTATCAGTACGTTTACATCGCACCCGACCACGTGTACAAGTATTTCAATAATTTCAGCATCAACGAAGATGCCAAGTTCGTGTACTTCAACGGCTACGGCTACGGCTGGCTGCTCTATCGCAACGACGAGATGAAGGCTGTGGGCAACTACGACATGATGATTACGCTCCCGCCTGTGCCGCGTCGCGGTGTTTACGAGGTGCGATACAAGGTATTGGCCACTCCTTCGCGTGGTATCATGCAGGTGTACTTTGGTTCCAACCCCAAAAACCTGCCCATCACCGGTATTCCCATCGACATTCGCAAGAATCTCGATGCGTGGGAGTCTGGCTATGAGCCCGATAACGACGATTTGGACTATACGGCCGAGGTGGACAAGCGTATGCGCAACAACGGTGCAATGAAGGGAATCAACGGCATCAAGGGCGACGGATATGAGACCGAGCGTCGCGACCCGCGCATCCAGCGCCGAATTCTCACGCGCCAGACGTTGGACCCCAACCAGACGTACTATCTGCGGTTTAAATCTATACTCGACCAGAATACGAACGAGTTCTATCTCGACTACATCGAACTCTGTCCGAAGGAGATTTACGACAATCCCGAGACGCCCGAAGACACTTGGTGACCTCCGCGTCTTGCTGACGAAGAAAAAGAAAGAACGCGTCCTTCCCGATGGAAGAACGCGTTCTTTGTTTTCACGCGACGTGTAGTTTCGCTTCACGCCACGCGTCGCATCTCGTCACGCCACGCGTCGCATCTCGTCACGCCACACGTCGCATCTCGTCACGCCACACGTCGCATTTCGTCATGCCACACGTCGCATTTTTCAGCTCGTCTTGTAGCGAGCCGTTCGGCTGGCTTAGTCTTTCAGTTTCAGTACGATGCGCTCGGCTGCGTGGCGCAGGTAGGCAGCTTGCTCGGCATCGAGTCCGCAGGCGGTGGCTTCGGCGTTGAACGGCTCACCGTAGATGAGCAGATAGTTCACGCAGGCCTTCAGGTATGCACCTGCTTCGGACTGATGATGGCGGTCGTCCTTGTAGAGCGAGATGTCGGGACGCTCCTGCCGGCAGAGGGCAAAGGCATCGCCGATGGGCGAGACGCTGGCATGCGACTTGCGAGCCATCTTCTTTGCGCCGCGGCGCAGCATACGGTCGAAGTTCTCCCACGAGCCGAAGTTGCCGAAGTTATCCTTTTCGTAGGCCCACGTCTGCTCGATCCATATCTTGGCATCGCGCGAATAGATACGAACGCGGTCGGCCAGTTCCTTTGCATCGCGCAGCACCAGGCGGCAGCGCTTTGGCGACTCGGCCAGATAGGCCGGCGTCTGGCTCTGGTCTTGCAGGAACACGTAGTCGTATGGACCGCCCGAGAGTGCTTTCAGCGTTTTGTCGTTGCAGAGATGGCGGCGGAAGGTGTACCCGCCCTCGAAGACGGCCTTCACCTTGATGTCGCGGCCCTGACTCTCGGCCAGTTCGGCCAGTCGCAGGTGTGCGTCGTTCACAAACGTGAAGGAGTTGCCGACGCAGAGCACTTTGTCCTCGGCCGTAGCCGTGATGCCAGCGGCGGCCAGGAGCAGAAGCACGCAGAGCGTGCGAATGTTTGTAGTGTGCATGATGTAGTTTATTTAAGTGTGAATTTGGTCTTGCATGTCAGGTTGTCGGACGCGTTGCCCACCAGGGCTACAAATTCGCCCGGCTCGGCCGTCCATCCGTTCTTCGTCTCGTCCCAGAACGAGAGGGCGCGGCGGTCGATGCTGAGTGTCACGTCGCGACTTTCTCCGGGTTTGAGCCAAACTTTCCGGAACGCCTTCAGTTCCTTCACGGGTCGCTCCACGCTGCACTTCGTGTCGCTGATGTAGAGTTGCACCACTTCGGCTCCCTCCCTGTTGCCCGTGTTGCGCACGTTCACCGTGAAGTTGATGTTGCCGTCTGTGGTTTCCTTCCTGTCGGCGCAGAGATTAGAAATCTGGAATGTGGTGTAGCTCAGGCCGTGCCCGAAAGCAAAGCAGGGCTTCGTCTTCTGTCGGTCGGCCCAGCGGTAGCCCACGAAGATGCCCTCTTTGTATTCCTCGTCGATGATTTTCTTGTCTTCTCGCCACGTTCCAGGGTAGGTGTTCAGCGCGTGCGCGCCCACTTCCTGCAGGCTGTTGGGCCATGTGAAGGGCAACTTGCCGCTGGGACACACGTCTCCCACCAGCACGCTGGCCAGTGCATGCCCGGCTTCGCTGCCGATGAACCAACCCTGCACGATGGCCGGCACCTGCTTCTTCCAGGGCATACATACTGCGTTACCCGAGATGTTCACATATACCAGGCGCTTGTTGGCCTGCGCCAGCGCCACGATGAGGCTGTCTTGCGCGTAGGGCAGTTCCATCTGCTTGCGGTCGTGCCCCTCACTGTCTTGGTATGAACTCTTGTTGAGGCCGCCGAAGAGGATTACGTAGTCCGCTCCCTTGGCCTTCTCCACGGCTTCGGCTCGCAGTTCGGCTGCCGAACGTGTCTCGTTGAGGTCCTCTTTCGTGCTTACTCCGTTGTAGCTTGTGCGTGTGCTGCCCACGTATCCGCGAGCGTAATCTATCTCTACTTTGCCTGCCAGCCGTTCCTTCAGTCCCTGCAGCGGCGAGATTTCGTGCTGTGCCTTCAGGCTGCTCGAACCGCCTCCCACGGTCATCATCTTTATGGCATTCTCGCCTACTACCAGTATGCGGTGCGTCTTCTCCACGTCGATGGGCAGCACGTTGCCCTCGTTCTGCAGCAGCACGATGCCCTCGTGTGCAATCTTCTGTGCGGCTTCGTAGTGCGCTTCGGAGCACAGGAAACCATTCGAGCGATTGCGGTTCATGCTGGTGCGGAAGAAGAGCCGCAGCACGCGACGCACCTTGTCGTCCAGTTCCTTCGTGGTGTACTTGCCGGCAAGGATGGCGTCGGCATACGCCTTAGCCATAAAGTAATTGTCGTAGGCATTCGTGGCACCCATCTGCAGGCCGTCCGTCCACGTGCCGAACTCCATGTCGAGCCCGTTCTTCACGGCCTGTTCCGTGTCGTGTGCGCCGCCCCAGTCGCTCACCACCACACCGTCGAAACCCCAGTCGCGCTTCAAAATCTGGTTCAGGAGAATCTCGTTGTGGCAGTTATGCTGGTCTTTGTATAGGTTGTAGGCGCCCATGATGCCCCACGCGTGGCCCTCCTTTACTGCGGCCTCGAAGGCGGGAAGGTAAATCTCGTGCAAGGCGCGGTCGCTGACTACTACGTTCACCTGATGGCGATATTCCTCGTCGTTGTTCAGGCAGAAATGTTTCACACACGAGGCCACTCCCAGCGCTTGCATTCCCTGCACGTAAGGCACCACCATGCGACTGCTCAGGTACGGGTCTTCGCCCATGTACTCAAAGTTCCGGCCGCCCAGCGGAGTGCGATAGATGTTCACACCCGGACCCAGAATCATGTTCTTGCCCCGATAGAGCGCTTCCTCGCCCAGACTATGGCCGTAGAGGCGGCTCAGTTCGGGATTCCATGTGGCGGTCAGACACGTCAGTGCAGGGAAAGCCACACACGAGTCGTTGGTCTGCCCGGCCTGACGCCACTCGTCCCAGAGCACGTCGGGTCGCACTCCGTGAGGTCCGTCGTCGGTCCAGAAATCCGGTATGCCCAGACGCTTCACGCCGGGGCTCGAAAACTTGCTCTGAGCGTGGATGAGTGCAATCTTCTCGGCCAGCGTCATGCGTTGCATAGCGTCCGAGATACGTGTCTCTGTGCTTTTTGTCTCATCGAGATAGATGGGAGTCTGTGCGCTCAGTGTGGCTGCGCACAAGAGCACTGCAGAAAGGAGTAGCTTCTTCATGTCGTTTTTCTTATCTTAGCGTGTCGTTTTTCTGTTTTTAACAGAAAAACCCCGAAAGTGGACGGTCCAAACTTCCGGGGATTGCATTCTCTTTTCTCTCTGTAGCGGGAAAGGGACTTGAACCCTTGACCTTCGGATTATGAATCCGACGCTCTAACCAGCTGAGCTATCCCGCCATCCTGCGATTTGCGGTTGCAAAGGTAAACAGATTTTTCGTTTCACACAAGAAAAAACGACGTTTTTTGTATCTCGATGCCAAACTTTGAGCCGCCGCCTTTGTACTTTGCGCCATTTGTGCTACCTTTGCACACAATATATAATCGCGTACGCGCGCGCCACGCACACATGAGACTTATTCGCAAGCTCGATGCCTTCATCCTGAAGTCCTACCTGCTGCTTTTCGCAGGCACGTTCTTCATCTGCCTCTTCATCTTCATGATGCAGTTTATGTGGCGTTATGTGGAGGAACTTATCGGCAAGGGCCTCTCGTGGGACGTGTTGGGCAAGTTTTTCTACTACAGCGGCCTCACGCTCGTGCCCATGTCGTTGCCGCTGGCCATCTTGCTGGCCAGCCTTATCTCGTTTGGCAATTTGGGCGAGAAGTTCGAACTGCTCTCTATGAAGGCCGCCGGCGTGCCGCTGGTGCGCATCCTGCAGCCCGTTTTCTGCTTCGTTCTGCTGGTCTGCGGTGGTAGTTTCTATTTCCAGAACAAGATTGGCCCCGAGGCCACGAAGCAACTGGCCACGCTCATCTGGAGCATGAAGCAGAAGTCGCCCGAACTGGAAATTCCAGAAGGTATCTTCTACAACGAGATTCCCGGCTACAATCTTTTCGTGGAGCACAAGGACCCAGACACGGGCATGCTCTACGGTGTGATGATTTACAACAACACCAACAGCTACGAGGACGCACAGATTGTGCTGGCCGACAGTGCGCGACTGCAGAGCACAGCCGACAAGATGCACCTCAAGCTGACGCTCTTCAACGGCGAGCGCTTTCGCAACATGGAGTCGCAGAGCGGCAGTATGCTGCGGGCCAACGTGCCGTACATGCGCGAGTCGTTCATCACCGAGGTGGACCTTATCCCCTTTGACGGCAACTTCAATATGATGGACGCCAGCCTTTTCGCCGGAAACGCAGCCACCAAGAAACTGCCCGAGATAGTGCAGGGCATCGACTCGCTGACCGTGATGACAGACAGCATCGGACATGCTGTGGCCTCCAACGCTCGACGTTTGTACCTCGAGCGCGAACTGCCCAGCGGGCTGCAAGACTCGGCTGCCATTGTGCAGGAAACGGCCGAAAGCCGAGAGACGCTCGACTCCATTTATGCTCGTCTCACCGAAGAAAAGAGAACGGCGGCCTGGCGTAACGCGTTGCGCAAGGCGCAGTTCATGCAGTCAGAATATGACTTCCGTGGAACGATAAGTGCGGACAACAACCTCACGCTCCGTAAACACAAGATAGAAGCCAACCGCAAGTTCACCCTCTCGCTGGCGTGCCTGCTTTTCTTCTTCATCGGGGCTCCGCTGGGCGCCATTATCCGCAAGGGAGGACTGGGCGTGCCAGTGGTGGTGAGCGTGCTGATTTTTATTTTCTACTACATAGTAAACGTGGGCGGCGAGAAGATGTCCAAGACTGGTCAGTGGAATATCATTTCCGGCGTGTGGCTCAGCTCGGCTGTGTTGCTGCCCATTGGCATTTTCCTCATCAACCGCGCCAACAAGGACAGCGTGGTCTTCAACATCGAAGGCTATCGCACCTTCTTCCAGCGTTTGCTCGGCCTCAGGGCACATCGTCGCCTGAATCCGAAGGAAGTCGTCATCCAGGACCCCGACTATCCCGCTTTGGTTGGCAAGTTGCAGAATCTCACGGAGAGCTGTGCCCAGTATTCAGAGAAGGCTCGCCTCTACATGATGCCCAATTACTTGCGGCTTTTCTTCCATTACGCCGAGGACAAGGATGTGATAGAACTCAACGACCGCCTCGAGGCCATTGTGGACGAGCTGCACAATACGCGAGACAAAGTGATATTGGCTCGCCTGAACGACTTGCCAATTCTGGTGCCGGACGCACATACGCGGCCCTTCCGCAATGCACGCTACAATCTGGTCGTGGGCTTACTGTTGCCGCTCGGGCTGTTCTTCTTCTTCCGCATCTGGCGCTATCGCCTGCGGCTCTGGCACGACATGCAGCAGATACAAAAATTAGGAACACAAATCAGAGAACGAATAGAAAAGAAACATATCCATGAGTGAAGTTAAGTTGAGTACAATAGAGGAGGCGTTAGCCGACTTCCGCGAGGGCAAGTTTGTCATTGTGGTGGACGACGAGGACCGCGAGAACGAGGGCGATTTCATCACGGCTGCCGAGATGATAACGCCCGAGAAGGTGAATTTTATGTTGCAGAACGGGCGCGGCGTGCTGTGCGCACCCATCACCATCAGCCGTGCACGCGAACTGGAACTGCCGCACCAGGTGCAGGAGAATACCAGCATGCTGGGCACACCGTTCACCGTGACGGTGGATTTGCTCGAGGGCTGCACCACTGGTGTCAGCACCCATGACCGCGCAGCCACCATCCGAGCCTTGGCCGACCCCACGCGCAGGCCCACAGATTTCGGACGCCCCGGACACATCAATCCCCTTTATGCACAAGACAAGGGTGTGCTGCGACGTGCCGGACACACAGAGGCTGCCATCGACTTGGCGCGTCTCTCGGGCTTGCAGCCTGCGGCGGCCCTGATAGAGATACTCAACGAGGATGGTACCATGGCTCGCATGCCGCAGCTCATGGAAGTGGCTGCCCGTCACGGCATGAAGATTATCACCATCAAAGACCTGATAGCCTACCGGATGCGCGAGGAATCTTTGGTAGAACGTGGCGTAGAGGCCGACATGCCCACTCAGTACGGACATTTCCGCATCATTCCCTTCCGCCAGAAGAGCAACGGACTGGAACACGTGGCGCTGATTAAGGGCTCGTGGCAAAAGGACGAACCTGTGCTCGTGCGAATGCATAGTAGTTGCATGACGGGCGATGTCTTTGGCAGCCGCCGCTGCGACTGTGGCGAGCAGCTACACAAGGCCATGCAGCTAATCGAGAAGGAAGAGCGAGGCGTGGTGGTCTATCTCAGTCAGGAAGGTCGCGGCATCGGACTGATGAACAAGATTGCGGCCTATCGCCTCCAGGAACAGGGCGATGACACTGTGGACGCCAACATACACCTTGGCTTCCAGCCCGACGAGCGCGACTACGGCGTCGGCGCGCAGATTCTACGCGAACTGGGCGTCAGCAAGATTCGGCTTATTACGAACAATCCTGTCAAGCGCGTAGGCCTCGAAGGCTACGGGCTGGAGATTGTGGAGAACGTGCCCATCATCGTAGAACCGAACGAATATAATCGCCGCTACCTCGAGACAAAGCGCGTGCGCATGGGACATAAACTTTGAACGACAGTTCACGGAGAACGAAAACATTTTAAATGGCTAAATAAGAATATGGAAATGCAATTATCTGACAGATTGAATCGCTTGGCACCCAGTGCTACACTGGCCATGAGTCAGCGCAGCAGCGAACTGAAAGCGCAAGGCGTGGATGTGATTAACATGAGCGTGGGCGAACCCGACTTCAATACGCCCGACCATATCAAGCAGGCTGCCATCCGTGCCGTGGAGGAAAATTACAGCCGCTACAGCCCCGTGCCCGGCTACCCCGAACTTCGTAAGGCCATCGTGGAGAAACTGCAGCGCGAGAACGGGCTTACGTACGCTCCCTCACAGATTCTCTGCTCCAACGGCGCAAAACAGAGCGTGTGCAACACGCTGATGGCGCTGGTGAACGCTGGCGACGAGGTTATCATCCCCGCGCCCTACTGGGTGAGCTACCCGCAGATGGTGCTGCTGGCCGAGGGAACGCCGGTCTTTGTCGAGGCCACCATCGAACAGGACTTCAAAATAACGCCTCAGCAGTTGGAGGCTGCCATTACTCCGCGCACCCGTGCGCTTATCCTCTGCTCGCCCAGCAACCCTACGGGCAGCGTCTATAGCCGCGCCGAGTTGGAGGCGTTGAAGGACGTGCTGCTGCGCCACGAGCGCGTGATGATAGTGGCCGACGAAATCTACGAGCACATAAACTACGTGGGCGAACATGCATCGATGGCGCAGTTCCCCGAAATTAAAGACCGCGTTGTGCTGATAAACGGCGTGAGCAAGGCTTATGCCATGACGGGCTGGCGTATCGGCTTCATTGCTGCTCCCGAGTGGGTGGTGAAGGGCTGCAATAAACTGCAGGGCCAGTACACCAGCGGCCCGTGCAGCGTTTCGCAGAAAGCAGCCGAGGCTGCCTTTGCCGGACCACAAGAGTGTGTCGAAGAGATGCGTCAGGCTTTCGAACGCCGCAAGAACCTTATTGTTCGGCTGGCACGCGAAATTCCAGGTCTTGAGGTGAACGATCCTCAGGGTGCCTTCTATCTCTTCCCCAAGTGCAGCAGTTTCTTTGGCAAGCGCGATGGCGACCGACTGATACAGAATAGCACAGACTTGGCCATGTACCTTCTGGAGGTGGGACATGTGGCTACGGTGGGCGGTGATGCATTTGGCTCGCCCGAGTGCTTCCGTATGAGCTACGCCACGAGCGACGAGAATATCGTCGAGGCCATGCGTCGCATCAAGGAAACGCTGGCACGCCTGAAGTAACAGGTTGCAAATCGAAGTCATCCCCTTAGCTCCCGCTTGTGACGGGGTGCTAAGGGGATGCTTTTTGTGGTGTGAGCAAATTCGAGTGAAGGTTCTTTGCTTCTATTTCACATAGACCTTCTTGCCGGCAATGCGCTGCTCGGCATCACGTCCAAGCCAAATGTCGAACTCGCCTTCCTCTACGCGGAAGTTCATGTCTGCGTCCCACAGGCAGAAGCTGCGGTAGGGGACCTCGAGCTCCACCTTCTTGGTTTCTCCGGCAGCCAGCGTTACGCGCTTGAATGCCACCAGCTCTTTTATTGGGCGAGCTACAGAGGCCAGTACGTCGTGTATATACAACTGCACCACCTCGTCGCCGTCGGCCTTCCCCGTATTGGTGACATTGACGCTGAGGCGGAGCGTGCCGTCCTTCTGCAGCGTATCGGGTATCTGCAGGTTTTCGTATTCGAAGGTTGTATAACTTAGCCCGTAGCCGAAGGGGAAGAGCGGCTTGCCGTCGTTTTCGACGTAGCCATAGCCTCGTCCGCTGGGTTTGATGGAGTAGTACATGGGATTCTGGCCGATGTTTTTTACCCAGCTCATGGGAAGTCGTCCGCCTGGATTGTACTTTCCGGTCAGCACATCGGCAATGGCTGTACCGCCTTGCTCGCCCGGATACCATGCCTCAAGCACGGCCGCCGTGCCGTCCACCCAGTCGCTGATGTCCACCACGGCGCCGTTATGCAGCACAACGATGACAGGTTTGCCGGTGGCTATGAGGTCGCGCACCATGCGCTCCTGATCTATGCGTATCTTCGTTTCCTGCTGGTCTGCGATGATGAGGGCGCCCGTTTCTTCGCGGTTGCGTTTCATGTTGGCCGACGGCAATTTGAAGCTGCTGCGGTCGCTACCTTCTTCTTCGGTGATGGAGGGGAAGAATATCAGTACGTCACACTCCTCGGCCAGTGGGTTGACATCTTGCCCAGTGGCGCTGAGCATTACCTGCGCCTTGCCTTCCAACGCTTTCTTCAGACCTTCGTAGGGTGTTACGCCGCCTTCGCCACGCCATCCGCCACGTCCGCCGCTGTAGTCGCCCACGTTTAGGGTGTTGGCTGCGGGGCCGTAGAGTCCTATCTTCTTGACTTCTCCTTCGCGAAGCGGCAGGATGCCGTTGTTCTTGAGGAGTGTCATGGACTTGCGGGCGCACTCCTCGGCCAGTTTTCGATGCTCGGTGCAGCGAACCGTCTGGAGCGCTTTCTCGGGGTCCACGTATGGCTCGTCGAAAAGTCCCAGCTCGAACTTGATACGCAGGATGCGGCGCACCGTTTCGTCGAGCGTCTCTTCGCTAATTTTACCTTCGCGCACCAGTTGTGCAAGGTTCTTGTTCGAGCTTGCAAGCTGCAAGTCGAGGCCGCCCGCCATGCATTGGGCAGTGGCATCGTTCGCGTCTTTGGCCATGCGGTGCTGCTTGGCCACGATTTCAACGCCACCGTAGTCCGATACGACGTAGCCGCGGAAGTTCCATTCCTTTTTCAGTATGTCCGTGAGCAGGCGGTGATTGCTGCTGCAGGGTATGCCATCCACAGAGTTGTAGGCTGCCATTACGGAACGTGCGCCACCCTCTTGAATGCAGGCGCGGAAGGGCTCGAGATATACCTCGCGCAGCACGCGCCACGAAGTGGGGGAGGCGTAGGAGTCGTGGCCACCTTCGCCATAGTTGTCCACGAAATGTTTGGGCGTAGCCACGATGCCGCTGCCCTCAAGGGCTTTCACGTAGGCAACGCCGAATCGGGAATTCAGCAGCACGTCCTCGCCGTAGCTCTCCTGACCGCGTCCCCAACGCTGGTCGCGGGTGATATTTACCACGGGTGCATAGACCTGCCGGACACCGACAGCCCTCAGCTCCTTGGCCACGACCAGTCCTTCCTGATAGTAGAGGCTGTCGTCGAACGTGGCAGCCATGGCAATGCTTTGGGGAAAGCAGGTGGCGTTGCCCCACTGCGCTCCGTGCAGTGCCTCGCCGTGTTGCAAGACGGGTATGCCCCATCGGCTGGCTTCGATGGAACGCTTGGTGTCTTCGTTGATGTGCTCTGCCACCGATTTTGCATCGTTTGGCACATTGCCTTCCCATAGGAAGTGTCCCACGTTGCGTATGTGGCCTTTGGCGTAATCGCGCTTCTGGTAGAAATTTTTATAGAACAGCAGCTGTGCGCTGGCCTGTTCGGCTTTCTCCTCCAGTGTCATCTTGCTCATCAGGTCATCCACTCTTTTCTCCACTGGCAGGCTCGGGTCTTGGTACTTGCTCTTCTGCCGTCCTTGCGAAGGGCAGGCCATGGCGGTTGTCAGCACGAAGGCAAAAAAGAATTGCTTGTTGGATAACATTGGCTCTTGATTGATTAGGGCTCACCTCTCCTTCGAGAGGAGCTGAGGGTGAGACTTTTTATTCAAAGTTGAGCGTAAGTACAATCATCTTGGAACTTCCGCGGTCGAGCGCTTCGGTGAATTTCGGCAACGTGGCGTCGATGAGGTCGGAGCGGTCGTGCTTCAGGATGTCGGTCAAACCGAAGCAGAACTTCAGCTCGGGATTGAGTTTGAAGTAGGGCAGGTAGATGTCGCACCCCATGCCGATTTCCAAATAGCAGTCCATCATTTTGGCCATCAGCGCGCGGTGCTTGTGCGTTGTCAGGTCTATGGTGGGACTTACGCCGCCAATCAGGTACGGGCGGAAGTTGTTGTAGCGCGGCGCAGCGAACTTTATGTCTATGGGTAGGGCAAAGTAAGTACTTTTGAGGTTCTGCGTCGTGTCGCGTCCCGAAATCTGCTCGTGAAAGAGCACGTGCTTCTGCCCGAAGTGCATGGTAGGCGACACGCGCAGCGAGAAGTGATTCGTCAGTCGCAGCTCGCCCAGCACGCCCACGCTGAAGCCCGGATTGTAGTTGTCCACGTCTGCGTACCACTGCTCTCCAGACGCAGGGTCTATGCGGCCGTTGTTCTCCAACTCCATGTCCTGAATGTGGATTCCGAAGAGGAAACCATAGTGCAGGCGGCGCTGGTCGAGATACGGGCGGTTCTGCACCTTACGTTGCTGCGCACCGAGTGGTGCCGCACACAGCAAGGCAGCAAACAGAAGCAGTGAAAATCGTTTTACGCATCCCATACCTTATTATATAACGCGCGCGAGGCATCCTTTATTGTCTTTCGTTCCATTTTTGGTAAGACGATGGAATGCTGGCTTGCACACGTGAAACTCTGAGATGCGACGCGGAAAACTTCTGCTGGCGTGCTGACACAGCGAGTGACTTTCTCACTATTTTTGGTGATTAGGGCAAAATACTTTCGAAAAGATTAGGCCGGAATCACTAAATTTAGTTATCTTTGCACGCAGAAAACAGGTATAAACTTTTAAAAAACGAGTAGAACTATGGCTTACGTAATTGGTGATGACTGTGTTGCTTGCGGCACATGTATCGACGAATGCCCCGTTGGAGCAATCTCCGAGGGCGAGAAGTATTCTATTGACCCCGAGCAGTGCACTGAGTGCGGCACGTGTGCAGACGCATGCCCCAGCGGTGCTATTTCGCTCTAAGCAGCAGCGAAAGTATTGGAATAAGGAGGGACGAGCCATACGGCTCGTCCCTCTCTTTTTATTTGTGCCCCTTTGTATGCAACGGGTCGGATGTGACGCCAGTGCGTTATGGAATTTGACAAGCAAATTCCCTACCCGTGATGCCGCGTCTTGCAAATCCTCTATTTCTCGATGCTGAGTTCGAGCGTGCCGAGGAAGCGTGCGTTCTTGCCCATGTGCTCCACCACCACCTCGTGTCCTTCCTTGTTCTTGAGGTAGGCGGCGTGCTCGAAGTACGTGTGGCTGTGGCCGCCCAGCACCACATCTATGCCCGTGGTGCCTGCTATAAATCCTCGGTCTTCCTCGGCTTTGTCGCCCCAGCCCAAGTGGCTCAGGCAGATGACTACGTCGCAGTGCTCTTTCTCGCGCAGGAAATCCACTACGGGCTGTGCCGCCTTGATGGGTGGCGTGTAGCGCGTCTGGCCGTAGGAAGACTTGGACACCAAACCTTCGAGTTGCGGCGCCACGCCGATGATTCCTACGCGCACGCCCGCGCGTTCCTTTATAATATATGGCTTGACGAGTCCCTCCACGGGCGTTCCGGTGAAGTCGTAATTGCAGCACACGATTGGAAACTTGGCCATGCGAAACAGGCGTGCCATGTTTTCGAGCCCGAAGTCGAACTCGTGATTGCCGATGGTGCAGGCGTCGTAGGCCATCTGGTTCATCAACTTTACTTCGACCTCGCCTTTGAAGAGATTGTAGTAGGCCGAGCCTTGCGAGAAGTCGCCGCAGTCGAGCAGCAGCAGGTCGGGATTCTCGCTGCGTAGCTTCTTCAGCAATGCCGAGCGCCGTATGTAGCCGCCCTTGTTGGCCTGCATCGTGTCGCTGAAATTGGGCGAGATAGGCTCGATGCACGAGTGCGTGTCGCTCGTGTGAACGATGAACAGCCGTCGCTGTTGGGCAAAAGCCGATGTGGCGGCAAGTGCCACAAGGAGAAGTAGGGGAAGGAATATTTTTTTCATAGTCTAATGTCTGTTGTCCGTAGTCTGTTGTCTGCCTTACTGCACCACAATTCGGCCCTCGAGCTTGCTGTCTATGACTTTCGTCTTGATGATATACTCAGACATGGCGTCGCGCGAAAGCATGTTCATCGGATAGACTTTCCCGTGACGCTTCATCGAGTAGAGTTTGTCGTTGCCGTCGAGCAGATAGTCGATGGTGGCCAGTCGGTAAGTGCGCATGGGGTCGATGGGCTGACCGCCTATGGTGGCGCTGACGAGCTTGCCGTCCTTGGTGATGACGAGCCGCACGCTGGAGCTGACAGCCTCGCCGTGCACGGCTGCGATGTCGCACATGAGTTGCTGCAGGTCGCTGCCCTTCATCTCGGTGACCACCACGTTGTTCTGGAAGGGCGAAATGAGCATTACGTCGCCTCGGCGCACGTTGCCCTCGGGCATATTGTTGCGCAGCCCGCCCACATTCACCACACCCAAGTCGGCGCGTTCGAGGCCGGTGGCGGTGGAAGTTTCCACCATCACGTCGGCCGCCCAGTTGCCGAGCAGGCTTTCGGGACGTCCGGCACTCATGGCTGTGCGGCTGACGCCGAGGAAAGGCATCATCACGCTGTCCACGCTGTGCTTGTAAGGCTTCACAATTTCGAAGGCTTCGGCCTCGGGCGTAGCATCGAGCGCAGCCGTCACCTCGAGCCGCTCCCATGCGATGGAGCGCACCTTATATTTCTCCTGCGCGCAGAGCAGGACGGGCACGAAGGCAAGGCCCAGAAGGATGTTTCTGTTCATGAGATTTCCCTTTTTGCGAGTTCAAAATTACAAAAAAGCGTGTGATTTGGCAAAACTTTGCACGCGAAACTTTGCAGTTTAAACTAAAATTGCTACCTTTGCACCCGCTTTCCCATGGGTCGCTGGCAGGAAAGAGAGACCTGTTATGCCCGTGTGTGATCGACAAACAACCTTTAAAAACCAGTAAAATGGCTGATTTACTAAAAATTGCGGAAGCAGCGTTTGCCACTGGCAAGAGCCATCCCGCCTTCAAGGCAGGTGACACGGTGACTGTGGCATACAAAATTGTCGAGGGTAACAAGGAGCGAATCCAGCTTTATCGTGGCGTGGTGATTAAAATCAGCGGCCACCAGGAGAAGCGTCGCTTCACGGTTCGTAAGATGTCGGGCACCGTTGGTGTGGAACGTATCTTCCCCATCGAAAGTCCGAACATCGAAAGTATTACCGTAAACAAGGTAGGTAAGGTGCGTCGCGCCAAACTCTACTATCTGCGTAATCTCACCGGTAAGAAGGCTCGCATCGCCGAGAAGTACACGGCTGTTGTTGCCGAGAAGGAGGCTTAAGGCCCCATGCGCTGCGTGAGCGCGCGAACAAATCAAACGGAGGGTGTCACACACTGGTGCGACACCCTCTTTTGCGACCTGTGGCGTGACGAAATGCCACGTGTGGCGAGACGCGCTGCGACGCGTGGCAAATGAAAAATTACAGGTCGTTTCAGAAAGTTTAACGTGCTAAATTTTGCACCTTCTCGGGGAATCTATATTTTTGCGGCATGAAACACTTGTGGCTTCTACTCGTCGTGGCGCTGCTGCCTCGCTTGGCGTGGGCGCAGGATACGGAACCAGATACGCTGGCTCCCGCGGCGATGAGCGTGCCGTTGGGTGTACAGCCGCGTGCCTCATTCTTCTCGCCGACGGTTTACAGCTACGGGCTGGGCGGCCTCGGCTTCTGGGACCTCCATCCGGGCTTGAATGCACAGGTGGGAGCCGGTGTGCGTGTGGGTTGGGGACGGCACAACCCTTGGCGCGGAGCGTCGTTCTTCTCGCATCTGGCTGCTCTTTATGCCATGCCGCTGAGCAAGGACGGCCGCTGGACGGCTGCCGTAGGCGGTTATCACGCCAACTACCGGCTCTGGGGCAGCCAGACCAACAGCCTCGGACTGATGGGAATGGTGGATTATCGCATCAATGAGCGGCTGGACGTGAGTGGTTTTGTGATGCACGACTTTGGCGTGCTCGGGCAGCATGGCCCGATGCATATGACGTGTCCCTTGCTCGGCCCGTCCACTACGGTGGGCGGCGAACTGGGCATCCGTCTGACCGAAGGTGCCATGCTGAATCTCGGGCTTTCGTTCACGCGATACCATGACGCTGACTTGCAGCCGCTTCCGCACACCACGCGAACGCCCGAATTGCCGGCCCGCGATCATTGAGCGAAAAAAGTTGGCTGTTTCTTCGTTAAAACGAGGGAAATTGCGTACCTTTGTGCACTTTCCCCAAAATAACTGTAAACAAACAAAAAAGATATGGCAGAAACAAGAAAAATCAAGCGTGCCTTGGTCTCGGTTTTCCACAAGGACGGGCTCGACGACATCCTGCGCACTCTCCATTCACAGGGCGTAGAACTGCTTAGCACGGGTGGCACGCAGGCTTTCATCGAGAGCCTTGGAATTCCCTGCAAGAAGGTAGAGGACGTGACGACTTACCCCAGCATCCTTGGCGGGCGTGTGAAGACGCTTCATCCCAAAGTGTTTGGCGGAATCCTCGGCCGGCGCGAGCTGGACGGCGACCGCCAGCAGATGGCACAGTACGAGATACCCGAGATAGACCTCGTGGTGGTGGATCTCTATCCATTCGAAGACACCGTGGCAAGCGGTGCCAGCGAAGCAGACATCATAGAGAAAATAGACATCGGTGGCATCAGCCTTATTCGTGCGGCAGCCAAGAATTTCCGCGACGTGCTTATTGTCCCCTCAAAGAGCGAGTACAAACCGCTCTTCGACCTGCTCACAAAGCAAGGCGCACAGAGCGAAATCGAACAGAGACGCTGGTTCGCCACTCGCGCCTTCAGCGTGAGCAGCCACTACGACACGGCAATCCTGGCCTACTTCAACGGAGAATAAGGATGCGGCACACGGTAACTGTGAGAGTGACACTCGAAAAGAAAAATCTACAAACAAGAAACAGAATAACATGAGCTGGTTTTCGTTAAACAAAGAGATAGCCATGGACCTTGGAACGGCCAACACCATCATTATCAGCGATGGAAAGATAGCCGTTGACGCACCAAGTGTGGTGGCGCTGAACCGCAGGACGGAACAGATGATTGCCGTCGGCGAAAAAGCAAAGCAGATGTACGAGAAGACGAACCCCGAAATCATCACCATCCGCCCGTTGCGCGACGGCGTTATCGCCAACTTCAACGCCTGCGAGCAGATGATTCGCGGCCTGATACGCATGATACACTCGGGCAGTAGGCTCTTTCGTCCGTACCTGAAGATGGTAATCGGAGTTCCCAGCGGCAGCACCGAAGTGGAGTTGCGCGCCGTGCGCGACAGCGCTGAGCACGCCGGAGGACGCGAGGTGTATCTTATCTATGAACCTATGGCCGCAGCCATCGGTGCCGGCCTCGATGTATTGGCGCCCGAAGGCAATATGGTGGTGGACATCGGCGGCGGCAGCACCGAAATAGCCGTCATTTCGCTGGGCGGAATCGTCGTGGATAAGAGCATACGCGTGGCAGGCGACGAACTGACGAACGACATTCAGGAATACATGAGCCGCCAGCACAACGTCAAGGTGAGCGAGCGTATGGCCGAGCGTATCAAGATAAACGTGGGTGCCGCGCTGACCGACCTCGGTGAGGAGGCGCCCGACGATTTCACCGTTTACGGTCCCAACAAGATTACGGCGCTTCCCATGGAAGTGCACGTGTGCTACCAGGAAATTGCACACTGTCTGGAACGTACCGTGGGCATCATCGAGACTGCCATACTGAACGCCCTCGAGGAGACACCGCCAGAACTGTACGCCGACATCGTACATAACGGCATCTACCTGACGGGCGGCGGCGCCCTGCTGCGCGGCTTGGCAAAGCGACTCACGGACAAGATAAATATCCCCTTCCACGTGGCCGAAGACCCGCTTCATAGCGTAGCAAAGGGCACAGGAATCGCGCTCAAGAACATTCACAATTTCACATTCTTGATGTAGTTGGAGGAATTTCTGGAGCGTCTGGTCGGACATGTCCACTGGCTGGTTTTTCTCCTCTTGGAGCTGTTTTGTGGCGTGTTGCTGTTCCGTTTCAACCATTATCAGCACAGCGTCTGGTTTACACAGGCCAACATTGTGGCTGGCAAGGTGCTGGAATGGGAAGAAGACGTGGTGGCGTACCTGCATCTGGGCGAGCTGAACGCAGAGCTCACAGGTCGTAACATAGCCCTCCAGCAGGAGAACGAAGCACTGCGACAGGCGCTACGGCAGATGCCACAGGGAGAATCAGCAGTTGTCGGCCTCTCTTTGACGGACAGCCTGCGTAGCATCCCAGCTCGCGTGGTTGCAAACAGCGTACGCCGCGACGAGAATTTCCTAACCATCAACCGCGGTGCCCGCGACGGCGTACGGCCCGAGATGGGCGTGCTGTCCGGACTTGGTGTGGTGGGCATCGTTTGCAAGGTCAGTCCGCACTACGCACAGGTGATGTCCGTGCTGAATCGTCAAAGCAGCATCAGCTGCCGACTGCGCGGCACGGAGTATTTCGGATATCTCAAGTGGAACGGCGGGAGCCCGCTCGCTGCATTCATCGACGACATACCTCGCCATGCACGTTTTCACGTGGGAGACACGGTGGAAACGAGTGGATTCAGCAGTGTCTTCCCGCCCGGCATCTTCGTGGGTCGCGTGTCGAAGATTCGAAACAGTGCCGACGGACTGGCTTTTCAACTCGAAGTTAAACTCAGTACCGACCTGTCGAATGTGCGCGATGTATGTGTGGTGGTGCGGCGGGAGCACGAGGAATTGGATTCTATGATAGTTAAATAGCAGGAAGATGCTTGTCGGACAAATCATACGACTCTTGCAAATGTTGGCATTGGCTGCGTTGCAGATTCTGGTGCTGAATCATATCCATTTGTTCGGCCTTGCCACGCCGATGGTCAGCGTGGCATTTCTGCTCTACTTCCCGTTCGATGCGTCGCGTACGGGCACACTTTTGTGGGCTTTCGCCCTTGGCCTGATCGTAGACACGTTCTCCAACACACCTGGCATGACAGCTGCCGCCATGACTTTCACGGCATTTCTGCAGCCGCTGCTGTTGGACATGATGGCGCCACGCGACGCAGCCGACAATATGCAACCCACCTACACCACGATGGGCACGTGGGCGCACTTCCGCTACATCGTGTTTCTGGTGTTGGTGGAGCACGCAGTGTTTTTCCTGCTCGAGAGTTTTTCGTTCTGGCATCCGCTGGAACTCCTTCTGTCGTATGTCTGCAGCGCAGCGTTGTCCATCCTTCTGATTGCGACCCTCGAAACCTTGCGGGGCAAAACGTCCTGACGCTGACTATGGCTACGAACTACGAACTCGAGAAGCGCAAGTACGTGCTCGGCGGCGTGGCGATAGCCATCGTGCTGGTCTATCTTTTGCGACTTTTCTCGCTTCAAATGCTGAGCGAGGACTTCAAGCGTAACGCAGATTCAAACGCATTTCTGAAGCGAATACAGTATCCCGCCCGCGGTGCCATCAGCGACCGCCACGGAAAGCTCCTTGTGTATAATCAGCCGGCGTACGACATAATGGTGGTGATGAACGAGCAAGTGGGAGTTGACACGCTTGATTTGTGCGAAAGTCTCTCCATCACGCCCGAGTGGTACGCACGTCGCATGGAGGAAATCAAGGACCGCCGCCGAAATCCCGGCTATAGTGCCTACACGCAGCAGCTCTTCATGGCTCAACTCTCGACCGAGGAATTCAGCCGCTTCCGCGAGAAACTCTTCCGTTTCAGCGGTTTTTACGTGCAGAAGCGCAGCATCCGCCAGTACCAATATCCCTACGCAGCGCACATTTTGGGCGATGTAGGCGAGGTGGGACCTGAGGACGTGAAGCGCGACGACTATTATCAGGGCGGCGACTACATTGGGAAACTTGGCGTTGAGCGCTCGTACGAGACACAACTGCGTGGCGTAAAGGGTTCGGAGATACTGCTGCGCGATGCCCGCGGCCGCATAAAAGGCAGGTATAAGGACGGCGAATTCGACCAAGCGCCCGTTCCCGGCAAAAATCTGACGCTTGGCATCGACCTCGACCTGCAGGCGTTGGGCGAAAGATTGATGAGCGGAAAACTCGGTAGCATAGTTGCCATCGAACCTAAGACGGGCGAAGTCTTGTGTATGGTCTCGAATCCGACTTACGATCCGCGGCTCATGGTGGGACGGCAACGTGGCAAAAACTTCAATATCTTGGGTCGCGACCCTCACAAGCCGCTGCTGAACCGCGCCATTATGGGTCAGTATCCGCCTGGTTCGACGTTTAAAACCAGTCAGGCGCTCACGTTCCTGCAGGAGGGCGTCATTACGCCGGCCACTTCCTACCCGTGCAGTCACGGATTTCATTTCGGACATTTGACGGTCGGCTGCCACGGCCATGGCTCTCCGCTGCCGCTGGTTCCGGCCATTGCCACGTCGTGCAACGGCTACTTCTGCTGGGGACTCTACCACATGCTGGGAAATCGGCAAAAATATCCTACGGTACAGGACGCCATGACACGCTGGAAGGATTTTATGGTGTCGATGGGTTTCGGTTATGCGCTTGGCATTGACCTTCCGGGCGAGAAGCGCGGCATGATTCCGAACGCGGCATTCTACGACAAGGCGTATCGCGGCTCGTGGAACGGCCTTACGATTATCAGCATCTCCATTGGGCAAGGCGAGGTGAATCTCACGCCGCTCCAGATTGCAAACCTTGGCGCCACGATTGCCAACCGCGGATACTTCATCACGCCGCACGTGGTAAAAGCCATAGAAGGTGAGCCGCTGGATACGCTATACACCAAACCGCGCTATACCATGACCGATCGCCGTTGGTACGAAGTGGTGGCGGAAGGAATGCGGGCCGCAGTGACTGGCGGAACGTGCCGTCTGGCCAATAATTCGCAGTATGAAGTGTGCGGAAAGACAGGCACGGCGCAGAACCCGCATGGGCAGGATCACAGCGTCTTCATGGGTTTCGCCCCTAAGGATGACCCGCAGATTGCCATTTGCGTCTATGTGGAAAACGGCGGCTGGGGCGCCACATTCGGTGTGCCTATCGGCGCGCTGATGATGGAGCAGTACATCAACGGCACGCTGAGCCCTGCCAGCGAGGCGCGGGCCAGTGAGTTGGAAAACAGACACCTGTATAAACCATTCGTGTATGCCGAACCAGATTCAAAACAATAGGCAGCCCGGACTCCTGCGGTCCGTTGATTGGCTCACGATACTCATCTACGTCGTGCTGATGGGCTTGGGATGGCTCAGCGTGTGCGGTGCCAGCTACGATTTCGGCCAGCCGCTGGATTTTTTCGACTTCTCCACACGCGCCGGGATGCAGGTCGTATGGATTGGCAGCTCGCTTGTCATTGCCCTCATCCTGCTGTCGATTGACGACCGCTTCATGGAGTGGCTTTCCTACTTCATCTATTTGCTTTTCATTATTGTGCTCATTGCCACGCCTTTCTTTGCCCGCGACATCAAAGGCTCCCTGTCGTGGATAAAAATCGGTGCTTTCAGCATTCAGCCGGCGGAGTTCGCCAAGTTTGCAACGGCGCTTTGCGTGGCCAAGGTGATGAGTAGCAACGGCTTCAATGTCGGCCGCTGGCGCGATTTCGTCATTGCGGCAGCCGTCATTGTGGTGCCCATGTTGCTCATCGTGCTGCAGAAGGAGACCGGTTCGGCGCTTGTGTACCTGAGTTTCTTCCTGATGTTTTATCGCGAGGGAATGCCCGGCTGCCTGCTCTTTGCCGCCGTGTCTGCCGTTGTGTACTTTGTCGTGGGCGTTCGCTTCGCTGAGGTTCCGCTCTCCGGCGTGCCGACGGCTCACTTGGGACCCTTCCTGGTCTTGCTTCTCATACAGGCATTTACAGCCTTCCTGCTGTGGCGCTACACAGAGCGACGCTCCGTTTTCCGCGGCGTGCTTGCCGGCGGAGTCGGTACCACGCTTGTGGCCTATCTTTTCTCGCGCTATGTCATTCCGTTCGACATCGTGTGGGTGCAGCTCTCTGCGTGTATCATTATTATTCTGACCTTGCTGTATCTGGCTTTGCGCGACCGGCTGATGTCGTATCTCTACGTCGCACTCTTCGCGCTGGGCTCGCTTGGAGTACATTACTCGGCCGATTACGCCATGAACCACATCTTCGAAGACCACCAACGAAAGCGCATACAGGTGCTTCTGGGCCTTCTCGACGACCCGCAGGGCAAGGGATACAACGTAAACCAAGCGAAGATTGCCATTGGCTCGGGCGGGTTACGCGGAAAAGGATTCCTCAATGGCACTCAGACGAAGCTCAAATACGTGCCTGAGCAGGACACAGATTTTATTTTCTGCACGGTGGGCGAGGAGGAAGGATTCTTGGGCTGTGCCGTGGTGCTCTTCCTTTTCCTGGCGCTCATACTACGGCTGATACATCTCTCCGAGCGACAACCTTTCGCCTTCGGGCGGATTTACGGGTACTGCGTGCTGAGCATCTTCCTCTTCCATGTGTTTATCAACGTGGGTATGGTGCTGGGCCTGACGCCCGTCATCGGCATCCCGCTTCCCTTCTTCAGTTACGGCGGCTCCTCGCTGTGGGGATTCACCATTCTGCTCTTCATTTTCCTGCGCATCGACGCCGCACGCAACCGCATGCAGCGTTGACGCTCTGAATGCGACGCGTCGCGTGATGAAAAACTACACGTGGCATGAGCAAAAACTACGTGTAGTTTTTGATGAAACTACACGTGGCAAATTCGGGGACGTGCTGTGCTCGCGTCACGCTCCCTCGTCAGAACGCGAGCAGCGAAGGCCGACATCGTGGATGTGAGGCATCGTTTCGCGCGACATGATGTGATAGATGCGTACGCGCGCCTGTTGCCCTTCGCGCAACTGCAGGTGTCCGGCCGGCGTCTCGAACTGCAAAAGATTTACTCCGCTGCCGCCCAGTGTGCCGTCGTCCTGCGTCAGCGGCCAGAAGAGCGTGTCCTTGCGAAGCAGACTGAGGCTGTCGGCCTTTGTTTCGACCACCAGTGTGAGCGATTGGTATGGGAAGCAGGCATCAATGCGCAGGCCTACGCTCAGGGCGTAGGCCTCGGTTTGTGGAGCTGGCGGGAGAAGGAATTCCAGCGTGTCGGTGTATCGCCAACCGTTCGGCGCGATGTGGCGATAAGAGTGGAAGAACGTTTCGTGCGTGCAGGCTGTGGCCAGAAGGGCCACCACGGCCACGAGGCTAATTCTCTTGCGTGCCTTCTTCCGCTGCGGGCTGACTGTTTGCCTTTCGCTGCTCATCGTGCTGTCGGTTGTTCTTCTTCTTTTTCTTCTTTTTCTTCTTGTCGAAGCGGTTCAGGTCCTCCTGCGTCGCAAGATCGATGGGTCGTTCTGGTTCTTGGTGGCCGCCCTCTTCGATGGTGGCAGGCTTCTCGCCCTTGCGGTTGAGTTCCAGAATCTCAAAGGCGCGTGTGGCAGGAATGGTTACGAGGTTTGCTGCGATGCGTTTGTCGGTGGAGTAGGTGACCATTCGACTCAAGATATCTGCCTTGAAGAAGTAGTAATCTCCCTCCATGCTCTGTAGTACCACGTCTTTCGTCGGCAGCTGGCGCGAAGCCTCCACGTACTGATCCACCTCGTAATTGATGCAACACTTTAGTTTTGCACATTGTCCGGCCAGTTTCTGCGGGTTGAGGCTGAGGCCTTGAAAGCGTGCAGCTCCAGTGCCGACGCTCACAAAATTCTTCATCCACGTGGCGCAGCAGAGTTCGCGTCCGCAGGGACCGAAACCACCTATGCGGCCTGCCTCCTGACGTGCACCGATCTGCTTCATCTCGATACGCACGTGGAATGCCTCGGCCAGCACCTTGATGAGTTGGCGGAAGTCTACGCGCCCGTCCGCGATGTAATAGAAAATCGCCTTGTTGCCGTCGCCCTGGTACTCCACGTCGCCAATCTTCATCTCGAGTCCCAAATCTTTTGCTATCTGTCGGCTGCGAATCATGGTGTCGTGTTCCTTCGTTTTTGCCTCGGCATATTTCTCCATGTCCGTTTCGCGTGCCTTGCGGTAAATGCGGCGAATCTCGTCGGTGCTCTTCAGATTTGCCTTTTTCACCTGCAGTTCCACGAGTTTTCCGGTCAGCGTCACGGTTCCGATGTCGTGTCCGGGCGAGGCTTCGACGGCCACAATGTCGCCTTTCACCAGTGGCAGCCCATTTATGTTGTGGTAATATCCTTTTCTCGTGTTCTTGAACTGAACTTCCACAAGGTCGGTCCACTGGTCGTTGCCCGGGATATCTGCCAAATAATCGTAGGTATTCAGCTGGCAATAGTGCCCGCTGTTGGCGCCACGTGCACAAAGTCCGCGGCCGCGGCATCCGCTATCGTATTCCAAGTCCATCTTTCGGTTACTGTTTAATGAGAATTATCATCTTGAGGGCGAAGTCGAAGAACACCATGCGGGCATTCACGTTCTGTTCCACGTCGCGTTGTGCGTCGTCGAGTTCGTCCATTATATGTATCACGTTGCGTTCGTTGATGAAGGGTGCGAAACGCTGGCTGAATTGTGTCTCTTCGCGTGTCTGATACGACATTTCGGGGCGGCGGAAGTTGTGAATGAAGTTTTCGCGCACGAGATGTTGCCAGTAGGCTGTCATACGTTTCTGCCGTTCGCGTCCCTGTTCGGAAACAGCGTCCGCCCAGGCGCGCAGCTCCTTTACCTGACGTCCGTACGCGAGTCGCATCAGTTGCACGAAGAGTTCGAAGAAGGCTTTCTCCTCGCCGCCTCGTATGCGAGCCAGTGCCGTCGTGAAGCTGCCTTGTGCCACGTGGGCAATGTCGCGGGCCGTAGTCTCGTCCGTGCCGTATCGTTCTGTCAGCGCCGTGCTGATGTCGTCCTCGCTCAAGGCCGGAACCGGTAGTCGCTGCACGCGGCTTTGTATGGTGCCGAGCACGTTCTCGGGCTCCTCACTCACCAGGATGAAGTGGGTCAGCGCAGGCGGTTCTTCCAGCACCTTCAGCAGTTTGTTTGCCATCTCCACCTTCATGCGTTCCGGCAGCCAGATTATCACCACGCGACGGCCGCCCTGACTGGCCTTGAGCGCCAACTTGCGCTGTAGCGCGTCGCTTTCTGTGACATAGTGCACGAGCTGCTGATTTTCCGCCTTGATGTCGGCGAGCCACGTCTCCATGTCGAAGTAGGTATTCTCGGCCAGTTGTTCGCGCCACTGCGGCAGGAAATCGTCGGAAACGGCTGCGTCAGTGGCCTTTTTCTTGTATACGGGGAACGAGAAGTGCAGGTCGGGGTGTGCCCATTCGCGCACCATCTGGCAGCTGGCACACTCTCCGCACGGTTCGTCGCCCTGCGCATTCTCGCACAGCAGGCGTGATGCCAGTGCCAGTGCCAGCGGCAATTTGCCGGCGCCCTGTGGGCCGCAGAGCATCAGTGCGTGCGGCACGCGGTCTTCGGCCGTCATCTGCCACAGACGCTGCTTCACTTCTTCCTGTCCTATGACTTCGCTGTACTTCATTCTTCCTGTCGTACGGAAATACTCTCCTCAGTATATTTCTTTTGCTATGCGGCAAATGCTGTCTACGGCGCTCACCGTGTAGAAATGCAGGCTCGGCACGCCGTACTGCATCAGTTCGCGACACTGGGCGATGCACCACTCGATGCCCACTTGCTTGGCCTCTTCGTCGGATGCGCAACGTGCCACCTCGGCGCGCAACGCTTCGGGCAGGTCGCAACGAAACGTGCGGGGCAGCGTTGTGAGCTGACTTTTTTTACTTAGCGGCTTGATGCCCGGAATAATCGGAATGGTGATACCGGCGGCGCGGGCTCGCTCCACGAAACGAAAGAACTTCTGATTGTCGTAGAACAACTGCGTGACGGCGTAGCCGGCGCCCATGTCTTGCTTTTTGCGAAGCACGGCCATGTCGCTTTCCATGTTTGGCGCCTCTTCGTGCTTCTCGGGGTAGCAGGCCACACCAAAGCGGAAAGGTTCGCCCGGCACCTCTATTTTCGAGCCGTCGGCGAATCGTCCGCTGTTGAACGCGTTTATTTGCTCGATGAGTTCGGTGGCAAATCGCGGCCCGTCGCCCGTGGGATGGAAACTGGCTTCCTCGCGCGCCTTGTCGCCGCGCAGCACCAGCAGGTCGCTGACGCCCAGAAACTGCAGGTCGAGCAGCATGTACTCGATGCTCTCGCGGTCGTTGCCGCTGCATACCACGTGCGGCACCACGTGGATGCCGTATCGCTGCTGAATGGCTGCGGCTATGGCGATGGTGCCTGGGCGGCGGCGTATGCGCAGCCGCTCGACAAGTCCGTCTGGCCGCTCGCGATAGACGTACTCGCTGCGGTGTGTGGTGATGTTTACGTAGCTTGGCTGGAATTCTGCCAAGCGCTCCACGGTCTCAAAGAGGCTGGCCGTGCCGGTGCCTTTGAGCGGTGGCAGCACTTCGTACGAGAATGCTGTGCCGTTTTTCTGCTGCAAGAGTTGCGTTACGTTCATCGCCTTTTCGTTGTTTCCACGTGTCGTTTTTTCGTTTCTGCGTGTGGCATCCGGAATTGCGACGTGTGGTATAAAATTTTTCACAGGCAGTCGGATTGGCCGCTGCCCGTCGTTTTGGCTGTAAAGGTACGCAGTTTTTGGCGAACGTGCAAGCGATAGCCCCTTTTTGTGCGTCAGAGCGTCAGGTGTCGCAGGCCGTCGGGCGTCTCCTGAATGGCGACTCGCAGCGTCTCGGCGGGCAGCAGTTCTTCCACCAGCTCGGGCCATTCTATCAGACACAGGTGGCCGCTCTGGAAGTACTCGTCGCAACCCATGTCGATGGCCTCCGCAAGTCGGCGAATGCGGTAGAAGTCGAAGTGAAAGATGCTGTCGCCCTGACGGTTGCGATACTCATTGACGAGTGCAAACGTGGGCGACGTCACGGTGTCCTCCACGCCAAGTTGGCGGCACAGCGCGCGGATGAACGTGGTCTTGCCTGCGCCCATAGAGCCGTAGAAGGCCACAATGCGCCTCTCGCCCAGTGCTTCCAGAAAACGGGTCGCCGCCTGGTCTATCTCGTCGAGGCCGAAAATTATTTCTGATTCCTGATTCATATCTCTTTGTGCCTTTGTGGGCATGGGCTTGCGGCCCGTAGCGGCCAATTAGTGCTTGCCCTGCAGGGTTATGAGCGGTATGAGCATCTCCTCCATGCTGATGCCGCCGTGCTGGAACGTGTCTTTGTAGTACTGAACGTAGTAATTATAGTTGTTTGGGTAGGCAAAGAAGTCCTCTCCCGTCGCGAAGATGTAGGCCGTACTGAGGTTGGGACTTGGCAGTCCGGCACGCAGCGGATCTTTTATCTCGAATACTTCGCGCTGGTTGTACGAGAGGTTTTTGCCCAACTTATAGCGCAGATTTGTATTTGTGTTGCGATCTCCCACCACTTTTATCGGGTTGTAGCAACGGATGCTGCCGTGGTCGGTGGTCAGAACGACGCGATAATCGCTGGCCGCCAACGCGCGGAAAAGTTCGCCCACAGCCGAGTGGCGGAACCAACTGAGCGTGAGACTCCGGTATGCGGCCTCGTTGCGTGCCAGTTCTCGCACCATGCGACTCTCTGTGCGGGCGTGGCTGAGCATGTCTATGAAGTTCAGCACCACCACGTTTAAGTCGTACTTTTGCAGCGACGGCAGGGTGTGGAGCAGTTTCTCGGCGGCCGCCGAGTCGTTTATCTTGTGATACGTGAAGGTGTTTCGCCGCCTGTAGCGCTCAAACTGCGTGCGGATGAGCGGCGCCTCGTTGAGGTTTTTTCCTTCCTCGGAGTCCTCGTCCACCCAAAGATCGGGAAACATCTTGGCTATGATGTTCGGCATCAGTCCGCTGAAGATGGCGTTTCGCGCGTACTGCGTGGCCGTGGGCAAAATGCTGCAGTAGAGATTCTCCTCGAAGGTGAATAAATCCGCCAGTTCCGACGAGAGAATTCTCCACTGGTCGTAGCGGAAATTATCGATGACGAGCAGGAAAACCTTCTCTCCCTCGTTCAGATGCGGAAAGATGTGCCGCTTGAAAATGTCCGGGCTCATCAGCGGCCGAGTTTCCGGGCTGTCCATCCACTTCATATAATTCTTGCGAATGAACTTGGCAAACTCCGTATTCGCCTCCGTGCGCTGCATCGAGAGCATCTCCTTCATGCCGCTGTCTGTTTCCGACAGCTGCAGTTCCCAGTACGTCAGCCGTTTGTATACCTCAATCCACTCGTCGAGTGTCATTGAGTCATTTATTTGCATTCCAATCTTGCCGAAGTCTTGCTGGTAAGCAGACTGCGTAACCTCGGTTACTATCTGTCGCTGGTGAATATTCTTCTTCAGCGTCAGCAGAATCTGCGTTGGGTTTACGGGTTTTATCAGGTAGTCGGCAATCTTGGCGCCTATGGCCTGCTCCATTATGTTCTCTTCTTCGCTTTTTGTCACCATCACTACTGGTGTGCTCGGCGTGATGTCTTTTATGCGACTTAGTGTCTCAAGTCCGCTCAGACCCGGCATATTTTCGTCCAGCAAGATGAGATCGAACGTTTGCGCAGCACAGCGCTCGAGTGCGTCGTAGCCGTTTGTCACGGTTTCCACGTCGTAGCCTTTTTTCTCCAGAAACAGAATGTGTGCTTTCAGCAGTTCTATTTCGTCGTCTATCCAGAGTAATTTTTTCATTTCGTGTGCTTCTTTTGCGTTTTACGCTTCGCAGCTGGCTGCCGGGCCTTAGAATCCAAACGGGAAGTCGTCTTCCACCGCCGGCTCGGCTTCGGTTTCCTTTTCTTTCTCCTTCTGAGGCTGCTCTTCGTCGGGATCTATGATTTCCAGGTCGGTCGGTTCGTCGAGCTGCAGGTCTTCGGGAACTTCCAGCGGCGCGAACTTTTCGTCGTAGAACGCTTTGTACTCGTCGAAACTGAATTCGCTGCCCAGCATTTTCAGGTTGTCATCCGAGATTAGCAGCGTGCGAAGTCCTTCGAGCACGCGCGCCATGTGGCTGTCGAGGTACAGTTTCTGTGCATACGCGTGTACTTCGTCGTAAGACTGGAAGCCGCGAATCGTCATCAGGCTGAGGCCCTCGAGGTCCGACACTTCGATTTCAAAGTTCCTGACCATGTAACTGGTGAAGTTGTAGCGTGCCATCTCGTAGAGCAACTGGTCCTCGTCGATGTTGCTATCCGTGGGATATGCCACCACAAAGGCAAAACCTGTGTATCGCTCGTCCGAGAGCTGCGGTGCGGCACCCGTGCTGTCGTTTTCGACCCGTTGTTTCCGTCGTCCCCATATGCTGCTGGCGTCGTAGCGGTCGTCGGCCAATATGCGGCCATCCTTCAGACCTTTCACGATGGAGTTTGCCAGCTCGGTTATCTCCTCTTTGGGATAATTTTTTATCACGTCCTCCAGCGAGACCATAAACGAGTCGCGCTCGCCGCCATACAACTGACTCATGGCTCTGATGAATAGCAATTTGGCGCGGTTCTTGCCTTCGGGGAAATTCTGCGTGCAGTATTGGTAGATTTCCTCCACGGTGGGGTAGGCTGTGGCCTGATAGAGCTCGTATGCCCACTGATAGAGCGAATCTTCGACGTGCTTGCCTTCGCGCGCTATCATGTCGTAGTTCGGATTTCCCAGCAGCTGGGCGTAGCGGCTCTCGGGGTAGCTCTCCAGCAACAGCTGGCGATATCGCTCGGCATCCTCGTCGTGCCCCATGCGTCCGCACAAAAGGAACAGATGGTAGTACACATTATCCAGATTGTCGTGCTCGGGGAAAGCTGTCAGCAGTCGCAGCATCGTCTGCTCGGCCAGCGGAAAGTTTTCCAACTGTTCCTGTTCGATGATCCCCGCGTTGTAGAGCCCGTCGGCAAGTATGGCATTCGATGCTGCCAGCTGCTCTTCGTCGAAAGGTATCTGTTTCAGGTAGTATTCGCGCTGGTGCGGGTCGTTTTCCAACGAGTCCTTTAGTGCTTGGTCCTCGCTCGAAAGTTGTTCCACGGCCGCGCCGTAGAGGCTGTCGCTCTTTGCTTCGTCGATAGGTTCTTCGGTGGCTGTGGTATTCTCGCCCGGCAGTGTGGATTTGTTGCTGAAGCGCCAATTATCCTCGTTGGGGCGCTGTCCCCATCGGCGTTGGAATTCCTTGACGCCTTGCGCCACAACGTTAGGATTGTAGAAATACCACTCGCCTTTCTGGCCGCCCATTGTGGCACCACCAAAGGGCGTTTGCGGAGCGCCGCCCGCCATGTTTGTGTTGCCACCTGCCATATTGCCGCCAGTGTTCTGCTGCTGTGCATTTTTCAGCGCTTTCTTTTCCTCCTCCTTCTCTTTCTTTTTCAGCGCTTCGATGACGCGGTCTATGGCCGCAAGGCGCTCGGGTTCATCCATCTGCGCCAGCGCCTGCAGGCTGTCCTGCAGTTTTATGGCGCTGAGGTGCGGTTCCAGTTCGGTCAGGATTTTGCTTCGGCGCTCTGACTCTTCGTATTCTTCGTGCTCCTTGTCGAGCATCGAGACGCATTGCTTGTAAGTGCGAGCTGCCTCGATATAATTTTCCTTTTTCCAGTATAGTTGGCTCAGTCGCAACAGCAGGACGGCTTTGTCGATGCCGTTTCGCGTTCCAAGTTCCACGCCTTTCTCGTAGGCTCCGATGCATCGCGCCGTATCTTGCGCGCTCAGATAAATATTTCCGATGGCGTAGTAAACTTTGTCGAGGTAGTCTTTGTTCTTGTCGCTCTTCGCCATACGGCGCAAACGGGCTATCATTTGCTTGAATTTGCCTTCCGACATCACCTCTGTCTGCTGTATGCGGGCATTGAACGCCATTTCGTAGGGCGGACTGCATTTGACGACGCGGCCAAACGACTTGTAGGCCTGACGGTTGTCGCCCGTCTTCTGATAGAGTTGACCCAGCAGGAAGTGCAGGCGTGCTTTAGCCTGTTTGCCGCGTGTGTGTGGTATGGATTTCTTTACGTATGGAATGGCTTCTGCGGGCTGGTCGGTGAGCAGATAGTACGCGGCAGAAGTCTTATCGCGCTCTTTGGCGCCGCGCGACGTAATGGTGTCGCGCTTCATTTTGTTCAGGATATCTTCGGCATCGTAGGGCCAATCGAGCGCTACGTAGCATCGCGCCAGTCCTGCCTTGGCCGGCCCGACCACTTCGGGCTGTGTGCTGTAGAGTCGCAGAATGTAGTTGTAGGTGGAAGCGGCCTCGATAAATTCTCCCTTGCGGAATTGCGCTTCGGCCATCAAGAGCCACACGCGATAAAGGAACGGGTTGAATTCCTTGCGGGCAAGGTAGGCTTTCTGCTTTGGCGTGCGTCGTTTGTTGCCTTTCACCGTGGGGCGCTTCTTGATGCTGTGCACCTTAATGGCTTTCTCGCACTTGGTAATTGCAGTCTCGTAGTTGCTTTTTCCCAGATTGGCCGTCACTTTGTTGGTGCTGATGAACATCGGCAGCAATCTGGTGTAGTCTTCTTTGTGTCCCTTCTGTTGTGCGTCTTCGGCCTCGTTGAAGGCCATTTTTCCGTTGTGGAAGGTGTTGAAGCGTGCCGTCACAGAATGGTAGAACCGCGTGCCGGAATTGTTTTTCTTCGTGGAGCACGATGGCAGCAGGGCTGCCATAAGCAGTCCGCACAGCAGGCAAACGTATCGTCGCGTCTTTATCACTCTGTTTTCTTCGTTCGGCCTTTTCTAACCTTACCTTTATTAATAACGCGCGTGCGCGCGAAATATTGCTTTGCGCACTCAGCTTCTTCTTTCTCCCACGATGAGATACACCTCGTCTTTCACCTCGTCTGGCAGTTCCACGGCACGCAGCTGCAGACTTCGCGCCCAGCCGGCCACTTCGTCGGGACGCATCGTGTAAAGCACCTCTCGAAACTCGTCTGCCTCGGCCGCCGTGTATTCATCGGCCTGTCGGCCCCGGAATCGGTCGAGTTCCTCGTCGTCGTAATACTCTATCTTTTTGCTCAGCGCAGCCAGCAAACTGTCTTTCTCGCACACCTCGTGCTGGCCGCAGCACTCCATGTCCAGCACGCGAGCCAGCTCTGTCTCGGGTGCGTCTTCTTCTTTTTCCTCGTTCGAGGGCCAGCGGTGCACCACTGCGGCTGTGATGCCCAGTACGGCGAGTGCCAGAAAGATAAGTAGGAACAGCATGTATGTCTTTGACTCGAGTTATTTTCTTTTTATTGTTCTGCTATCCGAAATCCGGCGGCCACCAGATCGTCCCAGAAGCGTGGATACGACTTGCTCACCACTTCGGGATTGTTAATGCGTAGGCTGCCTGTCCGCAATGCGACGGGTGCGAGTGCCATTGCCATGCGGTGGTCTTCGTAGGTGTCAAGCGCCACAGGCTGTACGTCGCACGTCTCGCCGTCCCAGACGAGTGTGCCGCAGGTGGGCTCGTAGAGCACAAAGCCCAGTTTTCGCAGCTCGTTTTGCAGCGCGCGCAGGCGGTCGGTCTCCTTGATGCGCAGGCTTTCCAGACCTGTGAAGCGGAACCGTGTGCCCAGCAGCGTGCAGCACGCCACAAACGTCTGGGCCAAATCGGGCTGCATGGCGAAGTCCTGTTCCATTCGTGCAGCCGCTTTACCGCGTTTCGTGAGGCGGATGCTCGGTCCCGATGCGTCGCAGCAGAATTCTGTCCTCACACCCAGTGGTTTGAAGAGCGTGCTGACAAGGCTGTCGCCCTGCAGACTTTTCTCCTGCAGGCCGTGCAACCGTACCTCCGCGCTGTCGTCTTGGCTCAAAGCCACTGCCTCGTACCAATAGCTGGCAGCACTCCAGTCGGCTTCCACGCTGTAGCGCGTGGGACGGTAGCTGCCGCTGGCCGCGATGGTGCGTTCGTCTGTCCAGTCCACACAGGCTCCGAATTGCCGCATCAAGGCCATTGTCATCTCTATGTACGGGCGGCTGGCGATGTGACCGCGCAACGAAAGTGTCAGTCCGCCACGCAATGTCGGCCCTATCATCAGCAGTGCACTGACATACTGGCTGCTGATGCTACCGTCCACCTCTATGCGTCCGCCGTTCAGCGTCCGGCCTGTGATGCGCAGCGGCGGAAAACCTTCTTCGCCAAGGTACGCAATGTCGGCGCCAAGGCTGCGAAGCGCCTCCACAAGGATGCCAATCGGGCGGTGACACATGCGTTCAGTGCCAGTGAGCGTGCGGCTGCCAGCGGTGACGCTTAGAAAGGCCGTGAGAAAGCGCATAGCCGTGCCCGCTGCTCCGATATTGATGGTGTCTCCGGTGGCAGCGAAGGCCGAACGCATGGCTCGCGTGTCGTCGCAGTCCGAGAGATTGCTGAGTCCCTCTCCACCAGCGCCAGAGAGCGCGTCCAGCACCAGCGCGCGAGCCGACAGACTTTTGCTTGCAGGCAGCCGTACGTCGGCGTGCAGTCTTTCTGGAGGAGACAAGAGGATGCTCATAATTTCCGATGCTTGATTTTTTCACCTATTTGCGCACAAAGTTACGAAAAGTCGAGTGCAGAACAAAAGAAAGTCGTTTCTTTTTTCTGCCGAGACGGAGTAACTTCAACATTCCCACAGGTTAAAGTTACGAAAAGTCGAGTGCAGAACAAAAGAAAGTCGTTTCTTTTTTCTGCCGAGACGGAGTAACTTCAACATTCCCACACGTTAAAGTTATGAAAAGTCGAGTGCAGAACAAAAGAAAGTCGTTTCTTTTTTCTGCCGAGCCGGAGTAACTTCAACATTCCCACACGTTAAAGTTACGAAAAGTCGAGTGCAGAACAAAAGAAAGTCGTTTCTTTTTTCTGCCGAGTGGATGTAATTTCGACATTCCAATACGTTAAAGTTGCGAAAATATTTGGTCGGATAAAAAAAATGCCCTACCTTTGCAGACGCAAAACAAGAGCGGGATGTAGCTCAGCCCGGTAGAGTACGCGTCTGGGGGGCGTGTGGTCGCAAGTTCGAATCTTGTCATCCCGACTTTTACACGGCACAGAGAATTTTCTCCGTGCCGCGTTTTTTTTATCACGTGTGGCATTCGTAATTATCACGTGTGACATTCGTAATTATCACGTGTGGCATTCTTAGTTGCCACGCGTGGCATTTTTATTTCTGCATGTGGCGAATGCTGTCGCCTATCGTCACAGGCCAGACGGTGGCGCCATAACCGCACCAGTAGCCCAAGGCACCGCGCACGTTGAAGCTGGGATTCCGACGCGAGGCTGTGAGTGGCGAGTTGCCGAGCGTCATGTTGTGTTCCATCTGGTTCCAGAACGCAAAAGACACACTGTCCATCTGCGCGAACTTCACGAGCAACGTGTCGCGACTCGTGTAGTACGGTACGTAGCGGTCGCGGTGCATCACGATGCGACCTTTGAATACCGTGTGGCACACCTCTTCGCCGGGAGAAAACATGGCGTCGTCCAGTGTTTGCATGTACGAGCTGAGCCACATGCGTGAGCCTGTTCCGACGCAGGTGAAGAACTTATAGTAGTTTTTCTCGGCTGGATTGTCGCGAAACCACGCTTTAATCTGATAGAGCGTATCGTCGTCGCACGGCAACACACGCACCGAATCCAGTGCCACGGGCTGTGGCACGTAAGTTTCGGCCTCGGCGTGGAAATCTTTGTACTCCACCGTAAGCCGATAAGTGCGCCCGGCACGGCCACGCATCTCGCTCGTCGTGTAGATATACGGCGGGAGATATTTTTTGTCCACCTTGCCCGTAAGCACGACGCGTCGCTCGCCGTCGTCCACTGTCACGGTTGCCCAGCGCGCTATGTGCTCTTTGATTTCGGAAACGTCGTGGCGCTTTTCGGAGACGGGAAGCGTGGTTGTGAGTATTACGACGGGGAATTCTCCGTCGTCCACCCATCCTTCCACCACCAGCGACGGCTGGTTTTCCACCTCATAGTCGGTCGTACAGGCCATGAGCATGTGAAGCAGCAGGAAAACGAGGAAGGGCAAGAATCTTTTCATGTGTGGTCAGAATTTTGCGAAGTAGCTGATGGAGGGCAGCGGGAACTTAAGCAGCGAATAGTGGGCGTACTTATATCTGCTATGATATATCTTAAGCCGGCATGTGACGTCGTTGTTGTGTCCTGTGACGTTGAAGACCGACAGGTTCAGGCCGTGTTCCAGCGCTCGGCTGCGGAAGAGAAAATTGGCCGAGAGGTCGAGCCTGTAGTATGGCCGCAGGCGGTGCGCGTTGTGCTCGCCGTATTCGGCCAGCAGCATGCCGTTCATCACGTAGAAATGTTCGGGAGCCGTGAATGGCGTGCCCGAGGCGTAGGTGAAGACGCCCGAGAAGGTCCATCGCTGGCTTTGGTGCCACGTGGCCAGAGCGTTGATTTCGTGCGGCCGCTCGTGGTTGGCCGGGAAAGTGCCTGCTACAGTTCCTTCGCTGAAGTGCCGTCTGGCACGTCCGTAGGCATAACTCACCCATCCCGTCACCTTGCCGCTGAGCTTGTGGGCCATCACAGAAAAACCGTAGTTCTCTCCTTTTCCACGTAGCAGGTTCTCTTCCAGTCGGTAGTCCGTGTTGAGAAATTTCATTATATCGCCGTCGTACTCAATTTGGTGTGTGAGTCGTCGGTAATAGGCTTCGGCAGAGAGACGGACACGCCCACTGGCCACATACACGTTGGCCAAGAGCGACGGGCCGTGCCCCCACTGCGGACGGATGTCACCGCCGATAGACGTCCAGAACTCGGTTGGCATACCCAGCGACGACGTGCCGGTCTGGAAAAGATACTGGTGTCGGACGGCGTAGGATAGGGTGGCATTCCATTTGCTGCGCGTCAGCGAGAAGCCAAGAGACGGGTCGGCCGAGAGATGGCACTTGTCCTGAAAATCGACGTAGGCATTTCCGCGCAAGCCGGCTGCAATGTCCAGCATCCCGAAGGCCGTCTTGTGATAATCGGCGTGGAGCGCGTATTCCTGAGTGTGATAGCGCGGCTGGCGCGACAGCTGGGTGTTGTAGATCCCTTCGGCAACGGGGTCTTGCGGCAGCAGGTTGTGCCATGTGGCTTCTGCGCCGGCCGAAAACTGACCGCAGGAGATGCTGCCCTTGTAGCCCAGATCGTTGATGTCGGAGGGCAGGCGGAATACAGCCTCGGCCTGCGAGAGCTGCAGGCGGTTGCGGTAGGACGTAAAGTAAACGCTGTTGCGAAGTTGCCGCCCTCCGAGGTCGGACAGCACGTGCACGGCCGCCATGGTGTTACCCCAGCGAAGCCGCATGCGGGCCATATATTCGTTCTCGTCCATGTGCATCCGGTCGTTTCCCGCGTAGAAGTCGGCCAAAACGGAGTGCCTTGACGAGGGCTGCCACGTCCAAGTGGCGTTGGCGTCGAAGAAGGAATACTTCATCTGCATGTCGTCTTCGCTCAGCCAACGGCCGTATAGCAGATTCAGATACGATGTTCTGCCCGAAAGTGTGAGCGACGAGCGTTTTCCCGTGGGCAGGCGCAGTGTTCCCTGCGAGGAGATAAATCCCACGGCGACTTCGCCCGACACGCTGTCGGTCGTCGTTTCTGAGAGTTCCATGTTCAGCATTCCACCCAGCCGCGCGGGGTCTTTGGCAAGCTGCGCGTGCTTCTTCAGTGTCATGGCTGTGTAGTGCGAAGCGTTGAAGACCGAGAAGATGCCCAGCATGTGTGCCGCGTTGTAGATTGGCACTTCGTGGATGGAAAACATGTTGTGTGTCTGGTCGCTGCCTTGTATGTGAAGGCCGGCGTCCATGTCTGAATTTGTCTGTATGCCAGGCGTCATTTGCGCGTAGCGCACAGGGTCTGCGTTCCCCAACACCTTGGGCAGGTCGTGGAAGACGCGGCTGTCCCAGCGCATCTCGCCGTCGTGATGCATCGAAACGGCAGTGGTGGCTGCCTTGCCGGTAACCACCACCGTTTTCATGTCTCGCCGTGACGTTGTGTCGGGCTGCGTCTGCCCCAGGGCAAGCAGCACCTGAACAGCCACAGCGCAGAATGTCAGGATCCGCTTCAATGCTGGTATTTCGTCTTGCGGTTTACAAATTGTCGAAGTCCTCGATCAGATTCTCAAAGCTGTCAATCAAATCCCTGAAGTCGTCTCCGTTGAAGAACTTGTCCAGCGTGTAAGACGAGCCGTCCGGGAAGCGGATTCCCGGCTCCATATACCATTCCGAGTAGCTGCCCCATTTGTCTTCGAACGGGAGGAACACAAATTCGCCTTGCTTCGTTGCACCGCCGTTATAGAAGATTTCTGCGCGGATGTGGCTGTTGATGTTGTTTACGTCCTGTTTGAACCGGCTTTCGTTCTCTTCGTCGTCATCGGCTGTATCGAAGTCGTCTATCAATTGACGTACGCCGGTCAGGCTTCCCTTCAGTTGCACTTTGCCCAGCACGTCGATGCTGAATGCGTTCACGCTGCCGTCGGTGTTGCGGAACAGGTCGTCCAGTTCGTCGTCATCCATGTCGTAGAGTTTGGTGAGCGCCACACTGGGAATGTTTTTCAAGCCGCAGCTCGTAGTGCTCGTGAGAAGCGTCTCGCCATTCTTGATAAATGTAAATTGGGCTGTAACGCTGCTGCTTGTGTAGGCCAGATTGTCGGTTTTGATGGTGTAACCGTTGTTCAGCGTGGTTGTGCAGCTTGCAGTGAAGGCGCTGCGTCCAAGGTCGAACTCTTCGTTGTTGATGCCGCTAAGGTTGATGCTTACAACGGTGCTCAACAGCGTGGTGCCGCCTTCTGTCAGAGTGAGGGTGATGTTCTGCGGTACGCCAATTGTGTACTGCGTGCGGTCGTAATACTCGTTGCTCACGCCATCTTCATATTCATAGTCTTTCCACTCCGTTTCGTCGTAGAGATGAACTCTTGTTACGGTGCCGCTGGTTGTCAGGCGGAGTACGCATTCCTGACCGTTCTGATTCTTGCAGACAAACGACAGGTCGGCAGCATCTGTACGATTCCATTTTCCATCGCGCGCCTCCCAACGGCCTGTAAAGTTCGAGGCCAGAATTACGGCCTTGAAGTCTGTATAATGATAAACGTAGGTATAGGTGTAGCCGCCGTATTCCTCGCTTTCCCTTTCAGTGGACGTGCCAATCGAACTGCCGCGCAATGCTTCCCACGTGTCGGAAGCCCAGTCGTCTAGGTCGTCCGTATCGTAGTCGCTGTATGTCTCGTCGAGATACTCGGCCAGGTCTTTGTAGTGTCGGAAGTCGTTTGCCTTGATTTTGCGCACAAACTCGATGCCGACATCCTCGAGATATTCTTTCTGTTCCGTGGTACTTAAGACGGTGTTCGTGGGAGTACCGTTTCCTCCGTTGCCATTCTGGGTCGTAACGGGGTCGTCGTCGCCGCAGGACGTGAAAACCGGTGTGCTGAGAGCACACAGCATTACTGCTGCAAATAAATTTCTCTTTTTCATAGGAGTTAGTGTTTTGATTGTGAACAGTTTTTTATTAATGTTTAAGTGAGTATCCCCAGAAGCTATTCTTTTCAAGAAAAATGTTATTTGATTACTTTTCGTGTCCCATTCCTGTCCTGAATGATGTTCAGGCCACGACGTGCGGTGGGAAGGCCGACACCACCTGGTGTGTAGTAGCGCGTCGCATCGGTGGACACGAAGCGGGGTGTCTCGATAGCGTCAGCCAAATCAGTCTCGGCGACGGTAAAAGCAGGGCCGGCCGTGAAAGTAGAGCCGTTGTATGCGGCATCCACGGTCTGAACGCCCCAATGGTACGTGCCGGCTGTGGTGGGACAGAAAGTCCATGCGCCGGTGCTTCCCGCCCGCCCCGTACGGTTGAGTTTGCGCACTCCGTCGCTGTCACCACCCACGAACGCAGGCGTGGCATTGAGCTGTCGACCCAGTGAGTCGGTGATGTAGATTTCATAGGTGGCGGTCTTCTTTACCGTCTCAGGTGCGTCCCATGTCAGCGTCACACCACCGCGTTGCACAGTGGCCGCCGGATTGATGGGGGCGTCGGGTCGCAACGGTGTGGGCGCGAGGTTGTAGCAGAGAATCTGCACGCGGCCCTGTTGCTGCTCTGTGAGGTAGTTGGCGTCGGTGCAGAGGCCTGTTGCAACGTAGTCCTTGCGGCCGTCGCCGTTCCAGTCGGGAAAAATGACGGTGGGTGAGGTAGCTCCGGGGATGGCTGCCGCACGCGTGGGGCGACCGATGGAAGTGTTCGTATAAAGCCAGCCGCTGGTAGTCTGTCCGCCGGAAGGCGTACCGCCGAGAAAGATATCGAAATATCCGTCGCCATTCCAGTCAAAGATACCTACGGCATTTTGTACGCTGGTGGCTACGTCGAAGTTGTCGGCCGTAAAATTATTTGTGGTGGCTGCGAAAGTGGGCTTCGTCTGTTTACGGTTTAGGTACATTCTTTGCCGCATGGCTGTTTCGCCGGATGCTGCGTCGCCTGTGCCGGTAAGCAGGATGTCGGTCCACCCGTCGCAGTTGAAATCTGCCAGCTGCAGGGCACCGTGTGTCTTGGGGCGAAAAGTGGCTCCGCGCTCACCCAGATTGAGGCGAACGAAGCGGCCGTGGCTTAATGTGTCGTTGAGATAAATGTCGGTAAAGCAGCTGCGGCCTTCCACTCCAAGCACTGTGGCAGCGAGAGCAAAATCCTGAAAACCGTCGTTGTTCAGGTCGGCGGCCTGCACGATAGCTTCGGCGAAAGTGAACTCCGTTTCGTACGGTTCAACCTTGAAATGAATCGTGCCGGCGGCGCTGTCTATTCCTGCGTTGTGCAGGATTACATTGTAGTTCTGTGTTCCCTGATGCCCTGCACATACTATGTCCAGGCGCCCGTCGTTGTCGATGTCAATCACGTCGGCGCTACACGGCCCCTTCGTGTCGAAGGAACCAAAGCCGTCGGGAACCGAAAAAACCAGCGTTGCCTCGTCGAAGGTGCCATTGCCGCGACCCAGAAAAATGCCTTGGCGGCTGAAAGCGTCGGCGTAAGCTTCGGCCTCGCTATCGGTGCCCACATTTTCGAAGGCCACGATATCCATGTTTCCGTCGTTATTGATGTCGCATGGGATGAGGCTTGGTCGGTCTGCCACGCGAAAGGGCGGCGTCACCGAAGGCGACAGCCATTTGTGCGTGGATGGGCCAAAGAGCGAGACGTATGTCATGCGGCGACGCGTCTGTTCGTCTTGTGCTTCCTGCGTCTCGGCGTTGCCAAATCCACCGCCCACAATGTCGAGATGCCCGTCGTTGTTGAGGTCTACGCAGGTGGTTGCTCCGTGGTCCATGCCTTTCTCGCGGTCGATGACCTCAGGATTGTAAGGTAGCTTTTCGAGCGTCGGCCGGATGATGGGCTCGTTGGACATCTGCAGGCGGCTGCCAGAGAATTGCAACGTGCCGATGTACATGAGACGATTGCCCACCTCCTCCGTGGAGTTGTGTGCATGGAACACGATGCGGAGTATTCCTTCCTTGTCTGTGAAGATGGAGTGATGGCCCGTGCCTACGAGGTCGTCCCAGCGGCGAAGAATGGGATTTCCGGTGTATTTTGTCCACGAACCGGTGAGGCTGGTGGCGGTGGCGTAGCCTACGGCGTAGTCCTGACTGCGGTAGTCGTTGCCAGAATAGGTGAGGTAGTAGCGACGATTGTACTTGACAATGTTCGGTCCCTCGTTTACTCGTCCGAGTATGAGCTCCCAACTTTGCGACGCTGCGAAGCACTTGCGTAGTGTGCCGGCCACGGGTGTAATGTAGTCGTCGGAGAGCTTGCACTGCCAGATGCAGTTGCCGTCGGTGAAGCGGACGAAGAAGAGCCACGCCGTGCCATCATCGTCGAAGAAAACGCTCGAGTCGATGCATTTCTCGCTGCCCAGCAGCCCGTTCATCTGGTACGTATCCACTTGCTTGAAGGGACCTTTCGGGCTGGTGGCTGTGGCGGCAAAGAGATGCTCGTTGGCCGAGTAATACATGATGTAGCGGTCTCCGATGTGGTACACTTCGGGTGCCCAAAACCACTGTGTCTCGGTGGTGTTTGCCTTGTTGAGTGCCTGTCCTTCGTCCTTCCAGCTTCGTAGATCGTCGGACGAGTAGCACCGTATGCCGCTGGCATCGTGTGTGCCGTAGGCGTAATACTTGTCTCCGTCGAGTAGGATGTAAGGGTCGGCCAGCGGAATCTGGCTCTTGCCGCCCTCGGCACTCAGTGTGAGAGTGCCGAGGAGCAACAGGCATGATGCGAAGAAAATGTGACGTAACATATCTTTTCTGACTTACCGATTTGCGGGATTGCGATTTACTCCCTCTCTTCTAATCTCTAATCTCTAATCCCGTTCTCTACTTCCCGTATTCCGTCACGGGCCAGCCGGCGGCTTTGGTCATCAGGAGCGGAATCTGCGTGTTGTCGAGTCGGCCGCTAATCTTTTCGGCTCCGACTCCGATGGCAAATGCCGGAACGTAGCCGGCACTGTGTCCCGTTGTGGCCCAAGTGATGCGTGCACACTCGTTGATTATCGTCTTGACGGTCTGTGCCAGTTCGTCGTCTTTCTGATAGAGGGTCGTGGTGTCCTTTCCCTTGCCCTCCATGATGTTCTTAAACGCCTTTTCCAGCCGTTGTGTCTGCTCGTCTGTGACTTTTACTTTGTCCCAGAATCCGAAGTTCTCGGTCAGGAAGTCTTTCACCACCTGCCAGTTGTACTTCTCGCCATACTTTTCGTGGAGATTGTGGAGCTCGCGACCAAGTTTGCCGATGCTCATGCGCTGGTGGCTTATTACGTCCAGATACATGTTATACGAGCCGCGTCCCAGCACGATACCGCCCGTTTCGTGGTCGGCCGAGATGACAATCAACGTTTCGTCGGGATGCTGCTGATAGAATTCGTAGGCCACCTTCACTGCGTTGTCCATGTCTATGAGTTCGGAAATGTAGGTCAGTTCGTTGGAGTGGCAGGCCCAGTCGATCTTTCCGCCTTCCACCATCAGGAAGAAGCCGTCCTTCTCGCCTTGTTTCTTCATCAGGTAGTTGATGCCGGCGCGTGTGATGTCGCAGAGCGAGAGGTCGTCTTTCGTGCGGTCTATGGCGTAGGGGATGCTCTTGCGGTCGAGGCGGCTGGCTTCCTCGCTCTGCAGCAGAATCATTTTCTGTGCTTTCTTGGCTTTCTTCTGGTAGTCTTTGTAGCCGCGTGCAATTGTGAATCCGGCGTCTTTGGCTTGCTGATACAGGTCGGGTCCGCCTTCCTTCGGGTTCTGCGGTTTGGTGAAGTCAGAACCTGCAAAGAAGTCGAAGTTGCTGCGCGTCAGCTGCTCACCAATTTCGTAGGCCATGCTTCTGTGTGCCACGTGAGCATAGAAGGCAGCCGGTGTGGCATGGTCCACGGTCACGCTGGTGGCTATTCCCACTGCGGCTCCTGCTGCGTGTGCCCAGTCAGCGATGCTGGTGATGGGCGTCACCAAGTCTTTCAGTACGCCCTCGGCTCCGTTCTTCGTCTTGTGTCCGCTGGCCAGTGCCACGCCTCCAGCCGACGAGTCGGTGATGATGCTCGTGGCGCTATATGTTGTCACGTAGGCCGAGTGTGGGAAACTGGCGAAGCACAGTTCGCCGATGCCGATGCGGCCTTCCATTGTGCCCAGATAGTGCTCGGCTAGGTTCACTTCGTTTACGCCCATGCCGTCAGCAATAAAGTAGAATACGTATTTTGCCCGCTCTTGGGCTGCCATGTTCAGAGCCAAGCAGAGGAGGCTCACCAGAAAGATTGTTTTGCGCTTCATTTGTTGTTTGCTTTTTGTTGTTTTGGCTTAACAGTTTTAATTCGGTCGTACAGGTATTTCATTATACCGGAAGTCCCGAAACGCCGGTCAGCGTTTCAGGACTTTGTAGGTTCTCTTTCCGTCGGACACCACGTATGTTCCGGCGGGTAGTGTAGATAGGTCGGCTGTGGCGGTGCCCTTTGTTGGAGCCGTTTTGCTCACCAGTCGGCCTGCGGTGTCATAGATGCAGATGGGAGCGTTGCCTTTCTCGCTTACTTGCAGTGTGGCGATGGCAGTCACTCCGTCTTCGAACGTCAGTTTCTCTACTTCGCTGAATGGAAACTCCACTTTCACGTCGCCTGCCTCCACTGCCAGTGTCTCGCCAGTGGGGAAGGTTACTTTTGGTGTTTCGGCGAAGCTGAAGCATACCACTCCCCGTGTGGTGGTGTAGATGTTCAGCTGCTGTTGTGCCACGCCACTGAGGGCGAAGCACAACAGGCATGATATGAGGGCAGTCAGTCTTACCATAGTTCTGTGGCGTTAGGCATTAACAAATGGCGGTTCAGCAGTCGCGGTGCCACTCCGATGTCTGTGGGTCGGCGAATGAAGCGTGGCGGTGTGTAGGGTTGCAGGTCAGCTCTCAGGTAAGGTTCTGCAGCGCCCGGGTAAACGATTCGTGCGTCTATGGTTTGCACGATTGTCCGCTCGTCTGGTATCTCCAGCACTCCGTCCACATCCTCCACTCCCCACGGGTTGCGCATTGCAAAGACGGACGATTCCTTTGTCGAGAGCATGTAGGTGAAGGCGTGTCCGGTGACGGTCTTGAGTGTGCCGCACAGCAGGTCGCCTACGTTGAATCCGCCCACACAAATCATGCCTTGCGAGAGGCAGTGTTCGATGGCCAGTTTCAGCTCGGAGGTGTAGAGCGAGTTGGGCGAGAAGGCGAAGCTGTCTCCGCAGCCCGTGAAGAGCGGTGCCACGTGTTCGGTGCCGATGCCTTCGATGCCGTTCGTCTGGTAGATTTTCATGTACTTCATCATGGCCTTTTCCAGTATGGTGGACCATGCCACTACGTTGTTCTTGCTGGTCACCTGTCCGATGCCTCCGCCCGAGTTGCAGAGAATCTTGTTCGAGACGCAGACCTCCACTGGTTTGCCTTGCGGGTCGTACATCGTCACGGTGTAGGTGTTGTTTCCGTTGTCCTTGATGATGTGTTTGATGTAGTCGGGGAAGAGGTATGCCATCGAGGCAAAGACGGCGCATGCGCAGCAGTCGCCTATCGCGTGCTGGTTGATGTCTGCCGCCACTGGGCTACCGAATGGGTAGAGGTTCACGGTCTTAGCCACCCATTGTGTCAGTCCGGCCACCTTGTCGGGCTCGTTTGCGGCATTAGCCAGCCATGTGCGGTCTTCGTCTGTGGTCTGGTGTTTGCCTTCGAAGTGCTTGCCCATGGGCGTAACGGTGCTGGTGCTCTTGCCCGATGCGTACTTCATGATGGTGGTGATGCTGTTGGTCTCCTTGTGGCTTGGTGGGTCGAGCTCCATCATGGCGTTGGCAGCCTCTGCCTGCGAGCGGTAGAAGTAGCGGTACGAGGTGCCGTCTTGCAGTACGAGCAGTTTGTCCGTGTTGCGGGTGATGTTCCACTTCAGTGAGCCCGAAGTGCCGTTCTTTCCCATTGCCAGGAAGTATCCGCTGCGGGTGAAGAATCGCAGAGTGTAGGTCTCTATTTTGCCGTCTCCCTTGCCGCCCCAGTAGAGCTCCTTTCCGGCAAAGACCATGTACTCAGTGCCGTCGTAATGTTGGACCGACGAGCCGTTCTTCCAGAATCCCAGATACCACGTGCCGAAGATGTAGGTGTCGTCTTCGCCCACCATGGTGATGCTCTCCACGTTTGTGGTCGGGACGGGAGTCACCGTGCCGTCTGAATGGTGGATTACGAAACCCTGTGCTGCGGCCTTCCAAGGCTGGAGGCAGCATGCGGCAGCCGCCAGCGCAAAAAGTAGTTTTCTCAGTTTCATTCGAATTATATTTACTTATTTATCTCTTTTCTCCGTTTGCCCCAGAGGGGATTTGTGGACTCTCTTCTGCATGCTCTTTGGGGACAAAGATAATGCTTTTCTTCCGATTCTCCGCACAGAACGGAGATAAAACACGCTTTTTTTAACATTTTCGCGCTCCTTGGTAACACAAAAGCGCTTCGTGTGCTTCAGGCAAAGCAGTCGGCATAGAAGTCCAGCATGTCTCGGATTTCTTCGGGCGTGGCGGTCTGGTCGATGCGTATGTCTCCGATGCCGCCCAGCAGCGTGAAGTTGATGATGCCGGCTGTGTTCTTCTTGTCGTGTTGCATGAGGTTGAGCAGTCGGTCGTAGTCTTTGCAGCCGAAGGCCATTGCTCCGTAGCGACTGCGCACGAACTGCAGTGTCTGCCGCATTTTGTCTTGCGGGAAACCGCATTTGCGCACGCTCAGATACAGCTCGCACACCAGTCCCCAAGCCACTGCATAGCCGTGCAGCACGGGCTGCCCTTTGGCCAGTGCGAAGCTCTCGAAGGCGTGTCCGGCCGTATGTCCCAGATTCAGTGCTCGTCGTATGCCCTGTTCGGTGGGGTCTTCGAGTACGATGCGCTCCTTCACTGCCACGCTGCGGCTTATCATCTCGGAGAGCAGTCCGAGGTCGGGACTTTCCGGTTCGAAGCGGAGCAGCTCGGCCCAGTGCTCTTCGTTGCTGATGAGGCCGTGCTTCAGCATTTCGGCGTAGCCCGAGAGCATATTTGCGGTGTCCTGCGTGCGCAGGAACTGCGTGTCGATTATCACGGCTCGCGGCTGGCAGAAGGTGCCCACTTCGTTCTTCAGTCCGCCGAAGTTGATGCCCGTCTTGCCTCCCACACTGGCATCCACCATGCTGAGCAGGGTGGTGGGGATGTTGATGCACGCGATGCCTCGCTTGAAGGTGCTGGCCGCAAAGCCTCCGAGGTCGGACACCATGCCTCCGCCCAGACAGATGAGCAGCGAGTGGCGTGTGGCTCCTCCCTGCTGCAGGGCAGTCCAGACGCTGGCCAGCGTCTGCAGTGTTTTGTTTTCGTCCGTTGGCGGAATGGTGATGTGCTGTGCCTCAGCCAGACAAGGCAGTTGGGCCACCAGTGGCCAGCAGAGGCGTCGTGTGGTCTCGTCCGTGAGCACGAACAGGCGGTCGGGCGAGCCAATCAGGGAGGAAAGAAGCTCATGCCCAAGCCCAAGCCCCCTTCCCGAGCCCTCCCCGAGGGGAGGGAGAGAATAATATATGTTTAATTTACTCATGTCTTTTTTAGTTCATAGTCCATAGTTCATAGTCCATAGTTAAAGCCCCGCCTCGGGTAGGGAATTTGCTTGTCAAATTCCGTTTGGCACGCTTGTCTTTTCGGTCTTTGACAAGCAAAGACCCTACCCGTGACGCGCCCCAATCTAACAGATACCAGTATAACGCTGCAAAGTTAATGATTTTGTACGTAAAAATGAGTGACAGAGCGAAAAAAGTGCTAACTTTGTGCGCCGTTTTAAACCAAAAGCGTCGTTTGAGGTCTATTTACACAGATATATTTTACGGATTTACAGATTTATGAGTTTACTATTTACTCCCTCCCCTTGCGTGAGGGCAGAGGAGAGGGTTTCGAGGATATTTGTTTTGCTGTTGCTGTTCCTGGGTTGCTTCTCGTCTGTCAGTGCACAGAAGATAGCCGTCAGTGGCCTTGTGATGGACGGGACGTCCAACGAGCCGCTGCCCGGAGCCAGTGTGGTGCTGCTCACGCCTAAGGACAGCGCGCAGCAGGCGGGCGCCATCACGGGCCTCGAGGGTCGCTTCACGCTGCCTACGGTGCGTTCCGGTCGCTACATACTGCGCATCTCGTACGTAGGCTATCAGACACACTACCAGACGCTCACGCTCACCAAGAGCGAGAAGAAGCCCGATGTGGGCACCATCACGCTGCAGGAGGACGCACAGCTGATGAAGGAGGCCGAGGTGGTGGCCAAGCTGGCACAGGTGGAGATGAAGGAGGACACCTTCGTCTTCAATGCCGACGCCTTCCGCCTGCCCGAAGGCTCGGCGCTCGAGGAGCTGGTGAAGAAGCTGCCCGGTGCCGAGGTGGACGAAGACGGCACCATCAAGATAAACGGCAAGACCGTGAGCAAGATAATGGTCAAGGGCAAGGAGTTCTTCAACAACGACACCAAGATGGCCATGAAGAACCTGCCCACCAAGATGGTGAAGAAGCTCAAGGCCTACGACCGCAAGAGCGACTACACGCGCGTCACGGGTATAGATGATGGCGAGGAGGAGACCGTGCTCGACCTCACCCTGCAGAAGGGCGCACAAGAGGGCTGGCTGCTCAATCTCGACGAAGCCGGCGGCACCGAGAGCCGCTATTCGCTGAAGGCCAACCTCCACCGTTTTCTCGACAACTTCCAGTTCTCCGTCATAGGCAGCCGCAACAATGTCAATGACCGCAGCTTCCCGGGTGGCGGTTTCCGTGGTGGCTGGGGCGGCGGTGGCGGCATCGTCACCAGCAGCATGGCCGGAGCCAACTTTGCGTGGGAGAACGGTCGTCCCGAGTACTCGGCCGGCCTGCTGAAGATAGGCGGCAATGTGCGTTGGAATCAGACCAAGAGCACCACCGACACCCATTCCAACAGCGAGACCTTCCTCACCTCCTCCTCCAGCACCTTCTCCAACCAGCAGAACCACAGCGTCACGCACTCGGCCAATGTGGAGGCCAACTTCCGCTTCGAGTGGCTGCCCGACTCGCTCACCAACATCCTGCTGCGTCCCAACTTCAGCCACAACCAGAGCGACAACTTCGGGCGCAGCCTGCAGGCCACGTTCAACAGCGACCCCTACCGTGCCGGGCTCTCCGACCCCCTGTCGCAGTACGCCACGTTTGCCGACCCCGACAGCATCCGCGTCAACTCCAACGAGCGCATCTCCTTTGGCGACTCGCGCTCCAACAGTGGCGACGCCGACCTGCAGATCAATCGCCAGATAGGTCGCCCCGGCCGCAACATCACGCTCAACGTAGGCGGGCGCTACAGCCGCAGCGAGAACAACTCCTACAGCCGCGCCATGGTGCAGTACTATCAGCGCTCCTCGCGCACCGCCACCTATCAGAACACCACCTCGCCCTCCGAGCGCTACAACTTCCAGGGCCGTCTCAGCTACTCCGAGCCCCTGTTTGCCGGAGCCAACCTCCAGTTCAGCTATCAGGCCCAGCGCCGCTTCCAAGACAGCGACCGCACCATGATGGTCTATGAGCACTTGGCCGACACCCTCCAGAAGTACGGCCTCAGCAACATCTCGGCCTACAACCTCTATGTGGGCAACGTCTCGGGCGTGGACCTCCAGAACTATGGCGTAGACCTCACTACCCTTGTGCGCGACATCGCCAACAGCCAGTATGCCAAGTACGAGGAGTTCAATCAGGACGCCTCGCTGATGTTCCGCTATACGCTCGAGGGCCTCCACCTCAATGCCGGCGTCTCGTTCCAGCCGCAGGAGACCCACATGAAGTACCAGAAGAACCTGCTCAACGTGGACACCGTGCGCCACACCCAGAACTGGGCGCCACGCATAGACATCCGCTGGAAGATAAGCAACACCAGCACCCTGCGCGTGCGCTACTTCGGCTCCATGAACCAGCCCTCCATGACCAACCTCATCGAGACCATGGACACCAGCAATCCGCTGCACATCAGTGTCGGCAATGCCGGTCTGCAGAGCTCGTGGTCCGACCGCATGAACGTCTTCTACAACGACTACATCCCGTCCCTCCAGATGGGTTGGAACCTTGGCGGCTGGGGCAACATCAACCGTCGCACCATCTCCAATGCCACCATCTACGACACCCAGACCGGTGCCAACTACTCGCGTCCGATGAACATCAATGGCAACTGGAACGGCGGCACGTGGATGGGCTTCAACTCCGCTTTGGGCGCCAAGAAGATGTTCAACCTCAACTTCGGCACCAACCTCAACCACACCCATTCCGTGGGCTACATCAGCAGCAACCTCGACAGCCTCGGCCGCCAGTACCTCACTTCCGGTCCCGACGGAGGCGTAGATATGCGAGCCCTCTTCGCTCATACGCCACTGCTGCGCGCCACCACCCGTTCCACCAGCATAGGTCAGAACCTGCGCGTGAACTTCCGCAACGACTGGGTAGAGGTAGGCACCAACGGCTCTTACAACTATCAGCACGCGCGTAGCGACATGCAGCGCAATGCCAACCTCGACACGTGGTTCTTCAGCTATGGCGGCAACTTCCAGCTCACCTGCCCGTGGGGCACCGCCTTCTCCACCAGTCTGACCGAGCAGTGCCGTCGCGGCTACGACGACACGTCTATGAACACCAACGAGCTCATCTGGGACGCGCAGCTGAGCCAGAGCTTCCTCAAGAACAAGGCCGCCACCATCTCCGTGCAGTGGTACGACATTCTGCGCGAGCGTAGCAACATCAGCCGTTCGCTCAGCGCCATCAGCCGGAGCGATACGTACACCCGTGCCATCCACAGCTACGTGATGGTCCACTTCATCTATCGTCTCAACCTGCTTGGCAACCGCGATGTGCGTGGTCAGTTCGGCCCCGGCGGCTTTGGCGAGGGTCGTGGCGGTCGTGGCGGCGGCTTTGGCGGCGGCCGTGGCGGTGGCAACCGAGGCGGACGCTTCTGAAAGGAATGGGGAGTTTCAGCAGACAGAGCGAAACTCCCCATTCTTTTTTGGTAGAAAAATAGCAGAATATCTTTTGTTCTCAATTTCTTTTTGTATTTTTGCAGGCAAGTACCGGCCATCGTGCTGCAACAGACGTTTGAACCTCAGAGGAGGCACCGGTGTCATTTTTGTGGAAACAATAACGACATGAGCAGTTATTAGAAGAACATAGAAACCTGAGAAATTTCTAAATAGTGTTGATTACTGATAATTGTGATTGTTCGCGCTTTTGGCGTGGACGTCACTTATCATCAACCGGGCTATCTCAGGGCCTCTATGTTCGGTAAGGAGCGGACACGCTTTTTTCGTTCGTAGAGGCTTTGATGCATATAGCCCAAAAGTATTCCGATAAGTGCTTATTGTCCTAAAGCTATAAGCGCGAAGAATGCCAAACAAAGACGCGAGTCCTTCCAGCGTGGATATCAGGGAGGACGACTTGCAGGCATTGTCGGCAGCAGTGCTCGACATACTGCTGCGCGACCATACCACAGGCAAGAACATCTTTTGGGCGACGCACGACTATGAGGCGCTCGGCCCAGCGTATGATTACCATTCCGAGATACTACCCCATCTGATTACGGGCGAGCACGGCATGGTCATACGTCCTCGTGTGCTTAAGACCAAAGCTGAGCAGACAGACCGTGCTAAGGATATGGCAGAGGTGTTTACGCCTTCGTGGGTTTGCAACGCTCAGAACAATCTTGTGGATGAAGCATGGTTTGGACGGAAAGATGTATTTAATGTAGAGCACACGTCCGACCATACTTGGCAATCCAATCCCGACAAAATCATTTTCCCCGTAGGAAAGACGTGGAAAGACTATGTCCGCGCCACCCGTATGGAACTGACTTGCGGCGAGGCTCCTTATCTCGTCAGCCGATACGATGCTACCACAGGCGAGGTGATTCCACTTCGGCAACGCATCGGTCTGCTCGACCGCAAACTGCGTGTCGTCAGCGAAAATACAGAAACCAGCGGCGATTGGCTCGACTGGGCACAGACGGCCTACAAGAATACTTACGGCTTTGAATGGCAGGGCGACAACCTGCTGTTGGCTCGCGAAGCATTGCTTTTTTCTTTCATTGAATATTATCAGGCCAAATTTGGCAAGGTTCCGCTGCAGAAATCCATCAACTATATCGCCTATATCATTTCGTGGAATCTGTTTCAGATGGATGGGCTGAAAGGGGTGGTGCCAGACAGCTGCCGCAACGGAGTGACAGAGACAGTCCAAACCCTTTTTGGCGAAGAAGAACAGACTATCCAGTGTGTAGGCTGTCAGCAGGAAAATCTTCGTCGCCACAATGGAACCTACTGCCTTATTCGCGACTGGGCGAACGACAAAAAGAAAATACGCTTCATCGACCTCATCAAATCGTAAATCCGTAAATAGTAAATATACAAGATGTCCACATTCGAATCCTCACTGAAGTCCAAACTCATCTATGTGTTTGCCATCAACGACGAGCGGCATCGGGACTGCCTGAAGATTGGTGAGACCACCATCAGCGAAGACGATGGCAGCAACCTGTTCAACAATACAGAAGCACTGCAGAAGGCTGCTCACAAGCGCATCCGCCAGTACACCAAGACTGCAGGCATTGCCTATCAGTTGCTCTACACCGGAATCAGCATTTTCGTGCGCAACGGCATGATTATGACCTTTAACGACAAACAGGTGCATAAAGTGCTGGAACGTAGCGGCATCAAGAAGAAAGAGTTCGACGGCGTGAAGGGAGCCGACGAGTGGTACTGCTGCGATTTGGAGACGGTGAAGAAAGCAATTCGTGCGGTGAAGCAAGGCGAGACGAGTTTGCATCCATCGGACATTACGCATGGCCAGACGCCTATTATCTTCCGTCCCGAGCAACAGGAAGCTATCTCGAAGACTCGCAAACGGTTTAAGAAGGGCAACCAGATGCTGTGGAACGCCAAGATGCGCTTCGGCAAGACGCTCTCAGCCTTGCAGGTGGTGAAGGAAGAGGAATTCAGCCGAACCCTAATCCTGACACATCGTCCTGTGGTGGATGAAGGCTGGTTCGAAGATTTCAACAAGATTTTCTGCGATAGGAAAGACTTTAGTTATGGTTCTAAGGGCAGAGGCGAGGCGTTCCGAGTGCTGGAGAAGAAGGCGGCTGCGGGTGGCAAGTATGTCTATTTTGCCTCGATGCAAGACCTCCGTGGCTCGGAGCAGGTGGGTGGCAAGTTCGACAAGAACAACGAAATCTTTCAGACGGCTTGGGACTTCGTCATTGTGGACGAGGCGCACGAAGGCACCAAGACCGAACTCGGACAGAACGTGCTGAAAGAACTCATCCGAGAGAATACCAAAGTGTTGCAACTCTCGGGCACACCCTTCAATCTCTTCGACGACTACACCGAAGAAGAGATATTCACTTGGGACTATGTGATGGAACAGCGTGCCAAGCAGGCATGGGCCACAGATAATCCATACGAGCCCAACCCATACGCCTCGTTGCCAGCCATCAACATCTATACCTACGACCTCGGCTCGCTGATGTCGGAGTATATGGAGGACGAGAAGGCTTTCAACTTCCGCGAGTTCTTCCGCACCAAGGAGGATGACACCTTAATCCACGATAGGGACGTAGATAGTTTCCTCAATCTGCTTTGCAAGGAAGACAAGGACAGCCTCTATCCGTACAGCAACGACACGTTCCGCCGTATCTTTCGTCATACATTGTGGCTGGTGCCGGGTGTGAAGGCAGCCCGTGCATTGAGCAGCAAACTGAAGCAGCACCCTGTCTTTGGTATGTTCCAGATAGTGAATGTGGCAGGAAACGGCGACGAGGACGAGGAAAACACCGAGGCGCTCAGTATGGTGAACCGGGCCATTGGCGACCACCCCGACGAGACCTATACCATTACGCTCAGTTGCGGACGACTGACAACGGGCGTCAGCATTAAACCGTGGACGGCAGTCTTCATGATGGCTGGTTCGTTCAGTACCTCGGCAGCACAGTATATGCAGACCATCTTCCGTGTGCAGACACCTTTCACCTGCAACGGACGCATGAAGGAACAGTGCTACGCCTTCGACTTCGCTCCAGACCGAACGTTGAGGGTGCTGGCCGAAACGGCCAAGGTGTCGGCCAAGGCCGGAAAGCAGACAGAGGAAGACCGTCGCTTATTGGGCGATTTTTTGAATTTCTGCCCTATTATCAGCATCGACGGTAGCCGGATGAAGGCATACGATGTGAACAAGATGATGAGCCAGCTGAAGAAGGCTCAGATAGAGAAAGTGGTGCAATGCGGATTCGAGGACGGAGCGCTCTATAACGACGAGCTGTTGAAACTGACGGACGTGGAATTGCGCGACTTCGACGACCTGAAACGCACCATCGGCACCACCAAAGCGATGGCCAAAACGGGCGACATCGACGTAAACAAACAGGGCTTCACCAACGAGCAATACGAAGAGAAGAAACGATTAGAGAAGAAAAAGAAAGACCTGACGCCCGAAGAGAAAGCCCGGCTTGAAGAACTCAAAGCCATGGGCAATCAGCGGCGAACGGCCATCTCGATACTGCGTGGCATCAGCATTCGTATGCCACTGCTGATATACGGTGCGGAACTCGTGGATGAGGCCGAAATAACCATCCATAACTTTGCATCGTTGATAGACGATGCGTCGTGGGAAGAGTTTATGCCTAAGGGCGTGGATAAAGAGAAGTTCGAGAAGTTCAAGAAATACTACGACCCTGACATCTTCCGCGAGGCTGGCCGCCGCATTCGCGAGATGGCTCGCGCTGCGGACAAGTTCACCATCGAGGAACGTATAGAACGCATTACGGCCATCTTCAATACGTTTCGCAATCCGGATAAGGAGACGGTGCTCACACCTTGGCGTGTGGTGAATATGCACATGAGCGACTGCCTGGGCGGCTGGTGCTTCTACGACGATGAGTTCCAACACACCCTGTCTGCACCGCGCTGGGTGGATCGCGGGCAGGTGACGAAGGATGTGTTCCGGTCCGAGAGCCACGTACTGGAAATCAACTCCAAAAGCGGACTATATCCGCTTTATGTGGCCTATAATATATATAGGAAGAGAGTGGAAGAGGCTCGCGCCAAGTATGGCGAAGTCAGCCACGGCTTTGCCAAGAGCCTATGGGACCTCACTTTGGCAGAAAATATTCTTGTTGTCTGCAAGACTCCGATGGCAAAGAGCATCACCAAGCGCACCCTTGCTGGATTTACGGACGCCAGAGTAAATGCCCAATATTATCCCGACCTTATACAAAACATTACAGAACACCCAGAGGCAGTCGTTAATACCTTGCGCGACGGCCGCCGCTTTTGGGGTATTAACCAGAATGAGAACATGAAGTTAGACGCAATAGTAGGCAATCCGCCATATCAAGAACTTGATGGGGGAAACAATGCAAGTGCCATGCCTGTATATCAGCATTTTGTAAATGCTGCCAGATTGATGAAACCTCAATATATTTCAATGATTATGCCCTCGCGTTGGTCAGTGAGTGGAAGAGGATTGGATGGCTTCCGCGAAAGTATGTTAACAGACAAGCATTTCAGTAAGATGTTTGATTTCAGAAATGGCGGTGATTGCTTTCCTGGCATTAGAATAGGCGGAGGCGTTTGTTATATTTTGTGGGATACAAAGTACAATGATGATAGGATAGAGATCACTAATATGCCGATGACTGCTCCATCGCAACTACGCCCCAAGAAGGAGTTCGGATTAGAGTTTCTAATCAGAGACAATATCGTCCGAAGCATTATTTACAAAGTATTCGCCATAGGTGAAGCCAAAATGTCTTCTCTGTCTTTCTCACAGAAGCCGTTTGGCTTTAGAACAAATTATATGGGATTCAAAGAAAGTGGGGAAATAAAAATCTATACTAAGAAAGAAAAAGAAGGATTTGGCTATGTATCGCGAGATGAAGTTACCAAGAATGCGGAATATATAGACGAGTGGAAAGTGGTAACTTCAAGAAGTACGTCAGTACCTGAAGAAGATAACGGACAGGTGTTGCGTGCGGTGCAGACCTTCATATCGGAACCAGGTTCAGTAGTGACAGAATCGTACGTCGTTGTCGCTTCCTTTAAGCAGGAGCAATTAGCACAGAATTGCTTGTCTTACCTTAAAACGAAGTTTTTCAGAATATTATGCCAAGTAACCATTGTTTCACCAGATGTTTCGGCAAGAACTTTTGATCTCGTCCCCGTGCAGGATTTTACTCGTTCTTGGACTGACACAGATCTCTATGAGAGATACGGTCTTACGGATGATGAAATAACATTTATCGAGTCAATGATTAAACCTATGGAATAAACATCCATATCCTCTCTCCCAAGAAATTTTGCGCGAAAAAACCTACACGCCTACACTTCGCACACGTATTGCGTTGTGTGCCAGTGCGTTTGGGGCGTGTAGGTTCGGGTGTAGGCAAGCGGTTCGAGTGTAGGTTTACCTACACGGTTTGGCCTAACCTACACCAAAACCTACACCCTCTTACCGTGCAGCAAGTCAGGCTGTTAGGGCAGAAAAGTGTAGGCGTGTAGGTTTTTTCGGGGAAAAACTTTTAGGAAGGGGTTCTTAGTGCATAGTGCAAGCCCCCTCCCCAGCCTTTGCCCACCTTCGGGCTGCGCCCTCACCAATCGCTTGAACACATAACGCGCGATTGCCCCGAGGGGAGGGGGACTTTGGCTTTTGGCTTTTGGTCCCTCTCACGTGTCATTCCGACGACAGGAGGAATCTCACATGGCATGGCAAGTCGTGTTCGCGTTTCGGAATTTGACAAGCAAATTCCCTACCCTTGAAGCGAAACAAGTGGCAGGGTGAGGGCTTCCCTCCCCTCGGGGAGGTTAGGAGGGGGCTTGGTGTTTCTTGCCATGCGGTCTTTGACAAGCCCCACCTTCGGGCTACGCTCACCAATGGCCGCCAACCCGACAAGGAGAATATTGGCGGTCCCGCGCATCCACGAAGGCCTCGAAGGCCTCGATACGATGCTGCGCAAGGCCAAGGACCACTACAGACACAAACGTTACAATTGTTACAGTGTTACAGTTCATAATAGCGAACCAAAAGTGTGTATATAATAATCTATATATATATTATATATAATATATATATAGCATTTTCTTTTTAGTCTTAACAACACTTACACAAGAACTGTAACACTGTAACACTGTAACAACACATGAAGACTATTGTGTGTTTTGGAGAAGTTGGGTCTATGAACGGAATGTAAGAAGAGCTATACCAGTTACATCATCAAAGTAATGAACGTTTTTCAAAATAAAGATACGCTAAAATTCGAAAACCGCATACTCAATGTCGTAACTTTGCAACGTGTCACAGAGATGAAAGCGACGCGTCGCGTGGGCGCCTGCGACGCTTGGCATTTCGACCTCTCAGACACGTGTGTGAGAACAGAGTATTAACCAACTAAAAAAACAACTGATTATGGGACAGATTCCTTACAGCATTGCCATTCGTTCCGCTAAGCCGGGCACGAAGAAGATTAACGTCCGGAGCACGAAGGCTTACCCTGTGCTGCAGCGTACAGAAACTTTGACAGAATCTGAACTGGCCGCTCACATCGCAGCCCACGGCTCCAAGTTCACGCGCGGAGACATCACCGCAGTCATCGTTTCGCTCGTAGACTGCGCACGCGAGATGCTGCTCGAGGGCAAGGTGGTGAAACTGGGCGAACTG
>CADAGX010000013.1 GCA_902787575.1 uncultured Bacteroidales bacterium | reverse complement strand
GAGGTGGATTGTCAGACGGAGGCCAATGTGAACCGTATTTTCACGCGAGCAAAGTGAGATTATGGCCGTCAAAACAGAAAAAAACGACGTTACACGATTTTTTTTTGTTTATTTGGCGCGAATCTGCGAAAAAAAAGGTATTTTTGTAACCGAAATGCGCCCGAAAAGCTGTGAAAGGGCAAAAACTTTTTGAGGAGAGATGCTCGAGTGGCTGAAGAGGCACGCCTGGAAAGCGTGTAACCGTCAAAAGCGGTTCCGGGGTTCGAATCCCCGTCTCTCCGCATAGAATAAAACGAAAAAACAACATTAACTAATTTAAAAAACTACACACAATGAAAAAGTTATTTGCAATTGTTGCGATGGTTGCCGCTTGCTCTTTCTGGGCAACGACGTCTGTAATGGCTCAAGAAGACGAGGCTGTAACCGAAGATGTTACTGCCGTAACCGATGACAGCACCGCTGTCGACACAATGGCCGAAGAAGAGGAAATCGTTGAGGCCGCTCCGATTGAAGAGGAAGAAAACGAGGGAATCTTCAAAACACTCAAGACAAAGTATATCGAAGGCGGTGCCGGCTTCATGTCTCTCGTGGCCATCGCTTTGGTACTTGGTCTCGCATTCTGCATCGAGCGCGTTGTTTATCTCAGCCTCGCACAGATTAATACTCGTAAGTTTACCGAGGAACTGGCCGACCTCGTAGCAAAAGGCAAGATTGCTGATGCCATCGAGAAAGCAAAGAACACGCGCGGTCCAGTGGCACAGGTTAGCCGCAAGGCTCTCGAGTGCCTCAACAGCGATGACCGCAACGACATTGGTACCATCGAGCGCACAATTAATATGGAAGCCGAGGTGCAGGGCTCTTATCTCGAGGAGAATTGCTCTTGGATTACCTTGTTCATCGCAATGGCTCCCTCACTGGGATTCTTGGGAACTGTGATCGGTATGGTGATGGCCTTCGACGACATCCAGCGTGCAGGCGATATCAGCCCGACTGTCGTGGCCGGCGGTATGAAAGTGGCCCTTATCACAACCATTTTCGGTATCATCGTTGCACTTATCCTGCAGGTGTTCTACAACTACATCCTGTCGAAGGTTGAGGCGCTGACCGGTAATATGGAAGAAGCCGCTCAAGACTTGCTCGTTATGTGCGTGAAGTCTGACAAGTGCAAGAAGTAATTAACCCCAAACAGCGAGAACTATGAAGGTAGAGAAAATTTCAAAAACGGTATTGTACGCCTGCGTTGGAATTATCTTGGTCTGCTTCGCTCTTTTTCTGACGGTCGGCTACGATAATCCCGTGGGTGATTACAATCAGCCCAAGCTTACCAATCTGATAATGTGGCTTATGTACATCATGGCATTTGTCACGGCAGTTTTGGTAATCTGGAGCGTCATTCGTGGCGTGCAGAACGCCAAAGGTGCAGGTACGGGCTCCACGACTGGTGTTCCCGGCCGCAAGATTGCAATTTTCACCATCTGTCTGCTCGTCGTGTCGTTCGTCATTGGCATCATTTTCGGCCTTGGCGCTGAAGATTATACAGCCGCTGACGGTACGGTGACGACCGCTGGATGGGTAACTGTGGTGGATGCATTCTGCGTTTCCATCGGCATTATGTTCCTGGCTGCCGCTGCCGCTGTTGGCGTTAGCATGTCGGGTATCATGACCAAAGGCGCAGGAAAGTAAAAGGTACACATAAAACAAGGTAGATATGGCAAAGAAGAAAAAGAAAGTGCCTGGACTGAATTCCAGTTCAACGGCTGACATCTCTTTCATATTGCTGATCTTCTTCCTGATTACTACTTCAATGGACACGGATATGGGTTTGGCACGTCGCCTGCCTCGTCCGCCAGAACCAGATCAGGAGGACCAGATTATGGATATCAAGTCGCGTAATATTCTTTATGTGCGTCTCAATAGCGCTGGTGAACTTTGGGTAAAAGACGAAATCAGCAGCGGGGATATGGACGTGAAGGCACTGAAAGAGCGCGTAAAGGAGTTTGTGAAAAACGAACAGAACAATCCGCGACTTCCCGAGAAACATGTGAAGAATATCGACTTGCTTGGACAGTGTTTCGTGACCGACAAACATGTTGTTTCCGTTCAGACGGACCGTGGCACGCCCTACAATACATATTTCGATGTTCAGAACGAACTTGTGGCAGCCTATAGTGAGTTGCGTAACGAATTGTCTAAACAAAAGTTCGGCCGGCCGTATGAGAATCTGAAGGACGAAGAGAAACTTGCAATACGTTCTTATTATCCTCAGAACATTTCGGAAGCTGAGCCCAAAAAGTATGCAGGAACAGAATAACTATGGCAGGATTTAAAAAGAAAGCGAGCCGCGAGATGCCTGAGATGAATACCTCATCTCTGCCCGACTTGATATTCACCATTTTGTTCTTCTTTATGATGGTAACAACCATGCGCGAGGTGACGCTGAAGGTAAAATTCACCGTGCCTCAGGGAACAGAATTGGAGAAACTCGAGAAAAAGTCCGTGGTATCCTTCATCTACGTAGGCCCGCCCACAGATCAGTTGCGCGCACAGATGGGAAGCGGAACGCGTATCCAGCTTAACGACCGCTATGCTGAACCGCGCGAAATTATTGACTTCGTAGCCGCAGAACGACAGGGCATGACGAACCAGGCTGAGCAGGTAATGTCTATTAAGGCAGACCAGCACACGCAAATGGGCATCATAACCGACATAAAGGAAGTGCTGAGAAAATCTTGGGCACTAAGAATTAATTATTCGGCTACACACAGAAATTAGAACGGGAAATTAACTTCCGATGCAGAAAAAGGCGGTTTGCGTTGCGCAGACCGCTTTTTTTTTGTATATTTGCGACGAGAAAGAGGAAAAAGGGTATGATAAATGTGAATCTTGATGCGTTGGACGAGCGAATCTTGTCCATGCTATCCGATGATGCGCGTATTCCTTTTTTGGAAGTAGCGCGCGAGTGTAATGTTTCTGGCGCTGCCATCCACCAGCGTGTGCAGAAACTGACAAAACTTGGCGTGATAAAAGGCTCGCAATTCAACTTTGATCCGTTGGCGCTGGGCTATGGCACGTGTGCATTCGTGGGCATTTTCCTGAAAAATCCCTCGGACTTTGACCGCGTGTTGAGTAAGTTGTCCGAAATTCCCGAGGTCGTAGAGTGTCATTACACGACTGGCAACTACGATATGTTCGTGAAGATTTATGCGCACGACAACCATCATTTGCTCAGTATCATTCACGACAAATTACAGCCGTTGGGCCTCCAGCGTACTGAGACCATCATTTCTTTCCACGAAGCCATTAGCCGCCAGATTCCCGTACCCATTGTTTCGGAGAAACCGAGCGCAGTCATCGCCGATGATTAACGTCATTGCTGCTGTGGCGCAGAATGGCGCCATCGGAAACAAAGGGCGTTTGCTCTATTGGTTGCCCGAGGATTTGAAACGATTCAAAGCTCTTACCACGGGACACACTGTAGTCATGGGGCGCAAGACGTTTGAGTCCTTGCCTAAGGGCGCGTTGCCAAATCGTCGGAACATTGTGTTGTCTCATTCGGGACGTGCATTTCCAGGTGCCGAAACGTTCGGATCTTTGGAGGATGCGCTGCGAGCCTGTGAAGGCGAAGAGGTCTTTATCATAGGCGGGGCGGCTGTCTATGCCGAGGCTATGCCTTTGGCTGACCGTCTTTTCCTCACCGAAATATTAGATTCGCCAGCCGAGGCCGATGCTTTCTTCCCGTCGTTTTCAAGTAGCGACTGGCAAATAAGTCAGACGCTCGACTGTCCTGCCGACGAACGCCACGCTTATCCCTTCCGGTTCGTGGACTACGTAAGAATTAAATGATACGTCAATGAAACAATACTTGGATTTGCTGCAACGAATTCTGCACGAGGGCGTGCAGAAGACCGACCGCACCGGCACGGGTACGCTCAGTGTCTTTGGCCACCAGATGCGCTTCGATTTGCAAAAAGGTTTCCCACTTCTTACCACGAAGAAGCTTCACCTCAAATCCATCATCTACGAGTTGCTTTGGTTTCTACAGGGCGATACCAATGTTCGCTACCTTCAGGAGCATGGAGTCCGCATCTGGAATGAGTGGGCCGACCCGCAGACAGGCGAACTTGGCCCGGTGTATGGCCACCAATGGCGGTCGTGGCCCGACTATAAGGGCGGCACTATCGACCAAATCTCACAAGCCGTCAATCTTATTCGCCTGCATCCCGACTCGCGCCGCATTATGGTGTCGGCGTGGAATCCTGCCGAAATAGAGGATATGGCGCTTCCGCCCTGCCACTGCCTCTTTCAGTTTTACGTGGCCGACGGGCGCCTTTCGCTCCAGCTCTACCAGCGTTCGGCTGATACTTTCCTTGGTGTTCCTTTTAACATCGCGTCGTATGCACTTTTGTGCATGATGATGGCGCAAGTCTGTGGGCTCAAACCTGGGGAGTTCGTGCATACCACCGGAGATACCCACCTTTATCTCGACCATCTCGAGCAAGCGCGGCTGCAACTGACGCGTGAACCGCGTCCGTTGCCGCACATGATTATCAATCCCGACGTCAAGGATATTTTCTCTTTCCAGTACGAGGATTTCCAACTTACGGACTACGATCCTTGGCCACACATCGCTGCCAAGGTTAGCGTCTGATGCATCTTTCTGCCATGCAGTTGCCAGCCGATTTTACCGCGCTGATGCGTCAGCAGTGGGGCGAGGAAATTTCTTCTTCGCTCTGCGAATCGCTTTCGTCCACCGAGCCATCGGTGTCCGTGCGGCTCAATCGTGCAAAACTTGCGGCTGGCAATTCGGATTTCGCATTCCAATCTTCTGCTGAGCGCGTTCCGTGGTGCCCCGATGCCTACTGGCTTACTTCGCGTCCCGCGTTCACTTTCGACCCGCTCCTGCATGCCGGGGCATACTATGTGCAGGATGCTTCGTCCATGTTCTTGGCGCAAGTCGTGCGTCAGCACGTCTCGTCTCCCTCAGTCGTGCTCGATCTCTGTGCGGCGCCCGGTGGCAAGAGTACGCTCCTGAGGGCTTTGCTTCCCGACGGTTCGCTGCTTGTTTCCAATGAGCCAATAGCTAAGCGTGCACAAATACTTGCCGAGAATATCACCAAGTGGGGCCATCCCGACACGGCTGTCACGCAGAATTATCCGGCCGACTTTGCATCGCTGACGTCTTTCTTCGATTTTATCGTGGCCGACGTGCCCTGTTCCGGCGAAGGAATGTTCCGCAAGGAAGAGGAAGCCGTGCGTGACTGGAGCCTGGATGCGGTGCGCGCCTGTCAGCAGCGTCAGCGCGACATTCTGCGCGATGTCTGGCCCGCGCTGAAACCTGGCGGCCTGCTGTGCTACAGCACCTGCACCTTCAATCATCTCGAGGATGAGGATAACGTAGAATGGATTTGTCGGCAGTTGGGCGCCGAAGTGGTGCCTCTGCGCGTAGATGCGACGTGGAATGTACTGGGTTGTCACCATTTCTTGCCCAGCCGGCTGCGTGGCGAAGGCTTTTTCCTTTGTCTGCTGCGTAAGACTTCTGCGTCGTCGGGCGTTACGCCATCCGCAGTGCGTCGTTCTAAAGGCGTTGCAGAAAAAGTGCCTACTGCTGTGTGCGACTGGGTGCAGGGTGATTATGTTTTTTCTGCTTGCAAAGGCATCGTTACCGCCTTCCCCGTCCGCCATGCTGCACTGCTTCCGTCACTCCGCCGCCTACATTTGCTCACAGAGGGCGTACGCCTTGCTGAACCCAAGGGGCGCGATTGGCAGCCGTCACATGCGTTGGCACTCAGTCTGGCACGTCGCAGCGATGCATTCCCCGTGGCAGAATTGGATTACGACACGTCGCTTGCATATCTGCGACGCGAGGCTATTTGCGTTGATGCACCTCGAGGCTACGTGCTTGTAGCTTTCCGTGGCTTGCCGCTTGGCTTCGTAAATAATCTGGGCAACCGTGCCAATAATCTTTATCCACCCGAGTGGCGCATCCGCTCGGGCTACACCACAGCCTTTACCCTAGCCAATTAGACTTATGTAACTCCACAAAAAAAATATCCCGTTCCGACGCAGTATTCGCTGCACGGGCCGGGATTTTTTCAGCGCGTTAGGCGGAAGGCCTGACATGCACTTTACTCGTTTGCTGCGTTGGAGACTACGCGCTGTAGCGCACGTTCCATACGGTCGGAAAGCACGGTGCCCAGTGCCACGCGTCCGTCGGGCGTCACAAGGTAGAGCGACGGAATCCATTTGATGCCGAATTGTGCTGCCGTCTCCGAGTCGCGCATTCGCCGCAGCTCGCTGGCTTGGGGGTAGGGCAGGGCATATTTTTCAATCGCCTGCTGCCAAGCCTCCGCATTGTCGTCGAACGAGATTCCCACAAAGGCAACTCCGCGGCTGGCATACGCTTCGTAGAGTCGTAGCACGTTTGGAATGTCGGCGCGGCAGTCGGGGCACCACGAAGCCCAGAAGTCCATTACCACCCACTGCCCTCTGAAATCGCTCAGCCGCAGGGTGTCTCCCTCGGGCGTGGGCAGTGCCAGCTCGGGTATGATGCTTCCCGCTGGCAGCATCTGTGTGGCATACTTGGCATCGAGCGAGTCGCTGGGTAGCGTGTCGAGCGCCAGTGCTGCGATGTAATCCTCAGTTTTCGCTGTTTCGTCCTTGGCTTTTCTGTTGCCGCAGGCTGTCAGTAAAAAAACTACGGCCAGCGCCGAGATTGCGACGTGTGGTTTTCTGATAAACTGCATGTGATAAATTTTTTTATGGCTTGCAAAAATCTTTCAGGTTGCGGAAGATGGGCAGAAACTGCATGTCGCCACTGGTGAGCAGACGTTCGGGATGGAACTGGACGCCCACGATGGGCAGGCTGTCACACTCCACGGCTTCGATTACTCCGTCCGTGGCACGTGCCGCCACCCGCAGTCCGCGTCCCAGCTGTTTCACGGCCTGGTGATGTGTGCTGTTCACACCAATGGTGTCGCACTGCAGCAATTTGTAGAGACGCGAGTTGCGCTCCAATACGTTGTAGTGCGTGGGGTTCCCCGGCGTGTCGCTGCGCCGATGGCACAGGCTCGTGTCGGGATATTCGGTGGGCAAATCTTGGTAAAGTGTGCCGCCGAGAAAAACATTCAGAATCTGCATTCCTCGGCAGATGCCCATCACAGGTTTCTTCTGTCGCAGTGCCTCCTGGAAAACGCGGTGCTCGAACTCGTCGCGCGGCTCGTTCACTCCTCCCAGTTGCGGCGACCTTGCTGCTCCGTAGCGCTCGGGCGCCACGTCTTCGCCGCCGTGCAGAATCAGTATGTCTATGCTTTTCAGTTGGCGACGCAGTGTTTCGGGATTGCTCACGTCGGAGATGATTACTGGCGTGTGTCCGCCCATGGCAATGGCGTTTATGTATTCGCGCGGCACCTGTACGCGACCTTCGTTTCTGGCTTCGGCAACGCCCACTCTCAGCGGTCGGCCGGCTGTGGCGACCAGCGTTGTGGCTGCCAGCAGGCATAGTGCTAAAATACGTTTCATGTTCGGTTCTATTTTGTGGGTTGGTGTTTTCTTCCCGTGGCGTGTCGCGCTGGTGATGCTGGCATCAAATGCCTCCGCCCGCCGTGTGTATCTGCGGTTTAACAAAGCTGGGTTGCAGTAGGTAGCGGCCGTGGCTGCCCTCGCTTCGAGCCTTTGCCACCAACAGGCCGATGGCACTTTCCGGGTTGCGCCCCACGTCAATAAGCAGTCCTCGCTGCATGCCTGCGAAATCCGTAAGCATGGCCACGTCACCGTTGCTGTCGCCTGCCACCAGCACTGGGTCGCGCCCGTCGTATTGAGGTGCGATGCACGTGCGGATGCACTGCACTTTCCCTGCAAACATAGACTGGGGATAGTCTTTTTCGTAGTCCGCAGTTACAGTGTCGGCGTCCTCAAATCGAAGTCCGAAGACGCGATCTTCTGGCAAACCAAGGCCGAGAACTGTGTCGCAGGCAAAGGTTTCCACGATGAGTTCAGACGAGGCTGAGCATACGTAGGCATCTATTTCGTTTTCGTCCAGTGCGCGGTAGAGATTCCGTATCTCGTCGGGCAGGTAAACACCTCTTTCCACCTTGCCGCCCCAGCGGCCGTCGGGCGAGCGCCACTCTTCGACGCAGACTTTCTCCTTGCCGTAATGCTCGTAGAGCGCGTCGCGTATTACAGCTTTGGCTTCCTCGCGCGTGAAACCGCCCAGCAGACCGGGCATCCACGCGTACCATACCTCCACGGGGAACGTCTGGTTCAGCGCATCGAGAAACGAGATAAAGCGAGCGCGATAGTCGAGATACACGTCCGTCTGCTGCACTTCCTCCAGTGTCATGCCTCGGTCCATCATCGCCTGCATTTGGCGGTAATCTTTCTTGATGTCCAATCCCATCTCGGCCGACGAGATGCCGATGCCGTTGAGGGGTTCTTTTATCGACGGTATGCCGTTGGAAAAAGCACACTGCACTGCGTCGCCGAAGCGCAGATGCTCAATCTGGTATATCATCACGGCGTTGGAAATGTCGTGCGCAATGGTGGTTTTGTCGAAGTCGAACACGGCATAATTGCCTTTGTGCGCATTATCTGCAATTAGTTGGCTCAGTTCTGCATAAACCAACGAGTCCCATCCTCCCCGCTCGAAGCTGATGGGTGTGGAAGCGTGCTTCGTCTGGCAGCCAATGGCCGTCACGGTGAGAACAATGGCGCACAGGATGGCTGCTCCGGTGTGTCTGAAACTTTTTTCTTTCATCGTCTAAGGTTTTTCTTCTTTTTTGCGTTTCTGAGGACAAAGATACTACATTCTTTTTAAACCGCAAACCATTTGGCCGATACACGTGTCTCATTTTCCGTCAAACGAAAAAGAGAGGGGCGGCAACCTCGTCAGAGATTGTCGCCCCTCGTATGGACAGATGTCTTGCGTTTGCTCTTCGCTATGCGTCAGGCCACCGTAATGCTGCGCGATGTCTTCTGCTTTTCTTCCTTGGTCTGTTTGGGCAGTGTGACGGTGAGAATGCCGTCTTCCACCTTTGCAGAAATCTTTTCGCGTTCCACATCTTCAGGCAGCGTGTAACACTGCTCGTAGTTGCTGTAGGAGAATTCGCGGCGAACATAGTGCTGTTTCTTGCTTTCCTCCTTGTGTTCCATCTTGTTTTCAATGGAGATGCAGAGATTTCCTTCTTGCGTCAGACTAACTCTGCAGTACTCTTTCTTGATACCCGGCGCTGCCATTTCCATTGTGTAGGCTTTCTCATCTTCCCTGACATTCACGGCGGGTGCGGTACTGTTGGCACGAGGCATGAAATCTGTGTTCAGGAAATCGTTAAACACTGTCGGAATCCAACTGTTTTTAAACATTACTGGTAACATAATCACTACCTCCTAATTATTTTTTAAAGGTTAAACATTCGTTTTCGGCCTTCGCTTTCGTTCTGGCGTTCACCCCATATTCTGCAAACTGCGTGCCAGAGCTGGAAATGGACACTTTGTCACGACAAAAATGGACTTTTTGTCCAACTTCCTGCAGCGTGTGGGAAACAGAAAAGCACGTGTCGTTTCTTCAGATTCTGAAATAATCTTTGTACCTTTGCCACGCAATGAAGATGAAGGTAACACTTGTTCAGATGGATATCGCGTGGTGCGATGTGGCGTCCAACCGCCAGCGTGCCGAGCAACAGATGCTTGCATCGGCCGGAAGCGACCTCTATGTGCTGCCTGAGATGTGGAACACTGGTTTCGCATTGAAGCCGCAGGAAATAGCCGAGGCGCCCGACGGAGAAACCCTGCGTTGGATGCAACAGATGGCACGCCGACTGGATGCAGCTGTGGCGGGCAGCATGGCAGTGTGCGAAGGCGACAACTATCGCAATCGCCTCTATTTTGTCACGCCCGACGCAACGTTCTTCTACGACAAGCATCACCTTTTCTCCTATAGCGGCGAAGACCGTCAGTTCCTGGCCGGCGACAAGCGCGTGGTGGCCGAGTGGCGTGGCGTACGCTTTCTCTTATCTGTCTGTTACGACTTGCGCTTCCCTCTTTGGTTGCGCTGTCACGAGGATTACGACGCGTTGATTTGTGTGGCGTCGTGGCCCACGGCACGTGCCGACGCATGGCGCATACTACTTCGTGCCCGTGCCATCGAAAATCAGTGCTATGTCTTGGGCGTAAACCGTGTGGGGGAAGACCCGGCCTGCGAATACTTTGGCGGCAGTGCTTTCGTGAATCCGTATGGGGAGGCGAAGGAATGCCCCGATGGAGTGGCATCGTCGCTGACTGCTGACATCGACATTCCAGCGTTGCGTCACTTCCGTCAGAAATTTACCTCGCTCGCTGAACGTGATATCGTATGAAAAAAGGCTGAAGAGTCGAGCGTCTTTTTGATTGTAGCGCGACGGAATTCGTATATCAAATTCCGTCGGTGGATTCTTCGGGTGCGGTGTCTTCTGTGCTTCCCTCTTCTTCTTTCTTCGCCGCCTTCTCGTCCTTCTTCTGAGGCACGTCGAAGAGTCCGTACGTCGTGCGGAGGACCTTAAACTCAGTGCGGCGGTTCAGGGCATTGCACACCTCCTGCTTCTCCTCGTCTTCGATGGCGAGGATGAAGGCTTCGGTGAGTGTGTCTCCTTCGTGTAAGAATGGTTGTTGCTCGGCAATCTTGCGCGTCACAATCTTTGGGCGGCTTTCTCCGTACCCGATGGGCGTGAGCCGCACCGAGTCAATTCCGTGCTCGATAAGGTAGTTCACCACACTCTCGGCGCGGCGCTGGCTCAGCCGCATATTGTATTCGTCGCGACCGCGGTAGTCACAATGGCTGGCAAGTTCGATAGTGACGTTTGGGTTCTCATTTAACAAATCTACCAGGCTGTCCAAAGCTTGCGTACTGGACTCCGTAAGTGCAGCGCTGTCGAACTCATAAAAAACATTTCGTATGAGAACGGGATTATTTATGCTGGCGAGAGGAAACTGTAGTACGTATTCGCGGCTGACAGAACTCGTGTCGATCCGAAGTTCTTCCTTGTGGTTGAGGTAACCCTTGCACGTGCCAAGGAATACGTAGTCCACATTAGGTTTTATTTCCTGCGTGAAAGAACCGTCGCTTCGCATGCTGAGTTTGAGGTAAGTGCCGTCGTTTCCCACCATATAGACCAGTCCTTCTGGCAGTTCGTAGCCGTCCTTTTCGTAAAGCCAACCTTTGACAGTGAGCAGAATCTCGGGACATTCGAAGGACATGATATGGTCCCAGCCTCGGGCGTCGCCGCGATTGGTGCAGAAGAAGCCGCGATTATGCAGGCCCTCGAAGGTCATACCGAAGTCGTCGCCGCTGGAATTCATGGGATAACGCAAGTTTTCGATGCTCCAGTGGCCCGCTGAATCAGACTGAGCGCAGAAGAGATCTAATCCGCCCATGCCCGCGTGGCCGTCGGACGAGAAATAGAGGTCGCCGTTGGGTCGGAAAGTTGGAAACATCTCGTTGCCTTCGCTGTTGATAGGCTCGCCCAGATTCTCCACACCGCCCAAGCCGTGTTCGCTGAGTGCGATACGCCAGATATCAGTGCCGCCAAGTCCGCCTGGCATGTCACTGACGAAGTAAAGCCAACGTCCGTCGGGCGAAACTGCGGGATGTGCGTAGCTGGATAGCGTGTCTTTCGTAAGCGTTACAGCTTGGCCGCTGCCCCACGAAGCGTCGGAACGTGAGGATGAGAATATTTCTGCAAAGCGCGGATAGTCGGCATCGAACGTGCAGCGTGTGAAATACATCGTCTTGCCGTCGGGACTGAACGCACAGGCCCCCTCGTCGTAGTCTGTGTTGAGTTCCGATTCGATACTCTCGGGCTGTCCCCATTTTCCTTTGTCGTCTTTCTTGGAAACAAAGATGTCGCCATTCTTGGTTCCCGTGATGCCGCTCACTTCGTTGCCCGAAGATTGCGGACGTGTGCTGGTGATATAAAGTTGGTCCCACTCGTCGCCGTAAAGAACTGGCGAGAAGTCTGAGCGGCGGCTGTTGAGGATTGGTTCTTTCTTGACCGTGTAAAGTGTTGGCTTTGCCTTCCACTGCGGAGCTAACTCGCAGCCCTTTTTGCCGTTCTGTGCCAACGTATGTTTGGGTGCGAGCTGTAAGAATGCATCGTAGTTCTTCGTGGCATTTTTATAATCGCCCTGTCGCTGTTGCATTTGTGCAAGGTAGAAAATTGCCAGCGAGTCGTGGTATTTGTAGCGGATAGCGTTCTGGTATGCACCGGCGGCCTTGGCACTGTAGTTTATCGGGCGGTAGCATTCGGCCATCTTCCATGCTCTTTCGGCACGCTTCTCCTTGTCTTTGGTGGGCGTGCGCGAGTAAGCTTTCTTGTATTCGGCCGCCGCGTCGAAATACTCGCCGATGGCGTAGAAGGCGTCGCCCTTCTTCATATTCTTCTCGGCGCCGCATGCGCAGAAAACGAGCGCAAAAAGCATTCCTGCCAGTGTGTGGTAGGAATGCAATGTACGCAATGTATGCAGTGATATGATGTGCTTTGAGCGTGCCATTACATTAATAATAACGGCTTACGTCGCTTTTTATTGTCTTTTGCCGCGTTTCGGATTCTCGGCGGTGACGGTAATCTGTCGAGGTGTGTTGTCACGCAGCACGGTCAGCACGATGTCCGTGACCATCTGCTTGAGTTCCTCCAGAAAGGTGCGAGCCTCGTATTCGTGCCGTTCTATCTGTCGCAACTTCTTCTCCCAGCGGCCGGTAAGTTCGGCGCTCATAAGCAATTCCTCACGGATGAGGCCGATAAGTTCTACTCCCGTAGGTGTGGCGTAGAGCGATTTGCCTTTCTTTGCGATGTAGTGGCGGCGGAAAAGTGTCTCGATAATGGCGGCACGGGTGCTTGGACGCCCGATTCCGTTCTCCTTCAGCGCGTCGCGCAACTCGTCGTCGTCCACTGTCTTTCCTGCCGTCTCCATTGCGCGCAGCAACGTAGCTTCGGTGTATGGTTTTGGTGGCGTGGTTTGTTTTTCGGCAAGGTCGGGTGTGTGCGGCCCACTCTCACCCTTGGTGAAAGTGACGTCTTTGCTGGAAATCTGCGGCGTGTCGTCTGTATTCTCCGGGCTGTCGCTGCCTGAAGTGTCGGGCGTAGGCGCTTGTTCTACAACCTTCCAGCCCGGATCTACAATCTCCTTGCTGGTGGCTTTGAAGCCTATTTCTGCCACTTGCCCCAGCACGGTTGTGGTATTAAACACGCAGTCGGGATGGAAAACGCCTATGAAACGTCGGGCTACCATATCGTAAACCTTCGCTTCCATCTCTGTCATATTCTTGGCTTCTTGGCCCGTTGGGATGATTGCGTGGTGATCCGTGACTTTTTTGTTGTCGAATACCTTCTTTGTCTTAGGCAGTGGCTTCCCTTTGATGCGTTCCATTAGTGGGAAATATGCACGCAGTCCGTTCATTATCTGCGGGCACTTGGGATAAATATCCTCCGAGAGAAACGTGGTATCGACGCGTGGATAAGTGGTTAACTTCTTTTCGTAGAGACTTTGTATCAGCTGCAAAGTGGTTTCGGCGCTGAAGCCGTAACGTTTGTTGCACTCCACTTGCAGACTTGTCAGGTCGAAGAGTCGGGGCGGTGCCTCGGTGCCTTTTTTCTTTTGAACGTCGGTGACAGTGAAAGGCTGCTGCCGTATGCTTTCCAACGCCCGCTCGCCTTCTTCGCGCGACTTGAAGCCGCGGTCGCCTTCTTCCATGATTGCCGAAAACGTGACTTGCCGATACTGTGTTGTCAGCACCCAGTACGGCACGGGCGCGAAGTTCTCGATTTCCTGCTGGCGGCGTACGATGAGTGCCAGCGTGGGCGTTTGCACTCGCCCGATGCTGAGCACCTGGCGGCGGCCGTAGGCATATTTCTGCGTGTAAAGGCGTGTCGCGTTCATTCCCAACAGCCAGTCTCCGATGGCGCGCATCAGCCCTGCTTCGTAGAGGCTTTGGTATTCGCTTTGGTCTTTGAGCGTCTGGAAGCCTTCGCGAATGGCGTCTTCCGTAAGGCTGCTAATCCAAAGCCGCTTGACGGGGCAAGTAACCTGTGCTTTCTGCATTACCCAACGCTGAATCAGTTCTCCCTCTTGTCCGGCATCGCCGCAGTTAATGATCTCGTCGGCCTGACTCATCAGCTTTTCGATGATGCCGAATTGTTTTTCGATGCCTTTGTCCGCTTTCAGCTTAATTCCGAAGCGTGGTGGAATCATTGGCAGCTGTCCCAAGCTCCATTGCTTCCAGATAGGCGTGTAGTCGTGCGGCTCCTTTAGCTCGCACAGGTGGCCGAAAGTCCAGGTTACTTGGTAGCCATTGCCTTCCATGTAGCCTTCCATGCTGCGGTCTGCGCCCAAGACGTGGGCGATGTCACGTGCTACGGACGGTTTTTCGGCGATGCATACAATCATTGGCGTTTGTTTTCTCGGCTGCAAAGGTACGAAGAAAAAATCACAAAAGGCCTTCTTCGTCGAAAGAGAATGTCGCAACTCTTCCTCCGTCGCTTTGGGCGTACTGGATTAGCAGTTGCTGAATGTAGTTGGCACAGGCTATTACCTGTTCTCGGTTGCCGTCGTATCCGTTCACGATGGCCAACAGACGATGGGATTGCAACTCCAGTTTTGTGCGTTCGTGGTCGCTGGTTGGTGTGCCGATGCCTCCCGTAGCATCGCGATAGACGGGCAGACCGCTTATGTTCAGTTGTCCGCGCCCGATTCCCTCGTATGGTTCACCCTCGCAGCCTACTCCGAGTGTGAGCGTGTCACCTGCAATCTTGTCGGCATCGAAGCCGCCGATGCTGTAGCCGTACGCGATGCTGGCCAGGTTGATGAGGTCGACAGCTGTGTCTATCTGATAGAGTTCTTTTCCTTGCAGTGCGCGGCGGACGAGCGATTCGCCGGACGGACGATAACGGCTGGGGTCTTTCCCCAACTGCTTGTAGGTTTGCCTCGTGGCTTGAATGGCGGGCATTTCTTTGATGCTTTCGGTGGTGAAACGTTGGCGGTAGCTGGTCAGAAAGCGGTCTATCTCCTGCCAAAGCGTTTCGGAGCGGACGGAGTTTCTGAACTCTGCCAGCACGGCCGCGCCCACAAAGTGTGGACAAGCCTCGTGTATCTCGGGCGAAACATGAATGTGCATGGTGTGGTACTTTTATAGGTAGCGAGAAAACATCGCGTCGTATGCCTCGGCTTTCTTCTCTAACGAGAGCGGATACGCGCGGCTGCTGGAGGGCAGGCGGTAGAGGTCGAGTTTGGGATGCGACGGAATGGATACGCATGTGTTTACTTTAGGTATGGTGGCAATGCGGAGCGTCTCGCACAACGTCTCAGTGGCCTTCTCGCCCGTGGTGACGATGGCACGCAGCGTGGGAATCCGGCTGATGAGTGCTTCAATGTCTGTCGGTTGCACGACTTCGAGAAACTTGTCTGAGGCATTCTCTTTGATGCGCCTTACCTCCGTGGCTGTGTCGTAGAAGGCGATGCCAAGCCGTGTGCAGTGCTCCACAATCTTCTCTTTGAGAAACACTTTGCGTGCGGTGTCTGCAAAATGGTCGCGGTCGGCATAGAACACCAGTCCCTCTATTCTCCAGTGGTCGTTCAGCCAGTTTGGGTAGAAGAACTCCATGCACCATCGCTTCTTGGGTGGGGGAAAGCTACCCAAGAAGAGCACGCGTGCATTCTCCGGAATGAACGGTTCCAACGGGTGACGTTCGCTAATCATCGGCCTTAAGGTTTTCTAAAAGTCCGCGGCACGCGTCTTCGAGCAAACTGATGACATGTTCGAAACCGCTCGCACCGCCGTAATATGGGTCGGGCACGTGGTCCTCCATCCTTTGGCAGCAGTAGTCCGTCATGCGTTGCACTTTTGCTTCTGTTTCCAAGTCGGGTGCCAGCCGCTTCAGGCGGTCGATGTTGCTGTCATCCATGCCGAGGATGAGGTCGAAATACCTGAAGTCGCTTTCTCTGATGGGCCGCGAGAGGTGTGTGATTCGGTATCCGTGTCGTGCGGCATGTTGTCTCATGCGTGGGTCGGCCTCTTCGCCCTCGTGATAGGCGATGAGACCTGCCGAATCGAGTTCGAATTCGGCCTCGCGGCCAGCCTCTTTTGCCATTGCCTGCATGATAGTTTCGGCCATTGGGCTGCGGCAAATGTTGCCGAGACAGACAAAAAGGATTTTTTTCTTCATGCGTTTTGAAAAATGCGACGCGTCGCTTCGGCTGAAACTACACGTGGCTTTCCGTAAAACTACGTGTAGTTATTTCCCATGCTCGCCGACACTGATTACGTAGCGCGGGTTGGCGAGGAAGAAGTGCATGTAAGCCTCGGCTCGCGACAGTGCCGTCTGCAGGTCGCAGCCAAGCGCCAGGTGCGTGGCGATAGCCGAGGCCAGCGTGTCGCCCGTGCCGTTTCGGTCGGTCAGCACGAGGCGCTTCTTTGGGAAGGGCGTCACCGTGTCGGTTGCCACCTCATAGAGATAATCCACGAGGTACTTTCCCTGCTCCACCGACTTGATAAGTACCGAGCAGCCCCATCGCGACAATTCGCGCAGGTCGCTCTCCACATCGCTGATGGCGTGTCCGAGCAGCACTTCGGCCTCGCGACGGTTGGGCGTAATGAGTGTCGAGAGCGGGAAAAGCAACTGCTTGTACGCGTCGATGGCAGCGTCGCTGACCAACTGCTCGCCTGCAAAGTTTACCACCACGGGGTCCACCAGCGTAGGCACGCCCTTGTGATGAGCCAGCACTTCGGCCACGGCTTCTATGATTTCCACGCTGGGCAACACGCCCGTCTTGATGCAGTCGGCACCCACGCTTCCCAAAAACGATTCGGCTTGCGAGGCAATGAGCGAGGGCGACAGCGGCGTGATGCTCTTGATGTGCGAGGTGTCTTCATCCACGATGCACGTCAATGCTGCCGCGGCCCAGCCGCCCAACTTCGTAATGGCCTTGATGTCGGCTTGCACGCCAGCGCTGCCCAGTGGCTCGCTGCCTGCAATCAGGAACACTTTTCCGGTGAACTTCTTCTCCATATACCTTATTATATTAGCTGTCTCTCGGACTGGCCCGCCTTAGAATACCAGGATGTAAAGGCCGGCGGCAATGGCTGCGCCAATGATGGGACCGAGCACCGGCACCCAAGCGTAGCCCCAGTCGCTGTCGCGCTTGTCTTTGATGGGCATCAGCCAGTGGGCCAGACGTGGAGCCAGATCGCGAGCCGGGTTGATGGCGTAGCCTGTCGTGCCGCCCAGCGACATTCCGATGGCCACAATCAGGAAAGCGACAGGGAAAGCTCCGAGACTTCCCAAGCCCAGCTCGGGCGTGTTGGCTTTGTTGCCGATGGCAAGAATGCAGAAAAGCAACACAAACGTGCCCACAATTTCGCTCAGCAGGTTGCGGCCTTTGTTGCGGATGGCCGGAATGGTGCAGAACGTGCCCAGCTTGGTGTCGCCGTCGGGTGTGGCATCGTAGTGATCCTTGAAGAACATCCACACCAGCACGCCACCGGCAAAACCGCCCAGCATCTGTGCGGCGATGTAGGGCAGCACCAAATTCCAGTCGAAGCTGCCAGCCAAGGCAAGACCTACAGAGACAGCCGGGTTGAGGTGTGCTCCGGTGTACGGGCCGGCTACGAAAACGCCGCACATCACAGCCAGACCCCATGCAAAGGTAACAACAACCCATCCAGCACCCTTGGCCTTAGATTTCTCGAGACATGTGTTGGCGCACACTCCGTCGCCCAGCAGAATCAGAATCATGGTTCCGAGGAACTCAAAAATCATTTTCTCTATCATCTTTCTTCGTGTTATAGGTTAGTAAATGTCACTTCTCTGGCGTCAGTGTCCGCTGTATGGCTGCTTGCCATCCCTGTACGGCGGCCTGTACGCGCTGTCGGTCTTCGGTGGGCAGGAAGGTGGAATCAATCGTCCATTGCTGGCGGATACTTTCCACGCTGTCCCAATAACCCACGGCAAGTCCGGCCAGATAGGCAGCGCCCAGCGCCGTGGTCTCAGTGTCGCGTGGGCGGATGACTTTAGTGTCGAGGATGTCTGCCTGGAACTGCATCATCAGGTTGTTGCGCGAAGCTCCGCCGTCCACCTTCAGTTCCTTCAGTGGTATCTGCGCGTCGCGCTGCATGGCTTGCACGATGTCGAGTGTCTGGAAAGCGATACCTTCCAGCGCAGCACGTGCTATGTGCGCCGCTGTGGTGCCGCGACTGATGCCCGTGATGCTGCCGCGTGCATACTGATCCCAGTAGGGAGCACCCATTCCCGTGAGTGCGGGCACAAAGTACACGCCGCCGGTGTCGGGCACGCTGGCTGCCAACGCCTCAATCTCGCTCGACGAACGGATTATGCCTAACCCGTCGCGCAACCATTGCACCACGCTGCCGCCCACAAAGATGCTGCCCTCCAAGGCATACGTCACTTTGCCATCGCGTTGCAGGGCAATGGTGGTGAGCAGATTGTTGGCCGACATGATGGGTTTCTCGCCGCTGTTCATTAGCAGGAAACAGCCCGTGCCGTACGTGTTCTTCACGCTGCCCGGCTCCGTACACAGCTGGCCGAAGAGTGCCGACTGCTGGTCGCCGGCTATGCCACCTATCGGAACTTGGCAGCCAAACAGCGTGGGGCCGGCGTAGCCATACACTTCGCTGCACGATTTCACGTCTGGCATCATGGAGCGTGGGATGCCGAAGATTTGCAGCAGTTCCTCGTCCCACTGCAGCGTGTGGATGTTGAAGAGCATGGTGCGCGATGCGTTGGTGGCATCTGTGATGTGCAGCTTGCCGCCTGTGAGCTGCCAGACGAGCCACGAGTCCACAGTGCCGAAACGAAGCTTGCCCTGCTCGGCACGCTCGCGGGCACCAGATACGTTGTCGAGAATCCATTTTATTTTCGTGGCGCTGAAGTAGGCGTCGATGATGAGGCCCGTCTTATGGTGAATCATCTCCGTCAGCCCTTGTGCTTTCAGCTGGTCGCAAAACTCCGCCGTGCGGCGGTCTTGCCAGACAATGGCATTATAGACAGGCTCGCCCGTCTCGGCATCCCACACAATCGTAGTCTCGCGTTGGTTGGTAATGCCAATGGCTGCGATGTTGCTGCCATTGATTCCCAACTTTTCCATCGCTTCGAAGATCACGGTGGCTTCGGTAGCCCAAATCTCTTTCGGATTGTGTTCCACCCAGCCCGACGTGGGGAAGTACTGCGTAAACTCCTTCTGTGCCACGGCGCAGCTCTCTCCCTGCTTGTTGAAAATGATGGCGCGCGAACTGCTGGTGCCCTGATCTACGGCTAAAACATACTGCTGATTCATAGTGATTCGATGTGTTAATTGTCTTATCGTTCCTGAGAGTTCTGGGTTATTTCACGTGCATTGGCTCCTTTCTGCGTGTGATGTTGCGGTAAGCTTGCTTCAGATCTGCATTCGTGATGGTAATCAGCCGGTCGGCCACGCGTCCGGAGTCTGCCACAGTGTGTGCAAAAAGCCAGTCGTACGTCTTCTCCATGTAGAACAACCGTCCCAGCGCGCCGTGCGACTGCCCGTTGAGCCAGTCGAACCTCAGTCGTTGGTCGTTCTTCTCGCGGCGAAGTGCTTCCACTACGGTCTGCGAATGTCGGATTCCCACGGCACGGTCAGCCGTTCCGTGCAGAATCCAGAGTGGCAACTCGCCCAATCCCTGCACATCGCGCAGCGTACATCCTCCGCACAAGGCCATAGCCGCAGCCACGCGGTGTGGGTACGTACCAGCGTAGTCCATCGTACCGTATCCGCCCAGGCTCATGCCAATGACGTATATGCGTGTCGTGTCGGCTGCGTAGTGCGACAGCGTCCAGTCGAGCACGTCGTTTATTTTCTTTGGATTCCACGCGCCGCCCGGATTCTGCGGAGCGATGATGAGTGCCGGAATGTTGCGTCCCATCTGCAGCGCGTGCAGTGGTCCGTAGCGGCGGACGCGACTCAAATCGCGGCCGCAGAGGCTCGCGCCGTGCAGAAACAAAATGACGGGCGTGCTGTCCTGTGTCGTCTCGTAGTCGGCAGGCGTATAGACCCAGAAGTCGTAGCCGCCTTTTATGACACCTTTTTGGGCCGCGAGCACATCGTTTTGTGCTCCGAGCGGCAGACACGCGCACGCGTATGCGTATATAATAAGGTATATATACTTGGTGAATCGCATTCCGTCGTTTCGTTCTTTTACTTTGTGTACAAAGATAAGGAAAAAAGACGAGTCGCACTCACGATAACACAAAATATATTAAAACGTTTGGCCAGTTCGCAAAAATATCTTACCTTTGCACCGCATTTTGCACAACAATTAACCATTTTATTAATTAAACGTATTATGAATCAATACGAAACCGTTTTCATTTTAACTCCCGTTTTGTCTGACGATCAGATGAAGGAAGCGGTAAACAAGTTCAAAGGCGTTCTCACCGAGATGGGTGCTGAAATCATCAATGAGGAGAACTGGGGCTTGAAGAAACTGGCTTATCCCATTGAGAAGAAGAGCACGGGATTCTATGTGCTGATAGAGTTCAAAACAGCACCGGAGAACGTCAAGGTGTTAGAGACTGCCTATCGCCGTGATGAGAGAGTATTGCGTTATCTCACTGTCAAGATGGAGAAATACGCAGCAGCTTACGCTGAAAAGAGAAGAAACAATCAAAAGGAGGACTAAATCATGGCACAGCAATCAGAAATCCGCTATTTGACAGCTCCCGCAATTGATGTCAAAAAGAAGAAGTACTGCCGTTTCAAGAAGAGCGGTATCAAGTACATTGATTACAAGAACCCCGAGTTCCTGAAGAAGTTCCTCAACGAGCAGGGAAAGATTCTTCCCCGTCGTATCACCGGAACCTCGCTGAAGTATCAGCGTCGTGTGGCTCAGGCCGTGAAGCGTGCTCGCCACTTGGCTCTGCTGCCTTTCGTAACGGACTTGATGAAGTAAAAAAAGGAGGAATAAGATATGGAGATTATACTGAAAGAAGATGTCATCGGCTTGGGTTACAAGAACGACATCGTAAATGTGAAGCCTGGTTATGGCCGCAATTATCTGATTCCTTTCGGAAAAGGCGTCATTGCCAGCGAGAGTGCCAAGAAGCAGCTTGCCGAAGACCTCAAGCAGAAAGCAGTGAAACTGGCCAAGATTAAGGCTGATGCCGAGGCACTGGCCGAGAAACTGAACGCTGTATCGCTGACGATTGCCACGAAGGTGAGCTCCGCTGGCGTCATCTATGGCAGTGTCAACAGCCTGCAGATTGCAGAGGAACTGCAGAAACTTGGTTTCCAGGTGGACCGCAAGACTATCGTAGTGAAGGACGTAAAGGAAGTGGGCAACTACGTAGCAACCGTGAAGCTGCACAAGGAAGTTGCTGCACACGTACCTTTCACCGTTGTTGCCGAAGGCGCTCCTGTGGCAGCACCCGTAGCCGAGACTCCCGCTGTGGAGGAGGCACCTGTTGCAGAGCCCGTTGCAGAGGAAACTCCTGCTGAGGAGTAAACAGCGCAACACAGCAATATTATTATAAGCGAGCGCTCCGAAGAAAGCTTCGGGGCGTTCGTTTTCTTTTGCCCTTTTCTCATCTTGGCGGCGAAGGGCGGCTTGTACCCAGTGATTTTTTCTCTGAAAAAACCTACAAACCTACACTCGGAGCACTTATCCGATTGTGCAACAGCGCGTTTCGGTAGTGTAGGTTCGAGTGTAGGCAAGGCAGAATCGTGTAGGTTTTGCCTGCAATTACATGCCATTTTAACATTTGACTCGTGGGAAAACTGTGATGCGACATGTGGCGGTCTTTCTTGCGACGTGTGACAAGTGAAAATGCGACGTGTGACGTGAGTGATTGCGACGTGTGGCGTGAGCGAATGCGACGCGTGGCTGTGAAAAAGCGACGCGTGGCACGCGCAAGATTAGCTGACTCGGCTGCAGTTGCGAGGAAACGTCGGGTTTTCTTCTCGTGGCTGAAAAAGTGGGTCGAAATTGTGGATTTCTCTTGCAAACGTCGCGCATTTGCATTACCTTTGTTGCAAGAATAAGGTTTTGATGCGATGAAGAAAGGATTTTATAGCATACTTTTTCTGATGCTGTTTGTCGGGTTTGCAGTGGAGGCTGCAGCCGGAGTGCCCGAGGGCTACTACAAAAATGCGGACGGGAAGAAGAAATCGGCTTTGAAACTGGCGATGAAGGCCATCGTGAGCGAGGCAAAAGTGCTGTCATACGGTAGTGGCGCCGAGAGCACGTGGAGCGGGTTCTATAAGACAGACCGCATGGAGAACGACCGAGTGCGCGACCGTTACAGCTACGAGGTGTTTTACTTCGGAGGGAACGTCGGTTCGGCCGTCAGCGGCATGAACATTGAGCATTCATTTCCCAAGAGTTGGTGGGGCGGCTCCAACAATCAGGCGTACAAAGACCTTTTCAACCTGATGCCCTGCGAGCAGAAAATTAACTCGAGCAAGAGTAACTATGCGATGGGCGTGGTGTCGTCTGTCTCGACGAATAACGGCTGTACGAAAGTCGGCAGGGGAGAAACCTCGTCGGGGCAGATGTGTTCTTTGTGGGAGCCGGCCGACGAGTGGAAAGGCGATTTCGCCCGCAGCTATTTCTACATGGTTACGACCTACAGCAACCTCACATGGACGAGTGCCGGCCTCGATATGTTGGAGAACGACGACTGGCCGACCCTGCAGCAGTGGGCTTACAAACTGCTGCTGAACTGGAGCCGTAAGGACCCGGTGGACGCAATAGAGGTGGCTCGCAACGAGGCGGTGTATAAGATTCAGGGCAACAGGAATCCTTTTGTGGATTTCCCGAACCTGGCCGAATATATTTGGGGCGACAGCATCGAATACGCGTTCTCTGTGACGGGAAGTCAGACTGGTGGCGGTGGCGGCACGGAGGACGGCGAAGACGTGATGCTGCTCGACGAGTCGTTCCTCACGGATTTGGGCACCTTCACGTGTGTGACGTCTGCCGGTGAGCCCAGCACCATGTGGGCTGCCAACGGCTCTTATGGAGCCACGGCCAATGCTTACTCCAAAGGTAAGGTGGCCGACGACTGGCTCATCTCGCCCGAGGTGGATCTGGCGAACTTGAAGAATATCCGTCTGAGCTTCGAGCACGCTGCCGGCTATCATGGTACGAACAATGTGCGCGAGCAGTTCCAGGTCTATGTAAGCACGGATTACGAGGGAGTGCCGAGTGCCGCCAACTGGGACGAACTGGACGTTACATTCCCGGGCGCACCGACATCGGGCAACTTCACGCCGTATGTCTCTGTGAGCGACTATAGCCTGAACGATTACGCAGGCGAGAAGATACGTTTGGCCTTCCGCTATCAGTCGGATGCCAGCCACTGCTGGGCGTGGGAGATGCGCAAACTCACGCTGCAGGCTGAGACGGACGTCACGGGCATCGAGGTGCCGACAGAGGATGCGCCCGACGTGGTGTTTGACCTCTCGGGCCGCCGTATAGAACGGCCGACCCACGGAGTCTACGTCGTACGGCGCGGCAGTCGGACATCCAAGGTTTATGTAAAGTGACGGCTGTGCGATATTTTATCTACCTTTCATACGACGGGACTCTCTATCACGGCTGGCAGATACAACCCAACGGACTGTCGGTGCAGGAAGTCCTGCAGCGCAATTTGGCCCTGCTTCTGCGTGCGCCTGAAATGGACATCGTGGGAGCGGGACGCACCGATGCCGGTGTGCATGCCCGCCTGATGGTGGCGCACTTCGACTGGCCGGAGCCGTTCGATGCGCCGCAGCTTGTCTATAAACTCAACAAACTATTGCCGCCCGACGTGGTGGTGCACCGCATCGAACCTGTCGCCTCCGATATGCACGCGCGATTCAGCGCCACGAGCCGTACGTATCACTATTTTCTGCACCTCGCCAAGGACCCCTTCCGCCGCAGCTACAGCTGGAAGTGCTTCGCCAATCTGGACTTCCAGCGCATGAACGAGGCGGCAGCCACGCTGCTCGAGTACACCGACTTCACGAGCTTCAGCAAAATCAGCGAGGACGTGAAGACGAATCTTTGCACCGTTTCCGAGGCACACTGGGACGAGACAGAGCCTGGCTGCTGGCGCTTCACCATTACGGCCAACCGCTTCCTGCGCAACATGGTGCGTGCCATTGTCGGCACGCTGGTGGATGTAGGGCGAGGGCGCATGTCGGTTGCCGATTTCAGGCGTGTGATAGAACGTCAAGACCGTTCGCTGGCAAGCAGCAGTGCGCCTGCCTGTGGACTTTTCCTCGTGGACGTTCGATACGATAAGGAGGCCCTCGCATGTGGTTAGTGTTTGCTTTCCTGTCGGCCGCCCTGCTTGGCTGCTACGACGTCTGCAAGAAGCAGGCGTTGCGTCACGCGGACGTGGTGCCGGTGCTCTTTCTCAACACGCTCTTCTGTAGCCTTTTCTTTCTCGTACCTGTGACGCTTTCGGCCATCGGCGCGCTTGGCGAGGGCGACATGCTCTTTGTCCCCGTTGGTGGATGGGGTGTGCAGCGGTACATTCTGCTGAAGAGTTTTATTGTTCTCAGCAGTTGGTATTGCGGCTATCTGGGCATGAAGCACCTGCCGCTGACGCTCGTTGGCCCCATCAATGCCACGCGGCCCGTGATGGTGCTGCTGGGTGCGCTGATAATTTTTGGCGAGCGGCTGAACCTTTGGCAGTGGGCGGGTGTGCTGCTGTCGGTGCTTAGCTTCTTCCTGCTCAGCCGCAGCGGCAAAAAGGAAGGCATCGACTTTCGCCACAATCGCTGGATCGCCTTTGTGGTGGTGGCTGCCGTGCTGGGCGCGCTGAGCGGACTCTACGACAAATATCTGATGGCGCCAGCTGAGTCGGGTGGCGTGGGCTTGAACCGTATGACGGTGCAGAGTTACTACAACTTCTATCAGTGCCTGATGATGGGGCTGGTGTTATTGCTGACACGCGAATGGAAGTGCACGTCGCTGCCTCTGCTGCCCATCTTCCTCGTTAGCGTCTTTCTCTCGCTGGCTGACTTTGCGTACTTCTACGCGCTGTCGCTCGACGGAGCGCTGGTGAGTGTCGTCAGCATGGTGCGGCGCGGCAGTGTGGTGGTCAGCTTTCTGCTGGGCGCATATTTCTTTCGCGAGAAGAATCTTCGCAGCAAGGCCGTCGACTTGGCGCTTGTGCTGCTCGGAATGCTCTGCCTCTGGTTGGGGAGTTCATAGTTCATAGTTCATAGTTCATAGTCCATAGTTCATAGTTTAAAGTTTGAGATATGAAACGTTTCGTCTTGATACTTCTTTTGATGCAGGCTGCGGGCAGTCTTTGTGGCCAGGTGCGTATGCGCGACATCTTTGCAGCTGCGCCCGACAGCATCTTCCCGCTGCTGACGAAAAACAACCGGTTGGATTGCATCGACTTCGTCGAGAATAAGATGACGGCCCGCGTGAGAAACCGCCTCGGCGATGTGGCCGAACTGCGCACGCTCACGGATAGCTACCTGCTGCTTCAGGTCTCAGCCCATAGCACCGCCGAGATGCGTCTGCTCAGCGACAGCCTCTTTTGTCTGATATATACTTATCAGGGCCCAGCGCCCGACAGCCGTGTGCGCTTCTTCGATACGACATGGAAGCCTCAGCCGTTGGATTGTCCACAGCCTCGGGTGGAGGAATTCTTTGCTTCGGTGCCTGACAGCCTGCAGCGCGAAGTCGGTTTCGTGCAGCAGTCGCTCGCCGCACTAAGGCTTGTGCGCATTCAGGCTTCGGCCGACGAACCGGTGCTCACCTTTAGCTTGCAGACTTCGGAACTCGAGAAAAAAGAAAGAGAGGTGGCACAACGTTTTGTGCAACCTCTCCGTTTCCGTTGGGACGGCGCCAAGTTCGTGCGCCAGCCGTAGAATCGTTTAGTTGAAGCCCCACGCCGCAGGCACGGCGTTGGCTTCCACCACGTTTTCGATGTCGTCGGGCAGATTGCAGAAGAAGTCGATGCCCGTGCGGCGCTCCAGCTCGTCGATGCTGATGGCGTACTTCTTCAGCTCGTTGCCCTTCGTGCGGTCCACGCCATTTGTGTGTTCTACCCAGAAGGCGATGGCCTTGTAGCCGCCTTGGCTGGCCTGCTTGTTTTTGTAGAGGAAAGCCATGTAGAAGTATTTCGGCACGATGAGGCCCTTGGGCGTCACTTCGATAATCTGGTCCTTCGCCGCAATGCTGCCGCCTTCGGTGCCGATGGTGCCGCCCTTCACTGCGTAGATGGTGTCCTCTGCATTTGCCTTGCGCGTCCAGTTGGCGTAGAACTGGCGGACGCGAATCTCCATGTTGTACCACACGTAGTCCTGACCGTTGAAGCGGTTGTACTGCGGATGCATGTTGCTCATCAGGAAAGTTTGCGCGTTAGCCTCCCACGAGTTCTGCCTGTCTTCGCTGGCCAGCATGTGGCCGCGGTCGTATCCGTTGCTGCTGTGCATGTAGGTCGTCACGCGGTACTGGTCGGGCAACTCAGTATCTTCGTCCCACTGTTCGCTGCGTCCGATGTTGTTGTCTGCCGTGTTGTCTATGTCCCAGCGGTAGGCAATCCAGTACGTGGCACGCTTTTCGCAACTGAACTCGTAACTGAAGTTTACACCGAACTCCGATACGGTTTTCACGCGGAAGAGGTCCATCGGCCCACCTATGAGGTGCGGCATCTCCATGCGACGCGAGTAGTTCTTGAAGAGCGTGTTCGCGTTTGCGTTGTCTGTTTTCTCCTGTGGCGTGGGTGCCGGCGAGGGTAGGTCGTCGCCGCAAGACGTCCAGACGAGGACGCCGAGCAGGAGTGCGGTGAGGATTCTTGTTTTCATGCGGAGAAAATAAAAGCCCTCTCCGTCGGTTTCCCAAGTGTGGGATGGCAGGAGAGGGCTGTGTGATGCGTTGAGCCCCAAAGTTTACTTCTTGCTGCGGGCGTAGCGACTCATGAACTTGTCCACGCGACCGGCGGTGTCCACCAGTTTGCTCTTACCCGTATAGAAGGGGTGCGAGGTGCTGGAGATTTCCAGCTTCACGAGGGGATACGTTTCGCCCTCGAACTCGATGGTCTCAGTCGTCTTGCAAGTGGAACGGCTCAGGAACATGTCGCCGTTGCTCATGTCCTTGAATACTACCGGGCGGTAGTTCTCGGGATGGATTCCTTGTTTCATATCTTTTGCTTGTTTTAATTATATTCTTTGGTTTCGTATAGCTGGTAACTATATGTGTAATGGTCTGAATTTATTCAATTCGGCGTGCAAAGATACGTGTTTTTCTCCTTTCCACCAAACCTTTTTGAAAAAAATCGCTGTGGTGCATAAAAAAGGCACGCGTCGCTGTGTCCGATGCGACGCGTGCCTTGAGCGTTTGCGACGCGTCGCATCAAGCAGAACGACGCGTCGCATTTTTGATTACTCGGCGTAGGTGATGCTTACGCTAACAATGCGGAAGTGTCCCTTGCTGGCCGTGTTCTTCAATACCACACTTGTGGCATTGCCTGTCCAAGTGTGTGTGCTGAAATCGTACGAGCCAGGAGTTGCGGTAGCACTCTCCGAAGTGGGAGTATAGTCAGCGCCGTTGTAGGTGAAGACGACTTTGGAAATACTCTTGCTGGACGAGATAGTCAGCGTGTTGCCTCCGTACAGACGCATTGCAGCACCAGTATCGTAGTATTTCGGAGTGGTGCTACCAGTTCCTTTAGACCATGTAAGTTTGGCTTCTCCTACGGTAATATCTTTTCCTTCAAAGTCCTGTGCATTCGTGTAACCCTTGTCGGAGAAAGTGATTGACGTGGCGTCTCCGTCGTTACCTCCGTTGCCACCATTTCCTCCACCTGCAATCTCTCCATTGAGCTCGTATAGCTGGCTTCCTGTAATTTCGGGCGTAGTATTTTGGTACATCGTAAGTATTCCATACACGGTAACTTTATCGCCTACCGCCAGTTCGTCTGTCTCTTGGAACTTCTCGCCGCCCAAGCTCGTTCCGCGGAAAACTTGCAGTTGTGTAGTTTTGGTGCCGTCGTCTGAAATGAAGTAAGTCGCATTGCCATACTCGGTATTGATTTCTTTTATCTCCGAAATCTTGCCTGTAACATACACTTTTGCACTTGTGTACGTGCCATCATTTATGATTTGCAGCGCTTCCTCTACGGTATAGGGGTCTTCTATCGTGCCGCCCTCAATGGTGGGAGTTGGCGTGTCGCCTCCGTTTTCGAGAATCTCTACAGTGGCGTTTTTAATCTCGGGCGTAACCTGCTCGTTCTTGACGAACTTCATCAGGTTGCCGGTAATCTTAACTTTCATTCCAGCCTTGAATTCTGTGACTCCTTCGGGCAGATTTGCGTAGAATGCTTCGAAGACTTTGCCACCGTCCTTGGTGTCGGCCATCCAGAAGGTCTGCTGATTCTTGCTTACGTTGCCGACAACTTCGGTGATGTAACCCGTTACGCTGTAAACTTCTGCCGAAGTAGCGCCGTCTTCCAATGCATTGGTCAGTTCTACGGCCTGTGCACACGTCACTTCTGTGCCCGCAGGTGTCTCGCCTCCTTCGCCATCTTCGAGGATTTCTACTGTGGCGTTCTTGATTTCGGCAGTTACCTGACCGCTATTCTTATTGACGTACTTCGTAAGGCTGCCTGTGATTTTCACCTTGGCGCCAGCCTTGAATTCTGTTACACCTTCGGGCAGGTTTGCATAGTATGCCTCGAATACTCGGCCGCCACCCTTTGCATCGGCCATCCAGAAGGTCTGCTGGTTGTTGCTCACAGCACCCACAACTTCTGTGATGTAACCTGTTACGGTATAGGTCTCGGTGGAAGTAGCTCCATCGGCCAGTGCGTTGGTCAGTTCAACAGCCTCGGCGCAAGTCACTTCCTTGCCCGTCGGTGCTTCTTCAACGGGAGCCTGTCCCTTGGAAACGCTGAGGCTCTTTACTTCCCATGTGGAAGAGTAAGTGTCGTGTGCCGTGTGCTTCAGACCCAACTGCACTTTCTTGCCCATGTATTCCTGCGGAATCTGGATGTCCTGTGTTGTGTAAGTAAACGAGGAGCCCAGTCCGTTGTAGTTCATTGGGAGTTCGACCCATTCGCCATTGCCTACACGAATCATCAGTTTGTTGTCTTCGGCCAATGTGCTTTTGGCGTAGTTGATGGCCTGCTCGATGGTGACGTATGCGCTGTCTACGTCGGTCAGGTCAATTTCCGGGCTGACGAGATAAGTTACGCCAGCTTGGTTTGTCTTGGTTCCGCTGCCGTCCCAGTCGTCGTATCCGCTAACGACTGCGCCATAACGGCTGTCACCTTTCCATGCAATCTGACCGCTTTCGCTTTCGGACTGGAATGTACCGAGGCTGGAGGAGAAAGTCTGATTGATGATGTAGTCAGCATTGGGAGTTCCATTGCTGCCGTTCCCACTTCCCGGAACGACGTAGGGTGCGGGCACGTCTTCGCAACTTGCCAGAGCGAAAATGCCCAATGTGGCAAGTGCCAATGTCTTGAGAATCTTTTTCATTTTGTGTGTATGTTTTATTGTTTGTTATTCTGATTTAAGGTCTGTCTCGGTGCGCATGAGTATCTGCCACGTGCCGTTGAAGGTGGTGCAAACGCCATAAACGTCTACGGGACCGGTGGGGATGGGCAGGGATGCGAAGTCGCTGTAGGAACTGGTGCGCAGCACCACTTTCGAGTTGCCGTTGATGGTGCGGTTGGCGCAGTTGTTGGTCAGACGAACGGAGCCGTCTTCGGGAGCCAGCGTCTGTGTGCCTTCGCCCGTGATGGTGGCCGGAGAAATGCGAACGATGCGTCCCGTCTGTGTCATCACGTCAGCGCTCGGGTTGAAATCGATGGTGTCTGCCTTGGCTGCCACCACATCGTCCTTTACGAGCCGCACATGCTGCTTCCACGTCTCGAGTTCCATGCGGCCGATGCCGCCGTTGTAGAGCGAGCCCAGTTGGGGCTGCTTTCCGTAGCCGCCAATGCAGAGACCCTTCAGGTTGATGAGGAGTTTCTGGCCTACGGGCAGGAAAGCGGCTTGGTCGGTGGCGTTGATGCCAATGATGATGCCGCCTGTCTCGTCCTGTACGGATACTTGTTTGTAAAGGTTGCCGCCGGCGTCGTTGCCGTTAACCACCACTTGCAGCTGCACATCGTCTGTGATTTCAGCCACGCTGTTGCCTTCGATGGCCGACTTGTTAGCCGTCTTCAGCTGAGCGATGGTCATCACCTTGGCCGCTTCGTACTTCTCTATCGTGTTGTTGCCGTAGGGAGGATTGTCTTGGATGGACTGCGGCACGTCCCAATCGCCGTCCATGCAGCCAGCCATTACAAGGCTTCCAAAAGCAATTGTCATCAATATCTTCTTCATAATGTTTGTGTCTTTATAATTATATAAGGTGTCCTGTTAGAAACGATAGTTGATGTTCAGCATTCCGTTGATGCCCTGTGCGTAATACTTCTTGGGGTTGCGAGTGAAGTTGTACGTGCGGGTGTTTATTTCCTGGTCGCTGACGCTGTAGTTCATACGGCTCTGCTCGTAGCCGCCCGTGGTAATCTTTGTATTGTTGGTGATGTTCGTGAGCATCAAGTTTACGTTGAGCGGATGGTGTGCCACGTAGAATGTGTGACCGATGCTGGCGTCGAGCATGAAGCCGCCCTTGCCTTTTGCCTGGTCGGGAACGTTGTAGATGTATTCACCCGTGGCGTTGTCGAGCGTTGCTCCGTTGTAGTTGTTTCGGGCCCACAGCTGCTGTGTGCTCTCGAAACGTGTAACAGGAGTGTAGAAGAGGTAGATGCGGTCGTAATAGTTGCCTGCCAAGTTGAAGTACCAGCCGCGTCCGACACGATAGTTCAAGCCGAGGCTCAGGGCTGTGAGCGGTGTGCCGCCTTCGCGCATGCCTTTGTTGAAGCAGCGCGTTGCTTGCATTGTGCCCTCGTTGCTCAACATATAGCGGACATCTGTGTCGCTCACGTATTTTGCGTCGCAGATGGTTCCGATAAGATTCACACTGAAGTTGCTGGTGATGCGGAACTTGGCGCCCAACTCTGCACCGTAGTAATTCTTCTCAACGCCTGTCATGCTCACGTATGTGAAGCTGTTTTCGTTGTCATCGTAGTAGTTTTGCCATTCCGTGCCTTCGTACGTGTGGCTGAAGTAACCGTTCAGGTTCAGTTGCAGCCAGCTTACGTTCACTGCGTAGCTCAATTCTGCGGAGTACATCTTTTCGTTCTTAAGATTCTCCACGAAGTTGTTGTTCATCTCGGGGCTGACAAATGCAGTGCTGGCTTGCGGAGCGCGTGTTTCGTAGCCCACGCCCATCGTGATGGTATTGCCGGCGCCCAAGTTGAGCGTGCTTCCCATCTTGAAGCCGCCGTCGAGGAAACGAGCCTTGCCGCTCTTGCCGTAACTGTAGTCGGCGCAGAGACCGTTGCGCATCTTGCCATCGCGCCACATCTGCTCGCCGCCAATCTTTCCGGTAAGGAAGGAATGAGCGATTCCCTTGTCGAGCGAGTATTGTGCGAATGCGTTGAAACGCTGCACCAGAATGTTGTAGTCGAAGCCGAAGCGGTCGCCTTCACGAACTTGGCCGTTAGGTTTGTTTAGGTCGTACTGCACGCGGTTGTCGCTGGCAGGGTACGTACCGATAGCATAGGTGTTCACGTTGTGGAAGTTCTCAGCTCCCATCAGGTCCTCCATCGTCTGGTAGTGCATTCCCTTGTGGCTGGTAAGTTGGATGCCAGCTGTGAACTTGCGGCTGCGATCGATGTTCCAGTTGTAAGTGCTGCTGAGGTTTGTGGCCAAGTGGTCGTTGTGTCTTGCCTGAATGTAGTACACAGCGTCGGTGCCGGTCTTGTTAAGCTGGCGGTTGGCGAAGTACAACTCGTCAAAGTTGATTTGGCGATTGTGGCGTCCGCCTTTCCAGAAGTTGTAGCTCGTCCAGTAGGCATCGATGTTGTTGTTCGTGCCGTCCGTCTCTCCCCAAACATCGTAGTTGTACGACGGGAAGTTCTTCCAGTAGTCGGGCGCGGGATTTGTGCCGTTGTAGTTGAGCTTCGTGCTGCTATACATGGCGTACTTGGCAAATGCGCTCGTGGTGAGCTTCATGTTGTCGTTGATTTTGTAGTCCCAAGTGAGGAGGGCCGACGGCTCGTAGTTGTTCACCACGCGGCTGCTGCGCTTCTTGCCGTCCTGATAGCCCCAGTAGGGATTGTACTGGCGGTCGTTGGCCAGCCAGTAGGCTTCGTCTGTCGAGGCGCCTTGCTGTGCGCGCTCCGTGGGGTTGCCCCAGGTGGACAGATTCAGCGCGTGTCGGTCGTTGAATATCTTCTGAACGGCGAGGAAGTAGGAGAGGGAGTTGTAGAACGTTCCTTCCACTGCTGCCGTCTGCATGTTGGCCCAGCGGTAGCCAACTGTGCCGAACACGGCCCATCCCTTTGGCAACACGCCTGTCCCGAAGGAGTACATGCCGCGCAGCGTGTAGTTGCGGTTGGCGCCCGAGAGCGTAATCTTGTTGCCGGCTGCGTAGTTGCTTGCCCGCAGGTTGTAGTTGTTGCTCCCGCCCACGCCGGACATGGCGAAACTATTGTCCTCAAACGGGCTTGTGGCGTCGATGCTGCGCATTGCATCGTTCATTCCGCCGATTGTGGAGTAGTTGAATTGTCCGTGCTCCGCGTTGTTTACTTGCACGCCATTCATGTAAATGTCGTTGTAACGGCTGTTGTACGCGCGGAACTTGAAGCGTACGGGGCTCCACAGGTAGCCCACATTACTTTTGTAGACGTCGGTATTCGAGCCTACCATGATGACGTTTTGCGTCATCTCATCGTCTTCGCCCAGCTGCGACTCGGTGAAAACGAAGGCAGCATTGTCCTGCTTCTGGTCTTTCTCCGTTTCCGTCGTTTCTGTCTGGGCGTAGCTTTGGGACGCTGCGATGCTCATCAGTGCCCATAGCAATAGCTTTTTTCTCATATAAAAGGTAGTTAAATTAAGTTTATATGCTGCAAAGTTAATCGAAAAGCATGAAATGGCAAAAGAAAAGTGCAGTTTTCTTTGCCGTATTTGGTAGCGGGATGTATTCCGAGGGGCGTCGACCTTTAGGGCTTACTCTTCGTGTAGCGGTTTTGGCACACAGCCTCCCGCCGATTGCGAAGGACGAGGCGAAGAAGTATTCGCTCGCCAAAGAATAAAAACTGCGGTTTTCTTTTGCCGTTTCGTGCATTTGCCCTATCTTTGCACAAGAATTGGAGAGAAAACTTGAAGGTTAAAAGTAAAGACATGAAGAAAATAGGCTTTTTCGTGCTGGCTCTTTTGCTCGCGGCTTTTTGGGCGCGGGCTCAGCAACGGCAGTATGGCGTGTATGCTGTGGGGTTCTACAACCTGGAGAATCTGTTTGACACGCTGCACGATGCGGGAAAAAACGACTACGACTTCCTGCCCGATGGTTCCTACAGATGGAACAAGTTGAGATACGAACACAAGCTGGCCAACATGTCGCGCGTCCTGCTCGACATGGGTACGGATAAGTTGCCCGGCATCGGCGCCAGCATCATAGGCGTGTCGGAGGTTGAAAACAGCCGCGCGCTGGACGACTTGGTTGCACAGCCTGCCATGAAAGAGCGTGGCTTCAAGTACATTCACATCGAAGGGCCCGACAAGCGCGGAGTGGACTGCGCGCTGATTTACAACCCACGTTTTTTTAAGCCCGAGAAGTGGTTCCTGCAGCCCTATGTCTATGAAAACGGCGACACGGAGCACACCACGCGTGGCTTCCTCACGGTGCAGGGAACGCTGGCCGGCGACCCGCTTACGGTAATTGTGTGCCACTGGCCGAGCCGCGCAGCCGAGGGTAAGTTTCGCGACTGGGGAGGCAAGCAGGTGCGCCATCTGACCGACAGCATCCGACGGGCAGACAAGCACACTGGCATCATCGTCATGGGCGATATGAACGACGACCCCGACAATACTTCTATGGCCAAATACCTTGGTGCGAAGCGCAAAATGAAAGATGTGGGCGATGGTGATTTCTATAATCCCTGGTGGGATGTGCTCCGTTCAAAGGGGCAAGGAACGCTTACTTTCCAAGGCGCTTGGAATCTTTTTGACCAGATCGTGATGAGTCGCAACCTCATAGATGCAAAAGGTAAGAAGGATTACCGTCATCTGAAACTTTGGAACTACCATATCTTCCGCCGCGACTATCTAATACAGCAGGACGGAAAATACAAAGGAAGTCCGCTTCGCACCCATGCGGGCGGTGTGTGGCTCGACGGCTTCAGCGACCATCTGCCGACGGTCACTTACTTTGTGATGGAAATGAAGAACTAAAAACCTTTTAATAATAAAAGAATTATGACAAGTTACAAGGAATTGGGTCTGGTGAACACCCGTGAAATGTTCGCAAAGGCAGTGGCTGGCGGTTACGCCATTCCTGCGTTCAACTTTAACACGCTGGAGCAGATGCAGGCCATCGTGCAGGCAGCAGTCGAGACCAAGTCGCCCGTCATCATGCAGGTGAGCAAGGGTGCTCGCAACTATGCCAATGGCACCATCCTGCGCTACATGGCTCAGGGCGCTGTGGAGTATGCAAAGGAACTTGGTTGCGAGAATCCGCAGATAGTGCTTCATCTCGACCATGGCGACACGTTCGAACTGTGCAAGGACTGCATCGACAACGGCTTCTCGAGCGTGATGATTGACGGTTCGTCGCTTCCTTACGAGGAAAACATTGCTCTCACGAAGAAGGTTGTGGAGTATGCTCACAAGTTTGACGTAACCGTAGAGGCCGAGCTTGGTGTGCTGGCCGGTGTGGAAGACGAGGTAGCAAGCGAGGTGTCGCATTATACGAAGCCCGAAGAAGTGGTGGACTTCTCTACCCGTAGCGGTTGCGACAGCTTGGCCATCTCCATCGGTACGAGCCACGGCGCTTATAAGTTCACTCCCGAGCAGTGCACGCGCGACCCGAAGACGGGCAAGCTCGTTCCGCCTCCTTTGGCATTCGACATTCTGCACGAGATAGAGAAGCGTCTGCCCGGCTTCCCCATCGTTCTCCACGGCTCCAGCAGCGTGCCTCAGGACGAGGTGGACACCATCAACGCCCATGGCGGCAAGTTGCCCGACGCAGTGGGAATTCCCGAAGAGCAGCTGCGCGAAGCCAGCAAGAGCGCCGTTTGCAAGATTAACATTGACAGCGACAGCCGTTTGGCCATGACAGCCGCCATTCGCAAGCACTTCGACGAGAAGCCCGGCGACTTCGACCCGCGTCAGTACCTGAAGCCTGCTCGCGAGAACATGAAGAAAATGTACATCCACAAGATTGTGGAGGTATTGGGCAGCAACAACAAACTCTGATTGTCGGCTCATAGGCGCACTTATCAGCGCTCATAGTAAGGAGGAGACATTGCCGCGGCAGTGTCTCCTCCTCTTTGTATGCAGAACGTTGCCTCGTGGCTGCTGAAATGCGACGCGTGGCATCATCGAAAACTACACGTCGCATCTCGAAAAACTACACGTAACTTTTGTAGATCTATGCGTGGCGCAGATAGTGTATCCACGCAAAAGGTTTGCGCTTGGCGGGATAGCGCAGCTGTGCCTGACAGTGATAGGCTTCGCGTTCGAACGAGATATTCCAGTAGGCAGTCCTAGCGTTGCGGTAATACAGCAGCCGTACGAACCATTCGGCAAGATAGAAAACATAGAACGCCACGAAGAGCATCTCGCGCTGTTGCAGCGTATGGATGTATTCGTGGCGCATTTCTTGTGGTCCCAGCCGTCCTTTGTCGCCTCGCGCCAAGATGATGCCGCAGAGGTTGATGGCCCAATACGAGCCGAAGGGGAACAGCCGGTTGTAGATGATGCGCATCAGAGCGGACGAATCCAGATGTTGCGGAAGCTGATGGGCTTGCTTGGGTCGCCATGCGACTGCAGTCGGATGGGGCCGTCGCCGTGCTTCTCCACGCGTGGGAAGCCGATGTATTCGGTGGTGCCCTGTATCTCGGTGTGGTTCTGCAGCAGTACGCCGTTCTGTATCACGGTAACGTACGGGCGATAGAGGTAGGTGCCGTCTTCCTTGAAGATGGGAGCCGTGTAGATGATGTCATAGACGTTCCATTCTCCGGGTCGTCTCATGGCGTTCACCAGTGGCGGCGTCTGTTTGTACACGCTGCCGGTCATGCCATTGACGTACGTCTCGTTTCCAAAGCAGTCGAGAATCTGCACTTCGTACTTGTCCTGTAGGAAGACACCGCTGTTGCCACGTGCCTGGCTGCTGCCTTCGATGTCCTTGGGGACGCACCATTCGATGTGGAGCTGGAAGCTGCCGAATTTCTGCCGCGTGATGATGTCGCCTTTCGATTTGTCTACCGTCACCACGCCGTTCTTCACTTTCCAGCCGGCTGCCTCGCCTTTGTCGTTGGTCCACGCCGAAAGGTCCTTTCCGTCGAAGAGCACGATGGCGTCGCTGGGTGCCGCACAGGTGCGGGCATCGCCAGGCGTCACGATTTCGGGCTGCGGAGTCCAGTACTCAGACATGCCGGGCCGCATGGCCTCGGGCTTTGGGTAGTCTTTCTTCTCCTGTGCATTCAGTGTGCTTGTCGTGGCAATGGCTACGGCTGCAAGCAGTAACAACTTTTTCATACGCGTTGTGTTTTGTTTTTGGGTTTTAATGTCTTAGAAACGAAGGCGACCTGTCGCACTCATTCCATCACGTCCTTTGTGCCGCCTGTGGACTGGAAGAAGGTGACGCGTGTGGTTGCCTTCTTGTCGAAAAGCGTGTTCGACAGTATCTCCACCGAGCCGAACTGTCCCATGGGGATTTCCGTCTCGATGAACTTCTTTTGTGCGCTGAAGAGTGTGATTTTCGTGCGCGCGGGAACATTATAATATACGCCTCGCTCCATCTTCTCTTTCTTCTTGGCCGTCTGCTCGTTCGGCACTGCCTCGGGCAGCGATTCCGTGCGCTTGACACTTACATATACAGGCTCGCCGGCCAAGTCGTCGGCATCCACCAGTCCCAGTCGCGACGAGAAGCGGAAGAGCACCTCTCGGTCGGTTTCCTTGGTCGGTACGAAATGCAGCGTAAATACCTCCTTGCTGGTCTGCTGCGTTCCGCGGAACAACGATTCCAGAACGGAAGCCTGTTTGTCCAGTTGTTCCAGCATGAGTTTCAGTTGCTCGCCGTCTTTCGGTGTGTTGTCGGCCTCACCGCGTATCAGTGCGTTGCGACTTTCGCGAATGTCGTAAATCTCCTGCGCGCAGAGTTCGGCCATCTTGGCCGTGCTGCCTGCGGCCAGAATCTCCTGTGTCATGTAGTCGCGTGGATTCTCCAACTTGGCGGCAGCCTCGCCCTTAGGCGGAGCAGGCAATGTTTCCTCTTCGGCATCGGCATTGATGCTCAGCAGAATGCCGTCCTTGCTAAGGCCCACCAGCGGTGCCACGGTCTTGCTTTTTATCTTTATGCTGTATGCTTTCTCTTTGTCCGGCACTCCGTATGGCTCCAGCGTAATGCTCTTGATGCTCCATTCGACGTTCTCTGCCTGCGGCACATCCTTCAGTCGGAGGTAGCGCTCGGCGTAGCGGAAGAAATCGCCGGGCCGCGTGACGGTCTTCTCGGCTACCACAGTTACGCGGAATGCTGTGCGAGGCAGGAAGTACGAGACGCCCTCCAGTGTGGTTCCCGGTACGAACGGCTCCACTTCGGTCTGTGCGTGGAGCAGGGTGGCGCTCAGCGCGCAAAATGCGAATAATAGTTTCCTTTTCATGTGTATGTACGATGCTATAATCTGTTCTTTAAACTTCTGAAGGCGTCGGGCAAGTGGCGCAGGATGTCGCGCGCCAGCATACACTCTTCGCCCATTTCCTCGGCAGCTATGTCGCCCGCTGTGGCGTGTAGCCAAACGGCCAGTTGCGCAGCCTCGGCTGTCGTATATCCCTGTGCCAGCAGGCCTGCTACTAGTCCCGTCAGTACGTCGCCGCTGCCGGCTGTGGCCATCCCCGGGTTGCCTTGCATGCACTCTACGGCGGAACCATCGGGGAAGCAGATGAGCGTCGGGTGGCCTTTCAGCACAATCGTCAGACGCTTCGCCGCAGCCAGCTTGCATGCGCTTTCAGCCACGTCTGCCTCGAGTCCGAATCCTGCAGACAAGTGTCGCATCTCCCCTGCATGGGGTGTTAGGATGGCCCGCTCGGCCAGCAATTCTGCCCACTCGGTATGTGCTGCCAGCAAGTGCAGCGCATCGGCATCCAGCACAAGGGGCGCCTCGGAGTGCGCAAGGAGGCAATGCAGCCGGTGGGCCGCCTCTTCGCTAAGTCCCATGCCTGGCCCGATGCCCAGTGCTTGAAAACCGGTGGCATCGCACGTCTCCCGCAGACAAAGAATGGCTTCCGGCACTGCGCAATGCAGTGGAATGCGGTTGGCCTCGGCGGTCCATACGGTTACTTTTCCAGCACCGCTGCGCAAGCACGACTCGGCGGCCAACATGGCGCAACCTGCCATTCCGTGGCTTCCCGCCACGAGCAGGGCGTGACCCATCGTTCCCTTGTGCGCATCGCGCGGTCGGATGTGCAGCATGGTGGCTATGTCCTGTGGCCGAATCTCGGACTTCATGGGTGCAAAGTTACGTTAAATGACTGAATTCTTCAAAGGAAAGTGCAGATTTCTTTCGCCTTTTTGACAGCCTTCGCCTTTCGTCGGGAAATAAAATGGCTGCGTTCGTTTTGGTGGAGACAGAAAATGTTGTAACTTTGCAAGCGTGATAACGTATAATCCAAAAGAACATGACGAAGACAATCAAGGTTAAGGACAAGGAATTTGCCGTGTCGATTCCTGCCGAGCAACTGCAAAAAGAAGTTTGCCGCGTGGCGCAAGAAATAAATCGTGATTACGCAGGCCGGCAGCCGGTCTTCCTCGCAGTCCTCAACGGCTCGTTTATTTTTGCCGCCGACCTGCTGCGCGAAATAACGCTTCCCTGCGAAATCTCGTTTGTGAAACTTGCTTCCTATCAGGGCGTGAACACCACCGGAGAAATCAGGGAAGTCATCGGACTTAATACGGATATAACCGGACGGCCCGTCATTGTGGTAGAGGATATTGTGGACACGGGACTGACGATGGCGCACATGCTCGATACGCTGAAGAGCCAGAATCCTGCCAGCGTGGACATCTGCGCGCTACTGCTGAAGCCTGGCAAACTGCAAGTCAGCCTTGATGTGCGCTACTGCTGCATGCAGATTCCCAACGACTTCATTGTGGGCTATGGTTTGGATTACGACGGATTCGGACGCAACACGAAGGACATCTACACGTTGATCCCCGAGAACGGAGAAAAGTAAATATGGAAAAGACGGGAGGCACACTCCCAAAGAATAAATACGCAGAATGAAAAATATCATTATTTTCGGTGCGCCCGGCTCGGGCAAAGGCACTTACAGCGAGGCCATCATGGAGAAGTATGGCATGGGACACATCAGCACGGGCGATGTGTTGCGTGCCGAGATTAAACAAGGCACGCAGTTGGGAAAGATTGCACAGGGATACATCGATCAGGGGCAGCTCATTCCCGACGAGTTGATGGTGAACATTTTGGCAAAAGTGTACGACGAAATGCCGGCCGGCAAAGGTGTTATCTTCGACGGCTTCCCGCGTACGATACCACAGGCTGAGGCACTGAAAAAGATGCTGGCTGAGCGCGGACACGAGATGGGCATGATGATAGAGCTTGTGGTGACCGAAGATATTCTGCTCATGCGCCTTTTGCGTCGTGCCATCGAGCAGGGCCGCGCGGATGATAACGAGGAAACCATCCGCAAGCGCTTCAATGTCTATCATACGCAGACGGCTCCGCTGGCCGAATGGTTCGAGAAAGAAGGCATACGCCACATCGTTTCGTGGGAGGAGCATCCCAGCAAGGAGGAAATGATAGCGCGCGTCTTCCAGGTCATCGAAGAGGAAAACGCGTAGCGCGTGCTGCCCCCGGTTTCCTGCGTCTGACATCCAAAAAGCTGAATTACAATCTTGGCAATGGAAAGCAACTTTGTAGATTATGTGAAGATATGTTGCCGCTCGGGCAAGGGTGGCCGCGGAAGTATGCACCTGCATCGCGCTAAGTATGTGCCCAACGGAGGGCCGGATGGCGGCGATGGCGGACGTGGCGGCCACGTGTACTTGCGCGGAAACCACAACTACTGGACGCTGCTCCATCTGCGCTACGAACGTCATGTCTTTGCCGGACACGGCGGAAACGGCGGCCAAAGTCGCAGCACCGGTGCGCAGGGCGAAGATAAGTATATCGATGTCCCGTGCGGAACAGTGGTCTATAACGCCGAGACGGGCGAATACATCTGTGATGTCACAGAGGACGGTCAGGTAGTGATGCTGCTGAAAGGCGGACGCGGCGGGTTGGGAAACTGGAACTTCCGTACGTCGACCAACCAAACGCCACGCTTTGCGCAGCCCGGCGAACCTATGCGCGAGCTGACCGTCATCCTGGAACTGAAGCTGCTGGCCGACGTAGGACTTGTGGGCTTCCCAAACGCCGGAAAAAGCACCTTGCTCAGCGCCGTTTCCAGCGCGAAGCCCAAGATTGCCGGCTATCCGTTTACCACAATGGAGCCCAGCCTTGGCATCGTTCCCTACCGCGACGGCCAGTCTTTCGTCATGGCAGACATTCCGGGTATCATCGAGGGAGCCAGCGAGGGACGTGGCCTTGGCCTGCGTTTCCTGCGACATATCGAGCGCAACAGCCTGTTGCTTTTCATGGTGCCGGGCGATACGGACGACATCCGCAAGGAATATGAAATTCTTCTACGCGAGGTGGGAACCTTCAATCCCGAGTTGCTCGACAAGCAGCGCGTGTTGGCCGTGACAAAGTGCGACCTGTTAGACGACGAACTCGTGGAGATGCTGTCGGCCGACCTGCCAGAAGGCGTCCCGACGGTGTTCATCAGTGCGGTTTCTGGCCGTGGCATTGCCGAACTCAAAGACGTGCTGTGGCGTGCGCTGAACAGCGAGAGTAACAAACTGAAGGCCATCACGCAGCAAGACACGCTTGTTCACCGCAACAAGGACCTTTCGTTCCTCGCCCGCGAAATGGAGGATGAGGGCGAAGACGAGGAAATTGTTGTGCCGGATGAGGAAGTAGAATTTTTAGACGAGGATGACTTCGAGATTGTGGACGTGGAAGACGACGAATGACGCCCTTCCTTTCCATAAATGCCGAGGGCCGTACCTCCAGAAACTTGCAGGCAGAAAATTCCCTGCAAGCCGTGGTTTATGATTTATCACCTGCAGTTTTTGCCTTTAGCACGTGTCGTTTCGGTGGCGTGAGCCGTGGCACCTACGCTTCGATGAACGTGAATCCTTATTGCGGCGATGTGCCGGCCGATGTGTCGGAGAATCGCCGCCGACTCTCTGCGTGGCTTGGCACCGAAAACATACTCCTCCCGCATCAGGTTCACGGCACGCGAGTGGCTTTCGTTGCCGGTGGGGAAAATCTGGAAGGCTACGATGCGCTGGTGACACAGCAGGCGCGTCTCTGTATATGCGTCAGCACGGCGGATTGCATCCCCATTCTGCTCTACGATGCCGAGACGAAATCCGTGGCTGCCGTTCATGCTGGTTGGCGCGGCACTGCGGCTCGCATTGTGGAAAAGGTCATAGCCGAGATGACGGCCCGGCTCGGCACTCGTCCGTCGGCACTCCGCGCCGTCATCGGTCCCGGCATCTCGCTCGAGGCATTCGAGGTTGGCGACGAAGTGTACGAGGCATTCCGCGCAGCAGACTTCCCTATGCAGCGCATTGCTCGTCGCATGGGGCGCTGGCACATCGACCTTTGGGAGGCCAACCGCTGGCAGTTGCAGCAACTGGGCGTCGAGGACGTCCAAGTGAGCGGCATCTGCACCTACAACAATGCCGACCGCTTCTTCAGTGCGCGGCGGCTGGGAACGGAATCGGGTAGAATATTAAACGGAATAATGCTCAAACCATGAAAAAGCAAATCTTCTTTTCACTCTTGCTTTCCTTCGCATTCCTGACGTCTCACGCACAGAAGGATGAGGAGGTGGCAGACATCGACGAATGGCAGGTGCTGCGCGTAGAAGCGGCCAAGGATCCATTTGCAAAGCAGAACCAGTTTACCATCAATTTTGCCAATTACACTGTCGAGGAGTGGCACTATCCGCTGCCCGGTGCACGCGTCATCAGTCCTTACGGCGGGGCGCGCCACCACGCTGGCACCGATGTGAAAACATTCCCGAACGACACCATTCGCGCTGCCTTTGCCGGCGAGGTGATGTTGGCCGGTGTACATTACGGTTACGGCAACTGCGTAGTGCTGCGTCACGCCAATGGCCTCGAGACACTCTACAGCCATCATTCCAAAATCTTAGTGCGAGTGGGGCAGTGGGTGCATGCGGGCGACCCGCTGGCACTGGAGGGACGCACAGGGCGAGCCACCACAGAGCATCTCCACTTCGAGACGCGTGTGCGCGGAAAGGCGTTCGACAGCAGCATCATTTTCGACCATGACAAAAACATGCTGCGGCAGGGAGTTTTTGTCTTCGAGAAGAAACCAAACGGCACGTTGCAGATATCGCATGTCGAGCCCGAGAAGAGTGGCAAGGCTGAGTAGATAAAAGGCCCTGCGTCGCCTCGTCTGGTTCGAGGCGCAATTTCTCTGATGTGGCAGCGAAGGGAGATAAAACGGGCGGACAACCTTTTGGTTGCCCGCCCTGTCAGTGTCTTACTTGTGTCGGTTGGCGCGCCGCTGGCGGATGTCGGCTTTCTTCTTGGCCGAAGCAGAGCCGTGGGCGCCGGTGATGTATTGCTTTTTCTTAGCCTTTGTCTTCACCTTCTCCTCTTCTTTCGCCTTGGTCTTCTTCGCACCGCCGCGAAACGTAATGCCGCCCATGATGACGGCATCTATGTCGTCGCCTCCAAAGTGTGCCATAACTGAAAACTTATCAATGGTGGAAGAGACGCACGCCGGTAAATGCCATCGCTATGCCGTATTTGTCGCAAGTCTCGATGACGTGGTCGTCGCGCACCGAGCCGCCAGCCTGGGCGATGAAGCGCACACCGCTCTTGTGGGCGCGCTCCACGTTGTCGCCAAACGGGAAAAACGCGTCGCTGCCCAGCGCTACGTCTGTATTGCGTGCAATCCACGCTTTCTTATCCTCGCGACTGAGCGGTTCGGGCTTCTGTGTGAAGAATTTCTGCCATTCGCCGTCGGCCAGCACGTCTTCCCAGTCGTCGGAGATATAGATGTCGATGGTGTTGTCGCGGTCGGCGCGGCGGATGTCGGGGCGGAACGGGAGAGCCATCACCTGCGGGTGTTGTCGTAGCCACCAGATGTCGGCCTTATTGCCGGCCAGACGCGTGCAGTGTATGCGGCTTTGCTGTCCGGCTCCGATGCCTATGGCCTGTCCGTCTTTGACGTAGCACACGCTATTGCTCTGTGTGTACTTGAGCGTGATGAGCGCCACGATGAGGTCGCGGCGTGCCTCGGGCGTGAATTCCTTGTTCTGTGTGGGCACATTCTCGAAGAGCGACGGGTCGGAAAGACACACCTCGTTGCGGCCTTGCTCGAATGTGATGCCGAACACCTGCTTCCGCTCGATGGGTTCCGGGCGGTAGGTCGGGTCGATCTGAATGACATTATAGGTGCCCTTGCGCTTCTCGCGCAGTATCTGTAGCGCTTCGTCTGTGTAGCCGGGCGCGATAACGCCGTCGCTCACCTCGCGTTTGATAAGTGTGGCAGTGGCTTCGTCGCACGTGTCACTCAGAGCGATGAAGTCGCCGTAGCTCGACATGCGGTCGGCACCGCGGGCACGGGCGTAAGCACAGGCAATGGGCGAGAGCGGCAGCTTCACATCATCCACAAAGTATATGTGAGCCAGTGTGTCGCTCAGCGGCAGGCCGACTGCAGCGCCGGCCGGAGACACGTGCTTGAACGAGGCGGCGGCGGGCAGCCCTGTGGCTTCCTTCAGTTCCTTCACCAACTGCCAGCTGTTGAGTGCGTCCAGAAAGTTGATATATCCGGGACGGCCGTTGAGCACCTGTATTGGCAACTCGCCCTGCTCCATAAAGATGCGCGAGGGCTTCTGATTGGGGTTGCACCCGTACTTGAGTTGAAGTTCTTTCATGTGGGGTCTATCTTATGATTTGTGTGTCCTGAAACGTGTCGGTGACAGATTCTTTTTCTTTGCTCCCGTGGCACTGCTACCGCCTGTGCGAGAGTCAGGGCCGGGCGCGGCAGTGCGTCACTTGCCTGTGCGCCTGCCTCGCGTACCCTCGTCACAAAGAAAGTGGAGCTGGAGGGGATTGAACCCTCGTCCAAACAGGGACGACCAATGCTTTCTACACGCTTATCCCAGCCTGCATTTTCGAGCGGAGGCAAGACCTGGGCCACCAACCTTCGCCTTATCCTCTAAGTTTTCACCCGCTCGCGCGAGGCTGCGACGGGCTATCTCCGACGTTGCTGTGCCACTTTGCCTGGACGCTTCGGAGCCAGAGCTCCAGAGTGACATCTCGTTTCAGCACCTGGTGCCGAAATAAAGCCAAGAACCTACTATGCTTCGGTTAGGCAGCGAGAGCGTAATTGTTTTCGCCAGATAAATTTCGTTGGAAACCTTGATTAGAGTGAGTGGTTACCGGCTCACTGCGTGCTTACACAGGCACCTCTCCTGCTGTCAAATCCATGTCAGCCCCGTGTGTCTGCCGTTTTGCAGTTGCAAAGGTAGGGAATAAAATTCAGATTACAGCCCACTGGCTTCATTATTTTTGTGGGCCGCGCTGTTTTCTTCCTTCGCCGCATCAGACAGAGAAACGTGAGGATGGGTAAGAAATACTTACTAATTTCTTGGCTTGACGTGAGGTTTTCTGAGCTCCGTGCCGCAGGTTCTGGAAATGCGACGTGTGGCGGAGTAAAATGCGACGCGTCGCGTGAGCGAAAACCACGTGTCGCGTGAAGCAAAACCACGTGTGGCGTGAGCCAAAACTGCGCGTGGAAATCGTGGCTGCGAAACGTGGTTTTTATTTCGTTGATAACGAGTTGTTTATAAGGTTTGCTTAGTCGGCGATGAAATGGTGCGCCGACGAGTCGAAAAGCATGGGTCGCGATGAGAAATCCAATGTTCGGCAGTGTGTAATCTCACATCCGAAAAATTTACATTCCGCCTCGCGCGCTAAAAAAATGGCCTCGCGCCCGCAATAAAAAGGGTGCGTTTGCGGTTATTATGTAAAATGAAGCAAACTGAAATGACGCTGGAAATAAGTACCGAAACCGAGATACGAGACGGAATGAACGCAGTGGAGCGTGTGGCCAAGCGCCTGTTCGACGTGGTGGCTGCGGCCTTTGGCTTGCTTGCCCTCTCGCCGGTGTTTCTGTACGTCTATCTGCGGCTGCGGCGTCAGGCCGACGGGCCTGTCATCTTCCGACAGGAGCGCATCGGGCTGGGCGGCCGTCCCTTCGAGATACTGAAGTTTCGCACGCTGGCTGTAGATTGCGAGAAAGACGGCGTGCCACAGCTGACGGAGAAGTGCGACCAACAGGTGACACCTTTCGGACAGTTCCTCCGTGAGCATCATTTGGACGAGTTGCCACAGCTCTGGAACGTGCTGGTGGGCGATATGTCGTTCGTCGGCCCGAGGCCCGAACGGCAATACTTCATCGATCGGATAATGCAGCAGAACCCGGACTACGAATTGCTGTATAGGATGCGGCCCGGCATTACCTCTATGGCAACGCTCTACAATGGTTACACCGATACGATGGAGAAGATGCTCATCCGCCTGCAGATGGATTTGGAATACCTGCAGAAGCGCAGCCTCTGGCTCGACCTGAAGATAATACTTACCACCGTGAGCCTGCTGGGCTACGGCAAGAAAATTTGAATTTAAACAACGAAAAAAAGCAAATAGAGAGATGCTGAAACGATTATTCCTGTCGATGGCCATGCTGATAGGCGTTGCCAACTTCCAATTTACAACCCTCAACTTCCAGTTCGGCGTGGCCTTTGCCCAGTCGATGAGCGACGACCAAGTGATACAGTTCGTACAGAAAGAGCAAGCCGCCGGCTCGAGCCAGCAGGACATCGTGCGGAAACTGCTGAAGAAAGGCGTCACGGTGGACCAGCTTCGCCGCCTGAAAAAGAAAGTCGAAGCGCAGCAGTCGCAGATGGGAGCCGTAGACCTCTCCACGGCAGGCGCCCGCGTGGACCAAGGTGCCAGCCGTCAGCGTACCAACAAGGAGAAGGCGCTGGAGAAAATGCAGCAGCAAAACGGATTTATGATTCGCTCGCAGTATGCCAATCAGGGCAAGACGCGCGACGAACAGTTGGCCGAAATGAACGAGGAGATAGCCTTCATGGACATTGACTCACTCATCTATTATCAAAACTACTTCCGCGACGAGAACCAAGTATTCGGGCGGAACATCTTCAACAATCACCAACTGACGTTCGAACCCAGCCAAAACATCGCCACGCCCGCCAACTATCGACTGGGCGCAGGCGACAAGGTGATTATCGACGTGTGGGGTGCCAGTCAGACCAGCATCGAGAGCACCATCTCGCCCGACGGCGTGGTGGTGGTGGAAGGCGTGGGTCCGATAAAGCTGGCCGGCCTCTCGGTGCAGCAAGCCACGAGCGTGGTGAAGAGCAAGCTCGGGCAGTACTATGCCGACTGCAAGTTCAGCCTTTCGGTGGGCGACGTGCGTAGCATCCAGGTGCAGGTGGTGGGCGAAGTCGTGGCGCCGGGCACCTACACACTGAGCAGCCTGTCGAGCGCCTTCAACGCACTCTATCTGGCAGGCGGTATCAACGACATCGGTACGCTGCGCGACATCAAAGTCTATCGTGGCGGAAAGAATATTGCAGTCATCGACGTCTATGACTATCTGCTGAACGGCAACATGGCAGGCGACGTCCGACTGCAGGACAACGATGTGATAGTGGTCGGTCCCTACGATTGTCTCGTAAACGTGCGCGGAAAGGTGAAGCGGCCTATGTTCTACGAGATGAAGACGGGCGAGAACGTGAAGCAGGTGCTTACGTTTGCCGGCGGTTTCGCAGGCGATGCGTATACTAAGAACGTGCGCCTGACGCGCAAGGCTGGTTCGGAATACAGCATGCATACGGTGGACGAATTCCAGTCGGCAGCCTTCCAAGTGATGGATGGCGACTCGATTTTCGTGGACAGCGTGGTGGCCCGCTTCTCCAACATGGTGGAGGTGCGCGGTGCCGTGATGCATGCAGGTCAGTTCCAGTTGGGAGGCGAGATACAGACAGTGCGAGGCTTGCTGCAGGCCGCAGAAGGACTGCGCGAGGACGCCTATCGTACACGGGCCGTGATGCACCGCCAGAAGGACGACCTGTCGCTGGAGATGGTGACGGTGGACGTGGACGGAATCATGGAAGGCCGCGTGCCCGACATCGCGTTGAAGAAAGGCGATGTGCTCTTCGTGCCCAGCGTCATCGAGATGAAGGGCGAGCAGACACTCACGATAGCCGGCGAAGTACTCTACCCCGGTACGTATCATTATGCAGAGAATACCACCATTGGCGACCTTATCCTGCAGGCCGGCGGCCTGACGGATGCAGCTTCGCTGGCCAAGGTGGACGTGTTCCGCCGCATCTACGACGCCAACTCCACAGAGAATACGGGCGAGATGGCCGAGACATTCTCCTTTGCCCTGGACGCAGACCTCCATGTGGCCGACAGTTCGTTTACGCTGAAACCCTACGATGTGGTGGCCGTGCGCCGCAGTCCTACGTATAGCGAGCAACGTAGCGTCTCCGTGACCGGCTGTGTGAACTTCGAAGGTCAGTACTCGATGACCAGCAAGAGCTACCGACTCACCGACCTGGTGAAAGCAGCTGGCGGCATCACCGCCATTGGATACACCAAGGGCGCACGTCTGAACCGCGTGATGACGCCCGACGAGCGCCTGCAGCGCGAAAGTTCGCTGCGTGCTGCGCAGATTCAGCTGTACGAGGAGGCCATGCAAAGCGACAAGGACTACAACATGGCGCAGGCCGACTCGCTGCTGCAAATGAAGATGGACTTGGGCGCAACTTACCCAGTGGCAGTGAACCTCGACAAGGCAATGGAGAATCCCGGCGGCCCGGAAGACATCGTGCTGCGCGAGGGCGACCAACTTGTCATACCGCAGTTCAGCAACACGGTGAAGGTGAGCGGCGAGGTCAGCTATCCCATCAGCATGAACTTCAAGAAGGGCGAGTCGCTCAAGTACTACATCAAACGTGCCGGCGGCTATGGCAACCGCGCCAAGAAGAAAGGCGTCTATGCCATTTACATGAACGGCTCGGTGGAGAAGCTGAATCACCACAGCGGGAAGGCCGTGCAGCCCGGCTGCGAAATAGTGGTGCCCACAAAGAAGCAGTCGAATCGCATGTCCACGGGCGAGGTGATGGCCATAGCCAGCGGAAGCGCTTCGTTGGCCAGCGTCGTGGTGGCCCTGATAAGCATATTAAGATAACGTAACACAAGTGGAAAGCATACAGCATGAGCAACAATAATAAATCGGATTTCGCAGTTCTGACAGAGGTGGCTCAAATCCTGAGCCAAAAGAAGAAGGCGTACGTGAAGATACTGGCCACGACCTTCGTACTCTCGTGCGTGATTATTCTCTCGCAGCCCAGATACTATACTTGCGAGGTGAAGTTGGCTCCCGAGTGGGGCACAGATGTTCCCGCCGGAGGAATCGGTTCGATAGCAGCCTCGTTTGGTTTCGACCTGAGCAGCATGCAGAGTTCGGATGCCATCTATCCGATGCTCTATCCCGAACTGTTCGAGTCGCCGGAGTTTCTGGTGCCGCTCTTTGATGTTGAAGTGGCGCGTATCGACGGCAGCCTTCGCACTACCTATCACGACTATCTGAAGTTGCACCAGAAGCGCAATCCGCTGACTTATCCCATCCGAAAGACCATTGCGCTCGTGAAGAAAGCGTTCGAGGAGAAGAATGTACGAAACGCGGCCGACACAGAAAAGGTGAATCCCTTCTATCTGAGCAAGAAAGACTACGGCGTGATGAAGTTGATAACGGACAAGGTGCGTTGCATCGTGGACAAGAAAAACAATGTCGTCTCCATTACCGTAAAGGATCAGGACGCGCTGATATGTGCAACTATGGCCGACAGCATCCGTGAGCACTTGCAGAATTTCATCATTGAGTACAGGACACGCAAGGCGCGTCAGGATGTAGCGCACTATCAGGTGCTGCGCGACAGCGCTTTGATGGAATACCGCGAGGCAACGAATGCCTACAGTGCATACTGCGACAGGCATCAGAACGCAACCCTGCAGGCCGCAATCTCCAAGCGAGACCAGTTGGAGAACGACATGGGCATGATGCTTACCAAATATCAGACCATGAGCGGACAGCTGGAGAACGCCAAAGCCAAGGTGCAGGAGCAGACGCCGGCATTCACCGTCATCAAGAGCCCCACGGTTCCCATCAGACCGGCCGGCCCGAAGCGTATGATTTTTGTGGCGGCAATGCTCATCATCGCTGCATTGGGCACCACGATGTGGTACTTGAGGCGACTCATCATATCTGAACTTATATAAATAAGGTATAGGCAGAGAGAAGTAATGTCTTCGGCAGAAAGTAACAAGCGTATAGCGCGGAACTCGATATACATGAGCATCCGCATGACAGTGGTACTACTGGTAACGCTGTACACGACACGTGTGGTTCTTTCTGTGCTGGGCGTGACGGACTTCGGCGTTTATAATGTCGTGTGCGGTTTCGTGTCGATGTTTGTGTTCCTGAACACCTCCATGTCGAACGGCATACAGCGCTTCTTTAATTTCGAACTGGGGCGCAACGACATTGAAGGCGTCAAGAAGGTTTATAACATGGCGCTCGTCATCCAGATTATTCTGGCGGTGCTTGTCATTCTGCTTACCGAAACCTTGGGTCTCTGGTATCTGCATCACAAGATGAACATTCCGGCGGACCGAATGTATGCGGCAGGCTGGATATTCCAGTTCTCTGTGCTGTCTTTTGTGTTCCTCATTCTGCAGGTTCCTTACTCGGCAGCCATTATGGCGCATGAGAAAATGGACTATTATGCCATTGTCGGTGTGCTGGATGCCGTGCTGAAGCTGGGCATAGCCATCCTATTGCCTTACGTTGCGGCCGACCGCCTGATTGTGTACGGCGTACTGCTGGCCATGATAAGCGTGATAAACTTTATCCTTTATTATGCGTACGCAAAGCGGAGGTTTACGGAGATATGTTTCGTCCCACGCTTTCACTCAGATGTGTTCCGCCAGATGGTTTCCTTCTCGGGATGGAATGTTTTCGGTTCCTTCTCACACATGATGAAGGAGCAGGGCATCAACCTTGTTCTCAACTTGTTCTTTGGCCCGGTGGTAAACGCTGCCCGAGGCATTTCGGCACAAGTGAATGCGGGTCTGGAAAGTTTCGTGCAGAACGTGTCGATTCCCATCAGACCTCAGGTGGTCCAATCCTATGCAGTAGGAAATACTGAGCGTACGATGAAATTGATGTATAGCGCGAGCAAGTTCAGCTGTCTCGTCCTGTACCTGTTGTCGCTCCCCATTGTGTATGAGACTGACTTCATTCTGAAGTTGTGGCTGGCCGACTACGTGCCAGAACATACAGCCACCTTCCTTGTTATCACCATAGCTGTGTCCTTCCTGAACAGCCTGAACGCCGCGGTGTCATCCGTGGTGCATGCTTCCGGAAAGATGCGCAACTACCAGGTGTTCTCCTCGCTGGCCGTGATGCTGGCTGTCCCACTTGCGTATGTGGTGCTACGAATGGGATATAGCGCCGAGTGCGCTCTCTGGATGTCTTTCTTGTCGATGCTTCTGGCACAGGTCGTGGCGCTGATAATACTAAAGACAATCGTGGATTATTCCATCGCAGACTATCTCAGGTCTATTCTGTTGCCTTTTGTCTTGGTCGTGCTTGCCACATGTTGGATGCCGTACTTCGTACAGATGCTTGTGCAGCCTGGCTTCGTCCGCTTCGTCCTAACCTGTGCCGTCAGCTTTGCTGTCGTTTCCCTCGCGGCATATTCTCTCGCTCTGAATGCAACCGAGAAAGATTTGGTGAAAGGTCTGTTTAAGAAAGTCGTTGGTATGATACATTAATATATTATATATGAAAAGAAACGCCGTTATTTTAGCTGCAGGTAAGTCAAACCGTTTTGCTCCCTTCACGTACGAGAAACCAAAGGGGCTCTTTGACAAGCTGGAGCCTCACACCACCAACTTTATGGCTGCCTTAGGTATCCCAATTTATTTCTCCAAGGGCGACCAGACGAATATCAAAACCACAACCAAGGAAGACCTCTTGCTTTTTGAGGGTTATCTTTTGGCCAAACAGAAACACGAATCGCTATGATGCAGGTATTACTCACTTTTTTCCGCAAGACTCCTCTCTATCCGCTTTATCGTGCCGTCATGGAACGCAGGGCTCGGAGAAAGCATAGCCGTCGGTCGGCCGCCTTTCGACGTGAAGCCGTGCAGGTGCTGCAGCGCTTCTCGGCCGCGTTGGACGAGGCGCAGATTACTTTCTGGCTTGAGTTTGGCACTTTGCTGGGCTACTATCGTGAACATGACTTCATATCCCACGATTGCGACTTAGACACAGGAGCCTTTCTGGAGGACCAACCCAAGATTCAGGCTGTGCTTGAGCAGGCTGGCTTTGAACTGGTAAGATACTATAATGTAAAGGACGATGGCGGACGTGAGGAATGCTACAAACATCGGGATATGAGTACGACCATCGATATTTTCTACTTCCGTGTGGAGGGCGATGTGATGTATTGCAACATATTCGCCCCGCTCAAGAACATGACTTTCCGTTGGAGCTTGAACCGTCTGATGCCTTTCCGCACTATGCGCGTGAACTTTCCGTTGAGCGACATGCAGCAAGTGGAGTTCAAGGGTGTACGGGTTCGCATCCCGATGAATACAGATGTCCACTTGCGGGCGCAATATGGCGACGACTACATGACTCCCAACCCCAACTTTGGTATGAAAGACCGCAAGAATGTGATATATTTTACCTACGAGGAGAAACCCTGCGAGGGTCTTCTGAAGATTGGCTTCATCGAGTAGGCTCGCTACTTCCTGCAATAAACGAGGCAATAGATGGAATTTACCAACCTTGAACCCCTGCCGATACTGGTTTTCTCAAACCTCTTGATGGTAGTCCTCCTGCTCCTGCTGAGTTGGAAGGGATTCAAGGAACCTTTCATGCTTCGCCCCTGGCGTCGCTATCTGATGATTCTGGTGGCTCTTGTGTTCTGTCTTTTCTCTTTCTGGGGTACAGATTGGTTTCACTACGCCGAGATGTACCTCAACCTCGTGTATATGGATGGTTTCAATACATCGCTCGAAGATGTATATTATTACATAGCCAACCTCATGGCGCCGAACTATCTGGTGTTTCGTGCCATAATATGGGGCGCGGCGCTTTATCTTATGTGCTTGTTGATGAAGCATGCTTCGGTGCGGGGCGACCTTATACTGTGTTTCTTCTGTTCCGTGTGGCTTATCTACTTCGGCTACGGCCGAATCTCTTTGGCATATGCAGCAATGTATCTGGGAGGCTCGGTGATATGCAAGCCCGTTCGAGGCAAAGTGCTACTCTCCCTGATCCTTGGCTCCGTGCTGCTGATAAGTTCTCTCTTCTTCCACAAGTCGTCTATCTATGGTGTGGTTCTCATACTGCTGGCATTTCTGCCCAAGATGCTCAACAAACGTACATTTCTTCTCCTGCTGATGATTTATCCTTTTGTGGTGATCATCACAGAGCTTTTACTGGCTCAGTTTATGGACTCGTTTGTCGATCCCACCGAGCGTAATACTGGTGCCACGGCAGGCATGACTTATCTAACCGAAGACACTGACGAGATTGGCTTTGCCTACAATCTGCAGCTTATCTTGGAGTGTATTCCTTATTATATGTTGGCGTATTTAGGCTACCGGCTAAACATTCTCACCGAGGACGCAGAGGACGAGAGCGGCGAAGAGGAACCGGTGAATCCGGTGCCTGCCGACGTTCGTTTCTTTGGCCGGCTGCTGTTCTACATCGTAGCCACAGCCTCTGTCTTTGCATTTAATCTGGGCGTAAATACACGTATCCTTTTCATCCGCTTCCTTCGCTTTGGCTTTATTCCGGCATGTATCGTGTTGGCATGGGCATGGCAGAATGGGCGGTATACACGTCTGGCCAAGTTCTCCTTTCTGTTTGCGCTCGCCAGCACGGGATATGCCCTGCTGTATTCGTTCTATGTAGCATATGTGGGTGCAGCGATATAAGAAATGATACGGAATAAGAATAAACGCAAATGAGAATACTACATATTCATCCATCCATGCTTGGCGGCGGCATCGAGTCGGTCATTTGCTCCATTGCGGGCGAAATGGCCCGTCAGGGACACGATGTCACGGTGTGCTCCATTTATCGCCCCAAGTCGGACGACATCTTCTGGTATCAACTGCCAGACAATGTCCATCGCGACACGCTGGGGAAAGAGAGCACTGGGTTCTCGCTTCGCGAAGTGTTCTCCGTCTATCGCTACATTCGTCGTGGACATTTTGACGTGGTCCAACTGCACGGGTTCTTCTACTATTTCTTTTTTGCCGTCCTGATGTTGCCGCGGCAGAAGTTCTTCTACACGTTCCATTCCGATGCGCGGCGGGAAAACTTCAAGTGGGACGTCCGTTTCTTCCTGCTGAAGAAGTTGGCTTTCCGCCTGGGGCTCGTTCGTGCCATCACCATTTCACCGGCCAGCCAGCAGTCGTTCTACGAGTTGTATGGTTGCCGGAGCCACCTGTGCGAGAACGGAATTCCGATGCCTCGCGTAGATGGTGCGCAGAACCCAGTAGATGAAGCACGCGTCACGCCTGAAACCCGTGTTTTCGTTCATCCGGGCCGCATTACGGAGGCCAAGAACCAGATGGTGCTGGTTCGCGTGTTCCGTCGCCTGATAGATGAAGGCTGTGATGTGGCGTTGCTGATAGTTGGGAAAGAAGAGGACGATGACATTATGCAGCAGCTGCGTCCCTATTTCTCAGGTCGTATTTGCTATTTGGGCTTGCGTACCGACGTGCCATCTCTTCTTGCCAAGGCCGATGCCATGTGCCTTCCTTCGGTTTGGGAGGGACTTCCCATTACGCTGCTGGAGAGTCTTGCCGTGGGGTGCGTTCCAGTTTGTAGTCCCGTGGGTGGCATTGTCAATGTGGTGGAGGACGGACGAAACGGATTGCTTTCGGCAAGCAGTGGCGAGGAAGATTATTATCAGGCCATGCGGCGCTTCTTGGCGCTGTCTCGCGACGAAATTGTTCGGATGAAGCAGCAGGCACAGGCCTCCTTCCAGCCGTACCATATCAGCCGCACCGTGGAGAAATATTTGGCTGCGTATGCCGCCAAGTGATTAGTGAACTAAGAATTGTGACCAGACATGATAAAGAACGTATTGTTTGTGCAGTTCAAGCATTATACAGGCATCCTCGAGGGTGGCGGGCTGGTGAATCAGCGCAACATGCAGATGGCCGAACAACTGCTGGGCGCGGAAAACGTTCGTGTCTATTATGTGCATGACGATGCACGCCGTCGCTCGTTGGGCAACTGGCTTCTCTCTGCACTTTACTTTCCGTTCGGGCATTTTAACGGGATGTTGCCTTCGCGGCTGCGCGAGATTGTGCGCTTGGCAGCCGACTATGATTGTGTTTTCATTAGCACAACCATCTTCGGTATCGTGGCTCGCGAACTGAAAGCTGCGGGATACAGAGGGCGCATTGTGGCTCATTTCCACAATGTGGAGAGCATATATTACGACCATCTCCTGCCAAAGTACATGCCCTTCCGTGGCGTGATAATCAATTGTGCAGCCCGCAACGACGCATACTGCTGTCGGTATGCCGATGTGGTGCTGGCGTTGAACGAGCGTGATGCGGCTCTGCTGGAGAAAATGTATGGAAGGCGCCCAGACTACTTGGTGCCAGTGGCGCTGAAGGACCAATGCGAGCACATCAACTTTGATGCAAAGGCGCAGACCGAGGCGCGTCCGCGCCTGCTTTTCCTTGGCAGCAGTTTTACGGCCAACAACGAAGGCGTGCTGTGGTTCGTGCAGCACGTGCTGCCGCATGTCGATGCTGAGTTCCGCATCGTGGGGCGCGACATGGACAAGCTGCAGGCCGCAAATGCCTGCCTGCGTGACGTGCAGGTTTTCAGCAATGTGCCCGACCTGGCGGAGCATTATTTGTGGGCCGATTTCATGGTACTGCCGATTTTCTCAGGCAGCGGGATGAAGGTGAAGACATGTGAGTCTATGATGTACGGACGCAATATCCTTGGCACCGATGAAACCTTCGAAGGATATCGCGAATATGTGGAGGGGAGCGCCCGTCTGTGTAATACAGCGCAGGACTTCATCGATGCCATAACGTATTATGCCGAGCATCCCGTGCCACGCTTCAATGCCCGAATCCGAGACATCTATCTCCGTCACTTCTCGCAAGAGGCGTCGTTGCAGGTATTCAAGGACGCGTTTAGTGAAATAAAAGATTAAAAGAGCCAATTCTATGATGAAGCGTTTCTTCTTTGTCCTCTTCTTTGTGCTTCCGGTGTCTGTCATCTGCGCCCAAAGTACTGAGGGCCTGCGGCAGCGACTCTTGCAAACGGCAGCGGACGGGCAGGTGCTTATGGGGCACCACGACGACACGTTCTACGGACACGGATGGGCCACGGGAGCCTGCATGAGAAGCGACCTGGAGGAACTTTCTGGGCACCGGCCGATGGTGCTGAGCGTAGATCTTTGTCCGCTGGAACTTGAGAACGGTTATTATATGTCTGGTTCCACATGGGCGCAGCACCGCCAGGCTATCCTGGAACAGCACCGCCGAGGAGGCATTACCACCATTTCGTGGCATATGTACAATCCTTTGACGGGCGGCAACGCGTGGGACGTGTCAAATCCGCGTACGGTAAGCGAGATTCTGAGAAAGACAGAGGCCCGACGGCGTTTCCTGCATTACCTCGACCTAGCGGCGGACTATATTTTCACGCTGCGGGACGACGATGGCCAACTGATTCCGCTCGTCTTCCGCCCATTCCACGAGGCGCAGGGCAGCTGGTTCTGGTGGGGCAGAGACCATTGTACGGCTCGTCAGTATCGCCGTCTGTGGCGTCTGACTCGCCAATATCTCTCCGACAAAGGCTGTACGAATCTGCTCTACTGCTTTTCCTTGAGTGGCTCGACGACTTCGGAGAACAATTATCTGGAGCGTTTCCCAGGGCGCAGGTATGTGGACGTGCTTGGCACAGAAGTGTATCGCGACAACGGTATCGCAGGCATCGAGGCACGTCGTGCGGATTTCATTCGTCGCGCCAGACAGAATCTGGATGTCGTGGCACGGCTGGGGCAGCGCTGGGAAATGCCTATTTGTGTGGCTGAATCAGGCGGCGAGAACTTGGACGACCCGCAATGGTGGTCGCGCGCGGTACTTCCTGCACTGGAGGGATTCTCTGTGAGCTACATCAATTTCTGGGCCAATCAGCCCAAATCCTTCGGTGGCGGGCAGGGAAAATCGCACTGCACGTACAAGGGAGCAGTGGATGCAGCAGATTTTCTGCGGGCCGTGGGCAGTGGCCGATTGGTGATGTGTCGCTGAAACGGGGCTCCGTTCCATACCTCAAATACCACACGTGGCAAGAGTGTTTGCGACGTGTGGCATGTGTCTCTGCGACACGTCGCAAAATTATTTCTACGTGTGGGAATAGAAGCCGTGACGCTTGGTAATGGAAATCTCAGCGCACGTAGCCTTTTATCTTTTCGCGCCACGAGTAGTTCAACTGGACTACTTGATATCCTCTCTGTGAGAGTTGCAGGCGGCGTTGCGGATTATGCATGATGCTTAGGCAGGCTTCGGCAATGGTGGCTGCTTCGTCGCGGATTAGTACGTTCTGTTCGTTTTGCAGCTCGGGTATGGCTTGCGCAATGAGGTCTGTGGTAATAACGGGCAGGCCGCAACCCATTGCAACCAGCACTTTGTTCTGGATTCCGGCGGCCACTCGTACCGGCGCTACGGAAAGGCAGGAGTCGGAGATGGTGGCTTCGAGATTATCCACAAAGCCTGTCACGATAATGTTGTCGCTTGCCAGATTCTGTATCTCGCGTGGCGGTTGAGCTCCTACTATATATAATATGGTATCGGGTTCGCTCTTGAGAATGCGTGGGAACACTCGGTTCACAAAGAACAGCACTGCGTCTTTGTTTTGCAGCGTGCGCATGTTGCCGACGAAACAAATCTTTTTCTCCTTGTAGTGCTGCGGAATCTTTTTCATGCAGTCCACTCCGTTTGCATGAAGCTCGAGCGAAGAATTGCAGGGCGTAAGCGTCTTCAGATAGTTGATGTCGGCTTGTGAAACCAGAATGCACTTTGGGAATCTCTCGATGACGTGCCGCTCATACTTCTTGATGAGGCCATGCTCGAAAGAGTAGGCAATGCGGAGGAGTCCGTCGCCGTTGGCCTTCGCGGACATGGAATAGGTCTTTGACAGCGCATCTGTCATTTCTATGATAGAACAGCGCTGCAGATTGAGCTCCTCTAGGTATGGTGTCATTCGCAGAAGGTGCGAGAGATAAAGGTCGGGTTTCTCTTTTTTCCTTACCTCTTGCAGCAGGTTCTTGAAGCCCATGGAATAGTAATAGCCACATTGGAGGGGACGCCCTGTGAACATGAATAGAAGAGCGTTCCGAACGGACTTCCATCTGCTTCGGGGAATGGTATATATCTTGTGATAGATGCGTCCGGCTTCGTAGATCTGCGGACTTACGTCATCGTGGTAGCTGACAAGGATAAGCTTGTAACCTTGCTTGCGAAGTTGGCGGGCAATGTTATTGATGCGCAGTACGTCGCCTCCGTTCTCTGGCATGGGGAAACGCGGCGTGAGGATGCAAATCTTTTTGGCGTCCTTGGCAATATTCTCGTATTCTGCACGGATGCCCATGTTGGCAATTTGCTCTGCCTCGTGACGCTTAATCTGTCGTGTGATGTATACTTGCCAGGCGCAGAACAGGACAATATCTATGAGAACAATCCACGAAAGATGGAGTTCAAAGTGATTTAATATAAAGTTTAGTGCGATAAAAAGAATGTCCATCCCTAAGATGGCAATCAGCGTCTGGGCCGGAGTCTTTCCGGATGCCATGAGCTTGTGGTGGACATGCGTCATGTCGGCTTCAAACATGCTTCCTCCACGAATTTTCCTAAAGAGGGCAACACGAATGAGGTCGAAGGTGGGAAGAAACAGCACGGTGTATGCAACCAGAATGCCGTCAGAACGGCTGTCCATAACCGTGGGATTCTTCATCGCATACTTGATAGCCAGATAGGTCAGGGCGAATCCCAAGAAGAGCGACCCGCTGTCGCCCATAAATGTCTTCTTCTGTTTTTCTACGCTTCCCCATATATTATAATAAAGGAATACGATGAGGGTGCCCATCAGCGCAGAAGAAAAAAGACAGTAAGTGTAATATCCTCTTATGTAGAAGAACTCTGTGAATACGGCGAGTGCAATAAAACTGATGCCGGACGCCAAACCGTCAATGCCGTCTATGAGGTTGATGGCATTGATGACTAAAAGTGTGACGAAGATTGTGAGCAAGTAGCCTGCCCACATGGGCAATTCTTCGATTCCAAGGAAGCCATAAAGGTTGTTGAAGTAGAGGCCGCTAATTGGAAAAGATAGCGAGGCAATAGTCTGAACGGCAAATTTTACGTTTGCCGACAAACCGAAGAGGTCGTCAATCAGGCCAATGAAATAGACAAGCGCCACACCGACGCTGATAAGCATGGTGGAGGCGTGAATGGAGTCCGCAAGGTTCCCGCGTTCTAACATAATGACCAAACTGGCGGTAACACCAATCAAGGAGGATGGGACAAAAACGATTCCTCCCATCCGCGGTATAGTGCTCTTGTGTATTTTGCGCTCGTTTGGCTTGTCGTAGATTCCTTTATTGTAGCACAAACGTAGCAGCCAAGGCATCAGTATCATTGCTGACACTGCTGAGATGGACATGGATAGTAGTAGGTATAAGTAAGGAGGCATTATGTTTGCGTTTATATTATAACGCAAACATATTACTTTTTATTGTGGAAAAAAGGGAATTCTTTCTTGCAATAGGCAGTTTCGCCCTTCGAGTTAGTATTTGCGAAACGAAATAATGCTCGTTTCGCTACGAAGCACCATGTTTTTGTCGTTAAGGACGTCTATGTGGAAGCGCCCGTCTGCCGGTACGCCAAGTGTTTTCAGCTCGCTCAGTGGACGTTCTTCGTTTTTCGGCCATTGGACGGTCTTGCCAATTATCAGGTCGTTGCCTTGGTGAGTGAAGTATGAAAGATAATATTTCCCGCTTCCAATCATTTGGAACTTCACGAGTTTCAGCTGGAAACTGTAGTAAATATCCTCTGATTCATTCTCGATGAACTGGCCGCTTGCAATGTCTTTCCACTGTGTCAGCTGCCACATCCCATCCAAATCGCCGTTCTCTCCCCATTTGCTGTCGCAGGACGGGAATAAGACAAAGAATAGCGTAAGGAATATGATGTATAGTATTCTTCTCATATACTTTAGTTTTTCTTTTTCGACACCCATCCGGAATAGACAATGCTAAGCATTCCGCCGTTTGTGTGGCCCAGTAGTGTGCCCCAGTTGCGTCCGAAGGAGGCTGTAAAACTCAAACCTTTTATTTGGTGAGGAGCGTGGCTCAACTCGGCAAGCAGGAACGTGCCTTTGGCTGGGGTGGGACGTGGAATGGGATATGTGCCCCAACTCTTCTCGTGTGTCAGAAGTATGCGGTAGCTTATCTCATTAGTCGGGGTACCGCACAATCCCAGATGGTTGGCGTTTATCCGATTGTCTCGGAACATGATGTTCCCATCAGTATTATATATAGGAGAGAGTAGTGCGGCATGTCCCATGCTGAAGCCGGCGTGTTGCCATGCTCCGTACACTTGGTGGTTGTAATAGTTGTCTACACCATAAATGTTATCGGGGAGTACAGCCGTTCCATCATGATAAATGGGACCACTTTGGTCTTTTGTGCCAATGTGTTCATAAACGATTGTTTGGAGGAAACGATTCTTTGGCAAGTTGATTTCCACGCCATATAGCATATCTTTCCACGGGTACTGCCAGAATAATTGGCTGTGGTCTTCGAAAAAGTGCTCGGCGTATACGCCAGCGGACCACCCCTTACCGTTATAATCGAGCCTTAAGTGCCAACTTCCCAATTGGTTGCCTTCTACATTCTTGTAGTCACCGTCGTTCGAATCGCTCCCGCCGGGGATGAGGGCGTGCCAGAATGCGTTCAGATTGTGCGGCATTTTCTGATGCGGCTGGAAGTTCGGGTTGGCGTGGTCGTCTCTGTCTTTCAGATTCCATGCCTCGCCCGCAAATTGTGAACTCATCTCGAAGCCTCCCGTCAAACTAAGTGGAAACTTTTCTGCGTTTCCAATGCGCAGAAATCCGGCTTTTGTGTGGTAAAGTGAGTTGGCTGTATATAGATTTTGCGGGCCGAGCTGATTGAATTGCCGTTGCCATCCGTTGTCGGTATATGCGCCATAAGCAATGTGGGCTTTCAGCGCGAGCCAGTTTCTGGTGCGCGGAATTGTCCAGAACTCAGGCAACTCGAGGCGTATTTGAGGTAAGGGACGTGCGTTGATGCTAGAAGTCATGGCGCCACTGGAAAGAAGTTGATTTTTCAACTCCAGCGGACGCTCTTTCTGGCCCACGCTGAGACGTATTACCTTCCATTGGATGTCAGCATAAAGCTGTTGCAAGACAAAGTGGCTGTCCATGCCAAAGGGCACTGCAATGTCTATGCCGTATCCGGCCTTCCAACGCCTCGCGCTGTCGGCCGCTGCTTCACGCCACATCGCGCCGCGCAAATAGCCGCTGCTTGCATCGGGCGTAGCCAGGCCATATCGATTGTTGGTAAACCAAAAGGGCGCAATATCTCCGCTGGCTGCGGAACCCATCGCCTCAGCCTTAAATTGCACATCCTCCCCTAGACGGCTCAGTTGTGCGTGAGCTTTCAAGGGGAGGATGGCAAAGAGAAAAAGTGTGCTAATCCACTTGTTCATTTTATTTCTCCGTGTGGCTGTGCGACGACGAGTCGTGACCGTATTTGCCGTAAAGTCCGTACTTGCCGTACTTGCTGTAGCGGCCATATTTACCATAGCCGTAATAGTAGCCATACTTCTTCTTCTTCATGTCCATGCCATTAAGCACTAAGTTTACTTTCGGCAGTTTCTTCTCGTCTCTCAGGCTGTTTATCAGCTCGAAGCACGAGCGTGGAGTATAGTCTGCACGGCAAACGAAAATAGTCATGTCTGCGGTACGTGAAATGGAGAGCGTGTCGCTTACAAGGCCTACGGGAGGCGTGTCGAGGATAACGTAGTCGTAGTGATCGCGCAGGTGCTTGATGGCAATATCCAGTTGCTCGCGTGAAATCAACTCGCTGGGGTTAGGCGGGATGATGCCGGCTGGCAGAATATCCAAGTTCTGGTTCACCACACCAACGTTTATTTGCTCTTTGAGCAGCTCGTAACTGGTGTCGTTGCTGGTGAGGAATGTGGTGAGTCCCTTTTTGTTGCTCGGAAGTCCGAAGAGGCGTACGAGTCGCGGCTTGCGAATGTCGAGGCCGACAATAATCACATGTTTCCCCATTAAGGCCAAAGACATGGCGAGATTGGTGGAAACGAAAGTTTTGCCTTCGCCAGGAATGCTACTGGTGCACGTTATGACGCGTTCGCCTGAATCCAGAATGAAACGTAGGTTTGTGCGCAAGCCACGGAAGGCCTCCTCCATCATGTCGTTGCTGTTCTCACGCACCACGAGTCCGTTATCCGCGCTGTTTTCATTTGCTGCCAAAGGAATGTCCGCAAGGATGGAGGCTTTGGTCAGTTTCTCAATGTCAGCCCGGCCTTCGATGTGCACACGCAAGAGGTTGCGCAGGTAAATTACGCCGACGGGGAAGCAGCAGCCAAGGATCAATGCTAAAAGCCAAATGATTTTGCTCTTGGGCGACACGCGGCCAACGTACTGCGGCGCGTCGATGATACGGGCTTTTGCTGCCGTGCTGGCCAAGGAAATGTAGTTCTCCTCGCGTTTCTCGAGAAGCATCAGGTAGAGGCCCGACTTGATTTCCTGCTGTCGGCCGATGTTGTTCAAAGTACGTTCTTGGTCGGGTGTTGCTGCAATTCGTCCGCTGAACTGTGAGTACTGGCGATCCACTCCACGCTTCTGGATGTTTAAGTCTTCTTTCATGGCATCGAGACTCAACTTAATGGAGGGCCACATTTCCTCAATCTCAGCCGTGATACGCTGCACGTAGGAGTTGTTCTCGCCCGAGCTCTTTAGCAGGCGCTTGCGCTGTTGAACCAAGGTGTTATAGTCGCTAACCAACTTATTGAGGTTTTGATTGTCCAAACCCAAGTTGGCGGGAATCACATCGAGCGCATTGGCTGGGTTATTCATATACCTGATAAGTGACTCCACGATGTTCATCTGTATCTGCAGCTCGCTTTGTTTCTTGTGATACTCGGTGGTGGTGGTCAGCGCATTGGCTGCGTCGTTTGTCAAGTTAATCAGGTTATTGCTTTTCTTGTACTGCGCCAAGTTAATTTCCGTGCTGTCCAGTTCGTGGCGGATGACGTCAATACGTTCTTTGATGAACTCCTCCGTCTTGCGCGCCACTTCATTCTTGTCTTCGTTCGCGTCCTCGTTGTAGCCTTTCAGCAGTTCCTCGAGGAAATCTTGAGCGCGGTCGATTTGCGTATCCACAAAAGAAATGTCGGCTACGGTTGTCATTTTGCTTGAAGCGTTAGCCGAGAGCCTTGCTGCGCAATTGCGGCCGGCAGCTACCGGCGGTACAATGTAGGCATACAGGTTGCGGCCGTCGAGGTCGAAGCTGGGGTCAAGTTGCATGGTGACGCTTCCTGCTGGAGTATTCAGGGTCGTAGGCAGTTCGTTTACCTCGCGTTCGAACTTTACGGGCTCTTTCACATGGGGAATGTACACTTTGCCTTCCACTTGATATCCTTTCTCTTTGGGGATAATTTTAAGTGCGATGGAGCAGTTCAACTTGTCGAGTTCGTCCTGTGGCATGTCCACGATGATGGGCGACTGGTTGTAAACCTCATGCTTGCGAATCCGTCCTTCGATATAGTATGACGTATAAAGTTTCAGGCTTTTGACAACTCTGGTGCTGAGGCTAGTGCTTCGCAGAATCTCGAGCTCGTTGTCAAATCCGTTGCTATTGGAGATGACTCCCATGTTCTCAAGTCCCATCTGCCCGGCGTTGAATTTCTTGTTGTCGTCGTCCTTGACGAGAATCTTCATGGCTGACGCGTAGACAGGACGCGTGTATCTGAGATAGACAAAGGCCATGCAGAGCGCAATGAACGCGGAAAGAGCAATCCATTGCCAGTTGAGCACAATAATGGTCCAGATATCGGAGAGTTTAATCCCGCCGTTCTCTTCCTCTTCTGAGGTATTCTTTTCGATGTAGTCTGACATCAGTTTTATGGTGTTAAACGTGAAACTTCTTTAAGAAACTTTTCTCGTGTGCAAAAGTAAGGAAAAAAAATGAGGTGAAGAAAGTTTTAAAAAGAAATGATGCAAATTTCGTTTATTTCCGCGTAAAATGCGGGAATCTGAAAAAATATGTGTAATTTTGTGGCGATTATTGGGCGATTCTGCGTTCGGCGCGAGTGGAGTTCAATGTCAAAAAGGGAATGAAACGTAGTAAACACGTCATATTTGTAGGCCCGTTGAGGCTCTTTCACGAGTGGTACGACGCCTGGAGGCTTGGCGGCAAACTTTTCGTCGTGGACGCATTGTTTTCTGACGATGCCGAGGGCGACGTTCGCGTGGAGATCTCGTATCGTGGAGCGGCGCAGGATGCAGAGCAATTCTTGGCGGAGCATCCAGACGTGGACGAGGTTTTCTGTTGCATGAGTTGTATGGAGCAGGGCGCGGCAGAGTCGCTTTTCTATATGTGCGAGGAGCATGGCATACGCTTCTATTCTCTCCCAGTCGGTTTGCCCTTCGTGCGCCGTCGAATGACTCTTGTTCGTAGAGGCTTTGTTTCTGCGCAAACGACACGTCGTTCTGTGCTGTACGACGTGTGGCGTCGAGTGGAAAAACGTGTGGCAGATTTTCTTCTGAGCGCTGTTTTTTTGCTGACGCTTTTCCCGTTCTTCTGCGTTGTGTGTGGCATCCGAATTAAACGCAAGTCGCCCGGTCCCATCTTTCTGCGGACACGATGCGTCGGACGGCAGGGACGTGTGTTTCGGCGTTTGACGTTCCGACGGCCGGAAGGTGCTGTGCGTGAAACGTGGGTGGACCGACTGCCCATGTTCCTCAACGTCTTTTTTGGCGAAATGTCGTTTGTCGGTTCCCGCCCGCGGCAGCCAGAAGAGATGGAATCGTATCTGCGTGAGGCAACGCGATATAGAATCCGCTGCATCGCAAAGCCTGGGCTTACCGGTTGGGCGCAAGTCTGCGACCATAGTCAGGACGTATGTCGCCGCAGCGAACTGGAGACTGAGGTGTTAGACGATTTCTGGTATCTTCAGAACTGGTCGTGCTGGCTCGACTTGCGTATCATGTGGCGCTCCCTCACGCAGTTTCTGGGGCGCAGAAGTGAGAAATCTCAAAGTGTATAATATAAATAAGGAATAAAAGGAATGTCTTTTTGGAGTAAACTATTCGGAAGAAAGAATGACGGCGAACCGCGAGTGGGTGGCATGGAGGATTTCATGCTGCTGATACGCGTTTACTATCAGTCTGCAATAGCATCGCAGATGGGCATCAGCAATCTTGCCGCCTTGCCCGACCTGCGGATTTTCAAGCAAACGTATCACGTGCAGACCGTGAACAACAAACTTGGCGTCGGCGAGAAGAAGTATTGCAAGCGCCTGATTCAGGATATCTACAAGGTGAGCGACGGTTTCTTCGACGAGGTGGACCAGAGTGTGAAGAAACGCTGTCGCAAAATTCAGGATGTGCAGGGATATCTCTACGCGTTCCAAGGTTTCAGTCAGGACTTGCTGATGCTGATGGGAAACTTGATGCAGTGGAAGTTTCGTCTCCCGCGTTTCTTCAGTAACGCTCTGAAGGAAATGGTGGCCAAGCAGGTGCACGAAGTGATGACTAAAAACGACTGGAGCGACGATGGTGTGCGCCGTACTTGCGTGGCGCTTCGCAAATACCAGTCGATGCTGGGGTACTCCGAAGCGTGGATGACGGAGTACGTGCACACGATTGTGATGCTTGCCAAAAAGGAACCTCGCAAAAATAGTGAGGAATAATTTTGCGTAACGCAGAAAAAAACTTACCTTTGTACAGAAAATAAGCAAATAGCGGTATCTCATGGACGCACAAGTGACAGATTTGGTCTCGCGGCTCGAAACGCGTACCCGTCAGCTTTTGTTGTTGCACAAGCAGCGGCAGGAGGAGTGCATCCAGTTGGAGCGGCGCTTGCAAGAGGCTGCGGAGAAAATCCAAAACCTCGAGAGTGAGAATAAAAAACTACAGGAGAATTACGCCCATCTGAAGATGGCAAAATACCTGGATATGGCCGACGACGACATGAAGCAGATGCGCGGCCGAATATCCAAAATGGTGCGAGACATTGACCGATGCATCGCGATGCTTAAAACAACAGAGTAATGGATCAGAAGCAAAACGATACATTATCAATAACCCTCCGTTTCGGGAGTTGGACCTTGCCGATGACCGTTCGTCGCCAAGACGAGGAAATCTATCGGCAGGCCGAGAAACTGATAAAGGAGAGGTACAGCTTTTATACGAACAACTATCGTAATCAGAGTACCGAAATGTACTTGGTTATGACGGTACTTGACGTGGCCGTGATGCTAAAGCAGAAGGAAACGTCTATGGACGCAACGCCCATTGTAAACAGGCTTGCGCCGCTGCTCGAAGAGTTGGAGTCCGCACTGAACGAAAAGCAGGAACAGTGAGTTATGACCCCAATTTATTAATAATTTAAACTTATATTTCATGACATCAAGCATAGTTGTAGCCTTAATCATAGGCATTGTTGCGTTTGCATTGCTTGTGGTGATCTGGTACGTGGCCTTCGTCCCAGCCAAGCGCAAAGCGCTGAAGAAAGAGGCGTGTGAGGCTGCCGAGAAAGAAGCCGAAGTAATTAAAGAACGCAAACTGCTGGAAGTAAAAGAGAAGTTCCTCAGCAAAAAAGCTGAGTTGGAGAAGGAGTTGCGTGTCCGCAACCAGCAGATTCAGCAGGCTGAGAACCGCATCAAGCAGCGCGAGATGAGTCTCAATCAGAAGCAGGACGAGCTGACGCGCAAGCGCCAGGAGTCGGATGGCCTGTGGCAGAGGCTCGAAACTCAGCAGGCTCTGCTGCAGAAGAAAGAGGACGACCTGAATGTGCGACAGAACAATCTCTTGGAACAGGAACGTACAAAGCTGGAGGAGATATCCGGTCTCAGTGCCGAGGAAGCCAAGGAACGCCTCGTTGAGTCGCTGAAAGACGAAGCCAAAACGAGCGCCGCTGCCTACATCAACGAGATAATGGACGACGCAAAGATGACAGCCAACAAAGAGGCCAAGCGAATCATCATTCAGACGATACAGCGCGTCGCTACGGAGACTGCTGTGGAAAATAGTGTGACCATTTTCCACATAGACAACGATGAGGTGAAGGGACGCATCATTGGCCGCGAGGGACGCAACATTCGGGCGCTGGAGGCAGCTGCTGGCGTGGAAATCGTGGTGGACGACACACCCGAGGCAATCGTCATCAGCGCATTCGATCCCGTGCGTCGCGAGATAGCTCGCCTGGCGTTGCACCAGTTGGTGGCCGACGGCCGCATTCATCCGGCGCGCATCGAGGAAGTGGTGGCAAAGGTGAAAAAGCAGATAGATGAGGAGATTCTGGAGACCGGAAAGCGTACGACCATCGACCTTGGCGTGCACGGCCTTCATCCCGAACTCGTTCGCATCATCGGCAAGATGAAGTATCGCAGCAGCTACGGCCAGAATCTTCTGCAGCATGCTCGCGAGACGGCCAATCTGTGTGCAGTTATGGCCAGCGAACTCGGACTGAATCCCAAGAAGGCAAAGCGCGCAGGTCTGTTGCACGACATCGGAAAGGTGCCCGACGAGGAACCCGAGATGCCGCACGCACTTTATGGTGCCAAACTGGCCGAGAAGTATAAGGAGAAGCCCGACATCTGCAATGCCATCGGTGCGCATCACGAGGAAATGGAGATGACAACGCTATTGGCTCCCATCGTACAGGTTTGCGATGCCATCAGCGGTGCACGTCCCGGTGCCCGTCGCGAAATTGTGGAGGCTTACATCAAGCGTCTGAAGGATCTGGAGAACATTGCCATGAGCTATCCGGGCGTTGTGAAGACATACGCCATCCAGGCCGGCCGCGAACTGCGTGTCATTGTGGGCGCGGATAAGATTGACGACAAGCAGACGGAGCAACTCAGCGCCGAGATTGCCACAAAGATACAGAACGAGATGACCTACCCGGGCCAGGTGAAAATCACGGTTATCCGCGAGACTCGTTCTGTGGCGTATGCCAAGTAAGAACGTCACACGTAGTTATCAGAAATGCCACACGTCGCAAGTGCTCAAGCGACGTGTGGCATTTCTCTTTGCGACGTGTAGTTTTCGTGATAGGCACGTGTAGTTTTCGGAGAGGCGGCTTTTGCCTTTTAGCGCCGGCGGCTCAGAACTGCCACCACTTCTTCTTCGGCTTCTCGCGGTTGGTGCCCATTTCTTCCATCAGCACCTGTTCGTAGGTCTTCCCGTTATGTATCATCTGGTAAATGGTGCCCCAGTCCGGCAGTCCGCCGATGTTGCAGTCGTCGATAAACATGTCGGCCTTAATCTTCCTGCTGAAGTGCCGGTTCTTTGTCTCATCCTCTTCTGGGAAATCTTTGTTGACTGCATAGAATTCCACACCACGCGCCCTGCACCATTCCACGGCCTCGTCCAGAAGTTCACCCTCGCGGACTGTCCAAAGAATGAGTTTGTGGTGCTCTTCTATCAGCATGCGCAACGTCTGCGTGGCGAAAGGCCGTTCTTCTCCAATCTTTGGGTAGCGGTGCGCCACTATCGTTCCGTCAAAATCTACTGCAATGGTCATATCTTTCTCTTTAAGCGTTTTTGCAAAGATAGCTCTTTTTCTGCTTTTCGAGGGCACATTGTGAAAAACTTCTCATAAAAACTCGCTTTTTTTCTTTTGGAACGGAATAAAAGCGTTATCTTTGCATCAAAATTAAGTCTAAAATGAAGAAGTTTTCCTCCATCGTCGTGCTTTTGGCACTGTTATTTTCGGTTAGCAGCTGTGTCTCTACCAAGAAAATCGTGTACTTCCAAGGCGCTGACAGCCTATATGCGCAGGCGCAGACCATCATTCAGCAGTACGAAATGAAGTTGAAACCTGCCGATCAGGTGATAGTGAAGGTCACATGTAGCGATCCTGAGTTGCTGCAGGTCTTTGCACAGGATGTCACGATGGGAACGCTGGGTAACTCAACCTATAGTATGAGTTCTGGCAATACCATGACCAACGTTTACGGTTACACGGTGACTAACGACGGCAAGTTGGATCTTCCGGCCATCGGTTCGGTGAGTGTGGCGGGCTATACGGTAGATCAGGCCGCGGTGTTGATAGAAAATAGGATTAAGGAGAAAGGTTTGATTGCCGACCCCGAGGTGACGGTACGCTTGCTCAACGCTCGTGTGGCAGTGCTTGGCGCAGTACAAGGGCCGCGTGTTGTTTCGCTTTCCAGCGAGCGCAATACCATTCTCGACGTGCTGGCCCAGTGCGGCGACGTGGATGATACCGGTCTTCGCCAGAAGGTAAAACTTTTCCGCGAGGAGGGCGGCACCAGAAAGATGTATGAGATAGACCTTACGAAGGCCGATGTCTTTGAGAATCCCGCGTACTACGTGCAGCAAAACGACATGATATATGTGGAGCCTAACAAGAGCAAGAGCGTAAAGAGCAGTGCTTTCTACACGTTCCTCTCGGCGGGAGCCAGCATCCTAAGCTTGATAACGGCAGTAGTATCTATCGTTGCTATCGTAACACGATGACGGTGTCTTCCCATTCCTGTGGAGTGGGGCAGATAGCCTGAATGTCAAAACCCAAAAGCCAATGGCCTGCGTCAATTTCTCGCAGGCCATTTTTGCTGAAGTAGCGTGCGGCAGTGCCATGAAAAACTGCACATTGGCGGAACCCGGCTGGGTTCTGCGGCAAGGCAAAGGCCTTCTGCATCTTTTTGCCGCTTAGTTCCACTGGGATGCAGTTGCGGATGTCCTCGCACAGCGAGTCGCCTGAGAGTAAGATGTTGCTGGTATAGGAAGTGGCGGACGTGAACATGGCTTCGTTCATGCTTCGATACGTGGCTCCCACCACGTAGCCAATGACCCAACACTGCCCCGTCTCGCCCATGGGCAGCGTCTGTATTTCTTCTACTGTGTATGGCTTCTGTGCTGTTCCCTCGCCGGTGCCAACGGGCGGGCCGCTCCATTCAACGTTCCCTCCTGTCGCTTCTTCCTTGGTGAGGTCCACTTTCTCACATGCGACAGCCAACAATAGGAAAACGTATGGCAGAATGCGCCGCATTACTCTTCCTCCTCGGTAAAACTATCCATGATTTTACGCGCAACAGTGGGCAGGTCGTATTTGTAGTAGGCTGTGTCGAACCACATTGCAAGGTAGACAATCAAATCAAAGGCGAGCCAGCCAAGAATGCACTTCAGTATCATATTGTTTTGCGTTAGCGTTTTTACTTTCCCCACAAAAGTATGACTTTTTCTTTTTACAATCAAGAAAAATGCCTAATTTTGCGTAGTTAAAACCAGCTAAACTGATGAAAAAAGTTCTTTTCTCCGCGCTAATTGCTGTCTGTGGCCTTTTGAGTGCCTGCCAGAGCGACGATGAATTCTCTGCTGCGACTGTGCATGAGATTACGTTCCAAGTGACAAATTACGAGCAGTACGACCTCGATGAGTTCACGCGTGCATCCGGTGCTGACGCGCTCGACCATTTGGTGATGGGCGTCTTCGATGCTGCCACCGATGCCGTGGTGGGCAGCGTGACGGTTCAGAACAAAGCGGACGGGAAGAGTAGCTATGGCACATTCTCTGTTTCTCTGCCCGAAGGCCGTTATCGCGCTGTTTTCATTGGTTACAACGGTAACTATTCGTGTCAGATGTCGTCTTCTACGGCTGTTTCTTTCGGAAATGAACATGTGCCTCATACTTTCCTATCCAGCTTTGAACTGGCGGTGGACGGAAAAACTGCACAGACTCAGAACGTGGTGCTCAAACGTGCCGTGGCTGCATTCCGGGTGGTGGTTAATGAAGCGCTGCCACAGGAACTTGCCACATTCCAGTTCGTCAATCGTGGCGGCGGCACAGCACTGAATGCACAAACAGGCTTTTGCACAGAACAGAAAGAACGCACCTACAATATTTCTGTGCCTTCGTCGAAGATAGGTAAGCTTGGTGTGGATGTAAATTGCTATGCCTTTCTTCCCTCCGAGGAGGCCGCGATGAATATTACCGTGAATGCCCTCAAGTCGGACGGCAGTGTCATTAAGAGTCGCACCTTTGCCGACGTGCCAATGAAGGTGAACCGCTTAACGTGCTACACTGGCAACTTCTTTGCCGAGGACGAGGCGGCTGCACAATTTCGCTTGAGTGTCGATGATGCTTGGAGCGACACGCTGAATGTCTCGTTTTAGACATCCGTCAGCAACGCGTCTTCGTCGTGGCTGCGCAGATAGCGCAGTCGTTCCCATTCGCTCGTACCCGTCTGCCACACACGCGACAACGCTTCTGCGCCGTGACAGTCGATGCGTTTCATCACCATTTTTACCGTCATGCGGTTAATGTCGATGGCTGGCAGGTAGAATGTGAGGCGTCCCTTCTCGTCGTGCGTCTCGGCCAGCAGTTGCATGCTCACCAGTTCATCAAGCAAAATGCGAACAATGGTCTCTGGCAGATGCGTATCCTTGGCCAGCGTCCGCTCTGTGAAGGCCGTGCCACCAGCTGCGAACCGCTTGCAGATTCGGCACATCAGCAGCAGGCTCAGCGAGTCGCGGTAGCGACGGCTCAGGTCGAGGCTGTTTCGCTCGAAAGCATAGTTGTCCAGACTCTGGTTGGCGTAACTCAGCTGGCAGCCGATGAGACAAATACACCACGAGATGTGCATCCAGAGCATGAACAGCGGGATGGCGGCGAAGGAACCATAGATGGCATTGTAGCTGCTAAGTTTAATCTGGTAATGTATGTAGAAGAACTGCACAGCCTGGAATATGATGCCGGACAGCACGCCGGGCCAAAGAACGCTGCGCCACTTCACATCTGTGTTAGGCATCAGCTTAAAAAGGAACACGAATGCCAGGCAGGTTAGCAGCATGGGCAGGTACTGCAACATCCACTCCAAGGTGTCGTTTACGAACTTATAGTCCGGAAACTGGCCGCCGAAGGTGTGTAGAAAGATGTTGAGACCGCTGGTGATGACAATGAGGAACGGCAGGAAGAGGAAAATGCTGATGTAGTCAATCGTTCGGCGGTAGATGTTTCGCGACGAACGGACGTACCAAATCGTGTTGAAAGCCGTTTCTACGTTGCTCGTCAGCGAAACAAGCGTGTAGAGCAGCACCAGCAAGCCTACGCCAATGAAAACGCCACCTTTCGTGTGCTCGAGATACGAATTCACAAACTCGAAAACCTTGTCTGTCAGCTCGGGGCTGACTTGTAGCGAGGCGCGTATTTTATCTTCCAGGTATGGCCCAAATCCGAAACCGCGGCTTACGGCAAAGAGAATGGCCAGGACAGGGATGGCGGCCAGCATGCTGCTGTACGTCAGCGCCG
>CADAGX010000012.1 GCA_902787575.1 uncultured Bacteroidales bacterium | reverse complement strand
GGGTGAAGCCCCTGCTACTGAGTCGTCCGTAAGCATAGCGCCGAAGGTGCGACAGAGCCTGTCTTTCTGTCGCCCTTTCAGGGCTACCTTGCGGGTTGCATCATTTTGCAGGGGCTTCACCCCTGCCTGTGCTCTGAAACCCCTTCGGGGTTAACGTCCGCCGAGGTCTAAAAAATGCTGTCGATGCTGTCCACACAGAGATCGGAGACGGAGATGCGGTTTCCGAAGAATCGGAAGCCAGAGCGGTTGGCGTCGCATCGGCGCTCGAGCGAATAGCTATACATGCCGTCCTCTACGAAAACTTCGACCGACGTTCTGTCTATGTAGATGTCCACGCTGAGGCTCATGCTGGTGGGGTCGGCAGGCGAGAAGAAACGGCCGGAAAGTGTGTTGTGATTGAGGTCGTAGTCCACGATGCGCTGCCCGTTCAGTTCCAGTCCTGCGCTGGTGCTGTGGCTCAGCGTCAGGACGAAATGGAGATGGAGGCCCTCGTCTGCAGCACCAAAGGTCTGGAGCGCTGTGTCTGCCTCGGTCTGAGAGAGTTGTCGTCCGTCGGACGAATAACGGCGATGCATCAGTGAGCGTAACTCGCGCACGGGCTGACTGAAGAGCCGCACTCCGTCGGGTGTGGTGCGTAGCGTCAGTTCGGTGGGCAGAAGCATCATGCCGCGGAAAGGCATGCCGGGATGCGACACACGTCCCCACCCTATCTGCACGCGCCGGCCATCGGCCAACCCGTTGAAGGTCTGCGCCGCGTAGATGGTGCCAGTGGTGTAACAATACTTGCCGGCCCGAGGCGTGAACGTCTGGCCGTCGAAGTCGCCAAGCATATAAGTGCCCGATGCGCCACTCATCACCCAGCACGTCTGTGCGGGGTTGCCGTCGATGGGCAGTTCGAACAGGTCGGGGCATTCCCAGAAACCCGTCACGTGGCTCCTGTACGTCCAGTCCCTTAGGTTGTCGGACGTGTAGATGGAGTTTCCGTCGCGCTCGTTGAGTGCCATCACCCAGTGGCGTGCAGGTTCGTACCAGAGTAGCCGCGGGTCGCGCGTGTCGTGCGTCTGCCACTTCTCGTTGGAGTCTATCACGGGCCGTCCGCCGTTGTATTTCTGCATGGTACGCCCGCCATCGAGGCTGTATGCGATGCACTGCGTCTGGTGCTTCCCGTCGTTGGTGTACGCCACCACCATAGGCGCCACGCCTCTGCGCCCGAAACCGCTCGTATTGCGCACGTCCATCACGGCCGAGCCGGAGAACATGGTGCCCAGCGAGTCGGGCAGGAGTACGTCGTCGTATTCCTGCCAGTGGAGCAAGTCGCGGCTGACGGCATGGCCCCAGTGCATATTTTCCCACTCGCGTTCGAAAGGGTTGTGCTGATAGAAGAGGTGGTATTCGCCGTCGGCAAAGACCAGCCCATTCGGGTCGTTGATCCATCCGCGCCGCGTGGTGAAGTGAAACTGCGGGCGGTAGTCCTCGCGGTACATGCGGCTCTCGCCCATGATGGAATCTGCGAAAACCAACCGGCGAAGCGCCTCCTCGCTGCCGTCGTAGGTCAGACGTAGCTGTTTGCCGCGGTAGGCGCTGAGGTCCTTGAAGACCCAATAGTCAGGCTTGCCTTCGGCCAGTCGCACGACCACCGACAAATCGTCCACGCCCTTGGCCTGGAATGTAAGGCGGCGCCGTTCGGCGCGATGCGAGATGGGCAGATTCAGGTAGCGCGCCTTCACTTTCAGTGTTATCTCGGCTGCCTCCGCGCCACACACGGCCACGAGCAGGAATGCGAGCAGAGCGAATCGTCTCATTGGGCTTTCTTTTAAAAATTGCGACGTGTAGTTTCTGAAAATGCGACGTGTGGCGTGAAGCGATGCGACGTGTGGCGTGAAGCGATGCGACGTGTGGCAATCAGGACGTGAAGGGGTCGGACTCATCGACCTTGACGCCGCAGTGGGGACAATAGTGGGCTGTCTCGTCGAGGGGAGCGCCACACTCGCGGCATTTCTGCTTCGGCTCGCTGCTCACCCGATGGTCGTGGATGAACTGCGCGCTGACGATGCCGGTGGGCACGGCCATGATGGTGTAGCCGAGAAGCATGACAATGGCGCTGAGGAAGCGGCCCATGGGTGTGACGGGCGCGATGTCGCCGTAGCCCACGGTGGTCATGGTCACCACGGCCCAGTAGATGCTGCTCGGCACATCGCGGAACTGCGAGTCGGGACGCGAGCCTTCGACCATATACATGAGCGTGCCCAGCGAAACGACGAGTATGACCACGAAAAGGAAGAAGACAAAAATCTTGCGGCTACTGACCATGAGCGAGCGCATGAGCTTGTCGCCCTCCTCGAGGAAGCTGAAAAGCTTGAAGACACGGAAGACGCGGATGAGACGGAACGTGCGGACAACCATGAGGTAGCGCACGGGACCGAAAATCCAACCTACGTAGAGCGGCAGGGTGCTGAGCAAATCGACGATGCCGAAGAAGCTGAGCGCGTATTCGCGAGGCCGCGGCGAGCAGTAGAGACGACAGACGTACTCGAGCGTGAAGAAGAATGTGAAGACATACTCGAGCACTGTGAAAATCTGCTTGGCCAGAAGCGGCAGGCCTTGCATGCTTTCGACGATGACGAGCGCTATGCTGGCCACGATGACCCAGAGAAGCGTCACGTCGAAGGCCTTGCCCAGCGGCGTGTCGCTCTGGAAGATGATGACGTAGAGTCGGCGCTTCAGCGTCTCGTTGTGCAGAAAACGCTGCCAGCGTGACTGGGTGGTAAGTTTCTCCTCGCGCATACGCGTGCGTACATTTAATATTTGTGTCAGAAGAGCGAGTTCTCCACGATGCGACCCATCTGCCATACGCAGCGCACGCGGAGTTTCTCGTCCATTATCATTATGTCGGCGTCCTTGCCACGTGCCAGGGCTCCCTTGCGGTCGTGGACTCCCATGATGTGGGCCGGCGTCTCGCTGGCCATGCGCACGGCATCCTCGAGCGGCACCTCGGCCTGCTGCACCATGGTGCGTATCAGGCGGTCTGTGGTGGCTATGGAGCCGGCCAACGCGCTGTGGTCGGCAAGCTTGCACACGCCATCCTCGATGATGACACGCGGGTCGAAGGCCACTGCATCGGGGTCGGCAGCCGCCACGGCCAGTGCGTCGGACACCAACGCCATGCGCTCTACGCCCTTCATCTTGTATGCCATCCGCAATATGGTGGGCGGCACATGGATTCCGTCGGCTATGCACTCGATGGTCATGTCGTCGATCAGATAGACGCTCTCCACGGTGCCCTCGTATTTGTACTCCATCTTGTTGTGGAAGCCAGGCATGGCGTTGTAGAAGTGCGTGACGTGGGTGAAACCCGACTCGAAGGCGGCTTTCACGTCGCTGTACTCGGCCATCGTGTGGGCGATGCTGGGCAGGATTCCCTTCTCGGACAAATATTTTCCGAACTGGAGGGCGCCCGGCAGTTCGGGTGCGGCATCCCAGCGTGCGAGGCACTGCGCCCGCTCTACGATGGGTATGTATTCGTTCGGATCGGGGTTCTTGATCCAGCCAAGCACTTGGGCACCAGCCTTGCTGGGGTTGAGATAGTGGCCCTCGAGGTGCAGACCCAGGATTGGCGAGTCTTTCTCCTCCATCAACTTGTTGCAAGTATCGACGGCGCGGTCTATCATTTCCACCGTGCTGCTGCTCAGCGTGGGGAAGATGCTCGTGGTGCCGTGCTTGGCGTGCGCCATCACAGCAGTTCGGTAGGCATCCTCCGTCCCCTCCTGAAAGTCGCGGCCTCCGCCGCCATGCACGTGCATTTCCACGCCGCCCGGCAGAACGGCCATCCCCTTCGCGTCAATCAACTCCGCGCCTATCACCGCCAGGTCGCAATTCGTGACCTCGAGAATCTTGTTGTCCCGGATGATGACGCTGCCGTCCTTCAGCCACCCCTGCGGCGTTAGGATTCGTCCGTTTATAATCTGTGTTAGCATAGTTTGTTAAGAAGTAGAAACGTTTTCGGGCTGTCGCCTATTTTGTCATGGCGTACACCACGTCCATTATCTGCTTTCCCAGCTCGTCGGCGGCCTGCATGGTGGCTGCTTCGCTATAGACGCGGATGATGGGCTCGGTGTTGCTCTTGCGCAGATGCACCCACTTGTCGGGGAAATCTATCTTCACGCCATCGATGTCATTCACCTCCTCGCTGGCGTAGAGCGCCTTCACCTTCTGGAGTATGGCATCTACATCGGTCTCAGGCGTGAGGTCGATGCGGTTCTTGGCTATGAAATAGGGAGGATAGGTGGCCCGCAGCTGACTTGCAGTGAGGCCGGTCTTGGCCAAGTACGTGAGGATGAGTGCGATGCCCACCAAGGCGTCGCGGCCATAGTGTGCGGCAGGATAGATGACACCGCCGTTGCCCTCGCCTCCGATTACGGCGTTTGTCTCTTTCATTTTGGCCACCACATTCACCTCGCCCACAGCAGCTGCATTGTACTGCTGTCCGAAGCGGCGTGTGACGTCACGCAGTGCGCGTGTGCTACTGAGGTTGCTCACGGTGTTACCCGGCGTATGCTGGAGTATGTAGTCAGCCACGGTGACCAGCGTGTATTCCTCGCCGTACATCGTGCCGTCTTCGCAGAAAAGTGCAAGGCGATCTACGTCGGGGTCCACGACAAAACCGATGTCGTGACCGCCACGCTGCATCAGCGCCTTGATGTCGGAGAGATTTTTCTCCAGCGGTTCAGGATTGTGCTGGAAGTCGCCAGTGGGTTCGCCGAAGAGCGGCGTCACGCGTTTGACGCCCAGTTGCTCGAGCAACTTAGGCAAGATGATGCCGCCAACGCTGTTCACCGAGTCGAATGCGACACTGAAATCTGCGCGACGGATGGCTTCGACGTCCACCAAATCGAGGCCGAGCACCATGTCTATGTGACGCTGGTCGTAGTTTTCCTCGCGGTAGCTGCCCAGTTGGTCCACGTCGGCATACTCAAAGTCCTCGGCAGCAGCCAGTCGTAGCACCTCGTTGCCTTCGGCGGCGTTCAGGAATTCGCCTTTCTCGTTGAGCAGTTTCAGTGCATTCCACTGGCGGGGATTGTGGCTGGCAGTAATGATAATTCCGCCGGCTGCGCCCTCCATCGTTACGGCCACTTCGGTGGTGGGAGTGGATGCCAGCCCGATGTTTACCACGTCGAAGCCCATGCCCATGAGCGTGCCGCAGACAACATTCTTTACCATGGGACCGGAGATGCGTGCGTCGCGTCCGACCACTATCTTGTTGCTGTCGTTCTTGGCCATACGGCGCACGAGCGTAGCGTAAGCCGAAGTGAATTTAACGATGTCGAGTGGATTGAGCGTGTCGCCCGCACGGCCTCCGATGGTTCCGCGGATGCCGGAAATGGATTTGATGAGTGTCATATCTTTTCTGATTTATTGATTTTCGAATTTACAATTTACGGATTCACTTGTTCCGATTGTCTGTTTGCGCTGCAAAGTTACGTCAAACGTGCGAGACGGGCAAGCGAAAACCCAATTTTCTCGCGCCCGCGAGTGAAACGCAGCAGGGCTCAGGATGTGAGCCCCGTCTCGCGCGCCACATTGTTGGTCAGCCCGACAAAGTCCTGCACGCTCAGTTGCTCGGGGCGCAGCCCGAACATCGGGTCGGAGAGGAAGGCGGCATGGTCGAGCACAGGCCGGCCTTCGCGTTGTGCCTGCTGGTCGAGCTCGGAGAGCAGCGGGCGTATGTTGTTGCGGAGCGTCTTGCGGCGCTGGTTGAACGTCGTTTTCACCACGCGACGGAAGAGGCGCTCGTCGCAGCCAAGCTGCGAGACGTCGTTCCGCGTGAGGCGCACCACGGCGCTCTTGACCTTTGGCGGCGGATTGAACACGTTTTCTGGCACGGTGAAGAGCAGTTCCACCCGATACCACGCCTGCAGCAGCACGCTCAGAATGCCGTACTGCTTATTTCCGGGCGCGGCAGCGATGCGTTCGGCCACCTCTTTCTGTATCATGCCCGTGCAGCACGGAATCAGATGCCTGTAGTCGAGCAGGCGAAAGAATATCTGGCTGCTGATATTATAGGGGTAATTGCCAGTCAGCACGAATGGCTGGCCGTCGAAGAGCGTCTCGAGCGGCATCCGCAGGAAGTCATCGGCCACGATGCGACCTTCGAGCGCCGGGAAATGCTGCTGCAGATAAGCAACCGACTCGTCGTCGATCTCCACCACCCGCAGGTCGCGCCCTTTCTCGACAAGGTACTGCGTCAGAACTCCCATGCCCGGGCCCACCTCCAAGATGGGCAGCGCGGGGCAGGCATCCACCGTGTCGGCAATGCGGCGGGCAATGGAAAGGTCGGTCAGGAAGTGCTGTCCCAACGCTTTCTTCGGCCGCACGTATCTCATGGTCTGCTTCATATCCGTCTTTTTGCCTTGCAAAAGTACATTTTTCCGCGCAGACTTCAAAATAACGCCTGCAGTTTCTCTCGTTGGCGGCCGCAGTTTTTGGAAAACCACGTGTGGCACCGGAAAAACTGCCTGCCGCAAAACTACGACTTCGATGCGTGATGGCCTAAAATCTACGGGTCGGATTTTGTATTCTGAATTAAAACACGTAACTTTGCACCAAAGTGTGCAAGAAAAGATGAAGGCAACGATTCGAAATCTGCTTCGCGTGGTGCTGCCGCTGGCGCTGGCCGTGGGCATCCTGTGGTGGATGTACCGCGATTTCGACTGGCGCGGAATGCTGCAGACGCAGATGGACTGGCGGTGGATGTGGCTCAGTTTCCCATTCGGATTCACGGCACAATATTTCCGCGCGCTGCGATGGCGGCTGGCGCTGGCTCCGCTGGGCGAGCGCCCGCGGCTGAGCACCTGCACGCACGCCGTCTTCTTCTCGTATCTGAGCAGCCTCATCGTACCCCGCTCGGGCGAGGTGCTGCGCTGCGGCGTGCTGTCACGCTACGAGGGCACGAGCTTTGGCCGCGCCGTCGGCTCGGTGGTGACGGAGCGCGTGGTGGACATGAGCATGGTGGCCGCCTTCTCGGCCGTGACGGTGCTCTGCCAGGTGCCTGTCTTCGTGCGTTTTCTGGACGAGACGGGCATGTCGCTGACGGGCTTCCTCGAGGGATTCACACCGACGGGCTATGCCGTAACGCTGTTGTGCGGCACGATTGCAGTGCTGATGGGCGTCATACTCGTGCGGCGACTGAATGTTTTTTCGCGCACACGCGAGGTTCTCAGCGATTTCATGGCCGGCCTGCTTTCCGTGAAGAAGCTGCAGCGGCCGTGGCTCTTCGTGCTTTACTCGGTGGGGATTTGGGCCTCGTATTTTTTGCACTTCTATCTGGCATTTTTCTGCTTCGGGTTTACGGAGCATCTGGGCGTCACTGCCGCATGGGTGGCCTTCGTGGTGGGATGTTTTGCCGTGCTGGTGCCCACTCCCAACGGCGCAGGGCCGTGGCACTTTGCCGTGAAAACCGTGCTGGTGCTCTACGGAGTGGAAGAAACGTCGGCCGCCCTGTTCGTACTCATCGTGCACACGTTGCAGACGCTGCTCATCGTAGCGCTGGGACTGGAGGCCGTGGCAGCACTGGCGCTGACACGCAAAAGAACGCCCGAACCAAAAGACTAAATAATCACACCAAATAACTCTAAACATCACACATCATGACTATCAAAGAACTTGAGCCCCAGACAATCTGGCGCAACTTCTACCTGCTGACGCAGGTGCCACGGCCCAGCGGCCACCTCGAGAAAATACAGAACTTCCTGCTCGAATGGGCAAAACAGCACGGCATAGAAGCGTTTAAGGACGGTGCCGAAAATATTGTGATGCGCAAACCTGCCACACCCGGCATGGAGAACCGCAAGACGGCGACACTGCAGGCCCACATGGACATGGTGCCGCAGAAAACAGACGACAGCCGGCACAACTTCGAGACAGACCCGATAGAAACTTACATAGACGGAGATTGGGTGAAAGCACGCGGCACAACGCTCGGTTCGGACGACGGAATGGGCGTGGCCGCCATCATGGCCGTAATGGAGAGCACGTCGCTGCAGCACGGACCGCTGGAGGCACTCATCACGGCGGACGAGGAAACCTGCATGTACGGCGTCAATCACCTGACTGCCGACACGCTGAAGGGCGACATCCTGCTGAACATCGACAACGAGACGATGGGAGAATTTGTGATAGGAAGCGCCGGCGGCGTGAACATAAACGCCACACTGAAGTATCAGGAGGTGGAACCCGAAGAGACTGACGTGGCAGTGCGCGTGACACTGAAGGGACTGCGCGGCGGACACAGCGGACTGGAGATAAACGAAGGTCGCGCCAACGCCAACAAGCTGATGGCACGCTTTGTGCGTCAGGCCATCATCGACGATGCCGCACGACTGGCCACATGGACGGGCGGCAACATGCGCAATGCCATCCCACGCACGGCACAGGTGACGCTCTGTCTGCCCGAGGACAACCTCGAGGACCTGAACGACCTGGCGCGGTACTGCCAAAATGTCTTTGCCGATGAGTTCCGTGGCGTAGAGGACGGAATAGAACTGACCGTAGAAAACATTCCCCGACCTGCCAAAATCGTGCCGGAGGAGATACAGGACAACATCGTCGACGCGCTGATGGCTTGCCACGACGGCGTGCTGCGCTACATCCCGAGCATTCCGTCGGTGGTGGAGACGAGCAGCAATCTGGGTATCGTGAATATTGGCAACGGCGGCGAAGCCAGCATCCTGATTCTGGCACGCAGTTCCAACGAAACCATGATGGAGTACATCCAGGAAATGCAGGAGAGCTGCTTCTCGATGGCAGGCATGAAGGTGGAATACGGCGGCCAGTACGGCGCTTGGCAGCCCAACTTCGACAGCCCCATTACGGCCACAATGGTGAAAGTGTACCGCGACGTCTTCGGCGAGGAAGCCAAGGTACAGGTTTGCCACGCGGGACTGGAATGCAGCATCATCGGAGGAGTTTATCCCCACATGGACCTTGTGAGCTTCGGCCCGACGCTGCGTAGCCCGCACACGCCAGACGAGCGATGCAACATCCCGTCGGTGGCCAAATTCTGGACGTTCCTACAGGCCTTGCTGAAGGAGATTCCCGTCAAAGCATAAGAATCAGAAAATAAAAGCGAACAAACGAGATGCGAAAGTTCCTGCTACTGATTGCCACGTTGGTGGCGATGACGGCCACGGCTGAGAAAGAGAATGCCGCGCGCCGGCTGGTGACATTGCTGACCGAGATGTCGGCACGCGAAGAGGTGACACCCGACAGTTTCTTTGCCGACGTGCGCCTGCTGCGTCACGAAATTGCGGCGCAAAGCGACTCGGCCGCGTGTGCCGTGTATCGCGCCACGCTGGCTCACCTGCTGGCGGTCAACCAGTGGCGGGCGCAGGCGCGACGCCGCGACACGCAGAGCCACGCCGACAGCGTGCAGGAATGGACGCGCGAGGAGTATCGCAACCACGCTCGCTCGCTTTACTCGCTGGCGACCCGCAAACCCGAAGTGCTACACGCGGCGCCCACCAAGCAGTGGATTCCGCTGGTCAGGACGGGACGCGACGAGGCCGTCTTCGGCAGCAGTATGCTCAGCGTGGTGTACAACGCCATGAAAGCCGACGGCATGGGGCCGTCGGCCGGCCCGTTGGCGGCCTTCTACGAGGCGCAGGGACTGCGCGAGGCCGCGCTGCGCGTGATGCTCGACTCGATACGTTCGCTGCCGCACGGCACGAAAAGACAACGGAACGCGCTGGAGACGACGCGCCAAAGGTTCGAGGGCGAGCCTGCCGTGGCGTTGGTCTACCTCCGCATGGTGCAGTCACTCCCCAGCACCGACGAGGACAGCATGCAACAGCGTAAAGATTCGCTACTTACCGAGGCGCTGCGCCGCTACCCGTCCGCGCCGTGCCGCGCTGAACTCGAAAATGAGTTGCGCACGGTTCGCCAGCCGCATCTCGAGTGGGAAATGGCGTGGCGCTACACGCCGGGAGAAACGGCCTCAATGAGAGTGCGCACACGCAACGTGAGCGAAATTACGTGGCGCGTGTACCGCCTGCCCAACGACTTCGAGAACGAAGAAAACGACGAGGTGGAAAAAATAAAACGACAGGGCACTTTGCTGAAAACTGCACGTGAGAATCCAAATTCCTCCCCGTTGTTTTTCAGAAACGACACGTTGCACTGGACGGTTCCCACGGAGTACGGTCGCTACGCAGTGGTGGCCGAAGGAAAAACGAAGGCCAAAGTGGGAAATACTACGCCTGCCGTGGCCTACTTCTGTGTGACGCGACTAAACTTCTTTGCCCAGCAACTGCCCAATGCCACACGTCTGGTGGTGGTAGACAACGAGACGGGCGAGCCGCAGCAGGGCGTCACCGTGGATGTTTACCATTGGAGAAACGGAAAACAAACGCTGCTGGCGAAGCGTACGACGGGGAAGCAGGGACGCGTTGACCTGATGCTGGCAGATAACGCGTCGCACCTGAGTGTCCGCCTCTCGAGAGGAGACGACATGGCGCGGCCGGAATTTAATTTATGGAACGGCGGATACCAAGGTGCGGCACAGCGCGACAGCGTGCTGACGCTTCGCATCTTCACCGACCGCAGCATCTACCGACCCGGACAGACGGTGCACATGGCGGCGCTGGCTTACAAACAGAAGGATTGGGACGCGCGGACGACACAAAAGACGTACAGCATCACCTACTTCGACGCCAACAACCAGACGTTGGCAAAGCACGAAGCGACGACCGACGCGTTTGGCATGCTGCAAGACTCGCTTCGTCTGCCCGATAACGTGCTGCCGGGTTCGTTTAGGATACGCGTCGGAAGTCAGTTCACATCGGTCAGCGTAGAGGAATACCGCCGTCCCACGTTCAACGTTGAACTGACGGAAATCGATGCCCTCAGGCTGAGAACAGGAAACGACGCGTCGCAGACGACTGCCGCCGCACCGGACAGCGTGACGGTGACGGGTCGCGCCGAGACATTCAGCGGTGTACCGCTGAGCAACGCACGTGTGACGGGCGATTTCACGATAGAGCAGAGCCGCTGGGGCTGGTGGATTCGCGACGACGAAAGCCAGTACGGCACCGTCGACACGGTGTACACAGACGCCGACGGGCAGTTCCGACTGCGCCTGCCCTTGAAATGTACGGCCGAGCAACTGCGCAGCGGCCGCAGCCTGCTTGTCAGCGTGGACGTTCTCAGCCCGCAAGGCGAGACACAACAAGCAGAACGCTCGTTTGCGCTCTGCACCACACCACTGCGCCTCACGACGGATATTCCGTCCAAGCAGGACAAAGAAAACGGCCGACCTTGGGAAATGCAATTGTGGAACCATGCGGACCGAAATGTGACGGGCGAAGTGCTCTGCGAACTCGCAAAGGCGCCGTCGCGCGACCGCGCCGCACTGCAAGGCCTCACACGTGAGAAAGCCCAAATCGAAGCCCGCTTCACGCTGCAGACGGGCAAGCGCACCGTGCCCGACCTGCAATCGCTGCCCTCCGGCGTGTACAAAGTGTTCTGCACGGCCGTGGTAAACGGTGACACGGCACGCAGCGAGGAGATTTTCACCCTCTTCAGCATGCATGAGACACGTCTTGCCGAGGAGAGCAACCTGCGCGTTTACTGCCCCTGCGACACGTTCGACCTGCGCCGCGCGGCAGAAGTCAGAATCGGCACGTCGCTGCCCGAAGCGTGGCTCCACATATTGATGACGTCGGAGGCAGGAGTGGCCATAGATACCGTGATGCACGTGCGCGACACGGCCTTCGTGTGGCAGATTCCCTATCGCACCGAATATAAGCAAGGCTGCAGGCTCACTGCCGCAGTCTACAAACGTGGGCTGACGGTCGGGCAAGTGACGCTCCACCTTCGCCAGCCCGATATGGCACTTCGCCCACACTGGGACACCTTCCGCAACCGTCTGCGCCCAGGGCAGCACGAGGAGTGGCGCCTGTCGCTCCGTCGCGCCGACGCCACACCGGCTGATGCCAACGTGCTACTGAGTCTCTACGACGCTTCGCTCGATGCACTCGCGCCGCACGCGCTGCAACTCTACGTGTCGCGTCCGCACCGCATACCGTATCTGAATATAAAAGAGGCTTACGGGCAAAATTTCGGCTCAAACCATCCCGCATACTACGCGCTGCAACTGTTGAAGGTGCGCAACTTTGAGTTTTCCGTCTTCGACGAGAAATATTTCGGCCCGTACGCAAGCGTAGAAGAAAGCGACGGCATTACGACACGACGCATGTACAAATCCGCGGGGACGCGTGTCTTCAACACCATGGCGGCCGCTGCGCCGGAAATGGCGGCCGGCACGCAGAAATTCGCGGCACAAGGACAAATTGCGGGCTTAAGCATGGACGAAGCGAAGGCCGAAGATACTGAGGCGGAGGCCGGCAACGGAAATGCCGAAGCCATCAGCGTGGCCAACTTGCGGTCGAACATGAACGAGCTGGCTTTCTTCGAGCCACGGCTACGCACTGATGCGCAAGGTCTGACGTGCATCGCCTTCACTTTGCCCGAGAGCCTGACGTCGTGGCACCTGACGGGATTTGCGCACACACGCGACATGGCTGTGGCTAACATAGATGAAAAAATTATTGCGCAGAAGGAGTTGATGGCCGAACTGCACTTGCCGCGATTCCTGCGGCAAGGCGACAAGGGAACTTTCAGCGCCAGCATCCGCAACATCAGCACGTCGCAGCAACGAGGCAAAGCCACATGGCAAGTGGTGGAGGCCGAGACGGAGCGAGTGGTGAAGAGCGGCACGGTGGATTTCGACTTACAGCCGCAGACCGACACGACTTACTTTTTCCCCATCTCGGGCGAGACGATGCTTTCCGTGCGCTGGCTTGCAAAAACGACAGATTGTTCAGACGGCGAAGCACGTCCCCTGGCTGTCTTGACGAACACGCAAAACATCACCGAAACGAAGGCGTTCTCACTCTCGCGTGCCGGCGAAAAGCAAATAGACTTGCGCAAACTTTTCCAACACGACAGCCAGAAAGCCCAGCGGCGCACACTCACCGTGGAATACACCGCACGCCCGATTTGGCTCGCCGTACAGTCGCTGCCATCGCTGATGCAGCCCACACGACGCGACATTCTCTCGCTCTCGGCTTCGTATTACGCCGGAGCACTCGCGGCACACATTGCACAGAATGTCCCCGACATGAAAGCGGCCGTGAAGGAGATGGCTGCAGACGCGAAATCGAACGGCATGCTCGCAGCAAACCAGGAACTGGCCGACCTGCTCCTGCAGGAGACGCCCTGGGTGATGGATGCCGAGCGCGAAAAGGCACGGCACGAAAGGCTGAAAACGCTCTTCGAAAGCGAGACGCAAGAAAGCCGACGCATGACGATGCTCACTGCCATGCGCGCGCTGCAACAGCCCGACGGCTCGTTTGCATGGTTCCCCGGGATGCGCGGCAGCTCGTACCTGACGTGCGAAGTGGCTTACCTGCTGACGCGCCTCTACGTCATGACGGGCCAGCCGTCCGACGAGCCGGCGCAAGTGGCTGACGGCATACGCGCCAGAGCTGTCGAGTTCCTGCGGCAAAACGTGGCGAAAGAAGTGGAGCGCCTGCGCAAGGAAAAGAAAAAAGAACTCGGCATAAGCACGCTGGGACTGCAATATCTATACCTTAGCATGCGCTCGGGCGAGAAACTCTACGGCGACACTCGTCGCGACGCAGATTTCATGCTCGACATCCTGCGCCGACAGGCCGACTCCATGCAAGGCGAAGAACGGGCCATGGCCGCCATCGTGCTGCAACTGGCAGGCGAGAGGAAGCAGGCTCGCAGCCTGATGCAGAAATTCCACACGTTGCTCGCTCATCCCGACGGCACATATCTGGCCTACCCGAGCGGCAGTTTCACCAGCATCGACCGCAAGATTCAGCGCCACGTGCAGCTGATGGAAGCAGTCTCGCTCGTCGAACCCGAGGATACGACGCTCATGCAGGGAATGCAGGAGTGGCTCCTGCAACAAAAACGCACGCAGGAATGGGAGCGCCCCATGCAGACGGCCGACGCCGTGTACGCGCTGCTGCTAAGACCGGAAGGCGGCACGTACATTGCCGAAGCAGGCAAGGACGACGCCCGCTTCTCGTCGCCGCTCCGCGACGTGTTGCAACTGCAAGACGGCCGCAAGACGGCGACGCTGCAAAGCCCCGAAACCTCACTTGGCTACCTGCGCCAGCGTGTCGAGGACGTGAAGAGTCCGCGCACATTAAGCGTGAAAAAGCAAACCGACGGCCTCAGTTGGGGCGCCGTTTACGCGCAATACCAGATGCCGGCAAGCGAGGTGGAGGCACAAACCGAGGGACTCCGCATTGAGCGCACCGTCGAAAGCCAGAAAACGGCAGTCGGCGACCGCATTCACGTGCGCTACGTCGTGACGGCCGACCGCGACTACGAATACGTCCGACTGGCCGCACCACGGCCGGCAGCAGCCGAGCCCGAAAGTCAGCACTCGGGCTACCGCTGGCACGACGGCCTGGGATATTACGTGGCACAGCACGATGCCAGCACGGAATACTTCATAGACCGGCTGCCACGTGGCACATACGTAATAGAAGAGGACTGGCTGACGGCGCATGCTGGCGCATACACACTGGCGCCCGCACTTTTGCAATGTCTTTACGCGCCCGAATTCCAGGCGCACACGGCTGGCGGAAAAATAACGGTGGTGCCCTAAACTTGCGCGCGACACTGAATAAGGAAGAAACTCAGCGCCCCTAAAAATACAAGCCAATTCCCAACCCCGCAGCACCTCAAAGACAGAGGTCGTGGCTGCAAGAGTTGGGAATTGGCTTGTGTCGGGAAGAAGCGCTGCCGCTACTTTTTCACAAACACCACGCGGCGATTCTTGGCGCGACCTTCGTCAGTCCCGTTGTCGGCTACGGGTTCTTTAGAACCCTTGCCTACGGCCGTCAGGCGGTCTGCTGCAATGCCGTTGCCGACAAGTGCGGCAACGATGGCTTCGGCACGCTGTTGCGAGAGTTTGTCGTTCACTGCGTCCGTTCCCGTATTGTCGCAGTGTCCCTGCACCTCGAACTTGATGGAGGCATCATCCGTCATAATTTTCGTGATGCGGTTTATTTCGCCCGTACTTTCTGGCTTAATGGTGGCCTTGCCCGTGTCAAAAGTAATGGCATAGGTCACAATTTTTCCCTCGCTCTGCAGGCGGTCGTAGAGTGGCACGGCGCCCTTGGCAATTCGCACGTTGCGCCAGAAATACAGCCGCCCGTAATCGAAACTTCCCTGCAGCTGCACGAATTTTGGAGCAAGTGCATTGGGGATGTTTGCCACGCGCTGGTTGTCGAAATACACCTTATAGGCGCGCTTGTTGAACGAGATGGCCACATGGTGCCACGCGTCACGCTCTATACCTTTTATCTCGTACCGTCCCTCACGTATGTCGCCGCTCGGCGTACTCCACGAATATAAAATTTCCTCTGCGGGCGCGTCGCTGCAAGCCGTAATATGGAAGAAAAGGGACATGTTATCGGTGTTCCCATACACACGTTCTATTTTGTCGCCTGCGCCAAGGATGACGCAGTAGTCATTAAGTCCCACTCCGTCGTCCGAGCCCGTCTGCGCCTTGTATGCTTTTTCGCTCCACACGTATATATCGAACTCCACCGTGCTCTCGTCCGTCAGATACACCTTGTTGTCGGCAAAAAGCGGCGTGATGGTGGCATCCTGCGTGTTAATGACAGACTGGCCGTCGAATTTCACAACTTCCGCAGCACCGCTGAAGGCATCCCATTTCGAAGGGAATTCGCCCAGTTTCTCGCCTTCGAGATTGTCTTCGAAGAGTATCACATCGCCCGACACGAAGTCGTAATTGTTCCAAGTGAGGGCTGCAGCTTTTTTCTCTCCCTCGCCGCCTTTGGTAGCAGGGGCCGTTTTCTGCTCGGCTGCAGCGTCCGTGTCGGCTGCAGCGTCTTTCTTCTCGTCTGCCTCTTTTTTCTTTTTCTTAAACAGACTGCCATCGAGCAAATCGTCGGTCGTCTTATCGACGGATTCAAGCGTCTTATTCTCAACTTTGCCCTGCACTTTCTCCAGTGCCTTCTTGCCCAAACCCTTCAGAATGGATTGCGCACCCACATGCTCGCACAGCCCAAAGCTGAGCAGCAAAGCCAAAATGGCTGAAAATCTCAGTGTCCTCATATTTTTCATCTTTATTAATGGTGAATATAGCGTGTCGTTATCTCATTGCAACAGGTCGTTACGTCACAAAGATACGCACTATTTCACGAAACGGCGGCAGGGAAATGGACGCCAGACGTCAAAAACCCCCAATTGGGGCACAAAAGAAACAAAATACGACGTGCAGTTTCGTCGAAAACTACACGTCGCAAAAAGATTTCCTGCTGTGGCAAGAAAAAACTTCGGGGTGGCAATTATCGTGCCAGCAGTGCGGCAATTTGCTCGAGCCACGTGCGGTCTACATTATCGAACGTGGCCAGCCGGTCGCTGTCGATATCGAGCACGGCTATCACCTCGCCGTCGCGCCACAGCGGCACGACGATTTCGCTACGCGACGCAGCGGAACAGGCAATGTGTCCCGGGAAAAGTTCCACATCAGGCACCACTTGTGTCGTTCCCTCAGCCCACGCCGTGCCACACACACCGCGGCCACGACCGATACGCGTGCAGGCAACCGGCCCCTGAAAGGGCCCCAGCACCAGTTCTGCGCCCATCACACGGTAAAAGCCCGTCCACCAGAATCCAAACGTCGTGTGGAGCAAGGCACAGACATTCGCCATATTGGCCGTCAGGTCAGCCTCGCCTTCCACCAGCGCCTCAATCTGCGGCAAAAGCGAGCGGTAGGTCTCTTCTTTCTTCTCCTTCGGAAATTCCATATCTCACTGTGTTTTTTGTTCGTTCACTCGTCGTATAGCAGGTACGGGCGGCGGCGCACGCAGAACGTCTCGACATCCGCGCGCCAACGAGCCTCAATCTCCTCGGCCGCATGGCCCGAGAGAATCATCTCGCGCACGTAGCGCTGACCCATCAGTTTGTCGAAGAAATCGCCGCTCCGCAGGAAGAAATCCTGCGGCTGGCCCATACGCCGGAAAGCATCCACTACGTAGCTGAGATTGACGCGTCGCATTCGCCATAGCGCACGCATACTCAGCCCCTGCAGGCTTACGCCGTGGCAGACCTGACCCTGCAGCGGCGGATTTTTGGCACCTGAGCGGCTGACGGGCGTGAAGGAGAAATCTCCCTCCATGCGCGGATGTCCGTACATCTGAAAGGGCGCATCCGTACCGCGACCCAGCGAGACGCAGGTTCCCTCGAAGCAGCAGGTGGAAGGATACAGCAGGATGCTGCGCATATCGGGTAGGTTAGGACTCGGTGCCACAGCCGGCGCAAAGAACATCTGCCGCGAGTATCCCTCGCACGGCACTACGGAAAGTCGGCAAAAGGCCTTGACCCATCCCTCTCCCTGCGCCATGAGAGCCAGTTCGCCAAGCGTCATTCCGTGAACAATGGGTATGGGAAGTGCACCTACCCCACTTCGCAATTTCATATCCAGCAGTGGGCCGTCGACAAAATGCCCGTTGGGATTCGGGCGATCGAGCACTACAACGTCGCGGCCACACTGCCCGCAGCGTTCCATGAGCCGTAGCATCGTAATGTAGTAGGTGTAGTATCGCAGGCCCACGTCCTGAATATCCACCAACAGCACGTCGAACTTCTGCATGACGGCTGTAGCCGGACCGCCACGACCTGCGTCGTAGAGCGACACGATGGGCAGGCCCGATCGGTCGTCCACGCCACTTTTTACGTGCTCGCCGGCGTCGGCCGTGCCACGAAAGCCATGTTCGGGGCTGAAAAGCGTGGTCACACGTACTCCGTGCTGCAAGAGTACGTCCAGCACATGCTCGCCACGCTGGTTGCAACCCGTGTGATTGCTGAAGAGAGCTACACGTTTTCCTTCCAGAAGCGGCAGATATATCTCCGTGCGCTCGTCGCCGAGACGAAACTGTGGCTTAGCCGCCAGCGCTGACAGCAAGAACAGGAAGGACACAAGGCACAACGACAGGAAACGGCAGCAGAAAATTTGGCTGCCATGCGATGTCGCTGTTTTCCGCATATATAAGTAATGTAAGGGAAGCATCTTGTTTGTTTTGTTTTTGTGTGGTCCGTCTGTCCGCCGTAAGGCAGGAAGCGGAAATATCATCTTCTGTATTTTTCTTCCTCCTCGTCGTCGAGCATCGAGAGATAGCTGTTATAGCGGCTCTGTGCTATGCGACCCTCAGCCACGGCACGTTGCACGGCGCAGCCCGGCTCGTGGGTGTGCGTACAATTGCCGAAGCGACACTCGGCAGAGACGCTGAAAATCTCGCGAAAGAAGTGTCCCACCTCCTCGCGCGCCATGTCGAAAGTGCCAAACCCCTTGATGCCCGGTGTGTCGATAAGGGCGCCTCCGTCGTCCGGCAGGAAAAACATTTCGGAAAATGTGGTGGTATGCGTGCCCATGTCGTGTGCCACGCTGATTTCGGCCGTCTTAGCCACCGCCTGCGGCATCAGGGCGTTGAGCAAAGTGCTCTTGCCCACTCCACTGTTGCCGCTCAGCAGCGAAACTTTGCCACTCAGTTCTGCCCGCACCGCCTCGAGTCCCTGCCGGTTCTTGGCGCTGCACGAGAGGCAGCGGTAGCCCAGGCCCTCGTACAACGTGCAGATTTCGCGCAGCCGCGCCTGCTCGGCATCGTCGTACAAGTCGGTCTTGTTGAAAACAAGTGCCACGGGCACACGATAGGCTTCGGCGCTTGCCAAAAAGCGGTCGATAAACGTGAAACTGGTCTCGGGGTGCGCCACCGTGACGAGCAGAACAGCCAAATCCACGTTGGCCGCAATGATGTGGCTCTGCTTGGAAAGGTTGGAAGCGCGGCGAATAATGTAATTGCGGCGGTCTTCAATGCCGTCGATGAGTGCCGTAATGCCGTCAGCTCCGGGCGTAAATGTCACGCGGTCGCCCACGGCCACAGGATTCGTACTGCGGATTCCGCGCAAACGAAACGTGCCTTTCACCTTGCAGGCAAAAGTCTGGCCGTCGTCGGCAAGGACGACATACCAACTACCCGTGTTGCGGACGACAAGACCTCTCATAAAAAGAAAAAGGCGAGGAGCGGGACTGAAGAATAAGCTTCAAATCCGAGCGCCTCGCACTCCGTTTTTTGTTAAACCGTCATGATTTCTTTCTCCTTGGCGGCCAGTATCTCGTCTATCCGCTTGATGTATTTGTCGTGCGTCTTCTGAAGTTTCTCCTCGGCATCCTTCTCCATGTCTTCCGACAAGCCGTCCTTGATAGATTTCTTCAGCTTCTCTATCGTATCGCGACGTGCGTTACGCACACTTACCTTGGCTTGCTCGCTTTCTTTGCCACACTGTTTGGCAAGTTGCTTGCGGCGTTCCTCGGTCAGCGGCGGGATGCCAAGACGAATTATCTCGCCATTATTCTCGGGCATAATGCCCACTTCACTGTCGATGATGGCCTTTTCGATGACACGGAACATGGACTTATCCCACGGCTTGATGGCAATTGTGCGCGCATCGGGCGTGGTAACAGACGCAACACCTGCCAGCGGCACCATGCTGCCGTAGCTGTCCACACGGATTCCGTCAAGAATTTTCACATTCGCCTTGCCGGCACGGATGCGGGCAAGTGTCTCCTCAAGATACATCACGGCCTCTTCCATACGCTCCTCGGCGCCAGAGAGTATTTCTTTCACGTCAATCATAGAAAACTGCATTTAGAAAGTTTATATTCGAGTTGTTGTTCTTTTCGTGCGAAAGCAGATGTTGGAATAACAAAATTACGTTTTAATTAGAACAAAAGTACGTTTTAATTAAAAAAAAAGCAAATAATCCGACTTTTATTATGCATAAATACGTAAATTTGCATTCAGCAATGCCAATTCTACATGGAAATTGACGCCACAATACACGAACTTCTGGAGCAACTGCAGCCCATTACGCTGGAGCAGATGTCCGAAATCCGTCTTATGAACCGCACGGACACGAAGTTCGTAACCTGCAAGGAAAAACTTGTGGAGTTGCTTAAGTTGGCGCAAGGCAAGTATTACGCACAAGTAATCGACGGTTCCAAGGTGGCAAACTACATGACTACATATTGGGACACCGACGACCACCATTTCTACCTCGAGCATCACAATGGACGGGCGCCGCGCCAGAAAGTTCGCGTGCGAACGTATCTGGACAGCAACGTCAGCTATCTGGAAGTAAAGACGAAAAACAACCACGGGCGCACGAAAAAGAAGCGCGTGGAGGTTCCCACACAGGATATCACAGGCGAAAACGGAAATGAGGAGTTCCTGCAGGGACTGGTTCACCGCGGGATGAACGACATACATCCCACCGTACGCAACCGCTTCCACCGAATAACGCTGGTGAATTACGGCAAAACGGAACGCCTGACCATAGATTTCGACGTGCAATTCCACAATATGGAGACGGCACGCGATGCAACAACCGGCCAACTCGTAATAATCGAGCTAAAGCGCGACGGAAATGTTTTCAGTCCCGTGCTGGAGATTTTGCGCCAGCTGCGCATCCAGCCTTCGGGCTTCAGCAAGTATTGCATCGGAAGCGTGATGACGAACCACCAACTGAAGCATAATATGTTTAAGCAGAAACTTGTGAAACTTAGCAAGCTCTCCAAAACGAATATCAACCTCAAATAAATAATTTCAACGACTATGGATTTCATTCAAGACCTGAATAACCAATTGGGCAACCTGATCGGAGTTACTTTCTTCGACCCGCAGCATTTTATCTCGCTGGTGATACGGTTTGCCATCAACCTCTCCGTCGTCAGCATCATTGCTCGTTTCTTCTATTTCCCACGCAGTCACCGTCGCGACTACATGTTCATCTTCATCCTGATGGCGCAGAGCATTTTCCTTTTGGTGACACTTATGGAAGGCGACTCCATGAATGTGGGCGCCGCCCTCGGCCTGTTTGCGATTTTCGGCATCATGCGATTCCGCACCGAGGCTGTGCCCATTCGGGAAATGACGTATCTCTTCATGCTTATCGCACTCAGCGTGGTCAACGCGTTAGCCCAGGGTGACTATCATCCGAAGGCAGACTATTGGGATGGCGTGGGATTGGTGACGATTCTATTCGTCAATTTCGTCTTCATCTGCCTTGCCTGGGTTTTCGAGAGCAGCAGAATCGTCAGCACGAGCTGCAGCAAATACATCCGCTACGACAACGTAAACCTCATCGCGCCCGAGAAACGCGAGGAACTGAAGGCAGATTTGGAAAAACGACTTGGCCTGAAAATTCTTCGCGTGGAAGTCGGCATGGTGGACTTCCTCAAGGACAGCTGTATGATACGCATCTTCTACGATGAGCCGCTGGACCGCGGCAACAGCATCGAGGAGCTGACGAAAATGCCACGCGTCTGATTTTGCCGCGCTTTGCTTCATTTAATTAAAATGTAACGCAGTTCTGATGGCCGATTCGTAAAAAAAGCGTACCTTTGCGCCGTCAATACATAAATATAATACGACAGATGTCGAAAAAGACAAGATTATTTTTCATCTCCGCCCTTGTGAGCGCAATGCTTCCACTCGTCAGCGTCCAAGCTGAGGACCGCTATGGCGAATGGTGTGAACTGAACATTGAGAAAAGTTTGCCGCGCTACTGGAGTGTGGGGGCTGGTACAGAACTGCGCGCCGAAGAACGCACGCGTTGGAGCATAGGTGCAAACGTAGGTTACAAGCCCATCAAATACCTAAAGCTGAACGCGTCATACAATTTTCTTTACCGCAACCGCCCAGACAACCGCCGCGAGCACTACAAGAACGACGTGGTGAGCGTCAACAACTGGAACGGATATAATCTGCGCGACGCATACTGGTCGCCACGCCACAGAGTGTCATTCGACGCGACGGGCACCGTAAAGCTCTGGAAGTGGTTCCGCATCTCCGTTAGAGAGCGTTATCAGTACACCCACCGAATGCAGTCGACAGCCACCGACGCGAAGTATCGCTACGCCAAAGCGACGGACAGCGCCACCGGCGTGACGACTTACGAGCTGAAGGCTGGCTATCCCGAGTATGAGACAGACACCGTCTCGGCCGAAGACTCGCACATTCTGCGCAGCCGCCTGAAACTTTCGGTGGACAAGAAGGGATGGCGCTTCGAACCATTCGTGTCAGTGGAATTCCATAACAATCTGGGCGAGGATATGAACCTCGAGAAGATTCGTTCTGCCGCTGGCTGCAGCTACAAATTCAATAAGAAAAACGAACTGACGCTGGCCTACATCCTCACGGCCAACATTTACGACGAGGACATCCACACCCGGTTGCACGAACGACTGCACGCAGTAAACATCGGATATACCTATAAATTCTGAGACAACAAAAAGAATAATTTGAAAACTACCTAAAACACAAAAAAGATGAAAAAGTGCTTCTTTACAATCCTGCTGGCTCTGGCCACACAGTTTGCTGTGGCCGATGACTATACTTACCTCAACGTAACCCGCACGAGCGGCGAATCCAGCCTTACGCTGAGCACTGTGAAGAAAATCACCTTCACAAGTACGAACATTGTCATTACGACGACAGACGGCGACGTTACGTATCCGCTGAGCGAAATGCAGAAGATGCAGTTCTCCAACACAGCAGTGTCCGTTGAGTCGCTGCCCCAGAAGACAAAAGACCTGCGCTTCAAAGGCGGCACGCTCTACACATCTCAGAAAGGACTCCTTCGCGTCTACAATGCCTCGGGTGCGCTTGTCAGTGTGGCAAGCATAGACCAGGAAGGCGCCAAGGTGAATTTGGCTTCGCTGCCCCGTGGCCTCTACATTGTAAGCCTTGGCCAGCAGACCATCAAGATAACGAAATAAGGAAAACGCCACATGAAACGTATCATATCGACTGTACTTCTTGCAGCAATTACGCTCGCCGCATCCGCCCAGCAGTACATGCGCATTTGGGCGAACGGCGACAACGAGCGCGTGGCCTTGCAAGACCTCACGTTCTCCAACAACGGAGCCAGCGTCAAGGTGGGTGAAACCACATACGCCACAGCCCAGATAGACAGCATCCGCATGGTGTATGTCATCTCGGTTGCCTTCAACGGAAGCACAGCGACCGTGGATTTGCGCAATGCGCCCGGCGTTTCATACACGACCAACGGTGCCAATGTGAATATCGTAAGCGAGAATACAACGGACGAACTCGAAATCGAACTTTCCGGCAGTAGCTCCAACGGTTCCCTCACGTACACCGGCGGCTACAAGTGCAAGTTTTACCTCCAAGGGCTCAATCTAACCTCCACTACCGGCGCACCTCTCGACATTCAGTGCGGCAAGCGCGTTGACCTCATACTCGTGGGAGGAACAACAAACACACTCACCGATGCAACAAACGGCGAGCAGAAAGCTTGCCTCTATTGCAAGGGACACTTGGAAATATCAGGTGGCGGGAGCCTTAACGTGAAGGGGAACACCAGACACGCCATCGCCACAAAAGAATATTTGCAGCTGAAAAAATCTACAGGAACCATCACCGTGACGAAAGCAGCTGGCGATGCCATACATGCCGGCCAATACTTTCAGATGAACGGCGGCACACTGAATCTGAGCGGCATGACAGGCGACGGCATTCAGGCTGAGATGACCAACGATCCCACGGAGGAATACAATGGATTCGTCTTCATCAAAGGCGGAAACATCACGATGACGCTCACCAGCCCAGACGTGAAAGGAATAAAATCTGACTCCACAATGATAGTTAGTGGCGGCAACATCAACATTGCCACCTCGGGAGCCGGCAGCAAAGGCATTACGGCATCGTACATGACCATCAACGAAAATGATGCCAGCACCGTCATCATCATTCGTGCCACGGGTGGCGTGTACACCGACCCCGTTACGAAAGAAACGAGCAAATGTATGGGAATTAAGGTGACGAACGACCTAACCATCTCTGCGGGCTCTGTCACCGTCACAAACACCGGGTCGCAGAGCAAAAGCATCAAGGTGGGAGGAACATATTATGCCAAAGGCGGCACCGTAAAGACCACGACCGCCATCGACTACGAAGCTATAGTAAAATAAATACGTGCTGCCGCGAGACCTAAAAGTGCAGGAGCCCGGCGGAAACACAAACGTCATTTATAAGCTTATGAACTTATTTAAAAAAATAGCAGACTGGTACTTCTCGAAAAACGCCATGCCATATTGGGCAGTGCTGATATTCGATTGTAGTGTAGTCTTGCTTTCAAATCTTTTTGTTTACCTGCTCATAGCACAGAAACTGCCTGCCAACAATACTATTTGGGCGCTGTTGGGAACTCTGATAATATACCTCATTCCCTATGTTGTGGGCTTCCGCATCATGCAAACCTACCGCGGCGTGCTGCGTTTCTCGTCTTTCACCGACCTTTACCGCGTTGCTATTGCAAACCTGATAGGCATCGTAATCATCGAGGTGGGACGTCACGTGCTGCAAGCTGACAAATTGTTTGTACCCATCGGTTGGCAAGTGCTTCTGTTCTCGTGGTTCGTTGCCACGGTTATCATGTTTGCCGCCCGCATTTTCGTGAAGTATGTTTACGATTCCTTGCACGAGGGGAAAGCCACGCGACGTGTCTTCATCTATGGAACGCGCGCCGGCGGCATGGCTCTCTCCAAGAGCATTCGCATGGACAACCCGTCGCGTTTTGTACTCTTCGGCTTCGTCAGCGACTCGGAAGACATGCCCGGACATATGTTGCAGGGAGTTAATGTCTATCGGAACGACGAACATCTGGTGGAGCACATGAAACAGAAGAGGGCCACAGCGCTACTTGTTTCGCCGCTCAAGACAGAGCGTTTCATGGCAAACGAGGCAATGACAGAACGACTGTTGGAAGCCGGCATTAAGGTGTACACCACCAACCTGGCTCAGCAGTGGGACGGAAAAAGCGACATCAACACTTCGCACCTCCACGAGGTGGAAATCGAGGATTTGCTGCCGCGCGAGGAAATTCAGGTCGATTTACAAGCCGTGGAGCGGCTGCTGCGCGGTCGCCGCATCCTCATCACCGGAAGCGCCGGAAGCATCGGCTCGGAAATGGTGCGACAGATAGCGCAATGGGAACCTTCGCAACTGATTCTCATTGACTCGGCCGAGACGCCGCAACACGACATCCGCCTGATGATGGCACGCAACTATGCCGGTATCAAGGCACAGACCATCGTCACCAGCATTGCCAACCGCGAACACATGGAGAGCATCTTCGCGCAGTTCCGCCCGGAATATGTTTTCCACGCGGCAGCGTACAAGCACGTGCCGATGATGGAAGACAATCCCAGCGAAGCCGTGCAAAACAACATCTTGGGAACACGCGTTCTGGCCGACCTAAGTGTGAAATACGGCATCCGCAAATTCGTTATGATATCCACGGACAAAGCTGTGAACCCCACCAACGTGATGGGCTGCTCGAAGCGAATTTGCGAAATCTACGTGCAAAGTCTTGACAAGGCCATCAAAGAAGGAAAAATTCAGGGCGAGACTCAGTTTGTGACTACGCGTTTCGGAAATGTGCTGGGCTCCAACGGTTCCGTCATCCCACTCTTCCGCGAGCAGATAAGGAACGGCGGTCCCGTCACCGTGACGCATCCCGACATCATACGCTTCTTCATGCTCATTCCCGAGGCATGTAAGTTGGTGCTCGAAGCCGGCACGATGGGCAACGGCGGCGAGATTTTTGTTTTCGACATGGGCAAGCCCGTGAAGATTGCCGACCTGGCCAAACGTATGATACAGCTCAGCGGCGCAAAAGACGTGGAGATAAAATTCACCGGACTGCGCGATGGCGAGAAACTGTACGAGGAAGTGCTGAACAACGAGGAAATAACGAAGCCCACCTTCAATAAGAAAATCAAGATTGCACAGGTGCGCGAATACGATTACGCCGAAGTTTGCCAGTGGATTGACGACCTGGTACGCATCAGCCGTGAGTATGACAACATGGAGACGGTACGCAAGATGAAGGAAATCGTGCCGGAGTACAAGAGTCAGCACTCGGTATATCAGCAACTCGACAAGCAAGAATAGTTGCGGCAGTCGCCCAGACAAAAGATACACGTCAAAAGCATCAGGGGCTGGAGAAAAACTTTGTTCTCCAGCCCCTGACTTTTTCTTTTCGTCGTGCCGCGTCGTCAGTTGTGAACCAGCGTACCGATTTCTTCGCCCTGCAGCACCCGGCGCAAGTTGCCGTAAACGTCCATATTAAAGACGTAGATTGGCAGATTGTTCTCCTTACACATGGTGGTGGCTGTGAGATCCATCACCTTCAGGCCGCGGTTGTAAATCTCGTCGTACGTGATGTCGTGGAACTTTGTGGCCGTGGGGTCTTTCTCGGGGTCCGCCGTATAGATGCCATCCACACGTGTCCCCTTCAGCATCACGTCAGCCTCTATCTCTATGCCACGCAGGCTGCTGCCCGTGTCGGTGGTGAAATACGGATTTCCCGTGCCGGCGCTCATGATTACGACATCGCCCTGCTCCATTGCCTCGATGGCTTTCCATTTTGTGTACAGCTCGCCGATGGGTTCCATGCGGATGGCCGTCAGCACGCGACTCTTCACACCCACAGCGCCAAGTGCACTACTTAGTCCCAGCGAGTTAATTACCGTAGCACACATGCCCATCTGGTCGCCCTTGACACGGTCGAAACCTTTCCCTGCGCCACTCAGTCCGCGGAAGATGTTGCCGCCGCCAATGACAATGCCAACCTGCACACCCATCTCGTGGGCTTCCTTTATTTGTTGCGCGTACTCGGCCAGACGTTTTTCGTCGATGCCATACTTCTGTTCTCCCATGAGGCTTTCGCCCGAGAGCTTCAACAGAATTCTTCTGAATCTTGTTTCCATACCTTATATTATATATGTTATTTCCTTGAATGCATAGCGTCGCTCGAGTCCCTGCGTGTCGCGGAGCAGCAGGTGGCCTGTGGGTTCCACGTCAGTGAGCGTGGCACGGAAGGTGCCGGCGGCGTCGCGATAAGCATGTTCCTCGCCGCGACGATAGAGGCGCGCCACGTAGCGCTGATGCAGCGCATCGTACTGCCCGTCTGTGACCCTTGCGCACTCTTCTGCAAGGCGCGATACGACGCTCGTCAGCAGTGTCTCGCGTTCCACCTCGTGTCCCAGCACCTGGAAGAGCGAGACAGGATTTGGCGCATCGCTGCGAAAACGTCGCTGATTCACGTTGATGCCCACGCCCATGACAGACGTGTCCACCAAGTCGCCACGCAGCGTGTTCTCTATCAGCATGCCCACCATCTTGCGGTCGGCGTGGTAGATGTCGTTCGGCCACTTGATGCAGAATCCGCTGCCGTACTCGTCCAGCGCTCCGCACACGGCCAGCGCCAACGCTTCGCTGAGCACGAACATTCGCGCGGCAGCCACGCCTTTCGGTTTCATGCGAAGACTGAAGAGCAGATTCTTGCTGCGCTCCGACTCCCAGCGGTTCTCGCCAGCGCCACGGCCAGCTGTCTGAAACTCGGCCGTCACCAGCGTCCAACCGCCGTCGGCCGCATCGTCGAGCCCCTTGGCAAAGGTGTTTGTGCTCACGGTCTCGGCCAGTTCCACGCGTCGCAAGTTCATTTCTTCAGCTGTTTTGCTTACAAAATTAGAAAAAAAACGTAACTTTGCCACGACGTAGCACAAGAAAAAACGATGGCAGACGACAATTTCTACATGAGACAGGCACTGGAGGAGGCGCAAGAGGCTTTCCGGGCCGACGAAATTCCCGTCGGTGCCGTCATTGTCTGCCGCGACCGCATCATAGCCCGCGCGCACAACCTCACGGAACGGCTCACCGACGTGACGGCGCACGCCGAGATGCAAGCCATCACGGCCGCTGCCAGTCATTTGGGCGGAAAGTACCTGACGGACTGCACGCTCTACGTTACGGTGGAGCCGTGCGTCATGTGCGCCGGCGCACTTGGCTGGTCGCAAATCGGCCGCGTGGTGTATGGAGCGGCCGACCCAAAGCGCGGCTACCGAACCTTTGCGCCCGACGCACTGCATCCGCGCACCGAAGTGACGGCCGGCACGCTGGAGGAAGAATGCGGCGCACTGATGAAAGAATTCTTCAAGCGAAAGAGATAAACCCGCTGCACAGAGGTTCTGAGAAGGCACAGCAAGGAAACGAAAATGCGACACGTCGCAAGCGTCACAGCGACGCGTCGCGTGAGCTCACGCGACGTGTAGTTTTTTTCACGCCACACGTGGCGTTTCAACCCACCTTATTATGTACGATGGAAAGCAGCACGTACCACACGATAATGGCTGCGAAACAACTGGTTCCCAACAGGAAGCACGGCAGGCAACCCAGCAGGAGAATGTAGCGCCAGCGGTTGTCGGCCCACGAGAGATTCTTGAACTTCAGTGCCAGCATGGGCACTTCGGCCACCAACAGCCAGCAGAAAAGCAGCATGAAGAGCAGCAGAAAGACGGCGTTGAACCGCTGCGAAACCAGAAACGCGTGCTGCCCCAGCACCAGCGAGCCCCAGAAAAGTGCGTTGGCTGGCGTGGGAAGACCGATGAACTGCGTCGTCTGCCGCGTATCGAGGTTGAATTTGGCCAGTCGCAACGCTGAGAAAGCTGCCATCAGAAAGGCCGCATACGGCAGGACATGCCACACGGGCATCAGCATCTCGGGGCAGTGTACCTCGTGGAAGAGGTAGAAAAGTATGGCACTGGGCGCCACACCGAAGGTTACGACGTCGGCCAGCGAGTCGAGCTCCTTGCCGATGGGCGAAGAGACGCCCAAGGCACGAGCCGTAAGGCCGTCGAAAAAGTCGAAAACAGCACCCACCACTATCATCACCACGGCCCAATGGTAATGACCATAGAAGGCGGCACCCGTGGCGGCGCAGCCACTCATTAGGTTGCAACATGTGATGGCGTTGGGGATGTGCTTCTTCAGTTGAAAATCCATAGTTCAGAAAATCTGGTTCAAGGGTCAGGCATCAGTCGCCTCGTCCGCCGGCTGCGCAGCAGGAGCCTGCAGCCGCGCCACGATGGTCTCGTTGCCGTGCGTCACCTGATTGAGTTTTACGCAGACCTCCGTGCCGAGCGGCAAGAAGAGGTCAACGCGCGAGCCGAACTTGATGAAACCCATATGCTCGTCGACGAAACATTCGTCTCCCTCCTGTGCATACGTGACAATGCGGCGTGCCATCGCGCCTGCCACCTGACGCGCCAAGACCTCCGTGCCGTCGGGTGTCTCGATTACAACCAAGCTGTGCTCGTTTTCGATGCTCGCCTTCGGCAGCCACGCGCGGTGATAATTGCCGTCGAAATGCGTCACATGGCGGACGATGCCGTCCACCGGAATCCAATTGGCGTGCACATTGAAGAGACTCATGAAGATGCTGACCATGAGACGGCGGTCGTGGAAATACTCGTTCTCCTCCACTTCCTCTACCACCACCACACGGCCGTCCGCCGGAGCCACTACGATGCGCTCTGTGTCGCCGTCAAAAATACGGAGGGGACAACGGAAGAAATTGACTACCACAAGGTAAACCGTCAGGCTGACGGCAAACACCACGTAGGAAACCACGCCCGGGAATAAGTAAAAGACGAGCAGATTCACCATCAACAACAGCAGCCCGCCCCAAAGGAGCGTGTGGGTGCCTTCTCTGTGAAGTCGTATTTTCTTGAGTTTCCGCAGTCGTTTTCCCATATATGATTGGTACTTCTGTGCAAAGTTAGGCTTTTTTTGTCAAAGGGCAAAAAAAAGGACGAACAATATTGCCTGTCTGCCATTTTTAGCGTACCTTTATACCGGCAAAAAGATGAGAGGAAATCGTATGGAAGACTTTGTACACCTTCATGTACACACGCAATATTCGTTGCTGGACGGGCAAGCCAGCATCCCAAACCTCGTGGACAAAGCCATAAAGGACGGGATGCGCGGAATGGCCATCACGGACCACGGCAACATGATGGGCGTGAAGGAATTCTTCAATTACACAAAGAAGAAGAACGCCGGCGTGAAGGACGAAATAAAGAAGCTGAAAGAAAAATTAGCCACGCTGCAGAAGGAAAATCCGGCCGACACGCAGGCCGTGGAGGAAACGGAGGCACTGCTGCGCGAAACAGAGAAACGAATCTTTAAGCCCATCTTCGGTTGCGAGGTTTACGTAGCGGCGCGGACGATGTACGACAAGACGAAAGAACTGGACAGCCGCCGCTACCACCTTATACTGCTGGCCAAAAACGAAACGGGATATCACAACCTTGTAAAAATCGTGTCGCACGCGTGGACGGACGGCTTTTACAATAAGCCGCGCACCGACCACAGCGAGCTGGAGAAGTATCACGAGGGACTTATCGTCTGCTCGGCCTGTCTGGCCGGCGAGGTGCCACGCAAGATTCTGGCTGGCGACATCGCAGGCGCCGAAGAGACAATCCGCTGGTACAAAAGCATCTTTGGCGAGGATTATTACCTCGAGATGCAACGCCACGAAGTGAAGAATCCCAACCAGCGCGCCAACCGTGAGACATTCGTCGGGCAGCAACAGGCCAATGTGGAGCTGATGCGGCTGGCCAAGAAGTATGACGTGAAACTAATCTGCTCGAACGACGTGCATTTTGTGGACGAGGAAAACGCCGAGGCACACGACCGACTGCTCTGTCTGGGCACAAACCGCGACCTCGACGACCCGAAGCGTCTGCTCTACACCAAGCAGGAATGGTTCAAGACACGCGCAGAGATGAACGAAATCTTTGCCGACTGTCCCGAAGCGCTGAGCACCACGTGCGATATCTGCGATAAGGTGGAGACTTACAGCATCGACCACGGACCGATTATGCCCAACTTCGACATACCCGAATGGTTCGGAACCGAGCAGACATACCACCAGAAGTTCACCGACCAGCAGCTCTTTGACGAATTCACACGCGACGAGAACGGCAACGTCGTCCTCACACCAGAGGAGGCACAGAAGAAAGTGAAATCGCTGGGCGGCGTGGAGAAACTCTACCGCCTGAAACTGGAGGCTGACTACCTGGGTTACCTGACGGAGCAGGGCGCCAAGCGAATCTACGGCGAGCAGTTGTCGGACGAAGTGGTGGAAAGAATAAAGTTTGAGCTGCACGTGATGAAGACGATGGGCTTCCCCGGCTACTTCCTCATCGTGCAAGACTACATCAACGCCGCCCGAAAGGAACTCGATGTGGCCGTAGGCCCCGGGCGTGGCAGCGCTGCCGGCAGCGAAGTGGCCTACTGTCTGGGAATTACCAAGGTGGACCCCATCAAGTACGACCTGCTGTTCGAGCGTTTCCTCAACCCCGACCGCATCTCGCTGCCTGATATCGACGTAGACTTTGACGACGACGGACGCGGAAAGGTGCTCTCTTGGGTGACGCAGAAGTACGGCGAGGAAAAAGTGACGCACATCATCACCTACGGCACAATGGCAACGAAACTGGCCATCAAGGACGTGGCACGCGTGCAGAAGGTGCCGCTCGACGTGGTGAACGCCTGGTGCAAAGCTATTCCAGACCGTTTGACGGACAAGAACGGCGACCAGTTGAAAATGAATCTGAAGAATGTCATTGCCAACGTGCCACAACTGGCTGAGGCTGAGGCATCGCCCATTCCGCTCTACCACGACACCATAGAGTTTGCAAAGATGCTTGAGGGAACCGTGCGTAACACTGGTGTCCACGCCTGCGGCACCATCATCTGTCGCGACGACGTTTCCGACTGGGTGCCCATCAGCACGGCAGAAGATAAGGAAACGGGCGAGCGGATACGTTGCACACAGTACGAAGGTTCTGTCATAGAGGAGACGGGACTCATAAAAATGGACTTCCTCGGGCTGAAAAACCTTTCTATCATCAAGGAATGCGTCTCTAACATTCGCGACCACCTGGGCGTGGAAGTAGATATAGACAAAATCAGCATCGAAGACGACGCCACGTACAACCTCTACTGCGACGGACGAACCGTGGGAACCTTCCAGTTCGAGTCGGCCGGAATGCAAAAGTACCTGCGCGAGTTGCAGCCCAACACATTCGAAGACCTCATTGCCATGAATGCGCTCTATCGCCCAGGGCCGATGGATTACATACCCGACTTCATCGACCGCAAGCAGGGACGCAAACCTGTGGAGTACGACATTCCGTGCATGGAGAAGTACCTGAAGGACACGTACGGCATCACGGTCTACCAAGAGCAGGTGATGCTCCTGAGCCGACAGCTGGCCAACTTTACGCGCGGCGAAAGCGACACGCTGCGAAAGGCCATGGGAAAGAAACAGCGCGACAAGCTGGATCACCTGAAACCGAAGTTCATCAAACAGGGACAGGAGAACGGGCACGACGCTGCCACGCTGGAGAAAATATGGGCCGACTGGGAGAAATTTGCTTCCTATGCCTTCAACAAGAGCCACGCCACCTGTTATTCGTGGGTTGCCTACCAAACAGCTTACCTAAAAGCAAACTACCCATCGGAGTACATGGCAGCCAGTATGAGCCGCAACCTGTCCGACATCAAGGAAATCACCAAGCTGATGAGCGAGTGCAAGGCGATGGGAATTAAATGCCTCGGCCCAGACATCAACCAAAGCCGCCAGAAGTTCAGTGTGGACACACACGGAAATGTGCGATTCGGGCTGGGAGCCATAAAAGGACTGGGCGACAGCGCCGTGGAAGCCATCGTGAAGGAACGCGACGAACGCGGCCCGTACAAAGATATCTTCGACTTCGTTCAGCGAATCTCCATCAATACTGTCAAGCGAAGCGGCTTGGAAAGTTTAGCACTGAGTGGCGCATTTGACACGTTTGCGCCCGACGTAACTCGCGAGCAGTTGGCATACAAAAATGAACGTGGCGAAGCTTTTCTGGACACGCTCATCCGCTACGGCACGAACTATCAGGTGGCGCAGCAGGAAGCACAGAACAGCCTGTTCAACGACTTCGACATGATAGAAGTGACGACGCCGCCCATTCCGGAAGCGCCCGCATGGACGCCGCTGCAGCGACTTAACTACGAACGCGACCTCATTGGCATCTACCTGAGCGCACATCCGCTGGACGAGTACTATGTTATCATGCAGGACATCTGCAATCGGCACATGGCTGACCTGTCGCAACTCGACGACTTGAAGGAACAGGATGTGGTGTTCGGAGGGATTATTACAGCCGTTCGCACAGGAATCAGCAAGAGGGGCTCGGCGTTTGGCATTATCACGATTGAGGATTACAGCGGCGCAGGCGAATTGCCACTTTTCGGGCAAGACTGGACTCGATGGCAGGGCTACGCCATTGTGGGCAACTCCATCCTGGTGGATGCACGCATTCAGCCGCGCCAACACGACCCGAGCCGCATGGAATTGCGCGTGGGAAAAATTCAGTTCTTGGGCGACTTAAAGGAAAACATCATACAGAAACTCACCATCTCCGTGCAGTGCGGATTGGTCACGGCCGACACGATTGCATCGCTGGACGAGCTGACTGCTGAAACGCCAGGCAAGACACCGATTATCATCCAACTGATTGACACAGACGGCGAGATGCTGACGCTCACATCCAAGTCGCGCAAGGTGACGGTGAACCGCAACCTGCTCTCATACATCGAGGACTCGCCGGCGCTGTCGTACAAGGTAAACTAAAAGAGACAAGAGACACGATAATTGTTAAACGGTAATTCATAAAATTTAAAGCTATGGCACAGAAAATCACAAGCGAGAACTTTCAGGCATTGGTAAACACAGGCAAGCCTATCATGCTTGACTTTTGGGCAACTTGGTGCGGACCCTGCCGTATGGTAGGCCCTGTTATTGAAGAACTGGCTAAGGAATACGAAGGGAAAGCCATCATTGGCAAATGCGACATCGAGGAGGACGAAGAACTGCCGCAGCGCTTCGGAATCCGTAACATCCCCACCATCCTCTTCATCAAGAACGGAGAAGTTGTGGACAAACAGGTGGGCGCTGCCGGACGTGCTGTCTTCGAAGATAAACTGAAAGCAATTCTTTAAGACCTATGGCAACACTCGACGAAGAACTGCTGCAAGAAGCAGAAGACGACCGCAAGACGGTAGAATACATTCAGAACTACCTGCCGCAGGAGTTGAAAGAACGTTTCTCGGAGGAGGAACTCTACTATTTCCTCGACGTACTGGTGGATTACTACACCAACAGCGGAGTTCTCGACGCGAAGCCCGACAGCGAAGGCTTCATTGACATCGACATTGAAGCCGTGTCGGAACACTTGGCCGCGCAAGCGAAGAAGGACAAGATGGGAACCTTCGAGCCCGATGAGCTGCGTTGGATTGTGGAAGGCGAGATGGAATACGCCGAAAGCCTGGAAGACGAAGAGTAAAGCACGTCCTTTCCTTATATATAATAGGAAGCCAGAAACTATCTGAGCCCCGAAAGTATGAAATTGCTTTCGGGGCTCAGACTGTCATATGCCTTAAGTCTGCGAAGTGCGGCCTTTACTCGCCGTTCCGCAGCTGTTCGTCCACAGTCTTAATCTTCTGAGCCAGTAGATTCAGTTCGTCGCGCAGTTTCTCGACCTTCTTCTTCATGGCGTCCACAAGGCTGTTGCCTTTCTTGCTTCCGGCATTCAGGAAACCAAGGTTGTTCTCGTAGGTCTTAAGTTCGTCGCGCATTCTTTCGTAGGCACGCATCATGCGGTTGCGTTCGCTCTCGAGGTTCGCGCCTTCCTTTTCAATCTTCTGTGCCAGATTGTTGCGGAAGTTATTCAGCCGGCGCTGTGCCTGTGTAGCGTTGAGCGCGTCGTAGAGTTTGTCGCAAATCTCGCGGTACTCCTTGTAGAGTTTGTCTTTGTCGCGGAAAGGCACGTGGCCTACATCGTTCCACTTCTGCTGTAGTTCCTTCACCTGCTGAATGGTGTATTCTGCGCCTTCAGCGGCGAGTCCTTTCAACTGGTCGATAAGGCTGCGTTTCTGCTCTAAGTTGGCATTTTCCTCCTCGCGCTGCCCAGCCGTGGCCTGTTGCTTTGCCTCGAAGAAATGGTCGCAGGCGCCAACGAAGCGCTTCCACAATGCTTCGGAATACTTGCGAGGCACGGAACCGATTTCCTTCCACTGCTTTTGCAACTGTATCAGGGTGTCGCCCGTGGCCCGCCACTCGGTGCTGTCCATCAGTGCCTCTGCCTTCTCCATCAGTTCCTTCTTCTTGGCCAGATTGGCACTAAGTTCGTCCTTCAGGTTCTGGAAGAATTGAGACTTCTTCTCGAAGAAAGCATCGCAACCTTGGCGGAAACGCTCGAAAATCTGGTTATTCATCTTCTGCGGCGCGTAGCCTATGGTCTTCCAACGTGCTTGCAGATCGATGATTTTCTGTGTGATGGCATCCCAGTCGGCAAAGGTTTTCAGTCCTTCCGTCTCGAAGCCCTCGAGTTCTTCGCACAGCGCTGTCTTTTCTGCGAGGTTCTGCTCCTCCTGGGCCTTGAGTTCCTCGAAATGAGCTTGGTGGCGCTTGTTTATGACAGACGAAGCGGCCTTGAAACGATTCCATATCTCGTCGCGGAGTTCCTTAGCCACTGGTCCGGTCTCCTTCCACTCCTGATGAAGTCCCTGCAGTTGATTGAAAGCCTGAATGACATCTTCCACCTTGGCCAATGCCTCGGCCTGCTCGCACAGGCGTGTCTTCACCTCCAGATTCTTGCGGAAGTCGTAGTCGCGCAACTCGTGACCAAGTTTCAACAAATCATAGAAGTTCTCTACGCGCAACTGATAGGTCTTCCAAAGTTCTGTGGCACGCTCGGCGGGCACAGCCTTTATTTCCTTCCACTCCGTTTGGAGTGCCTTGAACTCATCGAACGCCTTGTTCGCCTCTTCGGGCGTCTCTGCCAACTGCTGCAGACGCTCCAGAATGGACAGTTTGCGCTGCAGGTTCTCCTGCTTCTGCTTCTCCAGCGCCTCCTGAGCTGCAGCACGGCGCTCACGGACGATTTGCATGGCAGCTCGGAACTCGGGCTCGAGCGGATCTATCTGCGGAACGAACTTCTCAGCCTCGCCACCGGCCTCGATGAAAGCGCGATGTGCAGCTTGGATTTCTGCATTATGATACTTGTAGAACAAAACTTTCAGCTGGTCGAGTTCTGTTTTCTCGCCCAACTCTTCGCCCGATGCAAGTTCCTTCATGCGGGCCACCACCTCTTCTTTTGTGGCGGGCACCTGCTCGGCTGTTTCCTCTGTCGCAGGCTGCGGCTCGGTGGTTTCCTCTGCGGGTGCAGCGTCCTCCGTGATCGGAGCACACTCTACGTTTTCTTCTACTGGAGCTTCGGGGGCTTCGTTCGTTTTCTCAATTACGGGTTCAGAAGACTGCACAGGGGCAGTGGTCTCGGTCGTCTCTAAAGAGTCCATCATGTCGTTTACCTTTTAGGCTTTAGTGTTTATACTTTTCCTCATCTCAGGGGAAAAAGGGATAGACGAAAGCAAGATTTCCTGCTTTGGACTCCCATTTTTTCTCTCTTTTGATGTCTTTTAAGGTACAAATTAAGGGAAAAATCTGTTTCCCTCCTAATGAAAACTGATTTTTTTTACAGAAAACAGACTAAATCCACGTTTTACGCTTGAAGTACCACAGGAATAGCACCGTCACAACAACCGAGAGGAGCAATGCTATGGGGAAGCCCCACCACACATTCTCCATGCCGTTTATCAGGTTCATGCCGAACAAACTGGCAATAAGCGTGGGGAACATGAGGATAATGTTGATGCTGGTGAGCATTTTCATCACGTCGCTCATGTTGTTGTTGATGATATTTGCGTAGGTGTCCATCGTGGAGTCCAAAATATTGGTATAGATGCCAGCCGACTCACGTGCCTGGCTCATTTCGATGTTCACGTCTTCAATCAAGTCGGCGTCGAGTTCATCGACTGGCAGCTTGAACTTCAGTTTCGATAGCAGCGTCTCGTTGCCGCGGATGGACGTAATGAAATAAGTCAGGCTGTCTTGCAACTTGCTGAGGCGGATGAGGTCGGCATTATCGATGTCGTGGTCCATGTTTTTCTTCGACTTCTCAATCATGGCGTTGATTTGCTTCAGTCGTTTCAGGTACCACACCGCGCTGCTCAGGAACAGGCGGAATACCATATCCACTGAATCGGTGAATCCCACGCCTCGTTTCTGCTGGAAGGACACGAAATCTATCATCATGTTCGTCTCGAAATTGCACACCGTAATGCAGACATCCTTCTTCATGATGATACCCAACGGAATTGTGGTGAATGGCGTGCGAGAGCGCACTTCCTTCACATACGGAATACGGAGGATGATTAGTATCCAGCCCTCGTCGTATTCGTAACGGGCACGCTCGTCAAGGTCGGCAATGTCGCCCAAAAAATAGTCAGGAATGCCAAGTTCGTTTTCCAGGAAGTTCGTATCTTCTTCGGTGGGGCATGTCACCTGAACCCAGCAGTTGGATTCCCACGAATCTATGGTGCGCAGACCATTTGTAGTGTTCCAGAAAGTTCGCATCGTCTTGCTCGTCGTTATAAAAGGTCAGTACTCATTCGGCATCCCGTCCTGCGGGAGCCTATGCCAGCAAGCAATGCTCCGTAAAGAAGGGACCCTACAAATCTGTTTTCTCCGCGTGATAGTCGTCCATTTTGGCTGTTACATGTTATGTTTTCGGCTGCAAAGATACAACTTTTAAATTCATATTTCATCTTTTTCGGCCAAAAAGTTGCCGCGCTCGCAGCTTTTCACTAAATTTGCCACTGCGATAGTTTTCATATTTACAAACTTTCTAAACACAAAATCATGGACTACAAGATTATCGACATCGAGGGCGTAGGCGATGTGTACGCCGAGAAACTTGTTGCCGCAGGCATCAACAAGGTGAGCGAGCTGCTGGAGAAATGTGCTGCCCCGAAGGGTCGCAAGGAGCTGGCCGAGGCTACCGGCATCAGCGAGAAGCTGATTCTGCGTTGGGCCAACCATGCCGATCTGTTCCGCATCAATGGCGTCGGCCCGCAGTTCGCCGAGCTGCTCGAGGCTGCCGGAGTGGACACTGTGAAGGAGTTCCGCCATCGCGTGGCTGAGAACCTGCAGCCGAAACTCGAGGAACTGAACGCCGCACGTCACATCTGCGGCCGCGTGCCCGCAGTAAGCGAAGTGCAGAAAATGATAGACCAAGCCAAAGAGCTTGAGCCAAAGATGACGTACTAAGAAAAACGGTTAAATCACGAGCGGTTAGCAGCGTCTGCTGCTAACCGCTTTTTCTTGCCTTTGGTTGTTTCCACGCCACACGTAGTTTTTCAAAATCTACACGTCGCGTGAACGAATGCTACACGTCGCGTGAACGAATGCTACACGTCGCGTGAAGCACTGCGACACGTGGCATTTCCGAGAGCATCACCAGATGTCTTCGGGCGACTCGGGATTGTCGTAGACTTCCTTGGCGCAGTACTCGAAGAAATCGATGTAGAAATATCGAGTCGGGTCGTCCATCACCGACCTAAACCGAATGTAGTAAACCTCGTCGGGATCCATCGTCTGACGGAAAAGTATGCGTCGCGTGCTATACTGGCTGTTGCGTTTCGAGAAGATGGCAGGCGTCTTCATGTATCCGTTGTTGCGCAGATGCTTGTCCACCTCGGCATTGTAGTCGTCGTCATCCGTGTCTTTTTCCCATCCGTAATCGCAGGGAGTATTACCCCTGCTGCTGATTCGCACATTTGCGACTACGCGCAAATCCAACGGGATGCCCATAACGGCCAATTTGTTCTTGTCCTTTCCCCAGTAGAACTGTACGATGCCACGCATACCGCCGTTGCTCTGCACCTGATAGCGGAACTCGTAAGTTCCGCGGCGAGGTACGGGCGGAAGACGGAACGTGACGTCAGGATATCCACGAAGCGTAAACTCGTCGCCAAGATAGTTTTCCCAGTTTTGGTTCATGCCGGTCCAATAGTAGAACTTGGTCTCCTCCGAGATGTCCACGCCGTCGAGATAGCGATACGTTTTGTCTGAGGGAATCCACACGTTGGTGTGCTCATAGTCGGTCAGCGGACACATGCGAATGTCATTGTTGATAAACTCGGGGAACATGGAGGCGACGTCCCAGCGGATGCGTCCTTTCTGCAGATTGTCGCGCGTGGCGTCGTCGTACAACAGCAACTTGTCTATGGGATAGACTATGGCATTTCGCACATTATTGTCTCCCGTCAGGTCGGGCTCGCCCACTTTGATACCCTCTTTGTCGGCATCGCAGGACACTTCGCGGTAAGTTCCTTGTCGCCCATTGTCGATATTGGGGAAACGATTCAAGTAGATGCCGTTTGTCACGCGGCTCTCGTAGAGTTTCATTAGGCGACGTTTGCCCATTGTGGTGTAGAACTCACTCATGGCGGCGCCCAAATCCTTGGTACTCTTGTTGTAGCCGAGCTCAGTCCAGTGCATCACCAGACGGTCTGTGGCGAGCCGCTCGGGCAGGATGTGGTATGTGACGAAGCGATTGAGCAAGTTGTTCTCGTTCTCGTAGTCCGTATTATTCAGCGCATCGGGGTAGATATTGTTAGCGACCAGATAATCCACCACGTCCTGCACCGATATCTCGCGCGCCGTCTTGCCAAGCAGAGACTCCCACACGCTGTCCTTCTCGGCAAAGAGCGTGTAACCGTAGTAGCGATGCTGAGGAGTATGGAAAACATTGTTGCTGTTGATGGCCTCGTCGTGCACGGTTGGAATCTCGCCCCGCTCGTAGAGGTCGCGATAGGCCACGTCTTCCCACTGCTTAAGCGAGTCGATCAGTCCTATGGCATTTATCAGTTTTGCCGTCACCAGATAATTGCCCTGCCGCCCGTTTATCATATCTGCGAGCCAGAGTCCCAACGTATTATTGGTAGGCGCAACCACCTGCTTCATCGCGTGGATGACGCCGTTTGTCAGCAGGATGTCGAAGTTGCGCTCATCCATTTGCATATCATTTATAAGGTACTGCTCTCCCATCGCTGGCTGGTGGACTGTCAACCGGCGGTCGTACATGTTGGGCGTAGGGATTTCAGCATCTTGCTTGACGGGGAATTCTGAGACAGCATACGTGTTATTGTCCCCTCCGTCAATAATGCTGTTGTAAACTATCACCTTCTCTATGGAGTCGCGAATGTGCTCGTTGCCGAAACCATCCCACGAAGGCTCACTGATAAGGCCTTTTGTGTAAAGTGAATCAAGGTAGTCTTGGATGGCGTCGTTCGTCGGTGCAAAAACCGTGTAGTGACCGCGGGCCGAAAGCAGCTGTGCCAGCGTCGTCTCTGACATCTTGCTTACGGGCGTCTTCTTGAGCAACTTCACATACTCGCTGTACTGGTCATACTTCTCCAAGTAGCTCATCACCGTTTTCATAGTGAATACGTATCGATTCGACACGTCCACCTTCTCCTGACAGGCAACAAGCAGCCAAAGTGCTACAAAGCCCAAAAGGAAATTCCTCAACATTCTACTCATCTCGAATCTCATGTTTTCGTCGCGCCTGCGCGTGTTTTTGTTTGTTTAAGGGTATTCTTCGCGACAAAATTACGTTTTTTTTTCGAAACAACAGCAAACCGCACACAAAAAAATCGAAAGAGAAGAGAGAAAACAAAGGAGAAGACGTCACTGCGACGTCCTCTCCTTCCACCAAACACTTCAAATAATCTGAAGTTCTTTTGCAGCGGTGAACCCTTTTATTTCACCAAAACTTTTTTACCGGCTTGCAGATAGATTCCCTTCGTGGCCTTCTCTACGCGGCGGCCGCTGAGGTCGTATATCTCTCCATTTGTGGACGATGAATGATGGATTGTTACGATTCCGTCGCCGCCCTCGTTGTAATATTTGCCTTCCTCATCTTTCAGCACGGGCAGGTGTTTGCCATCATCTATGGGCAGCGGATAGGGATCCACGCCAAGCGTCTGCTTGTAGCTCACGCCCTGCGTCTCGTGCTGATTGAGAAGCCAGCAAAGCTCGCCGCTGGTCACAGGATTCTCTGTCTCCCAAACATTCTTCTCGCCCTGATACGGAGCATCGTGATATATCACATCGTAGTCATTAAGCCAGCTACGGAATGTGCCACGGAAGAGCTGATTGTTACCAGGTTCAATAGGTGTAATCTCGCCTATGTTGAGGCAGTTCCAGAGTTCGCTGTTCTTGCCGATACCGATATCGCCGTGCCAACCGATGAAGGCAGAAGCGTACTTCGTGTCGCCCAACTCTTGCGTAGAAGTGATGTTTCCTGCATTCACGCAGTTGTGCATAATAATGTATGCGTAGGGCGAAGTCTGCGCACCCAAAATACCAGTCGTAGCACCGCCACCTGTGATGTTGGCTTCGTTCACACAGTTGAGCACGTAGATAGGTGCGTCGGCATACACCTGTGTCTTGGCAATAAGTCCGGCCGAGCAGTCGCCGGCTGTCACCGAGCACGACTTGTCGATGATGAGGTTCTTGATGACCGTGCCGCCACCACGTACCCAGCCAAAGAAGGCCTGATTATTCTGCGTCGAATTAATGACCATGTTGAGGATGCGGTGGAACTGTCCGTCGAATTGTCCGTTGAACTTGCGCTGTTCGCTCGGGCCAATCGGCGAATGGTATACGCCCGCCATGTCGATGTCGTTCATCACCTTACCCTTGGCAAACGAATTGAGGCGTGCCACATACTGGCTGAACCACTCCACATTGAGCGCGTTCTTGATGAGATACCATCCATCCTCGTCCTGTTCTGGCTCTTCGCCGAATACTACCACGTAGCTGGGCGATGCCTTCAGAGCTTCCTGAGCGAGAGCTTCCTCCGTACTGTACATGCCGAGGTCGAGGTTGGCAATGATTTCGTCCGTCAGGTCGTAAATGGCAGTATATGTGTCGTCGTCTATCACTCCGTCGAGGAAGAAGTCGCCAGATTTGTCGAGGAAGTAGTTTACCTCGTTCATGTAGTTGCGGTATGCCATACGGCTGTCATAAATCTCGGCAAAGATGTCGCTGAAGCGGCCGATGAGAGCCATGCGGTCTTCTATGCTACTGAGAGTCTCTATCTGTGCCTTGGCATCCTCCAGTGCCTCGCGCAGCGAAGTGGAGAAGTTGGGGAAGGCGTTGTAGTCGCTGATGTCGCCAAAGTACTCGCCCAGCGTCTCGGCACGTGCGGCCATGCCTGTCAGCGTGCGGTCGGCAGCGGAAACAGCCTCCTCGCCCTTGCCCTGATAGAACAGGCGGAAGTTGGAGAAGCCCGTCCAGTCGTTGGCGTTACCCGTGCCAGGGTTAGCCATACCGATGGTGAGCGTGCCGTCGGTAACTTCCACGAGCAGGTGGTTCACGTAGCGGCCGTCCTTGAAGTGGAACGAACTGCCCACGAGACCTTGCGGAGCGTAGCCAACCAGTCCGTTGTCGTCATAAATCTCAATGTCGAGCGTCGAAGCACCGGGAGTGATGTAGCAGTTCACACTATCCTTAGCCTCTTCTATAGGAAGATAGTCTTCGAAGATGGTGGGCAGATAGACGCGCGTGTCGTTGGCATACATGTAGCCTACATAACTATGGTTCTCGTCGCGAGGCTCGGAACGGAATACACCGTTGGCCACAAGCTCGTACATACCGTTCTGCAGGCCGGTGATTGTCTGATGGATGTCGAATGTGGTGTTCCAGCCCTGAGCTGTTGTCATCACTTCTTTGATACCACCCGTATTGACACCACCCGTCAGGGTCCACCCTTCTACGCCGTCGGCAAACATCGGATTCGCGATAAGGTTGGTAACCTCGGTGCCGGCGGAACCGCTGTTACGCAGTGCCAAATCGTAGAGAGTCTGCACATATTCTGCTTCGGCCAGCACTTCTTCGGTGGTCAGCAAGTGAGTTTCTGTGATGTAGAAATATGCTCCGTTGGGGAACTTCTCGCCGGGCGCATCGTCGCGAAGCAAATAATCATCGAGTTTGTCGCGATCAACACCTGTAAGTTCTGTATTTTCGGCAAGCTTCGCACTCACCTCTGCCACAGCCGCCACGTATGTCTTGTATGCCTCCACAGAAGTCTTGATGTCGGCACGCAGCGTGGAGAGCGTATCATAATAAATGTCGAGGAAGGCATCGAGCGTCTCGGCAGCAGCAAGTTCATCCATGTGGCCCAGATATGCATCGAGGAGAGCCTGCGTAGCCATTGTGTTCTCGTACAAATCGCGCTCATACGACACCATGCTCTCGCTGTACGTGGCAAAAGTGCTCTCGTCATGCACGTCACCGAACTCGCCGTCTATGCCATAAACAAAACCGTGCGTGGGATCCAGCACAGGATGATAGTCCTCAATGAGCGTCTGATGCCAAGCATTCGAACGTTTGTCGCCACGCAGCACAGCCGCCAGCTCACCAGACGAAGCCGGAGTCACAGTCTGCCACTCATATACGCCTTGACGGCCGCCGTCTTCCACATTAGCCTTCTCGGCATCGTAGCAGTTGGAGATAGCTTCCACGTTGGGCGTACGGAAAAGGTTTCTGTCGCCTTCGAGGCCGCTCACCAAACGGCCAGAATTCCAGCAGTTCTCGAACGACTTCACGAGGCCGGCTGCTGCCGTACCCGTCCAAGCACAGATGGTGGCACACTCGGCAGTACCGGAAATGTTACCCGTATTGTAGCAATTGCGAATGATGAGTCCTACAGTCGTGCCCTGAACACAGCCAATAACACCAGCAGCACCACCGCCGGTAAGGCTCGTAACATTAGCCTCGTTACCGCAATTTTCTACCAACACAATGTTGCTATCTGAATTACGAGCGTTGATACGACCGATTACACCTCCGATGTTTCCACCTTCTATCGTTACTTCGCAGTCGCTGTCGATGATGAGATTGCGAATGATGACCGTGTCGTTCCATGCTTGGCCGTCGGGATTCGTGCCGCCGCCACGTACCGAACCGAAGAAGCCCGCACCGTGGGAGCCAATGTTCGAGAGGTGGAGCACCATACCACGGATGTGATGGCCCTGTCCGTCGAACTGACCGAAGAACTTGTGGCCATCGTTGCCAATGGGAGTATGGGCGTTCTCCACATCACCAAAGTCGATATCATCGTCGAGCACACATTTCATTCCACCATAGAACTCGCGGTTTACCATAGCGCTGAACCACTCGATGTGTTCTACTGTGCTGAAATGGTAAACACTGTCAGCGTCGGGCTTCACATAATCACGGTCCACAAGTTTACAATAGGAGCAGATACCACCCACAAAGTTGTGGTCGTCCTGAACATCGTCCTGCGAGGGGTCGTTGTTGTACGTCATGTCTTCGTACGGAGTACCTTCGCAATGCTTGCGGCCATGGCCGTAAACTTGCTTGCTGCTGGTTCCCAGTACGGGTGCTGCGTCCACGCCAATGGTTTGCGTCCACTTGATTTCTGTCTGGTCGCCGTTCAACGCATAGCAAAGAGCGCCATTGCCTTTGGCTTCGGGAGCGAGGCAGATGCCCTGTCCGCGTTCCTCAGTCAGGCTGATGTCAGCCACACCTGTGAAAGTGGCGTTGCCGCCACCCACCAAATTGCGGTTGCCGTTCTGGCCACTCAGTATCTGGCCTTCGTTGTAACTCGAGATGATGATAGACGTGCCTGCCGTATTACCGATGAGACCGCCCACCAGCGATGTACCGCTGACGTTACCGCGGTTGATACAGTTCACCATGTAAGCAGCGCCGTCGTTATAGCGCACGCCACCCACCAGACCGCCGACCTGAGAGCCGGTACCGATTACCTCGGCCTCGTTGATACAATTCTCCAGTGTCGTGTAGCTGGGCGAGGGAGGATACTCCATATCACCCACAATGGCTCCCACTAACGTGGTGCCGACAATCTGGCATGACTTGTCGATGATAAGGTTCTTGATGGTCGTACTTTGTCCGCGCGTGGCACCAAAGAAACCAACGCCGTCGCTCACGGTAAAGTCTACCATATTCAGAATGCGGTGACCTTGGCCGTCGCACGTTCCACGGAACTTGTCGCCTCCGTCGTGGCCAATGGGACGATGCGCCACGCCTGCCATGTCGATGTCGGCCGTCAGCTTGATGTTGTACGCCGCCGGCGTGTTGTGCATCAGATTACTGAACCACTCAACGTTGCCGGCATTAGCCAGCATGTAGTATCCGTCCGCTTCGTCAATCTCAGCGGGTTGGAACGGATCCGTACATTCCTCATCGGTGCAGACACCGTTCGGGCCGTAGTTGTGTTGCGCCAACACGTTCGTAGACCAGAAGAGGCCAAGCGTTAACGCAAACAAGAATGATGTAACATTTTTCATTTTAAATGCAAAAATTTAACTATTTAACATTATTTTTTCGGTTTTCACGGGCAAAGATAGTGCTAAAAGACCACACATCCAAATATTTCATGCTTTATTTATCAGAATTTGATAGCTTCTTTCTTTTATCTTCGCAATGCGGAATATTATGGCGATACTCGACGTCTATTCCTTAGTACAATAATGTTAATTACATTCTAAGTTGTGAATTCTGAATTATTATCCTTATCTTTGCAGCAAGATAATAAAGAAACAAACAATACCATGCATCGCAGGCTCTACATCCTTCGTCACCTTTTCGCAGCCCTCATGTTGCTGCACGTAGCCACGGCCTTACCCCAACAATATACACGAGGCATCGGCGTATATCCAGGCAATCCCTCGGAATACTTCGGGCCTACAATGGTAAGGGATAACGAGTTAAGAAATCTGGCGCTTCATCGCGCTGTGTACCAATCGTCGTCCTACGATCCCTGCCTGACAGGTCAGCTACTCACAGACGGCGAATGGTCGGCCAAGGCACCGGCTCGACTTCTGCTGACCGCAAACGGCAAACCCGTCGGAAAGGCTCAGCGCGAAATGACATTGGACGGCAACGAATATACCGGAACACCCGTACGCGGCAGCGAAGCCACGCTGACTCACCAGTGGATGGGCGGTCAGACTGTGGATGCCGACGAGGTGGTGGTGGACTTCTTTGCTGCATACGACGAGAATGTGACGGCTCGCGACGGATATTGGACGCAGTGCGAAGTTACAGACACACAGGGCCGACGCCACGCAGCAGAGTGTCACGGATCAGAACTGCCGGGCACCCCCTTCTGGTCCAAAGTGAGCAACGATCCGGACAAGCAGGTGGAAGGCGATGGGCTGCCGGCACGCACCTTCAAAGACACATTCCGCCTGCGCACCGACAGACCCTTCCACACGCTGAAACTCACGATGCACCACCGCAGCGTTGTGTACTGGCTGGTACGCGACATTTCGTTCCGCAAGAAAGGACGACCCGTAGCCAACGTGCAACCCTCGGCCCACTTCAGCAGTGCATGGATGGCCGATGCAGGCGACTGGGCATACGTAGACTTGGGAGCACCGGCTCACGTACAGACGGTGCGTGTTCGTCCAGCCGTAGCATCGGGGAAACTGGAAATCGACGTATCACGCGATGCAAAGGAATGGGAATTCTTGGCAAACCTTGACGTATCAAAAGCAAAAGCACAAGGCGCCGTGGAGGTGGCTGCCGAGAAAGATAATATTAAATATGTACGCGTGCGCGCGAAGGATGCCATTGCTCTTTCCGAACTCGAAGTCATCGGCAGCGGCGGGCTCAAAGCCGTGCCGCACCCCGAGTTGGGCTGGCAAAGAGAGAAGTACCTGCTATCCGGCGGACCGTGGACACTCTGCCCCTTAAACGACAGCGGCAAGCCGTCGGCCACACCCATTGTAGCCACCGTGCCGGCCACCGTGCTCTCGTCCTACCGTAATGTCGGCGCCCTGCCCGACCCGCTCTACGACGACAATCTCTCCATGATTTCCGAATCGTTCTTCAATCGCGATTTCCTCTATCGCCGCACCTTCCGCATTCCCGCAGAGATGAAACGCAAGCACGTGGTATTGCACTTCGACGGCATAAACTGGAAAGCCGAAGTAAAGCTCAACGGAGAACGACTGGGACGTATCGAAGGCGCCTTTACGCGTGGCGAGTTCGACATCACGGAATATTTGCGCGAAGAGAACACGCTCGAAGTACTTATACACCGCACCGCCCACCCGGGAGGTATCAAGACAAAGACAAGCCAGACGACGAGCTTCAACGGCGGCGTGCTGGGTGCAGACAACCCAACGTTCCATGCTACCGTGGGATGGGACTGGATAACCACCACACCGGGACGCGACATCGGCATCTGGAACGACGTATATCTGACGGCCACCGAAGCCGTTTCGCTTAGCGACCCGCTGGTGGAAACGCAGCTACAAGACGGACGCGCCACGTTGACTCCACGCGTATTCCTGCGCAATCACAGTCGCGAGGCAGTGGCCGGCGTACTGGAAGGCTTCGTCGGCTCCATCCGCTTCGAGAAGAACGTTCTCATAGAAGGCGGCACAGAAACCGAAATCAGTTTCAGCCCACAAACCTTCAGCCAGTTGCGCAATCAGGAACTGGACCTCTGGTGGCCGGTGGGCTACGGACGGCCACACCTCCACGAAGCCGGCTTCACTTTCAAGCCCACCAACACCGCTGCACGCCAGCCCGTGGAGCTGCGTTTCAAGGCCGGCATCCGCGAAGTGACTTATCGGGACGAGAACACACGCCTGCAAATCTTCATCAATGGCCGCCGCCTCATCCCACTGGGAGGCAACTGGGGATTCCCCGAGAGTCATCTCAACTATCGCGACCGCGAGTATGACATCGCCGTGGGTTATCATGCACAAATGAACTGCAACATGATACGTAACTGGGTGGGACAGACCGGCGACGAAGAGTTCTACGAGGCTTGCGACCGCCACGGAATCATGGTGTGGCAAGACTTCTGGCTGGCAAATCCCGTGGACGGGCCCAATCCCGACGACGAACGAATGTTTGCCCGCAACGCAGCCGACTACGTCCGACGCATCCGCGCTCACGCCTGCCTCGCCCTCTTCTGCGGCCGCAACGAGGGATACCCGCCTGCAACGCTCAACACACAACTACGCGACATCACACAGCGCCTCATCCCAGGTTCGCTCTACATCCCCAGCTCGGCCGACGACGGAGTGAGCGGCCATGGGCCCTATCAGGCTCGCCCTGTGGTGGAGTATTTCGAAAAGCAGACAGGCAAGCTGCACACCGAGCGAGGCATGCCCGCCATGCCTACGGCTGAGAGCCTGCACAGGATGCTGGCTCCGCAGCACCAATGGCCGCAGGACGAGTACTGGGGCAAGCACGATTTCACACAGTTCGGTGCGCAGAACGGCCGTTCGTTCAATCAACTGCTACAGGAACGCTTCGGCAACCTCTCGCCAGCCGAAGGCCAAGACACGCTCGAGACATACGCCACCCTCGCTCAATGGCAAAATTTCGAAGGCTACCGCGCCATGTACGAGGCGGCAGCCACCCAGCGACAAGGCCTGCTCATCTGGATGAGCCACCCATGCTGGCCCTCGATGGTGTGGCAGACATACGACTATTACTTCTGTCCCACCGCGGCTTTCTTCGGTGTGCGGAAGGCATGTGAACCGTTGCACGCGCAGTACAACCCGAAGACAAACATGGTGGAACTCGTAAACCTCTCTGTCGACACCTGCGAGGTAAGCGTCGTTGCCACCATCTACGACCTGCATGGCAGTCCGCTCTGGCAGCGGCGCGTGCGTGTAGAATCACCCACCGACACCAGCATCGACTGCTTTGCCGCACCGGCGCCCGAGGCATACGAGGGAACTTATTTCCTTTCACTTGCCTGCGAGAGCACCGCAACGGCCACCACCTCGCCTAATGTGTACGTACTCTCCACGCGTCCCTCGCAGAAAGACCTATTCCAGCTTGCAAACACGCGGATTAGTGTCACGCCGACGGCCAACCGAGGTCAGTACATCATTACCAACCTTGGCAAGGAACCCGCTCTCATGCTCCGCCTTGACCTCAAAGGCTCCGATGGCGAGCAGATTCTGCCCGTCAGCTACAGCGAGAACTATTTCCATCTGATGCCCGGCCAGCGGATGTCCGTCAGCGTGCTGTGGAACGAAAACGATGCACGTGGCACAAGCCCCGTCCTGCACATCAGCGGCTTCAACATAGCCCCACAGAAACTAAAGATGGAGAACTAATCCGTAGTACCCTAAGAATTTTTTCCGATAAAAAACCTACATCCTACACTTTTCACCATTTAGTTCATTGGAAAGCTGCGTGTTACGGGTGTGTAGGTTCGCGTGTAAGCAAGGACGTAACGTGTAGGTTCGGACACCGACACGCGTGGTTTTTGTTTTTGTCACACGTGAGAAAAACATTTGCGACACGTGGCAACGAGCATTGCCACGTGTCGCAAAACGAAAGGAGACCTTTGGCTCCCCAGAAGGTGCAAGAAGAAAGATTACCTCTCTATCACCATATCAAACTGGCAGCAGGGGTCGGTCTGATGTGCCAAGTGCTTCGTCATGGGCGAGATGCCGAAGAGGACGGAGTACGTAGTGGCCTTGATGGTCTTGCCGTCGGGCATAAATTCCAGCAGGCGCAGCCATCCGTCGCCGCCATTGCCTTCCCATCCGCCGCCAAGGCACTGGATGTTGAACATCATCTGGTGTACGTCCTTGCCGGCCACGTTCTTGTCGCAGCGGTAAGCGTTGTTCATCTGGTGGTCATACGAGCTGCCGGGCTGCTGCTTGTCGTCAGAGGCAGGGTGACCTGTGTGTCCGCAGACAGCGAGGCGTATGTTCTTGCACGGATAGAGGAGCTTTTCCCAAACCTGCTTTCCCCAGTTTTGCGACTCTATCTTGTAGCGCTCGTGGTCGGTGTGTGCGTTTGTCTTCTCGCGCAGCAGCGAGTGGGTGAGGAAGATGACAAGGTGGTCCTTATACTTGTCGCTGTCGCATAGCCCACGTGCCCACTCAAGCACCTCGTCGCGGGGCGCCCACTCCGTACCGATGACAAGTATTTTACCCCAGTTGGGCTCGTCGAATTCCCATGCAGCATTCTCGAGCGACACCTGTCCCATGCGGTTGGGCGTGGCGGCCACGAGGTGCTCGGCAGTGAGCGGATTGCGCTCGAAAGTGTAGTACTCAGGATAGTGTGTGAAGGGCTCGTCGCCACGCACATAACCATACTCGTGGTTACCGCCGGCTATGATGTACGGCACGCGGCCATCGAGACGCTTCAGGCAGTGGCTCGACCATTCCCACATCTGCTTGCTTGTCTGATTGAGCATCTTGCGGTTGCGCACGATGTTCTCGTTCTGCTCCACGAGGTCGCCGGTGAAGAGAACGGCCTTGATGTTCAGGTTTTCCACGTTGTCGGAAATCCATACGGTGGATAGTTCGTAGAGCGGCTGATTGATGTCGTACTTGGTATAACCCTGCGGATCGCCGAAAACGACGAACGTGAATGAGTTAGGGTCCTGGAGTTTCTGCTGGTCGGCGCGTTTCTGCGCGATTGCGGTGCTACAGAACAGCAACACCATGAGAAGAGCTTTTGTTTTGTTCATAGTTTCTAAGGTTTAAATACAATTGCACTGCAAAGGTACAAAATAAAAAACTAAAAACACGCTACTGAGTATGAAGAAATCGCTCCGAACGCCATTTTCTGTTTTCGGTGGCAGAATGTTTCCCGCGGGAAGAATTAGACATGGCCCACGGTGGCACACCGATAAGCCACGAAGACAACGACGCCGGCAAAAACCGCAAGGAAGACGATGGCCGTAAGGAGTGCGAAGGTGCAAGCCATACGCCACATGCTATTCTTCCAGCTGATCAGAAACAACTGGTGGCATGCCCATGTTTGGAGTAGGAAATCGATCGGGAAAAGTATTTGGGTGACATTCTGGCCCAGCAGTTTGGCCAGCGGCATGAGTAGTATGCTGCAGATGAGCGACAGGCATTCCATGTAGGACATAGCATAGAAGAGTTCCGTCATGTTGAGTTGCGGTGCGCGGCCGACCTTGCCGAATGAAACCTTCATCGGCCAAACGATGAAGAGTATGATTGTCAGTGAAGCAATGGCCTTGTTCGACATTATGCGCTGTAAGACATCTACAATGCCTTTCGTCATGACAGCCACGTTAGGTTCCTCCTCGTCGGCTACGACCGCCACATCAATCGCATCGCCCAGTATGTCTACGTGCAACAGCACACTCAACACCAGATAGAGCGTGCCAAGGAAGAAAAGTAGCTGTATGGGCTGAATATATTCTTTACGGCGACCCTTCAGATAGTCCCAAATCATGTAGCCAGGACGCGTGAAGAGGTCTGTGATGGTATGCAATACTCGCCCGTCCGCGTGAGTAAAAATGGTGGTGACGTTCTCCAGCGCATTGGCGAGAGTGAAGCGGCGCGTGCGACTGCTCTGTCCGCAGCCGGGGCAGAAGTTGCCTCTGTATTCCGTGCCGCAGCACAGACAGGTGCATGGCTCGGCCTCTTCGACGCGAATGGCACGCAGGTGGCGGCCGTTAATCTGATATGCACGAAGCCGTGCGCGAAGTTTGGCAATTTTCTCTTTCATAGAGTGGGAAATGCAGATACCGGATGCAAATTTACACAAAATATCCGAAAGAAGCACACACCGCAGCACGATATGTGCGTTTTTTTGCTGGCCGACGAAAGGAAAAGTGCAACGGCATTGGGTGCTGAAATTTGTGTATTTGCCCGAAATGCCGTAATTTTGCGCTCCGAAAAGGGAACCATCACTCCCGCTCCACGACACAAAGATGGCACATACTCACGATATGACCGTTGGCCGCCCGATGCCGCAGATTCTGCGTTTCGCGCTACCACTGATGCTGGGCAACCTGTTGCTGCAGGCATATTCGCTGGTGGATGCCACCATCGTGGGTCGCGTGCTCGGCATCGGGCCGCTGGCGGCCATCGGTGCCAGTTCGTCGGTGCTGTTTATGATATTGGGATTCTCGAACGGATGTTCGGCAGGCTTCTGCATCCCCGTTGCACAGCGCTTCGGCGCGAGAGACTACGCGCAGATGCGGCACTATGTGAGTGTGAGCCTACGGCTGGCGGCTTGGATAAGCATCGGGCTGGCGCTCATCACCTGCATGCTCTGCCGCCATATTTTATTGTGGATGCAGACGCCAACAGAGATTCTCGACGACGCGTGGAGCTATCTGTTTGTTACTTTCGCCGGACTGCCCACACTATTCTACTTCAACCTCCTCTCTGGCATTATCCGCGCACTAGGCGACTCCAAGACTCCCTTCTGGTTTCTGGTGGCCGGTGCGCTGCTGAATGTGGTGCTCGACGTGATATTCGTCTGCCTGATGGGTCTCGGCGTGGCTTGGGCAGCCGTGGCGAGTGTGGTGTCGCAGAGTACGGCAGCACTGGCGTGCTATGTGTATATGCGGCGTGCGTACCCCGTATTGCGCTACAGCGAGGCGTGGGAAAACCGCTTTCGCTGGGCAACGGCTGGCGAGGTGCTAACCATCGGCGTGCCGATGGGATTGCAGTTCAGCATTACGGCCATCGGCAGCATGATGTTGCAAGCCGCCAACAACGCGCTCGGCACGGCATGCGTGGCGGCCTTTACGGCGGCCATGCGCATTAAAATGTTCCTGATGTGCATGATGGAAAACATGGGAGTGGCGATGGCCACGTATTGCGGCCAGAACTACGGCGCGCAGCAACGCGGCCGCATCCTACTCGGCGTGCGCGACGCATTGTTTATCGTGGTGGCGTATGCCGCCGTGGTGCTGGCATGTGTGTGGCCGACGGCTTACAGTTTGGGCGCCATGTTCGTGCAAAGTGGCGTAGAGGGTGAGACCGATGTACTCAGCGGCATACAGCAGTTTCTTCGCAGTTCGGTACCTTTCTATCCGGTGCTTGGCACGCTCTGCGTGTTGCGTTACAGCATTCAGGGGATGGGTTACACGAGGCTAAGTATGCTGAGCGGCGTGTCGGAAATGGTGGCCCGAGTCATCGTCTCGCTGTGGGCAGTGCCACTATGGGGCTACACAGCCGTCTGTTTCGGCGATCCGACGGCTTGGGTGGCAGCCGTTTGCTTCTTGGTTCCCGCGTTCTGGTGGGTGATACTGCGTTTGCGGCCAGCCGCAGCAGACTAAGCGTCGGAGTGCTCCTCCTGCGGCTCGGCAGGAACTTCCTCAAATTCCACGTATTCTTTCTGTTTCTGACGCTGATAGTGCGCCAGACGAAGCGCGTAGAAGAGGTCGACAAGGCCATAGACGATGCAACCTACGCCAAGAATGACAAATGGCAACGAGGCTGACTCCAACGGCTTGAAGATAATGAAGAGCCCCAGACACAACAATGCCAGCGGACACAGAAAGACCCACCAGCGCAGCGGAGCGACATGACGCTGCGCAATGAGCGTCAGAATCTGATTGAATCCGACCAACGCCAAGATGAAACCCAGCACGTACATCAGGAATGCAACGAAGACATTGGGCATAAGCACGAGCACCACACCCAGCAGCACGCTGCCCAAGCCCACAAACGGGAAGATGGGGCGCAGCATGTTGTTCTCGCCGCGCGGAAACCAATAGCCCACAGCCTGTGTGAGGCCAAGCAGGATAAACATTCCGCCAATGATTTGTACAATGAAGCCAGTCATCGTTTGCGGACTGCTAACAAGCAGGCCGCCGATTATGAGCGCGCACACGGCACGCAACAGAGCGCTAAGAAACAATCTCATAGGTATTCTCGTTTTATAGTTTTCAGCTTGTTACTTTTCTCGGTCGGCTCGCCAAACGGCGTACTCCGACGCACAAAGATAGCATTTTCCGTCGAGAAAGCGAGCAGAAAAACGTTGTTTTTTAGGTTTACAGACGAAAAACTGCACGTATCTCCGAAATTATTCTTATTTTTGCAAAGAAATAACGCGTGGCGGCATTTTAGGAAAGCCATACGGCGCAGGACAGAGGGATGACGCACCACGCATACAAACAACAGACACGCATGCTTTGCGAAGAAAGATTCTTTGAGATTTACAAGAAGGAGGCCGAAGAGATTGCCTTCTGCCCGTACCGCGTCTGCCCCATCGGCGCGCATTCCGACCACAACCTTGGAAAAATCACTGGCCTGGCCATCGACAAGGGAATTCACTTGGCTTATCGGCCGAAACATAACGGCGTGGTGGAGCTCTGCTCGCTGCAGTTCGACAAGCGCGCACAATGGCACGTGCGCGAGGTGCCACGCGAGAAGGAAAACGACTGGGCCGACTATCTGCGCGGTGCCACGTTGAAACTCTCGCAACTCTACCCGCTGCAAGTGGGACTAAGTGGCGTTATTGAAGGTACGTTGCCCATCGGCGGCCTTTCGTCGTCGGCCGCCGTCGTGCTGGTGTTCCTGCACGCACTCAGCCGCGTAAACGGAATTTCGCCCACACCTGCCGAACTGATACAATGTTCGGTGAAGGCCGAGAATCAATACGTAGGAGTGAGTAGCGGCAAGCTCGACCAGAGTTGCGAGATGTACTCGCGGAGCAATCACTTGCTGTACCTCGACACACGCGACGACCAGTACGAACTGATACCTACTAAGGCATCCATGAAACCCTACAAGATAGCCATCTTCTTCAGCGGCGTGGAGCGTGTGCTGGCAGGCAGCAAGTTCAATATGCGCGTGGACGAATGCCGCAGTGCGGCCTACGCATTGGCAGCCTACGCGGGCATGGAATATGGTAAGTTCCAAGAAACGAACCTGCGCGACGTGCCACGCGAAATCTACGACCGCTACAAAGACCGTCTGCCGCACAACTGGATGCTGCGTGCCGAGCATTGGTACACAGAATTCGAGCGCGTGGAACGAGGCGCAAAGGCATGGAAGAACGGAAACCTCGAGGAGTTTGGCCGACTATCCTTCCAAAGCGGATGGAGCAGCATCTATAATTGGGAGACGGGCTCGCCCGAACTGAAAAAACTCTACGACATAATGACGCAGACCGACGGCATATATGGCGGGCGCTTCAGCGGAGCGGGATTCAAAGGATGCTGCATGGCACTCATAGACCCGTCCTTCGAAGAGAGTATCCGCCGCCGCGTCACAGAGGAGTATCTAAAGGAATTTCCCGCGCTCAAGGATAAATTCTCCATCCACATTTGCGAGAGCGCCGACGGCGTGATGTACCGATAAAAACAAACCTAAGAAAAGACGATATGAAATGTTTGATACTGGCCGCAGGCTACGCCACGCGGCTCTACCCGCTGACAGAAAACTTCCCTAAGCCACTGCTTCCTGTGGGCGAGAAGACAATTCTCGACTGGCTGCTCGACGACATTGACGGCTCGCACTTGGTGGACAGCTATGCCGTGATTTCGAATCATAAATTCGCGCCTCACTTCGAGAAGTGGGCGCGGACGCGCAGCAATGTGCAAGTGGTGGACGACGGCACGGAGACGAACGAGACGCGACTTGGCGCCGTACGCGACATGGAATTCGCCATACGGCAATTGCAACTCGACGACGACCTACTGGTGATAGCTGGCGACAACGTGCTCGACTTCTCGTTGCAGCGGTTTCTGCAGTACGCCCACAAGAAAGGCACCAGCTGCATCATGCGATACTACGAGCCGTCGATGGAGAAACTCCACAAGTGTGGCGTGGTGACAACAGCCGAAGACGACCGCGTGCTGCGCATGGCCGAAAAACCGGCCGAGCCCGAAACGCATTGGTGCTGCCCTCCTTTTTATATATACACGCGCGCGGACGCGCGCATGATAGGATGTGCCATCGACGAAGGCTGCGGCACGGATGCCCCGGGCAGTCTTGTTGCCTGGCTCTGCCAGCGCTCGCCAGTTTACGCCATGGAGATGCCCGGCCAACGATTCGACATCGGAAACCTGCAGAGCTACGAGCAAGTGAAAAGCACGTACAAGGGCATTGTGGTGTAAGGCAAGCTACACAATCTAAAAGGTGAGCCGCGAACAGACGAATGTGTCTGCCCGCGGCTCTCTTTTTGCGGTATTGCAGTTGGACGTCAGAACTTCTTTCCGTCCAGGTCGGCATAGTAGGGATGGTGGTCGGACAGCCAGCGACCATCGCCCAGATACGAATCATAGACGCACGATTTCTTCACTTTGATGCCAGGCGTAATGAAGGCGAAGTCAATCTTTACGGCTTTCTCGTCGGGAATCTCGCCCCAGATGTGCAGACTGGAGCGCATTCCCTCGCATTTCTTAGCCACCTTGTGCGCATCCACCATGGGGAAACCGCTGTCAAGCATATTGTGGTACGCCTTAGACGTCTCGTAACTGTTGAAATCGCCGGTGATGAGGATAGGCAACCCGCCTGCCACCTTACCCAATCGCTCTTTGATAAGTTCGGAACCGTGAATGTTGGTGGGCTCACTTACGTGGTCGAGGTGCGTGTTGGCGCAGACGAAGCGACGGCCGTTCTTTTTGTCCTGCAGCAACACCCACGAGCAGATGCGCCGGCAGGCAGAGTTCCAGCCGAAGGACGGTTCCTCGGGTGTCTCACTGAGCCAGAAGGTGCCGCTTTCGATGGGTTCGTAGCGTTGCTTCAGATAAAACACGGGGCAATATTCGCCCTTGTTCTTGCCGTCGTCGCGAGCCACACCCACATAATCGTAGTCCGGCAGTTCGGCAACGAGGTATTCCAGCTGCTCTGGTTTGACTTCCTGCATGCCGAATGCATCGGGCTTCATGGTCTTCATATACTCTACCACATCAGCCCGTCGGTATTTCCACTCGTTAATGCCGTCGGCAGGCGTGGCAAGACGGATGTTGAACGACATGATTCTGAAGGTGCGGGCCTCCACACCTCGTGCAAACACTGCTGCGAGTGCGCAAAGAAAGAGTATTCGTTTCATTTCTTACTTGTTGTTCAGGTTAGCATTCATGTTGATTTCCTATCTCACGAAGTTCGTCCACGCAAGTTCTTCGTCAAGCGTGGGCAGTCCGAACCGTTCTTTTCCGAGTGCAACGCTCTTGAGGAGGAATGCCATGTTCAGTCCGAGTTGTCGCATGCACTGCATTCCCTCTGCGTCCTCAGCCACTTGTCCGGGTGTCTGACCGTGCACTTGATTCCAATAGCGCGACGTGGCGATGGGCATATTCGAGATGCCGAAATACTTGTGCAACATATCGTACGTTGCCGTGAGTCCGCCGCGACGTGCCACACATACGGCAGCGCCCACCTTCATGGACTTGCTGAACGGTGTGGAGAAGAACAGGCGGTCGAGGAAGGACACAAGTGTGCCGGCAGGCGAGGCGTAATAGACGGGCGTGCCCAGCAACAGACCGTCGGCCTGCTCGAAGAGTGGCGCCACCTTGTTTACCGCATCGTCGAAAACGCATTTTCCCAGTTCGCGACAGCGGCCACAGCCGATGCATCCGCGAATGGCCAAGTGTCCCACGTGTACGGTTTCGGTTTCGATGCCCTGACTCTGCAGCGCCTTCTCCACTTCCTGCAAGGCGAGGGCTGTGTTGCCGTTTGCCTTGGGGCTTCCGTTGAGGATAAGAACTTTACTCATTTCTTTTTCTGTGTGTTGGGAAAACTTTTCTGTCACTTCGCGCCGGCCGGTTTCTTCGAGAAGATGGCTCGGATGCGGTTCATATCGAACTTACTGGAGCGGTCGTAGAAATATACGCCGTTCTGTTCCTGTTCTACATCGGTCAGCTGCGTGTAACAATAGCCCCAAACATTTTCGGAGAGCGAGAGCAAAGCGTCCACCTGACCTTCGAGACGGGCATAAAACTCCTCGAGCGAATGAGGCGGCTCGCCGTAGCCCCACGACTGCTGGCTGTTGCCGGTCTCCTTGTCTTGTCCCTTCACCCATTTGATGCCACCGAACTCGTCGAGTATGTAAGGTATGGTGGGAGCGTCGTACGTGGGATATTCATAAAGTTGCGTGTCGGTGAGACGATTGAAGCCCACGTTGCGCTGCGGAACGTCGATAGGTTTGGGAGTTCTGACGAACCAGCGCTCGCCGTTGTACACTTTGTCTTTCAGCTTGGCGGGGTCTTGCTCGTAGGTATGCTCGGTCCAAATGTCGGTTTTCACATGCACACCGCCACTGACGTCACACACGGGACGCGAGTCGAGCGACTTTGTCAGGTCATACACGTCGCATACAAACCGCGCATACTGCTCGTGGTCGGGCCACCACTCCTCGTTCATCGGTGTCCAAACAACGATGCTGGGATGATTTCTGTCGCGCAGAATCTCCTCGCGCCACTCGTTCAGGAAGTTGCGCGCCACTTCGGGATTGTTGGTATCCATGCCCCACGACGGAGCCTCGCCCCACGTGAGGTAGCCCAGATGGTCGGCCCAGTAGTGGAAGCGCTCTTCGAAAACTTTCTGGTGGAGGCGTGCGCCGTTGAATCCGGCCGCCTTGGAGAGTTCGATGTCGTGACGGAGTGCTTCGTCCGAGGGTGCCGTCCAGATGCCATCGGGATAGAAACCTTGGTCGAGCACGAGGCGCTGATAGTACGGCTCGTTGTTGAGGTAAACCTTGTTGCCGCTGGTGTGAATCTTGCGCAGGCCAGTGTAGCTCTGCACCTCGTCAATCACCTGCCCGGCCTCGTTCAGCACCTCGTAGGTCAGCTGATAGAGATAAGGATCCTCGGGCCACCAGAGATGCGGCTTGCGGCCAACGGGCAGAGTCAGCACGGTGCCGTTCTGTGCGGGTGCCGTCTGGCGAGCTATCACCTTCTTTCCGTCGCGCAACGTCACTACGAAACGAGCGGCGCTCGGGTGTTCGAAGTAGGGCTGCACGCAGACACAATTCTGGTCGATGTCGGTGGTCACCTGCACGCGTGTCAGCGCTTCGGGTGCCACAGGCTCCATCCACACTGTCTGCCAGATGCCGGTGCAACGGGTGTACATACATTCGAACTGCACGAGGCGCAGATTCTGCTTGCCGGCAGGCTGCAGCGTGGTGCGCGGGTCGCTGTAGGCATGAACGACGAGCGAGTGCTCCTTACCGTCGGCCACGAATTTGGTAATATCGAGTGCAAACGATGTGCTTCCGCCGAAGTGGCGACCGGCCAACTTGCCGTCGATGAATATTTCCGACGTGTAGTAGACAGCGCCAAAGTGGAGCATGATATTCTTTCCGGCCCACGCCTGCGGCATCGAGAGCGGGCGCTGGTACCAGATGTGACGGATGAAGTCGGTGTATCCGACGCCCGACAACTTACTTTCGGGGCAGAAGGGCACTGTAATGTGTCCGTCGAAACCGCGGCTCTCGTGGAACTTCTTCTCCATTCCCGAGCCCACGAAGTCGAAGGCATACGTCCAGTCGCCATTCAGGTTCACCCAATCTTTGCGCTCGAACTGCGGACGGGGATACTCGGCACGCGGCACAGCATACATCGCAACAGCAGCCCAGAGTGCCACTGCAAAAAGGAAAATTCTCTTCATAGTCTATTGTTTTTTAATGGTTGGTTTAGTTTCCGGAATGCGACGTGTGGCATTGCTCCACGCGACGCGTCGCAATCGAGTTTGCGACGTGTAGTTTTGAGCGAAACTACACGTCGCATTTTTCTTCACTCCGCAGGCACCTCTTCGGGCTCCGCGCAGCGGATATCTTTTATCTCCCAAGTGGCAGCGTACTCCTCGGTGCTGATGTAGAGGAAAGCCACCACAACGTTCTGCTCGCCCGCGTAAGCGCTCAGGTCGAGCGTGCCATCGTGGAAGTCCCAGCTGCTGCCGTCGGGCCACTCGCCCTGCACCTCGGCTGTGACGTCGGTCCATGTGGCTTCTGCCCTGCCACCGCGTCCGGCGTAATCTGTGCTAACGTAGACCTGAAGGTTGGCATTCACGTTCGGGTCGGCATACTTCTGTGCCTGCTTGAAGGTGAGAATCGGATGGGTGGCTTTCTTCAGGTTCATGCGAGGGCTGATGGCCCAGGCGCGCGTGGGTGTTTTCTTGCCGCTGACGTATGCGCTGGCGCGCAGCCCGTACACCGCGTCGGCTTTCCACACGTAGTTGAGTTCGCCAATGCCGCCCTCAAATTCTATGCTCCAGCCCAGCGTCTCGTAGATGGCTTCCATATCTATGCTGGCCCAGCCGAGCAGCGACTGATTGAGGTAGTCGCCCTTCGAAGTCCAGCCGTCGGCATCGAGCGTGAACGTCACATCCTGCGGCTCGGGCGTGCTGTCGACGGTGATGCTCACCGTGCCCTTGCGGTAGAGCTTGGGAACGGCAAAACCGTCGGTGCCCGCCTTACCTGTGTAGGCACCCACTGTTTCTGCTGCTGCGTCGTAGCAGATTTCCTGACCCGTGCTGACGTTGCGGATGAGTGCAGTGCCGTCGTCCTGACGCGTCACCTGCCAAAGTGCCTGCTCCGGTTCGTCGATGTCGTTCTCTATGTCGTCCGTAAAGAGGAACGTGCCTTCTGCTCCGTCGGCACACAGATACATATTTCCCTGACGTATGGTGTAGTAGTTACCGCTGCGAGCCAGCGCAAAGACGCAGTTGGCAGGCGTCTGCTCGGCCGAGATGCCGTCGGGTGTGAGGAATGTCAGTTCGCCTGGCGCCTTGGGGCTGCCCAGCAGATAGAGCACATATTTGTCTGTGCTGTCCTCGCCGTAAGCCAACGGCAGGTCAACGCCTGGCAAGAACAGCACATAATTGCCGGCCGACACGCTGGTGGCCGGCACGTAAGCCTCGGCCGAGGCGGTGCTGTCCTGTGCCACCAGACAAGTAACGGTGACACTGCTGCCTGTCGTCAGTGCGTAGTAGCGGCCCGTGCCGATGAGCGTGCGCAAGTAAGCGGGCAAATATTCCTCCGGCGTGATGCGGCCGCGGAAGTAACCTTTCTCGCCAACGCTCTGCAGGTCTGCCAGCGTCTTTCCCTCGTCGTTGGCCTCTTCGGCCAGCCGCTTGTTGTCCGCGTTGGCGGCCAAGTCGGCATAGTTTCCCTCGTTCAGTACGAAACTGAGCACCTGCACTTCGGTGGGTTCGTAAAGCTCCTCGCGTTTTCCGAAGTTGTGCTCCGTGTAGTCCTCGCAGGCGGTGCACATGATGGCCACAGCCGTCAGCGAGAGTGCCTCGTATATCAATGTATTTCGTTTCATGTCAGTCTTGATTATTTTGTTCGTCTTATGTCCGTTGTCCGCTTAGAAATTCAGGCGCAGACGTATGCTGTACGTACGTCCGAAGTTGTAGAAAACATACACGTTATCTGCGCTGGCCGCAGCGCTGGCCGTCGAATTGTTGTATGCCTTACCTATGTACTGATAGTCGAACAGGTTGTTTACCGTGCCGCTCAGTGTGGCCTTCATGCCCTTGCACACGTCGAACTTGTAGCTGGCGTGCAAATCCACCTGGCTGGCGTCCGGCACTCGCCACGGCTCCTGCGGATTGGTGGTCGTCCACTCACCGGTAGTGGTGTTTTGTTTCACAGTAATGTTCGAACTGTTGAGCGAATAGTAGCTGTAGTTGCGGCCGTAATATGTCCAGTCGGCGCCGGCCTTGAACGAATTGAACTTCACTTCGAAGCCAAGACTGGCAGTTGTCTGTGCCGAGCCGCCCACACGCACGCCTTTCAGGTTCACGCGTCCCTGTGCGTGGTTCGGACCGAAAGCATCCACGTTGAATCCCTGGTCGTCCACCGCATGGCCGTGCTCATTGTAAACGTAGCCTTCGCCAATGCTGTTCCACTTCCAGTCGCCGAGCGACAACATACCTTTGACATCGAGCCAACGCACGGGCGAAACCTTGCCTTCCAGCTCAATTCCCATGTGCTTCGCGTCCACGCCGCCCATGTTCATGTAGCCCGTCTCTTGGTTGCCAAGCGTAAGATACTTCGTCATTTCCTTGTCCATCCACTTCGTAAAGTAGCCGTTCACCTTCAGTTGTGCCCAGCTGCAACGCCAGCCGTATCCCACCTCGAAGGAAAGAATCTTCTCGTTCTTGGCATCTTTGTTCTCCACATTGCTCGTTGTGAACTGCATGAACGCAGCATTGAACTTTGGCGCGCGCGAAATGTAGCCGATGTTGAAGAAGGCGTTGTGGTGGTCGTCGAAGTTGTAGTTGGCGCCAGCCTTCACATTGCCGCCAATGAAGTTCGGCATGTTGCTCTTCTCGTGCTGTTTGTCGTAGTAGAGCCTGTCGCGCCGCCAATATGTGGTGTTGTTGAGCGCGCCGCTCACGAAGCTGCTCACCGGCCCGCGGTTGTATTCTGCCTGTCCGAAGGCTCCTATTTGTTCCACATAGCCGCTGTAGTCGCGATACACCTTGTCGCCCACATTCAGCTTCTTGTAAACCCATGCAGGATTGGCTGCGGCAGCGTTGTTTGCGACGTTTACTTTCCCACGGTCGTAATCGTCCATAAAATATTTTCCACCAAAGAGATCTGTAATTTCCGTACTATGATCTCCCTTGTAGTGGCGGAAGTCTATACCGCCATAAAAGTCGATAAATTTTCCGAATTGCGTCGAATAGGTACTTATCAAGCCCGTCCACAAATGGTCGTTCACGTTCTTGCACATCGCCAGCAGGGAGCCTTCCTGACTTGCCACGTTACGTTCGTAGAGTGCATCGTAGTCGAAAAGTCCGTCCGCGCGGCGGAAAGCGGTAGTCATCAGGCCGTTGCTGGCGCCGTAAACGTCGGTATAGCTGGCAGGATCGTGCGCTTCTGCCGTTGTGCCGTTTCCGCGCCCGATGCTCATGTATAGGGCCGTAGAAAGGCTGCTGTGGTCGTTGATAGTCCAGTCGTGATTGAGCGAAAGCTGCGGCTTGTGGTAACTATTGCGCATGGCGTTATATTTCTCGCCGTGGTAGTAACCGAAATTGGGATTATACCGGAAATCTTTTACTCCGTATTCCGCCTCCACGCGCTGCCACTCAGAAATCAGCAGCGGGCCGTGAGTGTACGACGAAGGCCGCTGCCCGTGTTCCTGCTTTGTGCCGAATCCGGTGAAACTGAGCGTGTGCTGGTCGTTGAAGCGCTTGGCAACAGACGCGAACCACGTGTAACCGCTATAGTCGGTGCCTTGCACATATCCGTCTCCCCAGTTGCGCGCGCCCAACAACGTCATACCCCAGCCTTTCGACGTCATGCCGGTGCTGACGGAAAACGCAATCTTGTTGGCACCATCGTTTCCCATCTGATAAGTGACGTGTCCGCCACGTTTCTGCTCCAGCGACTTGGTGATGATATTGATGGTGCCGCCCACACTGGGAGCGCTCACTTTCGAGGCGCCGAGGCCACGCTGTGTCTGTAGGTTGCGTGTGACGTCGCCGATGCTGCCCCAGTTGCTCCAATACACCAGGCCGTTTTCCATATCGTTCATGGGAACGCCGTTCACCATGACTGCGATATTGCTGTTATCAAAGCCGCGCATCCAAATCTCGGAGTCGCCCCAGCCGCCGCCAACCTTGTTGGCATGAACGCCGGGCGTCGATTTCAGAATCTCGGGAAACTCCTGCGTGCCGAGACGTTCCTGAATTTCCTCCTCACTCACGTTACTCAGCGCGACGGGCGTCTTGCGATCCAAGCCCAACGTGCCACTTACGGTAATGCCCTCCAGAAATACGTCGTCGGGCTGCATCGAGATGGTTCCCACCCGGCCGCTTTTGCCAATGCTGAACGTACTTGACTTGAAACCGATGTAAGTGGCGCTGAATGCGCGTGCCTTTGTAGGATTCTGGAGCGTGAAGTTGCCGCTATCATCCGTGATAGTCTTGCTGTCGCTGCCCACAATCTTGATTTGTGCGCCAATGAGCGGCTCTCCACTCTCGGCGTCCACCAGTTTTCCCTTCACAACGGTCTGAGCGGCCGCCATAAAAGAGATACAGAGTGCGGCGCCCAGCACTGTGAAACGAAGTTTTGCTTGCATAACGATGAGTTTTTAAGTTGGAATGTGTCTAATTTCCCACAAATGTACGCAATTCCCTCCGTTTCGCAAAACAATCCGCCGGGAAAGATTCTAAATATGTACGCGCACGCGCAATGGCTGCACGAAATTTGCAGGTTCCGCCAAAAAGATGTACCTTTGCACCTTGAATAACATAAGTATATAAAATAGAAACAACATGAAAGCATTTGTTTTCCCGGGCCAAGGCGCCCAATTCATCGGCATGGGTAAGGAACTCTACGAGCAGAACGAGACGGCAAAGCGCCTGTTCGAGCAGGCAAACGACATTCTGGGATTCCGCATCACGGACATCATGTTCGAAGGAACAGCCGAGGAACTGAAGCAGACACGTGTCACGCAGCCAGCAGTTTTCTTGCACAGCGTCATCACGGCACTCTGTATGGACGATTTTGCACCCGATATGGTGGGCGGCCACAGCCTGGGCGAGTTCAGCGCATTGGTGGCAGCCGGAGCGCTGCAGTTCGAAGACGGACTTCGTCTGGTTTACGCCCGCGCCCAAGCCATGCAAAAAGCGTGCGAGGCAGCGCCCGGAGGAATGGCTGCCGTGCTTGCCTTGCCCGATGAGACCATCGAAAAAATTTGCGCCGAAGTGAGCGCCGAAGGAAACGGCGTAGTGGTTCCGGCCAACTATAACTGTCCCGGCCAACTTGTGATAAGTGGCAACGTGGATGCCGTAGGCCGTGCGTGCGAGCAACTGAAGGCCGCAGGTGCAAAACGTGCACTTCCCCTTCCCGTGGGCGGCGCATTCCACAGCCCGCTGATGCAGCCCGCAAAAGACGAACTGCAGGCAGCCATCGAGAAAACAGAGTTTGCCACACCACGTTGCCCCATTTACCAAAACGTAGACGGACAGGCACATACCGAAGCAGCAGACATCAAAAAAAATCTGATAGCCCAACTTACGGCCAGCGTTCGCTGGACGCAGGAAGTGCGCAACATGGTGGCAGCCGGAGCGACGGAGTTCGTAGAGTGTGGTCCCGGCAAAGCTTTGCAGGGTATGATAGCCAAAATTGATAATTCCGTAACGGTCCAGGGCGTCTGATGCAGCGTATCGTCGTTTATCAGGTGCTGCCGCGCCTCTTCGGCAATGACTCCGTTGCACACATTCCGCATGGCACGAAAGAGCAAAACGGCTGTGGGCGTCTGGCCGACTTTACGTCGCAGGCGCTCAACGAAATCCGTTTGCTCGGCGCCACACACGTGTGGTACACCGGAATCATAGAGCACGCTACGAAAACGACGTATCCCGACGCTGGAATCAGCGCCGACCATCCGGCAGTGGTGAAGGGCTGCGCCGGCAGTCCCTACGCCGTAAAGGACTACTACGACGTGGACCCCGATTTGGCCGTCGAGGTGGAAAACCGACGCACGGAGTTCCGCCAGCTGATAAATCGCACTCACAAGGCGGGATTGCACGTGCTGATGGACTTTGTGCCAAACCACGTAGCGCGGCATTACACGTCAGACGCTGCGCCCTCGGGCGTGGAGGACTTCGGTTCGCGCGACGACGCAACGGTAGATTTCTCACCACAAAACAATTTCTACTACGTGCCGGGCGAGCCGTGGCAACCTTCGTTCGACGTGGGCGACTACCGCGAAATGCCGGCACGCGCCACGGGAAACGATGTTTTCCACGCGCATCCGTCGCACAACGACTGGTACGAAACCGTGAAACTGAACTATGGCGTGGACTATCTGTCGGGCACGACGCATTTCCACCCCGTGCCGGACACATGGAACCGCATGTTGCAGATTCTGCTTTATTGGGCAGAACAGGGAGTCGACGGCTTCCGTTGCGACATGGCCGAAATGGTGCCGGTGGAATTCTGGGAGTGGGCCATTCCGCAAGTCAAGGCCAAATTTGCGACGATGCTCTTCATTGCCGAAGTTTACAACCCCGCCGAGTACAGAAACTACGTGCAGCGCGGTTCGTTTGATTACCTGTACGACAAGGTTGGCATGTATGATACGTTGCGCAGCGTAGTGTGCCACCAGAATTCTGTCCATGCCATAACTCAGTGCTGGCAGGCCGTCAATGACATTCGCGACCACATGCTTTATTTTCTGGAGAACCACGACGAGCAGCGTCTGGCCAGTGATTTCTTTGCCGGCGACGCGCGCCGTGGACGTCCCGCCGTGGCGGTGGCAGCGCTGCTGCACGTCAATCCGTTCCTCTTGTACTTCGGTCAGGAACTGGGCGAGCGCGGCATGGACGAAGAGGGCTTCAGCGGACGAGACGGACGCACAACGATTTTCGACTATTGGAGTGTCGATACCGTTCGTCGGTGGCGCAATGGCGGCACTTTCGAAGGCGGACTGACGGAGGACGAAAGCCAGTTGCGCGAATTCTACCGCCGCACACTGACACTCTGCAACGAGAACGACGTGCTGCGCGAAGGCAGTTCGTTTGATTTGATGTATGTGAACCCGCAACTTCAGCGGCAGTATGCATTCCTGCGACAGTGGAACGGCCAGTGCGTGCTGGTTGTGGCCAACTTCGACGACGCGCCGTGTCAGGTGGATGTACACGTGCCACAACATTTGTTCGACTTCTACGGACTGACGCCGCAAGCCGACATCCGTGCCTACAACCTCTACGGTGCAGAGAAACTGCACGTGCCGTTTACGCCCGAGCAACCCGTACCCGTCTGTGTGCCGGCCAACTACGTGACGGCCTTGCAGATAAAATGCAACAAATGACGGCACGAGACAGAGCATAAAAGCGACGGAAATAATTTATAAACGCTAAGAAAGAAGGATATGAAGCGTATTCTCGTCACCGGCGGCGCCGGTTTCATTGGTTCCCACCTCTGCGAGCGACTCGTCCGCGAGGGGAACGACGTGTTGGCTCTCGACAATTACTACACTGGCAACAAAGAAAATGTGTGGGACTTGCTGCGAGAACCGAATTTCGAACTGGTGCGTCACGATGTGATACAGCCATATTGGTGCGAAGTGGACGAGATATACAACCTTGCGTGCCCCGCTTCGCCGATACACTACCAGTACGACCCTATCCAAACAACCAAGACAGCTGTCTTCGGCACGTTCCACATGTGTGGTTTGGCACGCCGCACGCATGCCAAGATACTGCACGCCTCCACCAGCGAAGTGTACGGCGACCCGACAATACATCCGCAACCCGAAACATATTGGGGCAACGTGAATCCCATCGGCCGTCGTTCCTGTTACGACGAAGGCAAGCGCTGCGCCGAGACACTGGCCATGGACTATCATCGCTTGCATGGAGTCAGGACAAAGATAGTGCGGATTTTCAATACCTACGGGCCGAAAATGCAGGCGCATGATGGTCGCGTCGTCACGAACTTCGTGGTAAGCGCGCTCCGCGGCGAGCCGATTACAATTTACGGCGACGGAAAACAGACGCGTTCGTTCCAATATGTCGATGATTTGGTGGATGGTATGATAAAAATGATGGCCACTGGCGACGATTTCACAGGCCCCGTAAATCTGGGCAACCCCACCGAATTTACAATGCTGGAGTTGGCCGAACTGGTTATCAAGCTCACCGGCTCGAAAAGTCGCATCGAGTTTCAGCCGTTGCCAAGCGACGATCCGCGACAGCGCAAGCCCGACATCTCGCTGGCCAAAAGCCGTTTGGGATGGGAACCGCACGTGGCACTAGAGGACGGCTTGCAGCGCGTCATCGAATACTTCCGCACGCGCATCTGAATGCGACGCGCAGTTTTGAGCGAAACCACACGTGGAAAAATTTTTCCGACAGCAAGTTTCCGATGATGCGACAGGTGGCATTTTCGCTGCAACACAAAAAACGGAGCGACAACGCGCTGCGTTTTAAAAAAATTAACTAATTTTGCAGAAAATCCGAGAGGAGACAGACAAGATGCAAGCAAACAATCATTTAGTTATCATGGCCGGTGGCATCGGCAGCCGCTTCTGGCCGATGAGTACGCCCGAGAGACCAAAACAATTTTGCGACGTGCTGGGCTGCGGAAAGTCGCTGTTGCAGCTCACATATGCACGCTTCGCCGGCGTAGTGCCAAGCGAGAATGTGTGGGTGGTGACGAGTGGCAGGTACGTAGATCTCGTGCGCGAACAACTCCCCGACATGCCCTCTTCGCACATTCTGCAGGAGCCATGCCGCCGCAATACAGCACCTTGCATCGCCTACGCCAGCTGGCGCATAAAAATGCTCGACCCGAAAGCCAACGTTGTGGTATCGCCGAGCGACCACATTGTGCTCGACGTAGCAGAATTTCAACGTGTCATTTCCTCCGGTTTGAAGTTTGTGGAGGAGACAGACGCCATTGTGACACTCGGAATGCGACCTTCGAGACCCGAGACGGGATACGGTTACATCCAGGCCGACCTCTCGTGTTCTACGGCCCGCAACAAGGAGATTTTCCGCGTCGATGCCTTTCACGAGAAGCCAAATGCCGAGACAGCGGAAAAATATATCGCGCGTAATTACTACTTCTGGAACGCCGGAATCTTCCTGTGGAACATCAATACGATAGTCAATGCCTTCCGCATCTATCAGCCCGACATGTCGGAAATCTTCGAGAGCATGGCCGCCACCTTCGGGACGCCTGCCGAACAGGAAGAAATAGACCGCCGTTTCCCCACTTGCGAGAATATTTCCGTCGATTATGCCATTCTGGAAAAAGCAGAAGAAATCTTCGTTTTTCCGGCGGATTTCGGTTGGAGCGATCTTGGCACGTGGAATTCCCTGCTGCTCAACTCGCCGCGCGACGCACACGGCAACGCGTGTCTGGGCCAGAACGTCGTGGTGGCCGAGACGACAAACTGCATAATCCACACCACACAGGCTAGAAAAGTGGTGGTGCAGGGACTTGATGGCTACGTCGTGGCCGAGAAAGACGGCGACCTGCTTATCTGCAAACTTTCCGAAGAGCAACGCATCCGGCAGCTCAGCGAGTAAATAAAAAACGACAGGCGGCAATTTTCTTGCCGCCTGCTGTTTTTCTCCTGCCACACGCAGTTTTCACAGCGCCACGTCCGTCAGCCTTTTTGCTTCGGGAAGTGGCCGTGAATTGCCTTGAAGGCGTAAGTATAATACTCTTCGGGGCGCACGCCAGGGAAGTAGCTGCCAAAAAGATATTCTGTGGTTTCGCGGTTCACCTCGGCCGCTTTCTTCAGGTACTTCAGGTAGTTTTTGTCGTTGTGGAGGTTGTAATAGCAGAGTGCGAGGTATGGCAGGGCGGCTTTCTGCGCTTCCTCGCCAAAGATACTGGCCGTCGCTTCCAGAATTTCAGCGCTCTCCTTATAATATAAACACTCGCCAAACGAGATTCCGATGAGCACCAGCGTATTTTTCTTGTCGGGGCTCACGTCTATGGCCTGCTTGAAGTATTCTTCTGCCTCGGCATAAAAGCCGTTCTCGAGGTAAATCTGTCCGAGCAGCAGTTCGTATTCGAAATTCACCTCGTCGCTGGCCAAATCCTTGGCGGCATCCAGAGCTGCTATCGCGTCGCGCATGTGGTGGAGCTTGCTCTCTACATACGCCTGCTGCAGATAAATATGAACTTGCTCGGGAGAATAACCGTCGCCCACCTTGTTTGCACGGCGCAGCAGTTCGGCGGCTTCCTCGAAGCGCTCCATATTCGTCAGACAGACAGCATCCATGTAGTAGATTGTCTCGTCAGACTTGTCGGTCTCAAGCACGGCAGCGTAGATATCATGTGCTTCCTCCAGACGATTGAGGTGGAAGAAAGCGTTCGCCTTCGTCAGCAGCGCATGTCTGTCGTTCTCCTCGATGGCCAGCACGTATTCCGCACTGTCCACCGCCTCCTGATATTTCTCCAGCGCGCTCTGCGCATCTGCCAGCAAGTTCCAGGCTCGCGTATCATAAGGGTCGGCGTCCAAAATGGCGTTCAGAATCGGTTCCGCCTGCTCGTTGTCGCCCGTCGAAACGAGCAAGTCTGCTTCCAGAAAGCGGGCGTCGGGATAATCAGGGAAACGTTGTTTCAGTTTTTCCACCCACTTGCGCGCTTGCGGCCACAGCGCGTAGTCCATGAAGACGCCTGCGCTGTCATAGATGAAGAGTTCGGGTTCGTCGGTCATCGACTGCAGTGCCTCATCCAACAGGCGGTCGGCTTCGTCGGTTTTCTGGGCGCGAATCAGCAGTTCGGCACGCAGGAAATAGACTTCCCGGTCGCTCTGGTCGGAAATCTCATCGCAGATATGGTTGGCCTCGGCCAGATTACCGTGAAACATCTGCTGTCGCGCCAAGAAAATCTGTGGGTCAATACTGTCGGGATGAAGGTCCACGGCCAGCGCGATGGCAGCCGTGGCCTCCTTTTCGCGCTGCTGCGACATGTAATATTCCGCGACGTCAGTCAGTTCGTCTGCGTCCATATACAGCGGCACGCCCGCCTTTTGGGCGGATTCGTACCTCTGCAGGAGCTGCCTGAACTCCCGGCTCTGGAAATATCTCCAATCGTCGTCCTGCATACTGAACTAAGTATTGAAATTGGCACCAGCAAGAAAAATTTTTCTCGCGTGCAGTTTCAAAATTCTTACCTTGCGGAATTATTTTTTGTCCACGTGTCCTTCAGTCCAACCGTCTTGTTAAAAATTAAATGCTGCGGCGTGCTTTCTGGATCTACGTTGAAGTAACCGATGCGCTGGAACTGCAAATATGCCAGCGCGGGCTGTGTCTGCAGGAATTCCTCCACGTAACAGTTCTTCAGCACACGCAAGCTATCAGGATTTATCATCTGTCGCATGGCCGTGATGGCGTCGCAGTTCTGCTCGTCGCGCAGCCGGGCCAGTTCGTCTCGCGGGTTCTCGGCCATCCACATGCGGTCGTAGAGTCTTACCTCGGCCGTCAGCGCGTGGGAACAGCTCACCCAATGCAGTGTCTTGCCTTTGATTTTGCGGTCGGCACCAGGCATTCCGCTGCGGCTCTCGGGGTCGTAGGTGCAGTATATCTCTTCGATTTCTCCGTTACTGCCTTTCTTGCAACCGGTGCAAAGCACGATGTATGCATTTTTCAAGCGCACTTCCTTGCCGGGCGCCATGCGCATAAATTTCTTTTCCGCTTCCTCCTGGAAGTCCTCACGCTCAATCCACAATTCGCGACCAAAGGTAACGCTGTGTGTGTTGCCCTGCATGATGGTATTTCCCTCTTCGTCTCGAATTTCCGGGTTGTTGATTGCCGTAAGTGTTTCCTCCTTTCCCTCGGGATAATTCGTGATAATTACCTTCACGGGGTTCAGCACGGCGCTGACACGTGTGGCACGCAGATTCAGGTCCTCACGCACGGCGCTTTCGAGCAACGACATTTCGTTTAGCGCGTCATACGTGGTATAACCTATCTTGTCGATAAAAAGTTTTAGGCTTTCGGGCGAGTAACCGCGACGGCGGAAACCACAGATAGTGGGCATGCGCGGATCGTCCCAACCTGAGACAAGTCCTTCCTTCACCAGCGCCAACAAATTTCTCTTGCTCATCAGCGTGTATGAGAGGTTCAGTTTGTTGAATTCTGTCTGTCGCGGGCGATTATCGTCCTCGACGCCTTCGCCGCGGAACTCTTTAATCCAGTCAACGAACAGGTCGTACAAGGGTCGGTGCTCGACAAATTCGAGCGTGCACAGCGAGTGCGTCACGCCCTCCAGGTAGTCTGACTGCCCGTGCGTGAAGTCGTACATCGGATAAGCGTTCCATCTCCGCCCGGTACGTATGTGAGGAATGTTCATCACACGATACAGCAGCGGATCGCGGAACAACATGTTCGGGTGCGACATGTCGATTTTTGCACGCAACACCATGGAGCCGGGCGTTGCCTCGCCGCTATTCATAAACTCAAAGAGGCGCAGGTTTTCCTCCACGGGACGGTCGCGATACGGGCTGTTGGTTCCTGGCGACGTCGTGGTACCTTTTTGCTGCGCTATCGTCTCGGCCGATTGCTCATCCACGTAAGCGCGGCCCTGACGTATCAACCAGACAGCAAACTCCCACAGTTTCTCGAAATAGTCGCTGGCATAGTAAACGTTGTCCCACTCGTAACCGAGCCATTTGATGTCCTGTTCTATGCTTTCGATGTATTCTGTCTCCTCTTTCGTCGGGTTGGTATCGTCGAAACGCAGGTTGCATTTTCCGCCGTATTGCTTCGCAATTCCAAAATCGAGTGCGATGGCCTTGGCGTGACCTATATGCAGGTATCCGTTCGGCTCGGGCGGGAAACGAGTCTGCACGCGTCCTTGGTTCTTACCTTCTGCCAAATCTTTCTCAACCTTCTGTTCTATGAAGTTCATTGCGTCTTGTATTTGAAATTATTATCTGTCGTATTCCCCGAATTTCAGGGTGCAAAGTTACGTTCTTTTATTTATAAATAAGGTATCGACGGGCAAAAATTTTGTTTTCGCCCCGTCGCATCATTGTATCGAAGCGTAGTAGCCTAGCTTGTAAAGCTGGAAGACCCAGATGCTGGGCTGCGGCGAGAGCAGGTTGCGCCGTTCGAATTTCTGAAGCCACGTGTGAAGGGCTTTCATGGCACCAGCCAGATGCAGTCGTCGGAGCACGCCGTAGGCCGAGAGCAGCGAGGAGTAGCCCTGCAGTTCGCGTGCCTTTTCGTGCAATGTGCGCAGTTGGCGCTCGGTTTTCTGCAGGAAGACGTCATTTTTCTCCAGCCCGATGTTCAGGAAAGGATTCTCGATATGCAGGATGCGTACGCCGGCTTCCTCGAAACGACGGCCCGCCAGTGTATCTTCGTAGCCCGAGAGGCGCACTGTCTCGTCGAACGGGAACTGCAGCGCCAGTCGGCGCGGAATTACGAAGTTGAAGGTACGGAAATGCTGGTAGGGATTTTTGTTGCGCCGCTGGGCCGTAAAACGCCGCTCAGCGGCAGTTTCGTATTTGTAACGCAGGCTCACGTCGGGTGTCAGCTGTGCCGGCGACTGGCAGATGCTTCCGCACAGAATTGCGTCGGTCGGCAGCAGGCGAAGGTACGTGTCGATAAACGAGCTGCGAAGTGGCAACCCGTCGCTATCGAGGTATAGCAGATAATCGCCCGACGCCTCGCATGCCAAGGTATTGCGCATGGCAGCCGCGCCGCGATTCTGCGAATGTCGCACCAACCGCACGCCGGCGGTGTGAGACAACGCGTCGAGCCAGTCGCTGGTACACGTGTCGTCTTCGGGCGAGCAGTCGTCGCCCACCAGTATCTCAGCCTCTGCGGGCAGAATGGCCTGCAGCGATTTCACCAGCGGCCGCGGGTCGTAGCGGTATGTGGGTATCAGCACGGAGAGTTTCATGCTGCAAAGTTACGTTTTTTAATCCACAAATCAGCATTCGTCGCGCAGATTTCTGACTTTCCACGGCCGACAGGCCGTCTGCGACAATAAAAATCGGGCAATGCAGGAAAACCATTGCCCGAAAACGGTGAGCCGTCGTGAAAAACGTGCAGGAGAGCCGACGCCCCACCTAAGATACTAACATTGCTTTTAGGCGTCAGAGACGAAACTGCGTCTCACATCTGCCTGTTTGCACTGCAAAAGTAGAATAATAGCCTGTCGTACAGAAGAAAAATGCGTTACAAATATGTTACATTTGCTCGTCTGTACTGATTTTTCAGGCGTCGCCACTTTCAGTCGTCGATGCCGCAGAACTGCAGCTGCTTGTTAAATTTCAGTTCCAGCCCGTTGGTGAGCTTCACCTCATAGCCACGGCGCTGACGCTCTATCTGGCGAATGCGCTCCGAGGCGTAGTGAGCCTTTACATGCTGGCGGATAGCCTCGGGCACCAAGCTCTCGGGCACATCGCCCTGCCGACAATTGATCTCTTCCCACTGGCCCCTGCTGTCAAACTCAATGGCCGAGCCGTCGCTGAATACTACGTCATAGTCCAGCGTGAGCAGGTCACGATCGGCCTTCACGAAGGATACCTGCTTGCCGGCAAACTCACTCGACAGCAACTGCTGGGCCGGGGTGGGCAGCTGAGCGACATCAATCACACGGTCGTTGCCCGCACAGGCAGGCATCACGGACAGCACCAACATGGCTGCCAGGAAGGGTGTCTTGATTCTCTTTTTCATCTTTTCTCTCTCTTTAAGGGGTAAGACTTCGTTGTGTTTCACGCATGCAATGCATCATTGCAGGGGCAAAGGTAGAACCTTCGCGCCTGATGACCAAGGAAATAACGTTACGTTTTCGTTACAGTTCGGTGTCATTCCGCCGGGAGTGGCGTGTCTCGGTCTTTGGGGTGGCGTGCCATCACTCGCCGAGGGACGCCCCGACGGAAAGGATAGGAACACCCGACGAGTGAGGGGGGAAAGGAAACTCAGTACCGTAAGGAGAGGGCGACGATTATGAATTAAGAATTATGTAATGGGAAAGACATTTCTTCGCCTTAAAATTTGCGGCTTTTGCAGAAAAGACGTACCTTTGACATGCAAAAGCATTTAAAAACTAATCACACTATGAACGAGAACATTTCAAGAAGAGACTTCATCAAGCGGAGCGGAGCAGCCACGCTGGGCATGATAGCCACGCTGGGCATGATGATTGTGCCCAACACGGTGCTGGGACGCCGCTTCGGCCATACGGCCCCGAGTGACAAACTGAACATCGCCGGTATCGGTATTGGCGGCGTGGGACGCCGCAACCTCAAGAACATGGCTACGGAGAACATCGTGGCCCTGTGCGATGTCGACTGGAAATATGCCGACAAGACGTTCCGTGACTATCCCAACGCCCGCCGGTTCAAGGACTGGCGCGTGATGTTCGACGAGATGGGCAAGGGCATCGATGCCATCATGGTGGCCACCCCCGACCATACGCATGCCGGCGTGACAGCTCATGCCATGACGCTGGGCAAGCATGTCTATTGCCAGAAGCCGCTGACCCACTCGGTGTATGAGGCACGCCTGCTGGCCCGGCTGGCCAAGAAATATAAGGTGGCCACACAGATGGGCAACCAGGGTAACTCGTTCGACTGGTGCCGCCGCATCGCAGAATGGATATGGGCTGGCGAGATCGGCGAGGTAAGGGAGGTACACTGCTGGACCGACCGCCCCATCTGGCCGCAGGGCCTGAACCTGCCCACCGACGAGATGCCTGTGCCCGGCACGCTGGACTGGGATCTCTGGCTGGGTCCGGCCGTGAAGCGCCCATACCACTCGGTATATCTGCCCTGGAACTGGCGCGGATGGTACGACTTCGGTACCGGTGCACTGGGCGACATGGCCTGCCACATCATGGACCCCATCTGCTGGGCACTCGACCTGGGCTTCCCCACAGAGGTGGAGGCCAGCTCCACGCTGAGCAATCTCTACTCGGCACCCTATGCCGAGATGATCACCTACACCTTCCCCGCACGCCCCAAGAAGGGCAAGGTGAAGATGCCCGAGGTGAAGGTAGTGTGGTACGACGGCGGACTGCTGCCGCCGCGACCCGTC
>CADAGX010000011.1 GCA_902787575.1 uncultured Bacteroidales bacterium | reverse complement strand
GTTGTTAAACTTATCCTCCAAATCCAGTTCTTTTTCTCTTATATATAAATTCTCTTTTTTCTTATAATTGCGTATATTAGTATTTCTTGTATATGTGGCGGATTTGCTGGCGGGTTTGCTGGCGGATTCGCTGGCGGGGTACAAGGATACAAAGTCTTGATATTCAGCCCAACCACTGGCGGGTTCGCTGGCGGGTTTGCTGGCGGGTTTGCTGGCGGGGAAAGCCGAAAACACCAAAAAGCGGATACGCGTAAACCGCTTAACATCCTTTTCTATCACTGCAAGCCCGTCGCGCTGCAGCATCGAGAGGAATGTATTCACCTGGTCGCGCGTCATTCACCAGCGTAGCGCAAGTTCACGCACAGAGATGAGCGTCTCGCCTCTGTGAGTCTCCACATCCTTACCGCCAATTCGCACCTTACGGTCCGAGAACGAACACATAAACAACAGATCCATGAAGCGCCACAGCGCATCCCTGTCTTTCCATACCGCCGTGTGCGGCAGTCGCAGCGTAACGGGCAAGAAGCCCTCAGTAGTTTTAGTCATTGCCATAGTTTTTAGCTTTAGATTTAAAAATCGTTTTTGTTTTATTTCTTGTTTTGCCAGCAAAGTTACAACAAATACGAAGCGAATGCAAATTTTCGGGCAACTTTCTGCGGGAAAATTTTAAGCAAATCGCAACTGTAAAAAATGAAAAAACAACACCGCACTGCTCGCTGTCCAAAATATTTTGCGTACCTTTACACCCACAAAACGCAAAACAGACCACATCAAACAACAACAATCAAACTACAAACATCATGGTTTTACTTCAGGCAGAGACCGTAGAGGTCGCAAAGAATGTGACGGAAGCCGTGCAGAACGGCAAAGTGACAGAACTCATACAGCAACTCATTGAGCTGGGCGTGCAGGCAGGCAAGAGCATACTCGTGGCGCTGCTCATCTTCGTGGTGGGTCGCTTTCTGGTGAAGCTCATCAACAAGCTGGTGGCTCAGATGATGGAGCGCCGCAAGGTGGAACCCACCATCGCCTCGTTCGTAAAGAGCTTCGTCAACATCTTGCTTATGGTGCTGCTCGTCATCACCGTGGTGAGCGCACTGGGCGTCAACACTACCTCGTTCGCAGCCCTGCTGGCATCGGCCGGCGTGGCAGTGGGCATGGCCCTGAGCGGCAACCTGCAGAACCTGGCAGGCGGCATACTGCTGCTGCTCTTCAAGCCCTACAAGGTGGGCGACTACATCTCGGCACAGGGCGTGGAAGGCGTAGTGAAGGCCATCCAGATCTTCCACACCATCCTCACCACCGTCGATAACAAGGAAATCTTCGTGCCCAACGGCGCACTGAGCAGCGGCAGCGTGGTAAACTTCAGCAAGAACGAGCTGCGTCGCGTAGATCAGACCGTCACCGTGGAGTACGGCACCGACGTGGAGGCAGTGCGTCAGGCTGTGCTCGACATCGCCAAGGCCGACCCGCGTGTCCTCACCGACCCCGCTCCGTTCGTAGCACTCTCCGCCCTGGCAGACAGCAGTGTCAACTTCACGGTCCGCTTCTGGGTGAAGAGCGCCGACTACTGGGGCGTCTTCTTCGACACCAACCGCAAGGTTTACGAGGAGTTCAACCGCCGCGGGATCCAGTTCCCCTTCCCGCAGATACAGGTGCACCAGAGCTAAGCCGGGCGCTACAAGTCGCACCGAGAACGACACACAGAAAAGCGGAAGGGCCATTGGTCCTTCCGCTTTTCTTTTGCACCGAGGCGGTTTACTCCTCTGCGACCTTCAGTTCCTTGGCATTGAAGCTGACAGTATGGCCCATCGATTTGCGCAACTTCTGGCACTCGCCGCTCAGACGGAACTTGCCAGCGCCCTGGCAGGAGACGTCAGCCACATTGCAGCGCACGGCCAGATCCACATCGCCTGCACCGTTCACCTGCACCGTCAGTTGCTGGCACTCCACGGCACCCTCCAGCTCGCCTGCCCCGTCGATGCGGAACTCGGCATCGCCCGTGCAGGAAACCTCATCCAAGTCCACATCTGCAGCGCCGTCCACGTCCACCAGAAGGGCCTCGGCCTGCAAGTCGTCAAGGTCGATATCCGCGGCACCGCTGACGTTTATCTCCAGCGCATTCTGCAGGCGTATCTCACCTTCCGACTCGACAACTAAGGCACCCGAGCCGCGAATCTCGCTCAGCGACGGGGCACAGAGACGGACGGTGAGGCGAGGCGTATTCTTGTCCATCTTGTCGGTCCCGTTCTTCAGTTCCACACGCAGCTTGCCGTCTTCGGTTTCAAAGTCGTAAGCCTCTATACTCTTCTCGTTGCCCGTCACCGTGGCGGAAACAGTAGAGTCCTGCACGAAGACGAACTTCACAGCACCCATTATCTTTACTCGCGACACGTCCGCGGCGTCCAGCGTCTGCGTCACCACCTTGCCCAGCTTTTCGCTGTCCTTGTATTCATGATCCGTCACCTGCTCGATGGCTGCCATGGTGACCTTCTTTATCATCTCGGTGCAGCCGGTCAGTCCGAGTGCGAAAGCACACAAAAGCGGTAGTACGAAATATTTACTCTTTTCCATAGCTTAAATATTATGTTTTGTTAATAATTATTTATTTCTCATACGTGCCAGTTGTCTTGTCGTAGCCACCCGCAGAAGGCTCACTCGTGACATCCTCGGCAGATGCTTCCGGAGCAGCCTCTTCGGCAGGAGCTGCCTCCTCATAGATAGGCTCATCGGCAGGCGCATAAGCCTCGTACTCCGACTTCACTGTCTCGTAGAAATTCGCCATCGAGCTGTTTACGTAGGGCTGTAGCCAGAAGAAACCAATGCCCAACGTCAACAGACAGAGAATGGCCCAACCGATGAACGACAGCCAGAGCCAGAGCAGCTCGGTCTTGTGTCCAGCCATCATCTCCTTGCTGCGACGCAGCGCGGCCTGGTTCTTCAACTCGGGGTTATCGAAGAGCAAATAGTCGGTCATCGCGTAGGCCAGTGCGAAATAGATGCCCGGCACGATGAGCAGCACGAGACCCAGAACAACGATGAGGTTCTTCAGGATAAGTGTGGTGAAGATGCGCGAGCATTTCTTGTAGCCCGTAAAGAGACAATCGAGGTCGAACGGGTCACGCTCAGCGCCGCGATGATTGATAAGAAACGACACACTGTAGCCCCAGCCCATCGGAAGCAGCAATATCGTGGTCAGACTGCCCAAACCCGCAAACCACAGGTTCAATCCCTGTCCAACCGTGCCGTTTACGAAGCACGTAATGATGATTAACACAAACGTAAGCATGGCACTTTCGCCCCATCTTCCAGACAGGTCGGCGCGGCCGGCAGCACGCATTTCTGAAGAATGAATATACATAACTTTTATAGTTTGTTTGTTATAGATTAAATATTTATTATCAAGCTTGTTGCAAGATTTTATTCATTTCGTTTGTCACCTTCTGCAGCGGGATGTCGAGCGTCCGAATGGTACGCACCATCTCCGGCAGTTGCTCGCTGAAAAACTGCTCGCGGCGAACATCGGCTATGCGGGCAGCCGCACCGGCCGACACGTAGTAGCCCAGACCGCGGCGGTTGAAGATAATGTCCTTCTGCGAGAGCCAGTCGTAAGAGCGCACCAGCGTATTCACGTTCACCTCCACCTGCGCCGCATACTCGCGCACGCTGGGTAGCCGCTCGCTTTCGGCATAGACGCCCTGCAGTATCTCGTCGCAGATGCGTTCGGCAATCTGCATGTAGATAGGATTCTGTTCTTTAAATGTCATAGCCATCAGGTTTTAAGGATTACGCGGCGTCGTCACCTGCGCCCTGCAGTAAAGCCGGTACGACAACCAATAAACGAGGCAGCAGAGTGCCATCTCTACGAGAAGTACAACGACATACGCCAATTTCTCCGGCACGCGCTCCAGGAAACTGAACGAGGCTTCGGTAAAGTCCATGTGCCCCGCCAAGAGCGTGAAACCGAATCCCAACAAAACGACACACGAGAACGAGAAGGCGATAATGAAAAGCACGGTCTGCATGACGTTGTGGCGATACTTCCACGCATTGCCCAGCACAAACACGCCCAAGTGAATAAGACCGCCAAAGAAGCCAATAAGCCAGGGAATGCACATAGAGACCCCGACGAACGGCAAATACCTGAAAACTTCAAATGAATCTTGGAAAACCTTCAGGAACAAGGAATTAAAATGTCGTTGACCAGCCACACAGAAGCCGAGCACCACGTGCATTACGTCAGCAAACAGGACGGCCAGGACAATCAGCAGAAAGCCGCCCACGAGCATCAGCGACAGGTGCCAAACGAAGCGTTCCAGATTGGTGGCCGGAAGCGTCAGCTCGTTGATGCGTCCCTGACGCGTCAGCAGGTTGTGGAAGGTATATCCCATAAAGAGAGCCATCAGAATGGGAATCACAAAAACGATCCATCCGGCAGTGCCCAAAAGCGAGTCTTGCATATAGGAGAAATCGTAGGGGTTGGAATGACGCATCAGCACGCCGCGCTGCCACAAAACATTGGTGTACCTCAGCAGCACGGGCAGGAAAATAATGCCAAAGACGAACATCACAGACTTGCGATAGAACGGGCGGTTTACCGTCATGTCCCAGCGACCGAAATTCCAGAATCTGTTAAAATTAAATTTATTCATGGTAACTTACATTTTTATTGTTCAAAGTATTTACAAAAAGCTCCTCGAGGTTGATTGGCGCGTCCGTTTCTACGAGTGGCTCGTTGAGCAGCACTCGGTTGCGGTCGATGATGGTAACATGGTCCAGCAGGTGCTCCACGTCGTGCACTTGGTGGGTGCTGATGAGAATGGTCTTCTCCTCGGCCATGCCGCGCACCATTGCCTTGCGGAACTGCGATTTCGAGAGAATGTCGAGTCCGTTGGTAGGTTCGTCCATCAGCAGGTAGCGTGTGTTGGTTGCCAGCGCCAGGCACATATACACTTTCTTCTTCTGCCCTAGCGAGAGACCGCCCAGATGCACGTCGGGCGACATGTCGAACACGTCGAGGCACTGGCGCAGCAGTTCGTCGCTGAAGAAAGGATAGAAGGGACGCAGCGCTTTCACGTATTCGGAAAGCATGATGTGCGGCAGGTCGTACTCCTCGGGCACGAGGAACATGTCCTGCATCATCTCAGGAAGGCGAAGTTTGGCCTCGTTCCCATCTACTGTGACACGCCCCTGCTGCGGACGTAGCAGTCCGGTAATCAGATACAGCAGCGTGCTCTTGCCGGTGCCGTTCTTTCCGAGCAAGCCGTAGATGCCATTGTTCTCAATCTGAAGGCTGAAATTCTTCAGCACAGGTCGGCTTTGATAGTAGCCGAAAGAGACATTTTCTATATTTATCATAGCGTAATAGTTAAATAGTACACCGCAAAAGTATTGTAAAGCATCGTTTCTCTCCAAATTTCCCATCGTTTTTAACATAAATTTAACACTTCTCGGCCTCCAAAACGAGAATTTGGCGATGAAAAAGGGTGAAAATGGGAGAAAAAAGGGACGCAACGGGAAGATAACACCCTGCATCGCGAAAAAGGAGCATACTTTGTGCAAAGGCAGAGCCGCAGATGTAAAAACGAAGAGTCGCAGACGCAAACAGGCAGAGCCGCCACAGCAGGAAGTGCACGTGGCGGCTCTGATATGACGTGTCGCAATAAAGTCTGCGACGGGTCGTAAGTGGAAGCACGAAGCGTCAGCCTGTGACGCGCTCGAGCCAGCGGACCATACCAAGCATCACGCCCATGGAGATCACGCAGACGCTGAGGAAGACAGTCCAGCACATCCAGATGGGCCATGCGTTGTACATCACTGGGCCAATCCAGATGAGCAGGTTGCCAAGTGCCGTAGCGCCAAGCCAGAGGCCTTGGCAGAGGCCGAGCATGTGTTTGGGTGCCACTTTCGACACGAAACTCAGTCCCAGCGGCGAGATGAAGAGCTCGGCCACGGTGAGGAAGAAGTAGGTGACGATGAGCACCCACGGACCGGCCTTCAGGCCGCCCACGACGTTCTCGGACAGTGCGCGGAACTCGGTGCCCGAGGGATAGCCCACGCTGAACGAGTAGATGGCCAGAAAGAGGTATGCCATGCCGGCGATGGCCATGCCGATGGCTATCTTGCGGGGCGTGGAAACGCTCACTCCCTTGCGTGCCAGCGCTGCAAACAGCCACATGATGATGGGCGTAAGCACGATGACGAAGAAGGGATTGACGGCCTGCCAGATTTCGGGCGCTATCTTGTCGGTCTTCACGAAGTCGCGGGCGAAGACGGAGAGCGACTGGCCGTTCTGGTGGAACGAGAACCAGAAGAAAATGGCGATGCCGAGCACTGCAAAGAGGGCATACATGCGCTGTTTGATTTCCTTGGCCATGGCCTGCTTCTCTTCGGGCGTATAGTCGACAGAGGCGGCAGCTGTTTTCTTGGCGGGCGTGGGGAACAGTTTCTTGCTGTAAACGAAGATAAACAGCGAGATGAGCATGGCTGCCACGGAAGCGAAGAAGGAGAAGTGTACGCCCTGGTTGAAGACCTGGAGGTAAGCGGCCGGATCGAACGTGCCGGCGGCGTCGAGCATGACGCTCTGCGAGAGTTCGGCATACTTGGCCGTCTGGTCGCCAATCGTGCCATCTATCACTTTATGGCAGAGTTCGGGCAGGTTGGCGTTGTAGAGGAAGCCATTGGCCTTGAGCCACCACTCGCGCAGCAGCGGTGCCACGAACGGAGCTAAGAGGCCACCGATATTGATGAAGACGTAGAAAATCTGGAAGCCCGAGTCGCGACGAGACTTGGCTACGTTCAGTGCCTCCGGGCCTTGCTTGGCGGCGTCGGCTTCGAGGTTGTCGTACATCTGACCCACAATGGCCTGCAGGTTGCCCTTGAAGAGGCCGTTGCCAAAGGCTATAAACGTAAGTGCCACGCACGTGAAGATGAGCAGCCACGTGGTGTTGCCCGAGGTCGCCGTGATGGGGATGGAGAGCAGGATGTATCCGAGCGCCATCACGAGCAGACCCCACTGGATGGTACCCTTGTAGTTCTGCGTGCGGTCGGCGATGAGTCCGCCCAGCAGCGAGAGCACGTAGATGCCTGCGTAGAAAACAGAATAGATGACGCCCGCGGTGGCATCGCTGATGCCAAACTTGGAGCACAGGAAGAGCAACAGCACGGCATTCATGATGTAGTAGCCGAAGCGTTCGCCCATGTTGCTCAAGGCGGCGAGCAACAAACCTTTGGGATGATTCTTGAACATATTGGTAACTTGATTTAGGTTAATAAATTTCTGCAAAGATATGGAAAAAAGTGCTAACGTCACAGCAAACGGGCGCTTTTTTAATACTTTTGCAACCCAATTCGGAAGCCACGGGCAACGAAGCGCATTTTTCGGAACATTCGCGCTGCCCGCCACCCGACCTGTAACACAATAAGACATGAAACCAAGAATCACAGAGACACTGCGTGGATATGACAAAAAGGCGTTCTTCAACGACCTGATGGCCGGCATCATCGTGGGCATCGTGGCCTTGCCGCTGGCCATCGCATTCGGCATTGCCAGTGGCGTGACACCCGAGAAGGGCATCATCACGGCCATCGTGGCAGGCTTTATCATCTCGCTGCTGGGCGGCACGAAGGTGCAGATAGGCGGTCCCACGGGCGCCTTCATCGTCATCATCTACGGCATCGTCAATAACCCCGAGTACGGACTGCAGGGCCTGCTCATCGCTACGTTGCTGGCTGGCATAATACTGGTGGCGCTGGGAGCCTTCAGGCTGGGCACCATCATCAAGTTTATCCCCTACCCCGTGGTGGTGGGATTCACGGCGGGTATCGCACTGACCATCTTCACCACACAGATTGGCGACATACTTGGCCTGACACAGGAGGCCGTCAGCACCACGGGCGAAGTGCTGCGCGTGCCGCTCCGCACGCCGGGCGACTTTGTGGGCAAGTGGGTGGCCTACGCACAGAACATCGGCACACTGAACGTATGGAACCTGGCGGTGGCACTGGGCAGTCTGGCCGTCATCCTGTGGTCGCCGCGCCTGCTGCGCAACGTGCCGCTGCTGAACAAGATGCCCGGTTCGCTGCTGGGTATTCTGCTGGGCACGCTGGCCGTGTGGCTGATGCGCGAGCACTTCGGCATCGAAGGCATCGACACCATTGGCGACCGCTTCCACATACAGTCGCAGCTGCCGTCGCTAGCCGTGCCGAGCCTCACGTTCTCGCTGGTGCAGAAACTCATGCCCGTGGCATTCACCATTGCCATACTGGGAGCCATCGAGAGCCTGCTCAGCGCCACGGTGGCCGACGGTGTCATCAGCGACCGCCACGACTCCAACATGGAACTCATAGCGCAGGGAGTGGCCAACATCGTGACACCGCTCTTCGGCGGCATACCTGCCACGGGAGCCATCGCCCGCACCATGACGAATATCAACAACGGCGGACGCACACCGGTGGCCGGACTCGTGCACGCCGTAGTGCTGCTGCTCATCCTGCTGTTGCTGATGCCCTATGCCGAATATATTCCCATGGCCTCGCTGGCTGCCGTGCTGGTGATGGTGAGCTACAACATGAGCGGCTGGCGCACCGTGCGCGGCCTGCTGCGCAACCCGAAGAGCGACGTAGCCGTGCTGGTGACCACGTTCTTCCTGACTGTCATCTTCGACCTGACGATTGCCATCGAGGTGGGCCTCATCCTGGCTTGCGCACTGTTTATGAAACGTATCATGGAAACGACCGAAATCTCGGTCATCCGCGACGAAATCAACCCCAGCGACGAGGCCGACATGAAGTTGCAAGACGAGCACCTGACCATCCCACGCGGCTGCGCAGTGTACGAAATCAACGGCCCGTACTTCTTCGGCATCGCCAACAAGTTTGACGACCTGATGGCCAACATCGGACGCCATCGCCCGCGCGTACGTATAATAAGGATGCGCAAGGTGCCATTCATCGATTCCACAGGCATACACAACCTGCAGCACCTCATCGAGATGAACCACGAGGAAGGCATCCACGTAATCCTCTCGGGCGTAACGCCCAAAGTGCACAGCCAACTCGAGAAGGCCGGCTTCTACGCCCTGATGGACTCCAACCACATCTGTCCGCACATCGACATCGCACTGCAGAAGGCACGCGAGTTTCTGGGCGAGGCGCAGTAAAAGAGAAAAAAAGCTTGGGGCTGACAGGATTTCCTGCCAGCCCCAAGTGTATCGTGCCGCCGGGTGTAATATTACTCGCGGCGGTAATTCTCAAGCTGCTCGACGTCGAGGTGCTCAAGGAGGGTGGCGTGGCGTGTCACGTCGGCTTCGGCCATATTCACGTATACGTTCAGGCTCTTGCCGAACAGCTCCGGTGCCTGCACAGCGTTGTGGAGCAGCAAGTGGCACATCACGGTCTCGGCCGTCATCTCATAGAGGTGGCGCGCAGCAAGGTCGAGCAGTTCCTGATTGTCGGCCTCGCGCACCGATGCGATGCAAGCGTTCAAGCGAGCGTTCATAGCCTTCAGGCGCTCTGCATAGGCGGCGTATTCAGCCGGCACGGACTGCTGTTCCCACTCGCCAATGACGCCGGCGTAGAAGCCATTCGTAATGTAGCGGATGGCTGCCACGGTCTGCAGCTGCGTGGTGCCCTCGTAAATGCTGGTGATGCGTGCGTCGCGATAGATGCGCTGGCAGGCATACTCGAGCATGAAGCCCGAACCGCCGTGTATCTGGATGCAGTCGTAGCCATTCTGGTTGGCATACTCCGAGTTCATACCCTTGGCCAGCGGCGTGAAGGCGTCGGCCAGACGGTTGTAGAGTTTCAGCTCTGCGCGCTCCTCGGGTGTGAGCTTGCGTTCGCGGCTGATGTCCTCGAGCGCCTTGTAGATATCCACGTAGCGTGCCGTCTGATAGAGCAGAGCGCGACCTGCGTCGAGTCGAGCCTTGATGTTAGACAGCATCTCGGCCACAGCGGGGAACTCGATGATGGCCTTACCGAACTGACGGCGGTCGCGTGCATACGCCAATGCCTCGTTCCACGCTGCCTGCGAGAGGCCCACGCTCTGAGCTGCGATGCCCAGTCGGGCGCCGTTCATCAGCGACATTACGTATTTGATGAGTCCCAACTTGCGGTCGCCGCATAGTTCACATTTTGCGTTCTTATAAACCAGTTCGCACGTGGGCGAGCCATGGATTCCGAGCTTGTTCTCGATGCGACGCACATCGACGCCGCCGTCGCGCTTGTCGTAGATGAACATCGACAGGCCGCGGCCGTCGCGAGTGCCAGCCTCGCTGCGTGCCAGCACGAGATGGATATCCGAGTCGCCATTGGTGATGAAGCGCTTCGAGCCGTTCAGGCGCCAGCACTCGTTCTCCTCGTCGTAGGTAGCCTTCAGCATGACGCTCTGCAGGTCGCTGCCGGCATCGGGCTCGGTGAGGTCCATAGACATGGTCTCGCCGTTGCAGACGCGCGGAATGTACTTCTGGCGCTGCTCCTCGTTGCCGAAGCAGTAGAGCGTCTCGATGCAGTCTTGCAGCGACCAGATGTTCTCGAATCCGGCGTCGCCCGTCGAAACAATTTCGTTGGCTGCCGTATACACGGTAACGGGCAGGTTGAGTCCGTTGTAGCGGCGAGGCATTGTCATGCCATTCAGTCCGGCCTGCGTCATGGCCTGAAGATTCTCATAAGTCTTGGATGCGTAGCGCACGCGCCCGTTCTCGTGGTGCGGTCCTTCGGCGTCCACGTCCTCGGCATTGGGTGCCACCACGTTGGCCGTGATGTCGCCCACCACCTCGAGCACTCGGTTGTACGAGTCCACAGCGTCAGCCACATCCTGCGGCGCATCGGCGTACTCGTCGCGGTCGGCAAAATCACGTTCCTTCAGTTCCACGATGCGCGGCATCAGCGGACTGTTCTCCAGTTCGAACTTTATCTCTGGAATATCTGTATAAAAGTTTGCCATTTTTCGTTCTATTTTTGTGGGGAATAATAGGAGTTGTAGGGTTTACTTACTGTTCTGCTTGTAATACTTTATCATCTTTGGGATGACTTCCTCCACAGTTCCGTTAATCACATAGTCTGCAATCTGGTTGATGGGCGCATTCTCGTCACTGTTGATGGAGATGATGATGCCCGATTCCTTCATACCGGCTACGTGCTGAATGGCACCACTGATGCCACAGGCGATATAAACCTTCGGACGCACCGTCACGCCGGTCTGACCTATCTGCAAGTCGTGGTCTGCAAAGCCTGCGTCCACAGCAGCACGGCTGGCACCTACCTCGGCGTGCAGCACCTTGGCCAACTCATAGAGCTGCCCGAAACCCTCGCGCGAGCCCACGCCGTAGCCACCGGCCACAATGATGGGAGCGCCCTTCAGGTTGTTCTTTGCGGCCTGCACGTGACGCTCGATGACACGGGTCACATACTCTGTCTCGGGCACGAACTTGGCCACGTCCTCTACTATCACCTCGCCCTTGTAGTTCGGGTCGAGCACCTCGGCCTTCATCACGCCCGAACGCACCGTTGCCATCTGCGGACGGTTCTCGGGATTGACGATGGTGGCCACAATGTTGCCACCGAAGGCAGGACGAATCTGATAGAGCAGGTTCTCGTACGTCTTGCCCAGCTTCTTGTCCTCGTGAGGACCGATTTCGAGGCTGGTGCAATCGGCCGTCAGACCGCTGTGCAGAGCCGACGATACGCGCGGACCGAGGTCGCGGCCCACCACATCGGCACCCATCAGGCAAATCTGTGGCTGCTCTTTCTTGAAAAGGTTCACCAGCACGGCCGTGTGCGGCTTACTGGTATAGGGCGCAAGGCCCGGTGCATCGAAGATGTGCAGGCGGTCAACGCCGTAGGGCAATATTTGGTTTTCCACCTTGCCCTTGATTCCACTTCCGGCAGCCACGGCCTCGAGCTGTACGCCCAGCGTGTTGGCCAGTTTGCGGCCCTTGGTCAGAAGTTCTTGGCTTACCTCGGCAACCTTAGTGCCTTCAAGCTCGCAATATACAAATACGTTGTTCATGTCTGTTTCCGTTTATCCTATGGTGTGACTTGCCAGCAGCTCGCGGATAAGGCCATTCACGTCCTCGTCCGAGCCGGTCATCACTTTGCTCTCCTTTGCCTTGAAGACGATGTTCTCCACAGCCTTCACCTTCGTGGGGCTGCCAGCCAGTCCGCACTGCGAGAGGTCGGCCTCCACGTCGGCGCACGTCAGCTGCTGAATCTTCAGGTAGGGTTTCTTCTCATACTCCGAGGCGTAAGGCAGCTCGGCATACGTGGTATTCTGCAACTCCAGCGGAGCCAACGCACGCTTGAAGCGCAGCAGACGCTTGATGTTGCGCGGGCGGCACGGAGCGGCACTGCCGTTCACCGTCAGTACGCAGGGCAACTTGCTCTCCACCGTCTCCACGCCGCCGTCGATGTGGCGCTTCACGCGGATGATGCCGTTCTCCAGCGAGAGAATCTCCTCGGTATACGTAATCTGGTTCAGGCCCAGTTTCTCAGCCACCTGCGGGCCCACCTGAGCCGTGTCACCGTCGATGGCCTGACGGCCGCCGATGATAAGGTCCACGTCGGGGCACACATGCTTGATGGCTGTGGCCAGCGCATAACTGGTGGCCAACGTGTCGGCACCGGCAAACGCGCGGTCCGTCAAGAGATAGCCACCGTCGGCACCGCGATATACAGCCTCGCGAATCACTTCGGCCGCACGGCCGGGGCCCATCGTGAGCACCGTCACGGTGGCACCGAACTTGTCTTTCAGACGCAGCGCCTGTTCCAGCGCATTCAGGTCTTCCGGATTAAAGATGGCAGGCAACGCACTGCGGTTCACGGTGCCCTCCGGCGTCATTGCGTCGGGGCCCACGTTGCGTGTGTCGGGCACTTGCTTGGCAAGTACAACAATTTTCAGACTCATATGCTATATTATAAGATGTGTAACGTCGATTTATGCAAAATTCTGTGCAAAATTACGCAATTTCGGCGACATGGGCAAACAAAAGCGTGCTTTGTTCTGTTTATTTGCACAAGAAGGGGCTTTGGGAAAAGTCTAAACCACTACGTTTCAGCCGGATTTATAGGCTTTCTTAATATAAAAGCCTCCGATGTAAAGAGAATAATTGAGAATTACAGACTTGAAAAACGTGCGTATTCAATGTTCCGCTGTATACACAAGCATCCAGCGCTTTACAAATTTCAGAAAACGATTCTTAGGTTCTTCGCTTTTTCCTAACCACAAAACGAGTAAGAGCAAGACGTCAAGCTCAATTATCTGGCACCAGCCTAACACGCCTTCTTCCGGCACACAAAGATTCCACAAATGAGGCAATCCCGCCCAGTGTATGTCACAAAGAGCACTAAGCCTGTTCAGCAACTCCACATTATAATCATAGAACTGAATAACAATGAGAGCCATAATAAGGAGAAAAGGAGATAGTAATAAGAATAAAACTACCGTTAGCAGCAAAGCTGCGGTTCTTCGCAACAAACTATTACGGCATCCTATCCTCATTATATTTAAAGCGTATTCTGTTTTCTTCATTTCGCAAGCTTTTAAGCATTCTATTTTCCGTGTGAACTACCTCACGCGATTCAGATGTAGCACGGCAGACGATTTGGGTGTGGCGAGGCGCACAGTGATGCCGGCCTGCGACAAGTTCTCTCCGCTCAGCAGAGTTTCTTCGCCGGTGTCGATATTTGTAACCAGGTAGCGTTCGCCCGACTTTGCGTACGGCAGCCGGGCAGTAAAGCTGTCCTGCTCGCACGCCTCCTGCCTGAACAGGAGCACCACGCTCTCGTCGGTCGTGCGGTCGTGATAGGCAAAAGCGGTCCAGCCCTTTGTATCTGCTGGCGAATGCCACTTCGTAAGCACATACATGTCCTTTGTCAGCAGATGTTTGAAACGCGCCCACTCGTTCATTGTATGGCGCAGTCGGTTGTAGTCTAACGTCTCGTCGTGGGTGAAGCAGGCATACAAGTTGTATATCGGGAGCCACGATGCACGGATGACGTAGATGGGCTCGCCACCTCGCTCCAGAGGTCCAAGTTCTGTCGTCGATTCCTTTGTCGCCGAGCCGTGGAAAGGAATCCAGCGATTGAACGTCGAGCTCATAGACAGCCGCAAGGCCGTAGTTGTGCGGTCGGCATCGCTACGCATGAACGGCACGCTGCGGCGGAGCGACTCGATGTCGTTTCGTCCACCACCCGATGCACAGTTGTCGATGAACGTGCATTTGCCGTTCCGGGCGCAGAAATCGAGGATTTCGTCCCAAAGCATGTAGTGCCCCTGTATGCCTTTGTTTTCGGTTATTCCTTTGCGCGGCAGGCCCAGCGACTGCTCTTGCTGGCTGTCGAGCGCCGGCCATGTGGAGCCGGGGTCGCTGTTGTTGTCCTCGCGGAAGAGGTCCACCTCGTTCTCCTTCATCATCTTGGTTATTCGCCCGAGAGTCCACTTGCGGCACTCGGGGTCGCCAATGTTGTTTGTCGTCGTACCATGGCCATTGCTGATGCCCCACTCGCGTTTATACCCGTAGTTTTTCACCAGCCCGTCCACATTTGTCACTCGCTCGGGCTCGAACCATGTGAGCACCTTCATTCCGGCGCGGTGGCACGCCTCGTTCGACTCGCGGAAGCTCTTCCCCGGCCATTTTATGGTGTCCAGTTCCCATGTGCCTACCGTTCCGTACCAGTCGCTCGGCACGGTGTTGCCATAGGGGTCGAAGTACCATCCGGCATCGAACCAGCGGAAATCTATTTTCAGCCTCTCGTGCTGAATCATATCGAGCGTGCGCCGCCATGTATAGAAGCGTTCCGAAATGCTGCCGTCGGAGTTTGGCAGACCGGTGTCGCTGGCAAATGCGGTGGTAGAGAACGGCTCTATCCTGTCGCCCGCAGCATTGGCCCGAGGCATGTTGTATGCTTGGAACCACTCTCTCCAGAGGTTTGTGGCGTCGTCGTAGTTGCGTCCCTCGTAAGGAAGCATCACCACCAGCGCCGTGCGCACACGTTCGCCGGGCAGAAGCACCGAACGGAAGTCGTTGGTGCTCTGCGCCTTCACCACGGCCCGACTGCCGCTGGCTGTGAAATCGGCCTGCCACGTGCCCGCCCATCCCAGTGCCAGCAACGTGCCGCCACGGCCATGCACCAGGTCGAAGTATGGAAACACCACATGCGTGGCACGTCCTCCGTCGGAACGGAACGTGACGGGTTCCTTCGTGAGATCTTTCTCGTATTCCGCATACTGATTTACATGGTCGCCCAGACAACCGCGCAGCACGGGGCGCGCACCGCCGAATGTCATGTCTATGGCCTTCACCTGCTCCAGGACTCCGCTCGGCGTTGTGCCTACGTTTTCAAACCACAGCGTGTACTCCACCTCGCCATACTCCTTGTTGTATGCGGCATCGAGGGTTATCCGTAGCGTGTTGCCAATGGCAAATGTCTGCTTCACACGCTTCAGGTCTTCGCCGTCGGTGACACTTCTGTCCGCCAGCGCCAAACCACCAAGTCCACGATAGGCTTTCCCATCGTAGATGAACGACACAGGTGTGGTTTGCGCCTTACATACCTTTCCAAACAACTGCTGCCCTCTCTTCAGCGCAAGATTGTCGCGTGGCGGCAACTTTGCATCGCCATACGCACTCAACGTCATAACGGCGGCCAGCACCATCAAAACGAGTCTGGATGCTTTCATATGCTATACTTTTAGGTTAGATTCCTTCGCAAAGTTACGAAAAGTCGAGCGCAGAACAAAAGAAATCTGCATTTCTTTTATGCCGAGACGGAGAAACTTTGGCTATCACCGAACTTACTTTGCACTCGGAAGTGAAAGAGAAAAAGCGTTTTCTCTTTGCACTTCACTCGTTTTTCCGTAACTTTGGCATAAAATGCCGAAGATACTCCGTCTCGGCAGAAAAAAGAAATCCATTTCTTTTGTTCTGCGCTCGACTTTCCGTATCTTTGCCCACAAAAATACAGACTGACATGAAATTCGTAAGTTGGAACGTGAATGGCCTGCGGGCCGTGGTGGGCAAAAACTTTAGGGAAACATTCGAGGCGATGGACGCCGACTTCTTCTGCCTGCAGGAGACGAAGATGCAGGAGGGACAACTCGACCTCGCCTTCGACGGCTACACGTCGTACTGGAACTACGCCGAGAAGAAAGGCTACAGCGGAACGGCCGTCTTCTCGCGCCACGAACCGCTCAGCGTTGCGCTCGGAATGGGCGTAGAGGAGCACGACCATGAGGGACGCGTCCTCACGCTGGAGATGGAGCGCTTCTTCCTTGTCTGCGTCTATACGCCCAACAGTCAGGACGGGCTGCGGCGGTTGGAGTATCGTATGCGCTGGGAGGAGGACTTTCGGCGCTTCGTGTCGGACCTCGACAAGCGCAAACCCGTCATCATCTGCGGCGACATGAACGTGGCGCACGAGGAGATCGACATCAAGAACCCTCAGGCCAACCGACGCAACGCGGGCTTCACAGACGAGGAACGCCAGCAGATGACGCAACTGCTCTCAAGCGGTTTCACCGACACGTTCCGCCACCTCCACCCCACCGAACGCGACGCCTACTCGTGGTGGAGCTACCGTTTCCACGCCCGCGAGAAGAATGTGGGCTGGCGCATCGACTACTTTCTGGTGTCCGACCGCATGGCACCGCAGCTGAAGGCCGCCACCATACATGCCGACGTAATGGGCAGCGACCACTGCCCCGTCAGCATCGAGATCTGACGTGTCGCAGAGACAAGAGAGCCCGCAGTTTCAGTGAAACTGCGGGCTCTCTGCATTTCTACACGGCAGTCACTCGCGCACCAGTCGCACCGGACCGCGCAGACCACTCTTCTGCAGCCCGCTTTCGGCACGGAAGGGATTGACCGAGGCCCACGTACGGCGCTCGTCCTCGGGCAGGCGCAGGTCGCCCACCATGCGGTTTTGCCAGTTGTTCACCACTTCGATGCGGATACGATTCTCGCCAGGCACAAGGAGGCCCGAGACATTCACACGCCAGGGCGCTGTCCACACGCCACCGGCTGCGTGGTCGTTCACATAGACGCGAGCCATCACCATCACACGGCCAAGGTCGAGATAGAGACGGCCGGCGGGTATGGCGTCGAGGGTGAGCGTAGTGGTGTAATCCACCTGCCCAGAGAAATAGCGTACGGCATCGTCCTCGCTCTCATTGAGCCAGCTCAGCGTGTCCAGCTGTAGCGGCTCCGTCGGGCCACGCATTCCCTCTTCGAAGCGCAGTGTCCAAGGTGCGGCGAGGGTGACGAGCGTCTCCGGCTCTGGGAAGTTGAGCGTGTCGGCCTCGGCCACAGATTTGTCAGCCGCGGTTTTACCGGCCTTGCGGAAGACAAGCAGCTGGCTCTGGTGAGCGTAGAGGCGCAACGGCAGCGACATGCTGGAGCCGTTGTCGGTGTACTGCGGCAGCGAGCGCACCTCGCCGGTGACGGGGTCCCACAACTCGGGTTCCATACCCGTCAGGCGGAAGCGTGCCAAGACGTCGGTCGTCTGGCGGCTTTGGTTACTCACAAAGTAAACGTCACGGTCGCGCAGCGTGCGGTGTATAAACAAGATGTCGGGCGTCTTGCCGTCCTGCTCCCCAGCAACGGAGAATACGCAGTCGGGCAGCAAGCCAAGGTCGTCGAGCACGGCCTGCAAGTCTGTGCCCTCGGGATAGACGCGTCCGTCGCCCCATTGTCCGGTGGCCCACATCTGGTCGGCAAGCGAGCGCACGGCCTCGTCGCACGCAGGATAGTTCTCCATGCTGGGCGAAGCCTCTGGTTTCGGGCCCACCACGGTGAGTCCGGCTTCCACGAGGCGCGATATCTGGCGCAGCACCTCGGGCCGCATGGTTTTCTGGTTTGGCAGCACCAGTACGCGGTACGTCATGCCGCCCTTCAGCTGCAACAACCCGTTGCGCACACGTGCCGTCTGCAGCACCTCGGCGTTCACATAGTCGAAACTGTAGCCACGCGGCAGCGGCGGTGTGCATTCGCCCGTCATCTTCGGTGCGTCCTCGCCGATGAAATAAGCCACGTCGGCCACATAACGGCCCTGCTGCAGCATCAGGTTGCAGCGCCGCAGGTAGTCGGTGAAGAGGTCCATCTGGCGGAACCACGTGTTCTTGCGGTTAAACTCGTTGCCAAACCATGCGCTGATGCCCGGCAGCGTCTCGTCGTCGGGCTGCTGGATGAAGAGATGCAACAGCGTGGCGTTGATACCCTCGCAGAAGAAACGGTCGGTGCGCTGCTTCATCACAGCTGGATAGCGCGTGAAAGCCGGCCCGCCAGCTGTGCACGACTCGGCCCACACCTTCTGCTTTCCGTAAATGTGCGCACAGCTGCTGGCTGCACGGTTCTCTATGTCGCCCAGCGAGCCTTCGCTCCAGAATTCGCCGGCCACCTCGTCGCTCTGTCCGCCGTACATCAGGAATTCCGACGGGAAGCCCCAATGTCCGTAACACTCGAGCCACGTGCGGAGACCATGACGATGACTCACGTCGCGCAGGCCGCCCACATAATCGTAGGCCACGCGGTCGGCCACCAGACGGCGCAGGTCCCAAAGGAAGCGCTCCGACTGTTGCTGCGAGCCGATGACTTGTCCGTAGAGCACGGGAATGAAAGGCACGGGACTGTAGCCGTAGCGTTTTTCGAAGGCTGGCAGCATGTCGTCCGTCCAGTTCTGTCCGCCCGTCTCATAGCTGTCTTCCACCACGATGCGGAATGTTTTCCGGTCGCCGGCCGGGATGCGGCGCAGAATCTCGCCGAGGAAAGCATCGAAGTGTGCGGCCACGTGCTCGCGGCTCATCTTATCCACCTCCAGTCCGGTGACGTAGGGAGCGGCCGGGGCATTCGTCACACCCGTCGGCACGAGTCCGGTGTGCAGGATGGTCCACTTGCCGTCGGGGAGCTGCCACTCCAGCACGCTGTCGTTCACCTGCTCCGTCAGGTCCACCACCTGCTGCGGCTGCACGAGTTGCACGCCATCGGGCTCCTGCGCAGTCGGCCACATATACTCGCCCCACATGGGCAGTGGCGACTGGAACATCTTGGCCAGCGACTTCTCGGCAAAACGCTCCATGCGCGGCTCGCTGCTCAGGCATATGCGCACGTTGCAGTCGCGTGGGCCGCCTGTCAGTCGAACACGCACGTCGCGCGTCGGCGTATCGGGCACGCTGACGATGATGGGCGCCATGGGCTGGAAGCCTACATTCAGACTGCCGTTCGTGCGGTCGAGATGCGTCACGTTCAGAGCCTTCCACTCGCCGTCCACCATGACTTCTGTCACGGCATCCACCAGCAAGTATGCCTGCGACTCAAACGTAATGCTGCGCAACGTCATCGGCTCGGCGAAATGCAGCTCCTGCACGAAGTCGGCACTCGCCAGCTTGTGAGCATCGATGATTTCGGTCTCGTACGAGTCCGACATGTCGGGCACCGCCAGCACGCACTCGGTCCGCCCGTCTTTTGGCAGGGGCGGGAGCACCAGATGCTGCACCTGACCGTTGCCCTCGGCACACGCAGTAGCTGCAGCCAGATAGCGCATGGCCTGCTGTGGCTGCACCCACGGTCCGCCACTTTGACTCCAGCCGGGACAATTGAAGATGCCTATTTCTATGTCCAGCTCGGTGGCTTTCTTCAGGGCGGCGTGCAAAACTTCCCACCACCCGTCGCTCAGCACCTGATTCGGGCCTACGGGCTCGCCGTCCTGCCAGATGTTGCCAATGAAAGCACGCGTGATGCCCGCCTGTTTCATGGCCTCGAGGTCGTGCTCCACGCCCGTCACCGAGATATTGTCGTTCATCCAGTACCAATAGACCGCCACACGCTGGCTGTCTGGCAGCTGCTGGAAACTCTGCTGCAGCCGGTCGCCGCCGGAACGAAATGCGGAACCGCACGAGGCAAGCGCCACTGCCACGGCGGCCAGCGCCAGAATAATGTTTCTTCTCATTGTCGTATGAAATAGTTGGTGTTACATTTAACGTTTAAAACGTGACAAATGTACAAACTTATTTTTGCACTAACAAGAAAACACGCCAAACATTCGGACATCACTTTTTTTTCGCCTTAAAACAAGTCGAAATGAAAATAATTCGTAACTTTGCAACGCGATGTGCAAAACGTCGCAAACCATAAATGCTCATTTCTCTGCCGAATTTACTAACCTAAAAATATAATTATGAAAAGAATTTTAATTTTGAGCGTAGTATCACTTTTTGCTACGTTAAGTTTCGCACAACAGGAAAAAGGCACATGGACCATTCAGCCCAAACTTGGAATGAACGTAGCCACAATGACAGAAGTGGATGATGCTGACCCAAGAATCGGAATGGCAGCAGGCGTTGGCTTACAATATCAAGTGTCAGACCGCTTCGGAATATCTTTCGACTTGCTCTATTCGATGCAAGGATGCAAGACAGATGGATATATAAGTTATGTAAAAGCAACAGAGGTAGACAAGATGGACTACATCAATATTCCTATTTTGGCCAATGTTTACCTCTATAAAGGGCTGGCTTTAAAAGCTGGTATACAGCCTGGGTTTAATGTTATAGACAAATATAAAATTTCAGGTGGAGGTGCTTCAGTCACTGGCAACATGTCAGATATTTTAGATATAAAGAGATTTGATTTTTCCATACCTATAGGTATTTCGTACGAGCACAGCAACGTCGTTATTGATGCCCGCTACAATTTTGGATTTACAGAAGCATTCGATGACACCGACTTTAATAATCGTGTCTTCCAACTCACGTTGGGTTATAAATTCAAGCTCTGAAATAAGGTTGTCAAATGCAGTGCCGCCCAAGGAACCATTCAGTTCTTGGGGCGGCACTTAATTTTATTATTATTCTAAGTTCATTAAAGAACGAAGCATACGTCAGTAGTCATAACTATGAACTATGAATTATGAACTATGAACTGACGTTTCGTGCTATCCTACCTTCACCAACGTGGCGCCGAAGCCGTATTCGCGGAACGAGGCGTCCTGCGCCGTGCAGTTCTTGTAGCGGTGCTTGAGTTCCTGCAGGATGTTCTTGCGGAGCACGCCTTCGCCCTTGCCGTGGATGAAGACGATGCGGCAGCCCTTGCGGCCGGCGTTCTGGTCCATGACACGGCGAAATTCGTTCATCTGCGCCATCAGCATGTCGCCCGACGAGAGTCCGGCCGTAGTGTCGAGCAGTTCGTCGATGTGCAGGTCCACTTCTATGATTTCGGGCTTCGGTTTTGGCTTAGACGCGGGCACAGCGGGCTTCTGCGGCGCCTCGTCTGCTTTTTTCTTGCCGAGCAGCGCTTCCTGCATCTTCTCGGCGTCGGGGAAAGCACTGCGCACGGGGCGGTCGTCGCGAATGACGGGCACGGTCAAGTTGGGGTCGCGGAAAAATTCGTTGGGCTGGAAAGTGTGCAGCTTGTAGAACTTTGTGCAGTCGAGACGTATCTCTGTAGCCAAAGCGGGCTTGAGAGAGAACGGGCGGTCGGGCATCCACGCAATAACCTGCACACAAAGCCGCTCCAGGTCGTTCAGTACAGTGCGGTCGAACTCTTCGACGAAAAGTTTTGTGTCGGGCTCCACCGTGGCACAGAAGCGGGCGCGCCAGCTGGCACCCTCGGCATTGAGATAGAGCACCTGCAGGAAGTAGGGGCTGTCGTTCACCAGATAACATTCGAAGGTGGTCTGCGAGACAGCCTTCACGTCGTTGGGTACAAAGGAGAGATAGACGTTCAGTGCCTCGGCTTTCCCGGCCGGAGCGGTTCGCCGCGTAGTGGCAGCGAAGGGCTTGGGCTGAAACTGCTCGGCGTCTATGAGATTGCCCCGCGCCTGTGGTTTTGCAGGTGCCGGCACGACGTTTTTCTCTTGCGACACGTCGTTTTCGACGTTGCCACCTGCCATATTTTCTTTCTCGCGGTCGATAACCACCACCTGCGACTTCAGCATCGGAATGTCGAAGCCGTCCTCGTCCTCCACCAGCACTATATCTTTGCCTTGGAAACCCTTCACAACGCCGCCTCCCACCTCGGAGAGGAAGCGCACCGTATCGCCTATTTTCATCTTCTGCCGTTTAAAATTGCCTGCAAAGATACTAAGAAAATGAAAAACGGAATCTGAAAACTCGAAAATAATGCGTACCTTTGCACAAAACAGACTATGCAAACACAGGAAATACGCATCAGCGACTTCAACTATCCGCTGCCCGACGAGCGCATTGCACGCTATCCGCTGGCTGAGCGAGATGCCAGTAAACTGCTGATTTATAACCACGGCGAAGTCAGCGAGAGCCAGTTTCGCCAGTTGCCGAACTTTATTCCGCGCGGAGCGCTGATGGTATTCAACAACACGCGCGTCATACAGGCCCGCCTCCACTTCCACAAAGAGACGGGAGCGGCCATCGAGATTTTTGTCCTCGAACCAGCCTCGCCGGCCGAATACCAAGAGAATTTTGCCAGTCGCGGCCGCTGTGCGTGGTACTGTCTAGTGGGAAACCTGAAGAAGTGGAAGGAGGGTACGCTGCGGCGAACCTTCGTCTGTGGCGGCAGCACCGTGGAACTGCGTGCCACACGAGGCGAGGCACACGGCACGAGCCACGTCATCACCTTCGAATGGGATGCGCCCGTCTCGTTTGCCGAAGTGCTGGATGCGATGGGCGAACTGCCCATCCCGCCGTATCTGAACCGCAAGACGGAGGAAAGCGACAAACGGACGTACCAGACCGTCTATTCGAAGGTGGAAGGCAGCGTGGCGGCTCCGACAGCCGGACTACACTTCACGGAACGCGTGCTGGCAGAGCTGGACAGCCGAGGAGTGGAGCGCGAGGAGGTGACGCTGCACGTAGGCGCCGGCACTTTCAAGCCCGTGAAAAGCGAAACCATAGGCGGCCACGACATGCACACCGAACACATTGCCGTGCATCGACGCATCATTGAGCAACTGCTGGCCCACGACTGCCGCGCGGTGGCTGTCGGAACTACGTCGGTGCGCACGCTGGAGAGTCTCTATTACATGGGCGTGCTGGCGGCACAGGGAGCAGACGAGCTGCATGTGCCGCAATGGATGCCATACGACGAGGGCGCAAACAAACTGAGCGTGCGCGAGGCGCTGTCGGCGTTGCTGGCTTACCTCGAACGTCACGAAATCGACGTGCTGCACTCGAGTACGCAGATTATCATCGCGCCGGGCTACACGTATCGCATCGTTTGCATGATGGTGACCAACTTCCACCAGCCGCAGAGCACGCTGTTGCTGCTGGTCAGCGCTTTTGTGCGTGGCGACTGGCGCAAGATTTACGACTACGCGCTCAGTCACGACTTCCGTTTCCTGAGCTACGGAGACAGTTCGCTGCTGATTCCCTGAGAACGCACTTCGGAGCGAGAGTCAGCGCTCGCCCAACCGATACTCGGCAGGCGTCATACCCGTCTCGCGCTTAAAGAATTTTGTGAGCGACGAGGGGCATGGAAAGCGCAACCGCTCAGAGATTTGCAACACCGACTCGTCGCTGTAGGCAAGCCACACTTTGATTTCCTTTACGGCCGTCTCGTTGATCCACTGCATCACGGTGCGACCGCTCACTTGCTTGATGAGCGTACTCAGATAGTGAGGCGCCAGGCAGAGTCGGTCGGCATAAAACGGAATGTTGCGCTGACGGGCCGCGTGGCGGCTCACGAGTGCCACGAAACGACGTAGCGTCTCGTCCTGACGGCTCAGTGCACGCGCCACCGGAGCGTCGGCCTGTTGCTGCGCCACATAGAGAAGAAACGAGCGTGTGAGCAATCGCACGTTTTCTTCGGGGAAAGGCTGACCGTGCACGAGTTCCCACAGCAGCGAAAAATGCTGTGAAACCACGTCCGCCGTGCGGCCCTCGGTATGCAACCGCACGAAACTCGTAGCCTCCAGCGAGCCGAGTCCGTCGGAATAGAGTTGCGTACGACCCAAAGAGGCTGCCAACTGCGGCAGATTGCAAGCCTGCGTGTCGAAGGAGAACGCATCGAAAGTAAAATCCGACGAGTGACCATGCTTCTCGATGAGCGTGTCGGCAAAGAATACCACCAGGTCGCCCGCCACGAAATGCTGCTCCACAAGATTGAAACTATAGCGTGCCGAGCCACGTCGCACCAGCACTACCCTGCCCTCGCGCAGCAGGTAGGGCTGATTCGATACCAGAAATTCGCGCAGGCGAAGGCCAAAATCGCGCAGCATGAAGAAGCCGTCGTGCAGAAACACGTCGCCGTTCTCCTGCCAGTGGGCAGTGTGTCCGAAAAGTTCGAAAGAAATGGTGTCTATGAGCATAGGCAATACGAGTACTGACATGAGATAACCGACAGACAACACATGTTTTCTGCCAGCCAACCTCAATTGGCGCAAGCAAAGGTACGAAGTTTTTACCACACGAAAAGGCAGAAAAGGCTAAAATCTTACAATATGGCAAACAAAACGACCAATCGGAAAACACCCACAGCACGAAAAACGACTAATTTTGCAAGCGAACTCTAACACAAGTTTCAGGATGAAAAAAATCTTCTCGCTGGCCATGGCACTCTGTCTGGCCTCGGCCGCAACACTGCACGCAGGCGGCTTGATGACAAACACCAACTACCACATTGCTTTCGACCGCATGATGGCGCGCGGAGCCACCTTCGAAATCGACGGCACATACAGCAATCCTGCCGGCACCGTGTGGGGCCACGAGGGATGGCAAGTGTCGTTCAACTGGCAGAACCCGCACCAATGGCGAAATGTAGAGGCCACATATCCCAACTTCTACAATCCCACCACGACGGAGACCACCAAGTTTAAGGGAAAAGCCAGTGCGCCGTTTGTGCCGGGACTCTTTGCGGCTTACAAACAAAACCGATGGGCGCTCTCTGCCATGCTGGGAATCGTGGGCAGCGGAGGCACGGTAACTTACGATCAGGGCGTGCCAATGTTCGTGGTGCCTGTGCGCGGCATGATGGCGACACGAGGCTTGGCAGCAAACCAGTACGACCTTGACGCGTGGATGAAGGGGCGCCAGTTCGTTTACGGGGCGCAACTGAACTTTGCATACCGCATTTCCGACCATTGGTCGGCTGCCGTGGGACTGCGCGGCAATATCTACGACGGCTACAACCGCGGCCACGTGGTGGCCAACATGGTGCCAGCCGTGCAAGCCGCACTTGGCGCTCCCACGCCCGAACTGCTGAATATGCAAATCGACGTGGACCAGCGCGGATTCGGACTGAACCCACTCGTCAGCCTGAACTATCGCTATAAAGGTCTGACGCTGACTGGCCGCTACGAGTTCCGCACAAAACTGAACATTCCGAACGAGACAAATACGCTGTCGGTGTCGCCCGCCGCCGTGGCTGCCACCGTTGGCGGCATGGCGGCTCCGTATCAGGACAAAGTGAAGACGCGCTACGACCTGCCCGCACTGCTCGTGCTGGCTGCCGGCTATGAGATTCTGCCCAACCTGCGCGTCGCCACCGAATACCACTTCTTCGACGACAAGAATGCCAAGATGGCAGGCGACCGGCAAAAGGAGATGACACGCGGCACACAGGAGTTTCTGCTTGGTCTCGAGTGGGACATCAACAAAACGTTCACCGTCAGCTGCGGCGCGCAACGCACCGACTACGGTGTTAACGACCGTTTCCAGTCCAACACCTCGTTTGCCTGCGACAGCTACTCGGTGGGACTGGGCGGCGCCGTGAATGTAAACAGCCATCTGCGCTTTAACATCGGCTATTTCTGCTCGCTCTACAGCGATTACGACAGGCAGACAACCTACATGGCGATTCCCGTCAGCGAAACATACTCACGCACGAACCATGTTTTCGGGCTCGGCGTAGACTATAAGTTCTAATGTAATTTCTCATTGTATCCGCCCCAAAGCGGAAAAAGAAGCCCGCCTGCCGAGATGGCACGCGGGCTTTTGTTATATCTTACTGTCAAACTTAGGGCAGCAGGAAGTCGGCATACACAGGGTCGTGGTCCGAAAGCATGCGCGGACGCTTCGTGTCGTCGTCCGTCACGCAACGCAGCGTCTTTACGTCCTTGGTGACGAAAATAAAGTCGATGCGGTCTCGCTTGTTCACGGCAATGGTGCCCCAGCTGTGGAACGTGCCTTCGAGGCCCTCCTTCACGCGAGCATCGCGCCACGCCTCTTCCATCGGGAATGTGCCGTTTGCCTCTATCAAAAGGTTGTACGGAACGCTGCCGGGCGTCACGTTGAAGTCGCCGGTAAGAAGTATCGGATATCCCTTAGCGTACTGCTGCAAGCGACTTTTCACCAGCGGAGAACTCTTCTTCTGAGCGTTCGAACTCTGATGGTCGAAGTGTGTATTGGCGTAGAGGAACCGCTCGCCAGTCACCTTGTCGCGCAACAAAGCCCAGGTGCAGATGCGTCGGCAGGCAGCTCCCCACGTGTTGCTGGCCGGCACATCGGGCGTGTCGGACAGCCAGAATGTGCCCGAATTCTCGGCTACATACTTATCCTTGCGGAAGAATATGGGGTTGTGTTCGCCGCTCTGACCGCCGTCGCGTCCCAGACCGAGGCAAGTATATTCGGCCAGCGAGTTCATAACGTAAGTACGCTGGCCGGGAGTTACCTCCTGCATGCCTATCACGTCGGCTTCCGTGTCGTGACAGAAATCCACCACGTCGCGGCAGCGATAGTACCAGTTGTTGTTGCCGTCGCCCGAATTCGTAAGACGGATATTAAACTGCAAGACGCGAATGCGACTGCCGGCAGCGGCCGTGTCGGCAAAGAATGTCAGCGAAAGCAGGCTCAGCGCCAGTGCTTTCAAAGTCTGCGATATATATATTGTCTTCATCTTTATACCTTATTTATATTATATGACGAATGTTTTCTGTTTCTCCGTAGGATTTACTTTGTCACGAGCACTTTCTTGCCTCGCTGCACGTAGATGCCCTTCTGCGGGCTCTGAACGCGCTGCCCCTGCAGGTTGTAGATGGGTGCCTCGGCGGTATTTTCAGCCTCAACGGCGTCTAATTTCGTCGTCGAGTCGTCGAGAATCGTTACAAAGCGCGACCAGCCATCAGCGTTCTGGAAGTCTGAGGTCTTACCGGCCCGCACGTGGAGCGTTGCATTTTCAAACGTCGCATCGGCAAAACCGGTCTCGTTCATCGCGGGAACGGACGTACACATCAGATAAATATCCTCCAGTGCTTCGGCTCCCACGAATGCCGACTGACCAACTGTATTTAGCGCCAGCGGAAGCACCATGTAACCCAGTTCGCGGCAATCGGTGAAAGCACGTGCGCCGATGGTCTTCAGCGAGGTGCTGAGCTTGCCATTGAGCACTTTCATGCCCGTCACGCCGGCAAATGCCTCGCGCGGAACTTCTGTGATGCGTGCCGGAAGTGTGGTCTCGAGCGGCATCCGACAGCAGCTCAGTGCGCCAGGAGCAAGCGGTGTGGCGGAATTGGGAATCGTGGGCGACACCGTCTGACTCAGTGCAGCCGGAAAGGCTATCAGTTTCGACTTTAAAAGATTATACAGCACGCCGTTTTCGACAGAATAAAAGGCACTGGATCCAGAAAGTGCGATTTCCTGCAGTGCGGGACACTCGTCGAAAACATACATATTCTCCAAGTTTGTGACCATTGGCGGCAGTGTCACCGACTGTAACGACGTGCAGCGGAAGAAAGGCGACATGCCAATGGTCTTAACTTTCTGCGGCACAACCAGCGATTTCAGGCCCGAGCAGCCGGCAAACGTCATGTCGCCAATCTCGGTAAGATTCTCTGGAAGTGTAAGTTCGGTCAGCGATTCCATACCGGCCATCGCTTCGGTGTCGAGGCTCGTCACGCTGGCGGGCAGCGTAATAGACGTCATAGCAGCACATCCGTTGAATGCCCTGCGGCCAATGGTGGTCAGCGGCAGTTCTGCCACGTTTGTCGTCGTCAGCGACTTGCAGTTGCTAAACGTACACTCAGGCAGTTCTTTCAGCGTAAGAGGCAACTTTACGTCCTCCAGCGCAGTGCAAAACGCAAAAACACCGTGTCCGAACGACTTGGGCTGCATGCCAGAAAAATCAAAGCTCTTGAGACCCGTGCGGGCGAAAGCGTAACTTCCCACCACATTCACGCTCTCCAAACCGTCTATCGTAGCAAGGCGCGTACAACCCAGCAGGGCGTCCTCACCGATGGAATCAAGTTGTGCCGGCAGTGTCAGCTTCATCAGCAAAGTATTCTCCTGCAGGGCGTGCGAACGGATAACGGTAACGGTGTACGTGGTGGAGCCATCCGTCACCGTGGCAGGTATCACCTTATTCACACGCAAGGCGCCGTCCGTGCCAACCACAGCCACGGTGCTGGAACTCGTCACGGCATAGACAAATCCGTTCTTCGTGAATTTCGTCTCGGCAGCCATCGTTGCCACCGAAACACACAGCAATAAAATCTGTAGTAAACGTCTTTTCATCTTTACAGTGTATTAAGTTGTTAGTTATCTCGTATAAAATGTTTTGCCTCAGAGGAAGTCGCAGCGACTCCATAGTGGCTTTTTCAACTGCAAAGATACGTTTTTTTTCAGAAAGCACGTAAGAAAGAAAAAACTTTTAGGCATTTTTTATATTTTTGCACGTGGTAAAACCCATTGCGACGGTTCGGAAAAACAAAAATGCGCCCATGAATCGGAGAAAATGCCTTCTGCTGCTGATCGCTCTGCTGCCCCTGCTGCCGTTGCACGCCAAGGACAACAAGATTCTGGCGCGACTCTTCGCATGGACCGACAGCGTCCGTCGCACCACCACGTTCCCCGACACGCTCCGCGCCCAGCGCCACATGCAGTACGACTTCTCGTTGCCGCGCCGCAACGTATTTTTGGCCACCGTTCCACACATGCATCCATTTGTCAGAAGCGAGCGACGCCAGTTTCATGGCGAGCTATTCTCGTCCGTAACAGCCACCGAGCGTGGTCCCATCAGTTCGTTCGATTTGCTCCACCTGACCAACCTGCCACGCCGACGCTTGCCTCTCGTACCCGTGCAGGCCTATCTGACTCCCCACCCGTTTGCCACCACGATTGTGGGCGACCACTTGCTCTCGCCGCTGCACTCGGCAAACCGACGTTTCTACCGCTACAGCATCGAAACCGACTCTGCAAACTGCAGCCGCGTGCGGTTCCGTCCGCGCATAAAGAACACGCAAACCGTGGAAGGCGAGGCCGCCGTGGTGGATTCCAGCGGTCAGGTGCTCTGGTGTCGCTTCAACGGCGAGTACGACCACGTGCAGTTCTCGCTACGCGCCACGATGGACACGGCAGCCCACTCGCCACTCCACCCGAGCGACACGCAGGTGGATGCCAAGTTCTCCTTCCTCGGCAACAAAGTACTGGCCACACTGACCACGACAGAGGACACCACGTCGGCCACGGCCATCGACTCGCTGCGCGTGGCCTCTCAGATACTGCAGGGCACCTCGTCGGCCGACAGCCACCACAGCCGACGGCGAATCAACCGCACGGCAGAAAACGTATGGGAAGCGATACACGAAAACATGCTGCGTCGCATTAGTTCGGACTTTGGCAGCGACGAACGCGCTCGCTTCTCTGTGGGTCCGCTCTTCAACCCGCTGTATTTCGGCTACAGCAAGTCCCGTGGCGTCACGTACCGCCTCAATGCAGATTTCTCCGCACAGATTTCGCGCCGATGCAACCTGTTCCTCGGACTCTCGGGTGGATATTCGTTCAAGCTGGACGAGATATACCTCAATACGCCCTTACGTTTTACGTTCAATCGACGTCGCAACGCCTTTGTGCAGGCCATTTTCGGAGCAGGCAACCGCATCACCGACTCGGGCGTGGCCGACAAACTGAAGCAACTGCCCAAGACGGACTCCGTACGATTCGACGAAATGCAACTCACCTACTTCCGAAACCTCTCGTTGCGCATAGAAAGCGGTTGCAACCTTACACCGAATCTCTCGTTCAAAGTGGGCGGTGTCTTCCACCGACGCATTGCACTTCGCCGTCAGGCCTTCCGCGATGCAAATCAACCCACCGTCTATCGCACTTTTGCACCCGTTGCCGAAATTATTGCAAGGCCGTGGGGCGAAAACGGACCGCAGTTTCAGGCCGACGTGGAGCACGGAATGCGACACATCATGCATGCCGTCAGCGGATACGAACGCGCGGAACTCAACGCGCTGCACACCTTTGCGCTCCCTTGCACGCGAATGCTAAATCTTTGGGCGGGCGCCGGATTCTATGCCGCCAAGCGAGGTTCCACTTACTTCCTCGACTATGCCAATTTCCGCCGCAATAATCTCTCCGGCGGCTGGCGAGACGAACAGACGGGCGAGTTCGAACTGCTGAATGCGCACTGGTATAACGCCTCGCCCTACTACGCACGGCTCAATGCCACCTACGAATCTCCGCTGCTCATGCTGTCGTTTGTGCCGTGGGTCGGCCGCTTTGTAGAGCGCGAACGCCTGCAGTTGAGCGTGCTCGCCGTGGAGCGACTGAGGCCCTATGTGGAATGCGGATACGGCATGCGCACCCGACTTTTTTCGGCAGGCATCTTCGCCAGTTTCTCGCACCGCGGTTACGAAGATGTGGGCCTGAAATTCGGCTTCGAACTGTTCGAAAACTGGTAGCGCAGTAATAAAAGTAAAGATTTAAGTTCTATATCTAAAACAACTGGGTTACAAATAGATATATTTCTAATACAGAAAGAGCAAACGCTGCCCATGAAAAACAAATTACCACACGTAGTTTACTTCAATAAGACACGTCGTAAAAACAAAAACTACGCGTCGCTGCACGGCTACAGCATGCGGGCCAGATAGCGCGCCGTGTGACCCACTCCACTTTTCACCATGTCTTCGGGCGTGCCGCAAAAGAGAAGTTGTCCGCCGCCTTGGCCACCCTCGGGACCCATCTCGATAATCCAGTCGGCACACTTGATAATGTCCAAATTGTGCTCAATCACGATCACTGTGTTGCCTTTGTCCACGAGTCGGTTCAGCACGGAGAGCAAAACCCGGATGTCGTCGAAATGCAAACCAGTCGTGGGCTCGTCGAGGATATACACCGTTCGGCCGGTATCTTTCTTGCTAAGTTCGGTGGCAAGCTTCACGCGCTGACTTTCTCCGCCCGAGAGCGTGGAGCTGGGCTGGCCGAGTTTGATGTAACCAAGGCCCACATCCTGCAGGACACGTATCTTAGAGAGAATGGCGGGCTGGTTTTCGAAGAATTCCACGGCCTGATTGATGGTCATGTCGAGCACATCCGCGATGCTTTTACCACGGAAACGCACTTCCATCGTCTCGCGATTATAGCGCTTGCCGCGGCAATCCTCGCACGGCACCATAACGTCGGGCAAGAAATTCATCTCAATGGTTTTGTAACCGTTGCCGCCACAGGTTTCGCAGCGACCGCCCTTGACGTTGAACGAGAAACGCCCGGCTTTGTAGCCTCGTATCTTAGCCTCAGGCAGCTCGACGAATAGATTTCGTATGTCATTGAAGACGCCCGTGTACGTGGCAGGATTGGAACGAGGCGTGCGGCCCAGAGGACTTTGGTCCACATCCACCACCTTATTAATATGTTCCAGTCCTTCGACGGATGAAAACGGCAGCGGGTCGCGCAGTGAGTGGTAAAAGTTCTGGCTCAGGATAGGCTGCAGCGTGTCATTTACCAGCGAACTCTTGCCGCTGCCGCTCACACCGGTCACGCAAATGAAGCGCCCGAGCGGGAATTCCACGTCCACGTTCTTCAGATTGTTGCCTGTGGCACCCCGCAGGAACAGCGACAGCCCATTCCCCGTGCGTCGCACGCTTGGCACCTCGATGCGCTGGGTGCCGTTGAGATAGCGGCTCGTGAGCGTGTCGTGCTTCAGCATGTCGGAATACGTACCCTGAAACACCACTTCTCCGCCCTTACGGCCGGCCAGCGGCCCAATATCCACGATATAATCGGCGTTCTCCATCATTTCCTGGTCGTGTTCCACCACAACGATGGTGTTGCCTGCGTCGCGCAGTGCTTTGAGCGATTGTATCAGCCGTAGGTTGTCCCGCTGATGCAGTCCGATGCTTGGTTCGTCGAGAATGTACAGCACGTTTACCAGCTGACTGCCTATCTGCGTGGCCAATCTGATGCGCTGACTCTCGCCTCCCGACAGGCTGACCGAACTGCGCGCTAACGACAGATAATCCAAGCCCACGTCCAAGAGGAACTGAAGGCGCGTGCGGATTTCCTTAAGTATCTCGGGCGCGATGCGGCGCTGGCGGTCGGAAAGACGCTCCTCGAGGCCGTTGAGCCACTGCTGCAGGTCGCCCAAATCCATCTGCGCCAATTCCATGATATTCTTGCCGTCGATACGGAAATGTAGCGCCTCGCGGTTTAGGCGGAAGCCGTGACACGTGGGGCAGACAGCCGTGCGACTGAACTGCTCGGCCCAACGCTGTGCGCTGGCGCCCATCTCGGCGTCGGACATCTGCTGGATGTATTTTGCAAGCCCCTCGTAAGAGGTATAATAATCGTTCGTCGTATGAGCCACGGCGGCTGGAATACGCAGCCGCTCGGTGGTGCCGTTGATAATCTCGCCCACCACATCGTCGCCCACCTCGGCCAACGGCGTGTCGAGATCGAGGCCGTAGCGCTCGAGCAGCGCGCCAATCTGCCAGAAGATCATGGTCTGACGTGCCTTACCCAACGGCACAATTCCACCCTGACGCACGCTGAGCGAGCGGTCGGGCATCACCTTCTCCACATCGATGAGACTCACGTATCCCAGCCCCTTACAATGCGGACATGCGCCCTGTGGGCTGTTGAATGAGAAGTCATGCGGCGCCGGATCCTTGTACGAAATTCCACTTGTGGGGCACATCAGACGACGGCTGTAGTGTCGCACTGCCTCCGTGTCCATGTCGTAAACCATAATCAGGCCGTCGCCCTGCTTCATGGCAGACGCCACAGTCTGCTGCAGACGTTTGTCGTCTTTCTCCTGAACTTTCAGACGGTCAACGACAACTTCGATATCGTGATTACGATAGCGGTCGAGTTTCATCCCGGGCAAGATTTCCTGTATTACGCCGTCCACCCGCACGTAAAGATAGCCTTTGCGGCGGATTGTCTCGAACAGTTCGCGGTAGTGTCCCTTGCGATTCTTTACAAGCGGCGCCAAGATACAGATTTTCCGACCCGAATAATCATGAAGCAGCAACTCGAGGATTTTCTCTTCGGTGTATCGCACCATCGGTTCGTCGGTGACGTATGAGAAGGCGTCGGCCGCGCGAGCATAGAGAAGACGCAGGAAATCGTAAATTTCGGTGGTCGTGCCCACCGTGCTTCGCGGGTTGCGGTTCGTAGTCTTCTGGTCGATGCTGATGACGGGACAGAGGCCAGTTATTAAGTCCACGTCTGGCCGCTCCATATTGCCGAGAAAATTTCTGGCGTACGCGTTGAACGTCTCCATGTATCGACGCTGACCCTCGGCAAATATCGTGTCGAAAGCGAGAGACGACTTGCCGCTGCCACTGAGGCCGGTTATCACAGTAAGGCTCTGGTGCGGAATTTCCACATCCACACCCTTCAGATTATGAACGCGAGCGCCAATTACCGAAATGCAGTGGTCAGTCATCTGCCGTCGTGATGTTCTTGTCGCGGTTGTTGCCTGTGATAACCGTTATCGTCTTGCGAATATTATATTTCCTACCGTCTGCACCACGGGCATTGACGACGAGGAAATAGATTCCATCCTTCACGATTTTTCCATTCCAACGGCCGTCCCACTTGCCGGCGGGCGTATCCCACGAATAAATCTTCTGTCCCGAGCGCGAAAACACGGTTGCCTGGAACGATACGATGCTCTGATAGCCGTCTTTAGCTCGCAATACGTCGTTAAAACCATCGCCGTTGGGCGAAAAAGCATTTGGAAAATCCAACTTACTCTCGCTTATCCCCACCACAAACGGGTTATCTTCTCCCTCTTCCGGGTATGAAATCGTATCGTTTCCCAGCACAAAAGTGGCGTACAACTGCACGCGGAAGGAGCCGCTGGACGTGAAAGTATAGTCGATGTCCTCCACGGAACGATGCACCAGCACGTTGTTTTCGTCACCTTCGCGCCAGATTTTCCACTCGTAGCGTGCCGAATAAGCACCCACATTAGACGGATTGGCCGAAAAGTGAGCCACCAACGGAGCACTTTGGCTGCTGCTGGCGTCCTCCAACTCGTCGCCATCCACGGTGACAAACTTCGCCTGCGGATCGACGCGAGGACCTACCTGAGCCACGACGGGCAAGGTCAGACAAAAGAGCAACAAGGATAGGAATCGTTTCATAGTCGCAATATTTTTGCAAAATTAGCAAATTTCCCCGAATCGAGGTACTATTTTCAGACTTAAATAAGCTTAAAATAAAAGAAAAGTGTTATCTTTGTGGCCATGAAACGTATTATTTTCTTTCTCTGCTGCCTGTATGCCACTTTCTGCGTGGCACAGAACACGCTCGGCACGCTGAATGCTCTGCATCAAGTGATGAAAGGCGAGACGTTGTGGGGCATCGCCCACCAGTACAACGTGACGCCCGAAGCGTTGGAACAGGCAAATCCCGAAATCAAGAAGGGCAAAGTGAAACGTGGCATGCTTCTGGTCATTCCACGGCAAGTGGTGTCGCAGTCTATCGACGTGTCGCCAGTTATGGAAGTACCCGTCGTATCGAAAGCATACACCTCGCTGAAAGTGGGCGTTCTGCTGCCATTCGAGGAAGGAACGGAGCGTGCCGCCAAATTTGTGGAGTTCTATCAGGGATTGCTGATGGCCGTCGACAGTGTAAAGCACGAGGGAATCAACGTGGAACTGTATGCGCTCCACTGCGGTCGAACTGCTGCAACCATGCAGACTGCACTCAGCAACGAAGCTCTGCGCAGTCTCACCATTATTTTCGGCCCTGCCGACACTGAGCAGATACCCGTCCTCTCTGATTTCTGCCAGACGAATGCCATCCGCCTCGTGCTGCCTTTTTCAAATGCATTCGACCTGACTGGCCGGCCACACGTCTTTGCAGCCACGGCGGCCAGCAACGTCCTGCAGCAGGACGCCGCCCGCATGATTGTGGAGCAATACGCGGAGCGAAACTACGTGTTCCTGCAGACAAACAACCCAGACGAACGCGGACGACAATTCTCGGCAGCCATGCGTGCCGAACTTAGCAAGCGAGGCATCGCAGCCCGCAACCTCAACATCGAAGGCGACGACTTTGCACTCGAAGGTGCGTTAAACCAATTTAAGCAGAATTGCATCATCCCCGACAACGTCAGCATCCGCACGCTTAACGTCCTGATTTCGCGCCTCAACAGCTTCTGTCCGGCCCATCCGGACTACAGAATTTCGCTGCAGGGCTACCCCGAATGGCAAACATACACGGCAAGTCTGCTGCTCGACTTCTACCGCTACGATACGTACTTCTACAGTTCCTACTACCGCAATCCGTTGGTGGCAGCTACCGAGAACTTTGAGCAGCGCTTCAGCCTGAATTTCCACCACCCAATGCAGGTAAGTTTCCCGCGATACGGCACGATGGGATTTGACATGGGTTACTACTTCTTGCACGGCCTTTCGCAGCTGGGCGAACGCTTCGAGCAGGAGCAGTCCACGCTGTCCCTAAGCCCTATCCAACACCCGTTCCGCTTCGTACAGGACGTCGCAGGCAACGGTTTCACCAACCACGCTGTGCAACTGATACACTACACGCCATCGCAGACCATCGAACAAATACAATGAAGAAGCCTGTTCTGTTTTTACTGCTCGCAGTTTCTGTGCTGACGATACACGCCCAAGTGGGTGAGGCACGTCGCGACTTGGCTGTGGGCTTCAGTGGAGGCTATGTGATGAACAAAGTCTCGTTCATCCCCACGATAAAACAGAATTACCATGAGGGCAAAACCTTCGGCATGACGCTCAGATACACCTGCGAGAAGTATTTCGCCGCACTCTGCGCCCTGCAGATTGAGGCCAACTACACGCAGTTGGGATGGAACGAGAAGATAGAAACCAGCACCAACACCTATCAGCGCACCATCAACTACCTGCAGATTCCGTTCTTGGCGAACTTGGGATTCGGAAAAGAGCGCGGCGGAGTGAAAGGATTTCTTGCCATAGGTCCCCAAGTGGCCTTTGCCCTGAGCGAAAACGAGAAACGCGGCGGCGGTACGTGGGATTTGGTGCGACCCAACAACGTGGTGCAACAATACGACCTTCAGGTGCAACGAAAATTCGAGTATGGCCTCACTGGTGGCCTCGGCCTCGACGTGAGCACCCGCAGCGGCCACCATTTTCTGCTCGAAGGCCGTTATTACTACGCGCTGAGCGACATTTTCAAGAACAGCAAGAAAGACCCGTTTGGTCGAAGCGCCAACGGTGCCATTGTGGGCCGAGTGTCGTATCTCTTCGATGTGTTGAAGACGAGGCGATAACGGGTGAGAAAAAAATTATCGCGTGCAGTTTCAGAGCGAACTGCACGCGATTTTTTATTTGCGACACGCGGCATCAACGCAGCCTGTCGAGCGAACGCACCAGCGCCTCGTCCTTGTGAATAGCACGAAAAGCCAAATACAGGAAGATGAGCGCACACAGCGGAAACGCGGCCGACCAATTCGGACGAAACGTCGCTTCGAGCCCATGGCCCAGCACGTAGGCAAAAAAAGCGTAAGCCGCATACCAACCTGCAAGCACCACCATGCAGAAACTGCTCACGCGCATTTGCAACGCCCGCTGCCTGTAAAGGAAAATGTTCACAAGCGTGATACTGCTCACAAGCAGGAGCAACACGAACAACGCCCAAGGACGCATCGTGCGTGCCACCATGCCATCTACCACAAACTCAGGCCGCCAAGCGAACCAAAGATTCGTCAGACTCGCCACGCGAACGCCGTCGGTCGTCACGTAGAAGCCCAGCGGCAGGCTCATGCAAGCCACGCAGAGCACAAATGCAGCCAGCAGGTAGAGAGACTGAACGCGCTGAATCATGCCTCCAGTGTCGGCTCTTTAGCCGGGTTGCGATAAAAAACTTTTCCCTCGATGAATTCCTCAGTTGCCATGAGTGTCGGCTTCGGAAGTTTCTCGTAGAAACGGCTGATTTCTATTTGCTCGCGGTTCTCAAACACCTCATCCAAATTATCTACCGAACTTGCAAACTCCTGCAACTTCTTGCTGAGTTCGCCCTTTATATCGGCCGAAATCTGGTTGGCGCGCTTTGCAATGATGGCCACGCTCTCATAGATGTTACCCGTCTCCTCGCAGAGATCCATGATGTTGCGTGTGACGGTGTTGGTCGGTGCAGTTGATTTCTTGTAATCCATCTTTATAAAATTAATCTTCTTGTGTAATATCCAATTTCTTGCGTTTCACAATGCTCTCGGCCGCAGCCAATATGTCTTTTGCCTCCTGCATGTATTTGCTTTCCGGGAAGTCGTTTACGAAGGCGTAATACTCGTCGATTGCATCTCGGAAGCGTGCCACTCGTTTTTCCTCCACGCTCTGCCGTGCCAATTCATACTTGCTACGCAGGATAAGAATGGCAAATTCTTCGCGGCGAGACGCGCTGGCAAACGGAAAGTCCTTCAGTGCGTTCTGCGCCGTAATGACGGCCGACTCATAGTTGCTGACGCTGCTCGAATACAGGCTGTTGAGAATATAGTTCCCAAGGTCGTAATAAAGTTTGGCGGCCAGATATTCTTTTTCTACGAGCCTATCTTGCAGCAGTCCTATCATTTCCTGCGTCTGAGGCTTCAGCTGGGTTGCAGGATAGTGGTCGAGGAAAGTCTGGAATTCGTGTATCGCTTCCTGCGTACTGGCTTGGTCAAGCCGCGCGTCGGGCGACTGTTTGTAGAGCGAGTAGCCCGTATAGTATCGTGCCGGCTCCACAAAAATTCCTTTCGGGTATGCCTGATAATATTTCTGGAAGTAACTTCCGGCACTTTCATAGTCCTTATGCAGCAAATTACTCATGCCAAGCAGATAAAGACACTCCTCGCCGTAGGGCGTGCCCTTCATTGTGGCCAAAAGCGAGCCCAGCAATTCGCTTGCCCGCCCATATTTTCCCTGTGCGAAGTATGCTTTTGCAGCTTCGTACTTGTATTCGGCATCCGACGTCTTCTGCAAACGCGGATATTCGCCGCAGCTGCTCACGAAAACAAGTGCCAAAAGTAGGAAAACAGACCGAAATTTCATCATTTTCTGCATAACAGGGTACAAAGGTACAACTTTTCCGCCAACTTTACTGCCTTACGGCGAAGAATTTTCCCGTTTGCAAGTTTTTTTAACGTAAATGACGGCAAAAAGGCGGCGCTCGGCAAACAGGAAACCGCCTCGAGGCAGAATTTTACTCGTTGGCCGCAATGGGAATCCAGCGTGTCATGCCTTCGCAGCAACCGTCGTAACTCGACGAGGCCTTGGGCAGAATGTAACCTGCCACAGCCGACGACGAATAATTCTCGCCGTCGTAACCGCCCTTCCCTACTCCGCTATACCGGAAATCGGCACGAAAGCCCACCTGAATCCGGCCGCCAAGTCCACTCGGAATGGCGTAGGAAAGCACTGGGTCGTCGCTCGCCATGTCGTAAACCACAGCCTGGGTGGCGGGTTGGTAAACGAGAGTCGTGTCGCCCTTGCCTTCGCGATGATATTCGTACGTGAGGGTCCACATGTAGTCGGCGTGATATATCAGTTTTCCGCGCTGTCGCTGCACAGCAGTAACGCGCAGTGTATCACCGGCCCGCGGGTTAGCGGGTTCGATGCGAAAGCCCTCGTAGCTGGGCATATAGGAGTCGGTGTCGGACTCGTCGCACGAAGCCACGAAAAGCATGAGGCCGCATGCGAGGAGCAAAAGGTGTCTGGTGTTCATATCAAATGTAGTTTTTTCAGTTCGGAATAAAGTTTCTGCACGGGCAAGCCCATGACGTTGAAATACGAGCCGTGCAATCCGGTGACGCCCACGTAGCCAATCCACTCCTGAATGCCGTAGGCTCCAGCTTTGTCGAGTGGCCGGAAGTTTTTAACATAGTAATTTATTTCCTCGTCCGTAAGGGAGTCGAAGGTGACATCGCTCGCAGCCGCAAAACTGTGTGTATCGCCGTCGAAACGGATTGTCACGCCCGTGAAGACCTGGTGCGTCCGTCCGCTCAACTGGTGCAGCATTCTCACTGCATCAGCCTCATCCACAGGTTTTCCCAGCACACAGCCGTCGAGCCACACGATGGTATCGGCGGTGATAAGCACGTCGTCGGGCGAAAGCACGTATGCTTTTGCTTTCTGCTGACTGATGTAGAGCGGAATTTGCTCTGCCACAAGCGTGGCGGGATACGACTCGTCCACATCTTTGGCCACACGGACTTCATAATCTATGCCCAGACCAGCCAGCAACTCGCGGCGACGAGGCGAATTTGACCCCAAGATAAAATGTCTTTCTCGTTGCATCATTCCTCTTTCTTCATCTACTTTTTCCCTCGCTGCACGTCCTACCAGCCGAAAGCACGGTTGTCTTTCAGCCAAAGGCCCTGTGCGCGCATCACTTGTTCCACTACGTCGCGACCACAGCCGCAGCCGCCGCGCAGATGGCTCACGTAGATGCTGGCTTCGCGAACCTCAGGCGCAGCATCGGCAGGGCAACACGGACAGCCGCACAGCTGCATCACCTCCAAGTCTGGGATGTCGTCGCCCATATACAGCACTTCGTCGTTCCGGAGGCCATACTTGGCCAAGAAATTCTCGTACGTCACTTTCTTAACGCTGCAGCCAATATGCACGTCAGTGAGTCCGAGACTCTCGTACCGGCGCGCCACACTCTCCACTCGAGCGCCCGTAATGATGGCCACGTGCAGTCCCATCTTGACGGCCAACTGCAGGGCGTATCCGTCCTTGATGTTGGCGGTGCGCAACGGCGTGCCGTCGTCGCCAATTGTTATGGTCTCGCAGCTCAAGACACCGTCCACATCGAAGCAGAGGGCCTTAATTTTCTTCAGGTCGTAGTTTATCATGGATACTCTGGCTCAATAGTTTATAAATTTCTGCCGTCTGTGCGTCGGAAAGCATGGCCAGTTGGCGGCGCATGACGTTCTCGTCGTAACGCACGGCAGGGCCGGTCTGCGCATCGCGAGGCGCCATGTCGTGCACTTTCGCGGCCGTTTCGTCGATTAGCGGCAGTAGCACGCTGAACGGTATGCCGTGGTCGGCCAGCAGACGCGAGGCAAGGTCGTACATGTGATTCGTGAAATTGCAGGCAAAGACAGCTGCCAAGTGCAGGATGCGCCTGTTCTCTCCGTCGAGCGTCAGCACGCGGTCGCTAATCTGCTCGCCGAGCGACATCAACAGCGCTTCGTCTGTCTCGCTCTCTACGAAGATAGGAATACGACGGAAGTCCACTGCGCGGTTTTTGCTGAATGTCTGCATCGGATACAGCACACCGCGCCGAGGCGCCGGCAAGGCATCGGCCGACATACTGCCTGCCGTATGCACGAAAAATGCGTCGGCTCCGGCGTTTTCCTCGGCCGAGAAACTCCGAACGTCCAGCAGATGGTCATAGACGCGGCGGGCCACATCCTCGAGCACAGCGTCGCGCACGCTGAAAACGTAGAGTTCCGCGTCGGGCAGCACTTCCATCTCGTCGCACGTCCAAGCACAATCCAACCGGTCTGCCAGTCGGCTGGCAGATTCCCGCGTGTGGCTCCACACCTGCTCTATGTGGCAACCCGCCGTTTGCAGGGCAGGCCCGAGGTGAGTGGCCACGTTTCCGGCTCCGATGAGTACAGTTTTCATAGTTTCGTCAGCAGGAAATCAGAAACATGGCAGCATGGGGCTGTAAATGTGCACCTTCTCCCAGAGCAGTCGCTCCTCGTTGAATGGTTTCCGCTCCATGCCTTTATGACCGACGGCCACGATATTGAGCACGCGAAAGTGCGACGGGATGCCCAGTATGCGTCGCACGTTCTCTTCCGCATCACCGCCCTCGGCGTCCTTACGGTCGCGAATCTGAATCCAGCAGGCGCCAAGTCCCAGATCCTCAGCCTGCAGGAGCAGCTGCGTCGTGGCAACCGACGCGTCCTCTATCCACACATCGCTGACGGCAGGGTCGCCAAGCACCACTACGGCCAGCGGTGCACCTGAAAGGAACTCGCCGCCTTGCGCTTTTGCCGTGCTGAGCGAATGCAGGGCGGCCGCGTCATCCACCACCACGAACTCCCAACTGTGGAGTCCCTTGCTTGTGGGCGACATCAGCGCAGCCCGCAGCAAAAGTTTCACCTCGTCGGACGTCAGCAACTCGGGCGTGAACTTGCGCATCGAACGCCGCAATCGTATCAATTCACTGAAGTTTTCCATATAACAGTCTATCGAATTATTTTTTTCTTTAACCAAACAAATCGGAATGAGAGCCAAGCCGGACGAGTTGAACCGTGTCGCTCGTTTCATCGAACCAGATAAGCAGGAAATCGCCCTGTATGTGGCACTCCATACAACCGCGATAATTGCCACGCAACGTGTGCGGACGAAATTCCGAAGGGATGGGCGTTTCGTTTCTCAGAAAATGCAGCACGATCTCGAGCGCAGCCAGTTTCTCGGCATTGTTCCTATATCGCTTGACGTCCTTCCGGAATTGGGTTGTAGGCCGCAGTTTTTTCATTCGGGCTCGCTGAGGATATCGTTCATCATGTCATCCACGTTGTCGTAGGCCTTGTTGGGATTACGGCCAGACGCGGCCTCCGCAATTGCCGCCTTTGTGGTGGCATTCGGCTCGTGGTAAACGATGTCGAGCAGCACGTTCTCAACATAGTTGTTGAGCGTTCTGTTCTCCCTTTCTGCATTTCGTCTCAATCCGTCCAGCAGGTCGGACCTCAGCCGGAACGATGCAGGCTTTCTGGTAATTGTTGTTGCCATACTTGTATTACAATGTCATACTTTCGACTGCAAAGGTAATACTTTCCGCGCGAACTGCCAAATCTTCCATTTCTCTTTTTGCCGTCGGAGAAACTGCGTGCGAGAAAAATTTTCCCACACGCAGTTTCAACCGAAACCACACGTGAAAAAATCGACGCGGCGCATACAAAAAATCATGCGCAACACGTTATTATAATATATGAAACGAGTGTACGCGATATTACTGCTGTCTGCGCTGGCCTCCCAGCTGTGTCTGACGGCCTACGGCAAGAAGAAACCCGTGGCTCACGAGTTGTGGCCCAACGGCGAAGTGATGGACGCTTGGTTCGCAGACACGGCAAAAGTGGAACTGAGCGCAATGGGACGGCAATATCGGCTCACAGACTACGGCGTAAGCGCTGGAACTACAGACATTCAGACGACGCAGATTCAGTCCGTCATCGACCGTTGCGCCCGCGAAGGCGGCGGCGTAGTGGTGGTGCCACGAGGCACATTCTACAGCGGCAGTCTGTTTTTCCGCCAGGGCACGCACCTTCACATCGAAGAAGGCGGCATACTGAAGGGTTCGGAGCGCATCCGCGACTTTGCCATACGCCAGACGCGCATCGAAGGGCAGACGTGCCAGTACTTCGTGGCGCTGATAAATGCAGACGGACTGGACGGATTCACCATTACCGGCCGTGGCACCATAGACGGCAGCGGCGAGCCGTACTGGGAGGAGTTCTGGATGCGCAAAAAGTGGAACCCGCAATGCACAAACAAGGACGCGCAGCGGCCACGCCTCACGTACATCAGCAACTCGTCGAACGTCACAATACAGGATGTCAGGCTTGTGAACTCGCCATTCTGGACGAACCATATTTATCGCTGCGACCGCGTTCGATTCTGCGACCTCTACATTTATTCCTCGACACAGGGCATCAAAGGACCTTCCACCGATGCCATCGACATTGACGCGTGTCACGACGTGGTGGTTCGCGGATGCTACATGAACGTGAATGACGACGCGGTGGTGCTGAAAGGCGGCAAAGGAACTTTTGCAGACCAGGCGCCCGAGAACGGCCCGTGCTACAATATTCTTGTGGAACGTTGCCACTACGGTACCGTGCATGGTTGCCTGACGCTGGGCTCCGAGAGCGTGCACGACTGGAATGTCATTGTGCGCAACTGCCGTGCCGACGATGCCTACAACGTGTTGTGGCTGAAGATGCGACCCGACACGCCGCAACATTACGAGCATGTGCGCATCGAAAACCTCACGGGGCGCTGCCGCAGTTTCCTGCTCATAAAACCGTGGACGCAGTTCTTCCAGATGGGCGACAGGGCCGACATGCCGAAATCTGAGTGCAACGACATCCGTTTCCACGGCATCCGCATGGAGTGCGGCACGTTCTTCGACGTCAGCGGCTCGGAGAAATACGTGCTGCGACGCTTCGAATTCAGCGACGTGGAAGTCACAGACCGTGCGGCCGAACCAGCTTTCACCGGTCACCCCATCGAAGGGCTACAGTTGCGAAACGTCAGAATAAACGGCGCGGACGTGTCGCCATGACGCCTTCAGTCAGCAACAGCGGACACTGAAGCAGCCGCCTCGGGTGCCATTTGCAACAATCAAAATGAAAAAAGTGGGGCTCTCGCATACAAAATGCGGGCATTTCTGCGTTATTATTCTGTTATGAAATGTTTGCGCGCGATAGCTTTGCTTCTGATGTTCCCCATCCTGTCTGTCATGGCTCAGGAAGAGGAAACGGGGAAGGTGCACTTGAAAGGCCGCGTGGTGGACGAGAACGAAGAGCCTGTGAGCCTGTGCATCGTGCGCGTAGAAGGCACGGCCATTGCCACCACCGCCGGACTCGACGGCACGTACCGGCTCGAATTTCAAACGGCAGACAGCGTAGTGCTGCACTACAGCATGATGGGTTATGAGCCTCGCCGCCGCGTGCTGAAAGCCCCCAAGGGAAATCTCACGCTCAACATCGTGATGCACAGCAGCAGCAAAGTGATGGAAGAACTGACGGTGGCCGACACGCGACGTCAGCTGGGCAGCACGCAACAGCTGAACACGAAGGATCTGAAGCGCCTGCCGTCCACAACGGGCAATGCCGTGGAGGAATTAGTGGCGACGCAGGCCGGAGTCAGCACGCACAACGAGCTGAGCAGTCAGTACAATGTGAGAGGCGGCTCGTTCGACGAGAACTGCGTTTACGTGAACGGCGTGGAAATCTACCGCCCGTTGCTCATCAGCAGCGGGCAGCAGGAAGGGCTCTCGGTCATCAACAGCGACATGGTGGAGCGTGTGGATTTCAGTGCCGGCGGCTTCGAGGCGAAGTACGGCGACAAGATGAGCAGCGTGCTCGACATCACATACGCACGGCCACAGCGCGCAGAAGCCAGCCTGCAGGCCAGCCTGCTCGGTACGAACGTCTATGCCGGATACGGTAAGCGCAACTTCTCGTTTAGCAACGGCCTCCGCTACAAAACCAACCAGTACATGCTGGGTTCCCTCGAGACGAAAGGAGAATACCGACCGCGCTTTCTCGACTATCAGGCTTACATGAGCTGGCATCCGAAGGCCTGGAGCGTGGATGTGATAGGTTACGTCAGCAAAAACAACTACGACTTCCGACCGAAAGACCGCGAGACACGCTTCGGTACGTTGGAAGACGTGAAGAGTTTCCGCGTGTACTTCGACGGAAAAGAGAAGGACCTTTTCCGCACGCTGTTCGGGGCCGTGAAATTGGGACGGCGCGTCGGCACGGGCGGCGAACTCAGTTTGTCGGCTTCCGCGTTCACCACTCGTGAGCGCGAGTCTTACGATATTCAAGGCCAGTATTGGCTCAACGAAACCAACGGCGACGAGCAGCTGGGCGTCGGCACGTATATGGAACACGCCCGCAACTGGCTTAACAGCCGAGCCGAGTCGGCAAAGCTGTCTTACGTGCTACGCCGCGGCGCACACCACGTACAGACAGGTCTCGGCTGGCGGCACGAAGATATTAAAGAGAACGCGCGCGAATGGGAGTATCGCGACAGCGCAGGTTACAGCGTGCCGCACACCGGACACGACGTGCGGGTGATTTACAACATGCGGAGCGTGAACCACATCAGTTCGGACCAGATGGAACTATACGCCCAAGACACATATCGACGCGAGAGCCGCGTGGGTATCTTGAGCGTGAACTACGGCGCCAGGCTTTCGTACTGGGGCTGGAACGAGGAATGGCTGTTCTCGCCGCGCGCCAGTCTGGGATTTGTGCCGGCCGGGAACGAGGATTTCACGTTCCGTCTGGCCACCGGCCTCTACTATCAGCGTCCATTCTACAAGGAGTTGCGCGACACGGTGACTGCGGCTGGCAACACGTCGGTCGTGCTAAATCGAGGGATAAAGTCGCAACGCTCGTTTCAACTCGTGGCAGGAATGGAATACAAGTTCCGCGTCACGGGCCGCCCGTTTAAATTCACCACGGAGTTGTATTACAAGGCGCAGTCTCGCCTGAATCCGTACAACGTTGACAACGTAAAAATCGTGTATTACGGCAACAACTGCGCCACGGGATACGTCGTTGGCTCGGACTTCAAGATTTACGGAGAATTTGTGCCGGGCACCGACTCATGGATCAGCATTGGGATTATGAAGGCCCAAATGACGCTGAACGGACGCCACATTCCGCAGCCCACCGACCAGCGGTACAATCTGAATCTCTTCTTCTCGGATTATTTCCCCGGCACGACACGCTGGAAACTTACCATGAAAGCCTCGTTTGCCGACGGGTTGCCATTCGGTCCGCCACACACAGGATTGGAGCGAAACGCCTTCCGCGCTCCGGCATACAAGCGTGTGGACTTGGGTATGAACTATCGTCTGCTCGACAACGAAGAGCGGCAACGACGGATTCCACTGCGCAATATTTGGCTGGGACTCGACTGCTTCAACATTTTCGGCCTCAACAACGTGAGCAGCTACTATTGGGTGACAGATATCAGCAATCACCAATACGCTGTCCCAAATTATTTGACAGGTCGCATGCTCAACGCGAGAATTCTTATCGAACTGTAAAAACAGCCCTGCCTTCGTCCGCCCGAAAACCACGTGTGGCGGAGAAAAAACTGCGTGTGGTTTCCGGCGATGTCACACGTGGCAAAAAAGAAAGTACGGGCAGAGGCTAAAAAACGGCGAGCGACGAGACGGAAAGTGCTTTTCTGGCGCGAACGCTTGGCGGTAACGGGAAAAATGTGTAACTTTGTATCGGATTTGTGAAACTTAACTTTTAAAAAACAAACAAGATGAAAATTTCCAGAATCGAGCACTTGGGCATTGCCGTGCAGAGCATTGACGCTGTGCTGCCCTATTTCAAGGACGTTTTGGGCCTTGAGGTTTACAAAACCGAAGTGGTGGAAGACCAGAAAGTGAAGACCGCATTCATGAAAGTGGGTGAGGTAAAGATTGAATTGTTGGAGCCCACCTGCCCCGAGAGCACGGTACAAAAATTCCTCGACAACGGAGGACGTGGCGTACATCACGTGGCATTTAAGGTAGAAGACGGCGTAAGCGAAGCGCTGGCCATGTGCGACGAGAAAGGCATACGTCTCATCGACAAGGCTCCCCGCAAGGGTGCTGACGGTTTGCACATCGCATTCCTGCATCCGAAGAGCACGGTGGGAATTCTGACCGAGCTGTGCGAAGAATAAACACGAGATAACTTTCCCCATCCCCCTCCGTCTTGTTTCCCCCACGCGTGGAGAAATAAGCGGAAAGGGATGGGGTTTTTGATTTCACACACAAGAAAAGGCTAACGACCAAGTGGCAAATAAAAATCGAAATACGATGAAAAGATACCTGTGTGTGCTGACCGCGCTTCTCGCGGCCTTCGGTATGCAGGTCTGCGCTGCAAACCGTGAGTTGCCACTCATCCAGAACATAAAAGCATACGAGAGCGTGTCGCTCAACGGGCCTTGGAACTACATCGTCGACGTGCAGGAGGAAGGTTACTACAACTACCGCATGAAGCCCACAAGCAGCGGATTCTTCCTAAACGCCAAGCCGCAAAAACCGGAAGACTTGATAGAATACGATTTCGACAAGGCGCCAACGATGCAGATTCCCTCGGACTGGAATACGCAGGACGAGCGTCTGTTTTTTTACGAAGGCACAATCTGGTTCAAAAAGAACTTCACGGCAAAGAAAACACCGGGTTGCCGCTCGATTCTCTACTTTGGCGCCATCAACTACGACAGCCACATCTGGGTAAACGGCAAGGAAGTTGGTCACCACGTAGGCGGCTTCACACCGTTTAACTACGACGTTACGGATCTGCTCGAAGGCAAGAATTTTGTTATCGTGAAGGCGGACAACAAACGCCACGCGGAAGACGTGCCGACACAAATCTTCGATTGGTGGAATTATGGCGGCATAACTCGAGATGTGCGCCTTGTCAGCGTTCCTGCCACCTACATAGAAGATTACAATCTGCAGCTCGAAAAGGCGGAAACCAAAGCCCGTACACGCGAAATCAGCTTTTCGGCCCGACTCAACCACAGCGAAGCCGGGCAGAAAGTACGCGTCTGTATCCCCGAACTGCGCATAGACCAACAGTTCACGACCGATGCCGACGGCAGAGTGGAAGGCAGCCTCAAAGTCAGCGCCAAGAAGATTTCTCTCTGGTCGCCCATGAATCCCCGACTCTATCAGGTTCTCATCTCGCTTGGCGCCACCACAATCCGCGACGAGATAGGGTTCCGCACCATAGAAGCACGCGGCAAAAAAATCCTGCTGAACGGCCAACCGATATTTCTGAAGGGCGTTTGCATCCACAACGAAAGGCCGTACGGCGGCGGGCGCGCCAACAACTCGAAAGATGCACGCACACTTCTTACTTGGGCGAAGGAGCTGGGCTGCAATTTCGTCAGGCTGGCGCATTATCCCCACCACGAGGAAATGGTACGCGAGGCCGAACGCATGGGAATTATGGTGTGGTCGGAAATTCCCGTTTACTGGACAATCGACTGGACGAACCCTGCGACATTCGAGAATGCAAAGCAGCAACTCACCGACATGATACGTCGCGACCACAACCGCGCGAATGTCATCATCTGGAGCATAGCCAACGAGACGCCTCACTCGGCCGAGCGCGACACTTTCTTGGGCAATCTTGCCATTCACGCACGCAGTCTCGACGACAGCCGCCTTATATCCATGGCTATGGAAGTGTCGGGCGCCTCGGATTACGTGAACCGCCTCAGCGACAACATGCACAAATACGTGGACGTCGTGAGCTTCAACCAATACGTCGGCTGGTATCGCGATGTGAACGACGCGTCAAAAATGAAATGGGAAATCCCGTACGACAAACCTGTCATTGTAAGCGAGTTTGGCGGCGGTGCGAAATACGGTTTTCACGGCAAGAAAAATCAGCGATGGACAGAAGAATTCCAAGAGAACCTGTACAAAGAGAATCTCGAAATGCTGGAGAAAATCGACGGGCTGGCCGGCACCACACCTTGGATACTCAAGGATTTTCGTTCCCCACGTCGTGTGCTGCCCGACGTGCAAGACTATTACAACCGCAAAGGCCTTATCAGCGACATGGGCGAGAAGAAAAAAGCTTTCTACGTGATGCGCGACTGGTACAAGAACAAATAATACATGCGAACACACATGATAACGAAAAAGATGCAGCCACTGCTTGCCATTCTTGCCCTGCCGCTTCTGCTTGGCGCCTGCAAGAAATCTCCCACGCCGTTCCCCGAAGTTAGCGAGCCGTATGCCATCACCCATGCGCCGGGCGAGCATTTTCTTGCCAACTATTTTGGCATAAATGCCTGGAGTCCCGACGGGCGTTTCGTGTGTGTGCTGGAGACTACCTTCTCCGGGCGGCTGGCTGAGGCGTCCGACACGGCAGAGATTGGCCTTGTGGACCTCGAAGACAACTGCCGATACATCCCCATCAGCAAGACGACATGCTGGAATTTTCAGGAGGCGGCCATGTTTCATTGGCTGCCATGGGAGGATGGGCTCTGCGTTTTCAACGATTGTCGAGACGGAAAATTCGTATCAGTCTTGCTAAACTGGAAAACGGGTGCGGAACGCATCCTGCCGCGCCCCATTAGCGCGGTGAATGCTGCGGGCGAGTGGGCAGTAAGCATCAATTACGCGCGCCTGCGTCTCTGCCGGCCAGATTATGGTTACGCAGGCAGCGGGCAGGACGCACTTGCATCGGAGACATGGCCGGCAAACGACGGGCTGTGGCTGATAAATCTGAAGACGGGCGAAGAACGTTTGCTTCTGTCTGTGGCCGACGCCAAAGAACAAATGCCAGAAATTACGTCGGACGACGGACTGGCATATTTCTGCCACACCATCATCAGTCCGGACGCCAGCAAAGTATTTTTCCTCGCGAGGACGGTGCAGGACTTCAGCTCACAACTCGAGAAACGGGGCTACGTATATGCCTGGAAGACCGTTTCTTTCACCATCAACACAGATGGGACCAGACTGCACCGCTGCTTCCCCGACGGATGGGAAGGCTCGCACTTCAACTGGAAAGACAACGAAACACTGGCCGTCACAGCCAAATGGGACGGCGGCGAATGCTGGGCGCATACGGTCTTCACGGTGGGCGAGGAAGACAACGTGCGCCATCTGGCTCCGGGCATCATGGATTGGGACGGACATTGCGTCTTTTCGCCAAATGGCAAGTTTATCAGCAGCGAAGGCTACTGGAACAAAGACGGCTACCGCAGTTGGGTTCTGCTGCGGCTGGAGGACGAAGCAATTATCTCGCTTGGCAGATTCCGCGTGCCCGACGAATATAAGGAACAATATTCGCGCTGCGACCTCCACGCCCGCTGGAAGAGCGACGGCAGCCAACTTGCTTTCAACTCGGTGCACGAAGGGTCGCGCCAAGTTTACCTGAGAGACGTAAAATGGAAGTAGCGAAAACCAGACTTCCGACACGGAATAAGAACAAAAGACAACATAAACCTAAAAAAAACAAAGAAAGATGAGAAAGAAATTATTTGCATTGGCCGCAACGGCACTGATGCTACTCGTCTCGAGCGGCGCGAAAGCCTACCCCGACACACCCGAGAACCACTATCTGACACTACGCAAACAGATGTCGGCCGCCGTGACTCCGAAACAGCAGAAGAAGATTCTGCTGCAGATAGAGTCAACGGGCACGTTCCAAGGCATGATGTACGTGGCGCAATACCTGCAAGACGACCGTCTGCGCAAGACAGCTGCGCAAGTGGTGGCACATATTGCCGTGTCGCACCCCGAATACAACGGCGCAAACACGAGACAACTGCTGGAGGACGTGCTGCCGATGCTGAAGAAGGCCGACCAGTTGCTGGTGCAGCAATATCTGGACCGCGCTGACGCGGGAGAAAAAGGATTCGTGCAGATATTCAATGGGCGCGACCTGACAGGATGGAAGGGCCTGGTGGAGAATCCCAAAGCGCGCCGTGCCATGGACGGACAGAAACTGGTGGAGGAACAGCGTAAGGCGGATGACATGATGCGTCGCGACTGGACGGTGCAGGATGGCTGCCTGACATACGTGGGAACGGGATACGACAATATCTGTACGGCCAAGGATTACCGCGATTTTGAGATGTACGTGGACTGGCGTCTCGACCCGAACGGCAAGGAGCCCGACGCAGGAATTTATCTGCGCGGCACGCCACAGGTGCAGATTTGGGACATTGCACGTGTGAACGTGGGCGCCCAGGTGGGCTCCGGCGGCCTCTACAACAACAAAAAGAACGTGAGCAAACCCAGCGAAGTGGCTGACAACAAGCTGGGCGAGTGGAACAGTTTCTACATCCGCCTCGTGGGAGACAAAGTGACGGTGCTGCTGAACGGAATAAAAGTGGTGGACAACGTCACGATGGAGAACTATTGGGACCGCAGTCAGCCGCTGCCGGAATGCGACCAGATAGAGATGCAGGCGCACGGCAGCCTCGTGAACTTCCGCGACATATACGTGCGCGAACTGAAATAACACGTCGCCGCTGCACTGCGCAGTGCGAGACGGATAAAAATGCAGGGGCGGCCAAAAATTCTGGCCGCCCCTGCTGTATTTCTCACCTGTAGTTTCCTGGAAACTGCGCGCGGAAATAAAAATACCGCACGTCAATCTGTCAAGCGGTTGTTCTGCGGGAAAACAACGCGCGGACGGAACGTTTTTGCCTCCTCGTAGTCCATCAGGGCATAGGCAATGATGATGACCGTGTCGCCCACCAGCACCTTGCGCGCTGCGGCGCCGTTGAGGCATATGCAGCCCGAATTGCGCTCGCCCACGATGACGTAAGTTTCGAAACGCTCGCCGTTGTTGTTGTCCACCACCTGCACTTTCTCGCCCGGCACCAGTCCGGCGGCCTCCATCAGCGCTTCGTCAATGGTGATGCTGCCCATGTAATTGAGATTTGCCTCCGTCACCGTGACGCAGTGCAGCTTTGATTTCAAGACTTCTATCATCATGGCTATTTGTATCTGATGTGGTCAATCAATCGAATCGGCGTGTGGCCGCAGAAAACCGTAATGCAACCCACAATGTCGTCGGCCTCGTCCCACGAGGAAACGTCGGCCAGCGTCTTGCCGTCCACAATATTGTAGTACTGCACCTGAAGGCCGTCAATGGCATCGATGGCCTGTACCACGTAGTCGTGCGTAGCGCCAACCGACTGATGCAGCATGGTGCTTTCGTGCAGAATGCGGTAGATGTTGGCAGCCAACACGCGTTCTTCGGGTGTGAGCAACGTGTTGCGGCTACTCATGGCAAGTCCACTTTCCTCGCGGATAACCGGACACGGAACGATTTCGACGGGCAGCTCCAAGTCTTCCACCATGCGGCGAATAACGGCTATCTGCTGGAAATCCTTCTCGCCGAAGTACGCACGGTCGGGCTCGGCAAACATAAAAAGTTTGCTGACCACCTGACACACGCCATTGAAGTGTCCCGGACGGAATGCTCCCTCCATGACGGAATCTGTGGGAGGATAAGAGAAGACGCGCATGTCGGGTTCGGGATAAACTTCCTCGACACTCGGCGCAAACACCACTTGGGCACCGCACTGCTCCAGCAGGGCGCAGTCGGCCTCCAGCGTGCGCGGATAGCGCTCAAGGTCGGATTTGTCGTTAAACTGTGTGGGGTTCAGAAATACGCTTACCACAGTGACGTCATTCTCCGCCACACTACGGCGCACAAGCGAAGCATGGCCAGCATGCAAGGCTCCCATCGTGGGAACCAACCCGATGCGCTGTCCTTTCTGACGGCAAGCGTCGAGATGCTGACGCAACTCCAGTACCTTTTTACATATCAACATTTTCGTTCAGTCTCTCTGAAAAGCAGCGCAAAATAACACAGAATTCTGCAAACAAGAAAACATTTCGCGGATTTAATGACAAAAAAGCGCTTTTTAGCACACTTTTGCACGCTGCAAGCCGAAAATCTAAGTTTTTTTTCGTAATTTTGTGGCGGAATATAATGTCCAACACGATGAGTAAAGCAAAGAAAATACTGTTCATCACGCAGGAAATTACGCCTTACGTGCCAGACTCTCCCCTCTCGCGCGTCGGACGCGAAATCGCAGAAGCCACACAAACACGCAACCGCGAAATTAGAACTTTCATGCCTAAATGGGGAAACATAAATGAGCGTCGGAACCAGCTTCACGAAGTTATCCGGCTCAGCGGCATGAATCTGATTATAGACGACACAGATCACACGCTCGTTATTAAGGTCGCCAGCATTCCGTCCACCCGCATGCAAGTTTATTTCATCGACAATGATGACTATTTCAGCAAGCGACATATGGCAAAGGACGAGAAGGGCCAGGAATATTCCGACAACACAGAACGCGCAGTATTCTACGCACGTGGCGTACTGGAGACCGTAAAAAAATTGCGATGGATTCCTGAGGTAATACATTGCCAGGGATGGATGAGCAGCATCATACCGCTTTACATTAAGACAGCCTACAGCGAAGAACCGTCGTTCCGCGACTGTCGTGTGGTGTACACTCCCTCCGACGACGCACTCAAGGCGCCACTTCCCGAGAATTTCGCCAGCATTCTCCAGTTCCGCAGTGCCAACATCGACGCGCTGCAGGGCGTGCCCGTAACGGACAACATGCAAGCGCTGAACTACCTGGGCATGAAGTACGCCGACGGAGTGAGCCTGATGCGTGCCAATGCTGAATTCCGCAACTACATTCGCACACTCGACAAACCATATCTCGCCACGCAGAAAGCCGAGAACTATGGCACTGCGTACCCCAACTTCTTCGACAAAGTTTGGAGCGCAGGCAAGACAGAAGAGGAGACTGACGAGGAATGAGACAGAGAGAAAACTTCATCCGGAATCTGAAGAAGTGCGTGGCAGCCGTTGCCGTTGTGCTGTCGCTGACGAGTTGCAACGAGGGAACCGGCACGCTGGGACTCTACGCAGACAGCGAAACCATCAGCCAAACGACAGACGTCTTCAGCGTTTTCACCAATTCGCTGCTTATGGACTCCGTGTTGGCAAGCAGCGCCACATGTTATCTCGGCAGCATTACAGACCCCGAAACGGGAAGCGAGATACAAGCCAGCTTCGCAGCTCAGTTCCACACCTTCGAGAACTACCAATTCCCCAAGCGGCAACTGATGTTCCCACAGGACGGAGCCGACCACTCGGCCGAGCAGATTCACTGCACTTCGTGCGACATCCGGCTTTACTTCGATTCGTACTACGGAGATGGCGACAACACCATGAAGCTGGAGGTCTATGCGCTGGACAAAACACGCGTGATGCCCGAAGGTGTCGACTATTATTCCAACACAGACCTGCAGCAGTATGCAAACGGCACACCTATTGCAACGCGAGTTTTCTCGCCCGACGACTACATTCTGAGCGAGACGGAGCGCAGTAGTTCGACGTACAGCCACAACTTGCACATCGTGCTGCCCGACTCGGTGGGCGACGAAATCATCAATGCCTACTATCGCAATCCGGAGTTCTACAAAGATTCGTACCACTTCATACGCAACGTCTGCGCGGGCTTCCTCTTCAAACTGAAAAGCGGCAGCGGAACCATGCTGAATGTGAGTGTGGGAACGCTGAATGTCTACTTCAATTTCTACGACGCCGAAAGTCCGGACAGCACGTTCGAAGGTATGGCACGATTTGCAGCAACGCCCGAAGTGATACAAACCACGAGTATCGAGAACAACAACCTCGCCAGCCTGCTGACAAACGACACGTGTACGTTCCTGAAGACGCCTGCCGGCATCTGCACAGAGGTGGTGCTGCCCGTCCGAGACATCTTTAGCCAGCACGAAAACGACAGCTTGAACAAGGCACGACTGACGCTGACACGATACAACAACAAGCGCAACGACGACTACTCGCTGGGCATCCCCTCCACCCTACTGCTCGTGAGAAAAGAAAAAATGCACTCTTTCTTCACCAGTCGCAGCGTTACGGATTCTCAGACGTCATTCACCACAGATTTCGATGCGTCGTTTAATTCCTACACTTTCGACAATATCGGAAGATTGCTCACATACTGTCAGAAAGAAAAAATCAAGGGGATGCAAGACAGCGGACTCAGTGAGGCGGCTTGGGAAGCGGCGCATCCCGACTGGAATCGCGTAGTGCTGATTCCGGTGAAAGTGACCACGACAAGCGACAGTTACGGCTATACGCATCAGGTTCGCGTCACGCACGACATGGACATGAACAGCGTGCGGCTGGTTAAGGGCACGCCGCAGAATCCCATACAGATGCAGGTTATCTACAGCCGCTTCCAGTAACACCAACGACACAGCAGACACTAATATAATAATGTACGCGCGCGAGGAAACCCTCGCGCGTTTTCTTTTTTGCCGCCACGTGAAGGCAGAAAATGCCACGTGTAGTTTCGCCTCACGCCACACGTCGCATTTGTTCACGCCACACGTCGCATTTGCTCACGCCACACGTCGCATTTGCTCACGCCACACGTCGCGTGGAGCAATGCCACGTGTGGTTTCAAAAAAAGCGGGCGAAGCACTTCACTTCGTCCGCTTTGCTATCTCAACCGATGACACTCGACAGGCTCTCCGGCCGCCTTATGCCGGCCGCCTCGGGTTATTTCTTCTTCGCCTTGCTGGCTGCACTACCCGTGGCGCGCTTCTTAGGTTTTGTCTCTGTGGCCTTCGGCTCGGGAGTCTCTGCAGGCTGTGCCTCGGGCGCAGCCTTCTTAGGTTCATACTTCTCGAGGCGGGCACGCAGACGGCTAATCTCGTTCTCCTTGGAGTTGAGCTCCACATCCATATTGGCAATCTGTGTGTAGAGACTGTTCAGCTCGTCGTTCTCCACATCCTCCGAGAACATATCGCGGACGCGTTTCAGGAAATCGCCCAAAATGTTCATGTAATTCGTGAATGCGTCATACGGGCTGTCGTAGATGCTGCGATACATGTGCACGCTCATGGCCTTCGTCGTCATAAAGCGCAGGTTGTCGCTGGCCTGCAGGCGGTCCCAATCCTGCTTGATGCGGCGGTCGCGGCATGCCAGTATGCGTCCCACGATTTTCTCGTCGTACAGTTTGTTGAAGGCCTCGCGCTGCATTCCGTTTCCAAGCCAGCAACTGGTGTCGCGCTCTTCGTCGTTCCAACTGACGGGATACTGCATTTCCATCGGCGCCACGGCCTTGTTCTTGGCAATCACCTCGCTGGGCGTAGAGAACACGATGTCGTTTTGCATGGCCACGGCTGGCAGGGCGCGCAGGAACTCGAGTATATTGCTCGAAAGCGGCTGATAGATGCCCAGTGCGCACAGCTCCATAAAAATATTCACCACGTCCTCGCCCTTCGGCAGGTCGGCAATCCACTTCACGTAGCGGTCGGCCATCAGCGGGTACTCGCTCCAACTTCTGTCGCTGAAGCGCAGACTTATGTCGTCGCTCAGTTTATAGTCGCGCAGCAACAGGCTGAGGCGCGGATTCAGCGCGCAGTGATAGACATAGTGCGGGCTCTTCCAACCCAAGATATGTTTTGCGCCCTCGGCCAGCATTCCCTTGAAGCCCATTTCGGCGGCCATCTCACCAATTTCGTCGCTATAAATGAGCGAACTGTTGCGCAGCACGCGAGGTGTGTGACCGAACAATTCCTTCATCTTGCGTGCCTGCCGCTTTGTCTCCTCCACGAAGCTGTCGGCGTTGCCGAGCGACGAGAGGCCGTGGCTGTAAGGCTCGGCCAAGAACTCCACGCAGCCGGTGTCGTTCAGTTGCTGCAGCAGGTCTATCACTTCGGGAGCATACTGCTCCAGCAGCTCCAGCACCACGCCGCTCACCGAAAATGCCACGCGGAAGTACTTGCCGTAGGTCTGAGTCATCTCCAGCATCGTGCGCAGTGCAGGCAGGTAGCTGCGTTGCGCCGTATCGGTGATGGAACGCTCGTTTTCGTAGTCGTCGTAGTAGTAATGATCCGTGCCGATGTCGAAAAAGCGATATCGCTTGAGGTGATTCGGCTGATGAATCTCGAAGTATAAACAAATTGTCTTCATATCCTTGTGTTTTTATCGTGTCAAATTCCGATTCCCAATCTCTGCGTTTCGGCTAGGTAGGCGCCGTTGTCGAACCAGCCGTTCGTCGTCAGTTGGTCGTAGCAGCAACGAATGCGCCTTCCCACCTTCTCCCAGGTGATTCCCTCCACCTCGCGCAGACCTTCCTGCGCAAGATAATCGTGCAGGGCATCGTTCGTACAGATGCTGTAGATGGCATCCGCCATTGCATCAATGTCCCAATAATCTACTTTTATCACGTTCTTCAGTATCTCGCCACAGCCACTTTGTTTGCTGATGACGCATGGGCAGCCGCACTGCATGGCCTCCAGCGGCGCAATGCCAAATGGTTCGCTGACACTCGGCATGACAAAAACGTCGGAACTCTTGTAGCATTCATACACCTGTGCTCCGCGCTGGAAGCCCGGGAAGTGACACCGGTCGGCTATGCCGTATGACGCAGCCAGTTCTATCATGGCATTCATCATATCTCCGCTGCCCGCAAAGCAGAAACGTATGTTACGGCTGCGGTTCAGCACACGTCGCGCCGCCTCGATGAAGTATTCCGGCCCCTTCTGCATGGTGATGCGGCCGAGATACGTCACCACCTTTTCCTTCGTCTTATGCGGCTCAATGGCTCGAATCTCGTCTGCCAGCGGATAAACAGCGTTGTGCATGGCCACGCACTTACGCGGATCCTGATGATACTGATTGATGACAGTCTGGCGGGTAAGTTCGCTAACGCACATGATGCAGTCGGCATGGTCCATTCCGTCCTTCTCGATTCCATAGACAGTGGGGTTCACTTTTCCGCGCGAGCGGTCGAAATCGGTGGCATGTACGTGTATGCAGAGTGGTTTTCCGCTGACGGTTTTAGCGTGCACACCTGCGGGATACGTCAGCCAGTCGTGTGCATGGATGATGTCGAACGCTTCGCTTCGCGCCAGAACGCCTGCAATAATCGAGAAATTGTTAATCTCCTGATGCAAATTCGACGGGTAGCCGCCTGCAAACCCGATGCAGCCGAGGTCGTCGAGACCTTGCAGATAATTGAAATCGGCGTAGAGATGGTCGCGGAAGCGGTAGTAATCCTCTGCCGTGTGCCCTACGAATCTGCTTTTTATCTGGTCGTATTGCACGTCGCGCCATACCACAGGCACTTGGCTCATATTGACGATTTTCAGAAACTTCTCTTCTTCTCCCGTCGGGCGTGGCAGGCAGAAAGTGGTTTCGACGTCACCTTGCAGGCTGAGGCCCTTCGTTATTCCGTAAGACGCCACAGCCAAACCTCCGTATATCTTGGGCGGAAATTCCCATCCAAACATTAGAACTTTCATCTTCGCCTTCTGTTTAATATTCGTTGTACTTGTCGAGCAGTTTCACGATGCGCATTATGCCGCTCACGTTCATGGCAAAACTAATGGCGCCACGCCCGTGGAAAGGCGGATTGCCGTCGAAGAGTTCGGGTATCGTGCCGATGCAGTGATAGAACAGCTCTTCCTCGTATCCTACCAACAGGCGATCCACATAACTGAGACGGCTCATCTTGAAGACTTTGAGGCATGCCTCCATGTAGAACGCAGCCAGCCACGGCCACGCCGTGCCTTGATGATAGGCGTAGTCGCGCTGCGTCTGCGGTCCCACGTACATGGGATTGTAGCCGCCGCTCTTCGGACTGAGCGAGCGCAGGCCTTTGGGCGTGGAGAGTTCCTTGGTGCAAAAATCCAGCACGCTCTTCTTCTGCTTGCTGTCGAGCGGCGAATAGTCGAGCGCGACAGCAAATATCATGTTCGGCCGCACGTTGTAGTCGCGGTAGCCATCCACACAATAGTCGCACAGGTAACCATGTTCGTTGTAGAACATCGGCACGAAACTGTCGGCGCAGAGTGCTGCAGCCTTCTCCATGTCAGCCGCCATGCGACGTTTGCGCATCGACTTACAGATTTGTGCGCAGTACATCAGCGCGTTGTACCACAGGCTATTAAACTCTACGATGTATCCCGTGCGCGGAACGATGGGTCGTCCACCGGCTGTGCTGTTCATCCACGTGACAGCCTGCTCCTTGCCCTCGGAATATACGAGGCCATTGGTCATGACGCGGAGGTTGGGATGACTGCTTGAGGCGAGCCACTGCATGATATCGCACAGCAGCTGGCCGTACTTCTTCACGCAGGCTTCGTGACCCACCACGTCGCCGTACTGCTGGATGCACCACACGGCCCACAGTAGCACGTCGGGATGCTGCATCTCGGTGACGCTGACGCTGAGCGGACTGCCTGCCATAAATTCGCGGATGGCCTTCTCGGCCGTAGTCATCACGCTCTCGAACTTCGCCACCTCGTTGTTGGTAAGCGTCAGGCCGGGCAGGGAGACGAACATATCGCGTGCGCGACACTTGAACCACGGGTATCCGGCCAGCACATAGTCCTCGTGTTCGCGATGGACAATAAACTGGTGAGCGCTGTTTACGAGTGTGTTGTAGAAATTGTCACGCGGCGTACGTACCTTCAGCTCATAGTCGGCCAGTTCGGCCAGCGTGTCGGTGTCTATTTCCTTCAGGCCGGCAGCAAAGACGACGCTCTCACCTTTCTGGATTTTAAACTCGAAGTATCCGGGCACATAGAGGTCTTCGTTGCTGGCGTAACCTCTCTCTTGTTCCTTGGGATACTCCAATCCGCGGTACCAGTCGGGGCGGAAAACAAATTCGTTCTCCTTGTTTATCTGCATGTAAAGGTCGGGATATCCCGGATACATGCACGTCTTTATGCCATTCTGCACGAGGTGATACTCTCTGCTGGCGCCGGCATTCTCGTGCGTGAACTCACGTACGCTGCGGAACGCAAGGAAGGGCTGCAGGCGCAACGTGGTCTCGCTGTGAGCGTCGAGCAGCGTATATCGGATTATGATACGGTCTTCGAAATGCTGGAACATTTGCTCACGCTTCAGAATGACGCCACCAACTCGATATATGGTGGTCGGCACCTGCAGCGAGTCGAACTCGCGGATGTACTTGTGGCCGCGGGGACTGAAGTGGTCGCCGTTGTATTTGTGCAGTCCGAGGTTAAATTCCGCGCCGTGCTGCACGACGGTGGCGTCGAGCGAAGAGAGCAAAACGTGGTTTTCGTCGTCCAGTTCCGGCACAGGCACCACCAGCAATCCATGATACTTGCGGGTGTTGCAGTCCACAATGGTGGTACACGAGTAGGCTCCCGACCTGTTGGAACGCAAAACCTCCTTGGGCAATGCTTCCTGAAGATTCGTCATCAGCGCCTTGTCAAATCGTAAATAACTCATAAACGCGTTTCATTTTATGTTTTTCGCACCGTCAGCGCACTAAAAACGGCACAAAATAACCTTCTTTCCTCCCAAAGTTACAAATTTTTCCATACAGCGCAAAAAGAATGACAAGAATTTAAAATATTTTTCACCATACGGCGCCAGAGAAAGCCACTTTGGCAGTTCATTCCTTTGCCGTTAGGCAGAAAAATCGTAATTTTGCGCCGCAAAATATAGAAGCGGAGCCGTTTAAATGAAAAAGTACGAGCCAAATCAAGAGAAGATTGAGGAAAGGCTATCAGAGCTGCTGGACGTCCTCACCGCCGACGAACGTAAGGAACTGATGAGCCACATGTCGATTTGCGAGTACAAGAAGAACGAAACCATTTATGCCGAGGGCGAAACGCCTCAGCAGTTGCTGTGCCTCGTCAAAGGGAAAGCCAAGATTTACAAGGCAGGCATTGGCCGCATACAGACGCTTCGCATCGTTCAGGCAGTGGAATTCTTCGGATTTCGGGCGGCCTTTTCGGGACAGGCATTCATCACTGCAGCTGCCGCCTTCGAGCCTTCGCTGATTGTCAAATTCCCGCTGTCCGTCGTCGAAAAACTTATCAAGGGCAACAGCCAGTTGGGATGGTTCTTCATAAAGAAACTGGCAACGGCGCTCGGCAAAAGCGACGAGCGCACCGTCAGCCTGGCACAAAAGCACATACGCGCCCGCCTGGCCGACAGCATTCTCTATCTAAAGGAGTGCTACGGACTACTGCCCGACGGCCAGACGCTGAACTGCTACATCAGACGCGAGGACATGGGACATCTGAGCAACATGACGACGAGCAACGCCATCCGAACGCTGGGCGTCTTTGACGCAGAAGGCGTGATAGCACTCAGCGGCCGCAAGATTAAGATTATCGACGAGGAGCAGCTCCGTCACATCTCCTCCTTGGGGTAAAAAGAATTGCCACAGCAAGAAAATTAAAAAGTACGCGTCGTTTCATCAAAAACGACGCGTACTTTTTTCTCCTACAACATGCCGTTCTCCGACATCAGGCTGCAGATGGTTTTCACCTTGCGTTCCATAGGCAGCGTGGCGTCTATCCAATGAATCTCTATGCCACGCCGTTCCATACCGCGGAACCACGTCATCTGTCGCTTGGCAAACTGATGGATGGCGATTTCCAACTGCCGCACCATCTCGTCGTAACTGAGCTGCCCGATGCAATAGAGTGTCAGAAATTTGTATTCGAGCCCATAGTACATCAGGTCCTCGGCCGGCACGTGCTCCAACAGCCGCCTCACCTCGTCCACCATGCCTTCTTCCAGTCGGCGGTGCAGACGTTGTGTGATGCGCTCGCGCCGCAACTCGCGGTCTATCTGCAAGCCCACCGTCAGGCTCTCCACGCATGGGAACTCCCGCTCACGGATGTTATGCTCGCGGTAGTAATGCTGTATTTCTATCGCCCGCACGGCCCGCTGCGGCGTGTCCAAGTCAGTGGTATTGTGCAGACTTTTGTAAGTTTTCAGGATTTCTGCCAGCTCGTCCAACGTCTTTCCACGCAACGCAGCCCTCAATGTCGAGTTCTCCGGCACCGGAACCATCTTGTAGCTGCGCAGCACAGACTCGATGTATAGGCCCGTACCTCCGCATAGAATCGGCTGCGAGCCACGTGCCACCACCTGTTCGTAGGCGCGCCAGAAATCTTGCTGAAACTCAAAGACGTTGTACTTCGTGCCCGCATCCGCGATATCCACAAGGTGATACGGCACACACTGGCCGCCGACCACGTAGTCCGCAAGGTCCTTGCCCGTACCGATGTCCATACCTCGATACACCTGGCGGCTGTCAGCACTCAGAATCTCTGCCTGCCCCAGCCGCACAGCCAACTCAGCAGCCAGCCGCGTCTTGCCCGTCGCCGTCGGACCCAGTATGGTTACAATCTTCTGCATTCACAGCCCGATTTACAGTTTTCACTTGCAAAGATAACAAAAAAAACAATTATTCGCAATTTTCCTGCCCGAACCTACACGTTTTTACCTAACCTACACGCGAACCTACACGCCCACAACGCGCTGCCAACCAACACCATAAGCACCAAAATGTGTAGGATGTAGGTTTTTTCGCGCAAAAATTTTCTGGGGTGCAGTTGTCCTATCTGTTAGGCCTCACCTGCTCCCACAGTTTCCCGCAGCCACACCAATGGAAAGCAAAGGCCTCACGCACACGCGCACATGCGCGAACAATAGTATAAGGTGTCCGACAATAATAACATCCCGCAGCAACAAAAATGGGAACGCCCCGAAGGACGTTCCCACACATTTTTTTCAAGCAACGAAACGTTGCCGCTTTTTTACAGCTCAGCGAAGTACTTGATGGTGCGAACCATCTGGCTCGTGTAGCTGTTCTCGTTGTCGTACCAGCTCACAACCTGAACGAGGTAGTTGCCGTCCTCCATCTTGCTTACCATGGTCTGGTTAGCGTCGAAGAGGCTACCGAACTTCATACCGATGATGTCGCTGGAAACCAGCTTCTCCTCGGTGTAACCGAAGCTCTCGTTGGCAGCAGCCTTCATGGCAGCGTTGATACCCTCAACGGTAACATCACCCTTCACAACAGCGTGCAGAATGGTGGTAGAACCCGTGAAGGTCGGAACACGCTGAGCGGCGCCGATGAGCTTGCCGTTCAGTTCGGGAATAACGAGACCAATGGCCTTGGCAGCACCAGTGCTGTTGGGAACGATGTTGGCAGCACCGGCACGAGCACGCTGCAGGTCGCCCTTGCGCTGAGGACCGTCGAGAATCATCTGGTCGCCCGTGTAAGCGTGAACGGTGGTCATGATACCGCTCTGGATGGGAGCGTAGTCGTTCAGAGCCTTCGTCATGGGAGCGAGGCAGTTGGTGGTGCAAGATGCAGCAGAGATAACTGTATCTTCCTTCTTCAGCGTCTTGTGGTTCACATTGTAAACGATGGTGGGGAGGTCGTTGCCTGCAGGAGCAGAGATGACAACCTTCTTGGCACCAGCCTGGATGTGAGCAGAAGCCTTCTCCTTGCTTGTATAGAAACCGGTGCACTCCAGAACTACGTCCACACCAATCTTACCCCAAGGCAGCTCAGCAGCATTGGGAACTGCGTAGATGATGATTTCCTTACCATCAACGATGATGGAGTTGTCCGTAGCCTCTACAGTGTGCTTGTTCTCACCGAACTTGCCAGCAAAACCGCCCTGAGCGGTGTCATACTTCAGCAAGTGAGCCAGCATCTTGGGGCTGGTGAGGTCGTTGATTGCTACTACTTCATAACCTTCTGCCTCGAACATCTGACGGAAAGCGAGGCGACCAATACGGCCGAAACCGTTAATAGCGACTTTTACGTTTGCCATTTTGATTGAAATTAAAAGTTAATATAATCGGTTATTTTTCCTTTTTTTACTATTTCCTGTTATCCACAATTGCAATGTTCAGCGGACTTGCAAGCAATCACAAACAGCGAAAAAACCGCCGTCAAAATGATATAAATGCACTTTTTCACTTCTTTTTCCCTTAAATTGCGTGCAAATTTACGAATTTCTTTTTAAATTCGCACTCGAAAACCTTATTAAATTTAAAAATTATGGCTAAATCTAATTTCATTCAGGACTTCAAGGCCTTCGCACTGAAGGGTAATGTAGTGGACATGGCAGTCGGTGTTATCATCGGCGGCGCTTTCGGAAAGATTGTGACGAGCATCGTTAACAACATCATTATGCCTCCCATCGGACTTGCTGTGGGCGGTGTGGATTTCTCCGACCTCAAACTTACGCTGAAGGAAGCCGTAATGAACGGAGAAGAAGTTGTCAGCGAGGCTGTGACATGGAATTATGGCGCATTCATACAGGACGTGGTGGATTTCCTCATTATTGCTTTCTGCGTCTTCCTGCTGGTGAAAGGTATCACAGCTCTCACACGTAAGAAAGAGGAAGAGCCTGCTGCTCCGGCTCCCGAGCCCGAACCAACGGCTGAGGAGAAACTGCTCACCGAGATTCGCGACCTGCTGAAAAACAAATAAACAAACAAAAGTTTCACCTTAACAAAAGTAAGTATTATGAAAAAGTATTTGGCAGAAATGGTGGGCACGATGGTGCTTGTGCTCATGGGATGCGGCGTTGCCGTAAGTCTCGGCTGCGATCCGACAGCCAACATTCCCGCTGTGGTTGGCACCGCACTGGCTTTTGGACTTGCTGTGGTTGCAATGGCTTATACCATTGGCGGCATCAGCGGTTGCCACATCAATCCGGCCATCACGCTGGGTTGCCTTCTCACCAAGAGAATTGGTGCAAAGGACGCTGTGATGTATATTATCTTCCAGTGCATCGGTGCTTTCATCGGTTCGGCACTGCTGTTCGCCCTCACGAATGGTGTTGACGGACTTGCCGGCACAGGAGCCAACGACCTGCAAGCAGGTGTCACACCCCTGGCAGGCTGCCTTGCCGAGGTGGTTTTCACCTGCGTATTCGTGCTTGTGGTGCTTGGCACGACTGACGAGAAGAAAGGTGCAGGCAATTTTGCCGGCCTTGCCATCGGTCTCTCGCTTGTGTTGGTTCACTTGGCATGTATCCGCTACACGGGCACGAGTGTGAACCCCGCCCGTTCGCTTGCTCCGGCCATCTTCCAGGGTGGAACGGCGTTGCAGAATTTGTGGATCTTCATCGTTGGCCCGTTTGTGGGCGCCATCCTGGCTGCTTGCATCTGGTGCATGGTGGGCTGCGACTGCAAGAAGTGTGAGAAACAGTAAGCCTTCGGCTTCTCCCCTCGGGGCTGCGCCTCAGCGCAGCCCCGCTTCATTTACTTCCACACACGTCACTTTTTTATTTATGAAGAAGATTGTTTTCCTTTTGTGCGCCACTTTTGCCGCCACAGCGTCGTTCGCCTACAACGCCACGCTTGCCCGACTCATCAAGGACAATTATGCCAGCAAAGCCGACAGCCTCACCAGTGCCCTCATCTCTCAGTTTATGAATACCACGAAAGGCACGTTCTGGACCACGCCGCAGCATTCCAACGAGGACACGCGCTACATCTACTGGCAGCAGGCACACGCCATCGACGTCGTCATCTACGGCTACCAGCGCCACAAGGAAGACAACATCACACTGGCCACAAAATATCGTCAGTACATGACACGCTGGTACAACAACCACGGAAACAACTATTCCGTCGGTAGCACCGGCTTCGAGAACCCTTTCACAGACGATATGTGCTGGATTGGTCTTTCGCTGATGCGTCTCTCCGAAGCCCTCGGCGTTGCCACCTACTCCAACACGGCCAAGCGTCTCTTTGACAACGCCATCATCACCCGCGGACAGGAAGACGAGCGTGGTTTCTGGCTGCCGTGGAACAACTCCGGCACGGGGCCCAACGCCTGCACCGAGTCTCCCGCCTGCCTGCTGGCCTTGAAACTTTACCTGAAGACCAACGAAGAGAAGTATCTCGACTATGCCAAGAAGCTCTACACCTTTATGATAAATAACATCGCCAAGGCAGACGGACGCGTCGAAGACCCGCCACTCACCTACACACAGGGAACGTTTGCCGAGGCATGCCGAGTCCTCTATCACGTCACGGGCGAAACCATTTATAAGACCAAGGCGCAGCTCTATATCAACTACGCGTTTACCAGCGACCGCTGCACCAGCAACGGCCTGCTGCGCGACGAAGGCAGCAGCATGGACCAAAGTCTCTTCAAAGCCGTGCTCATCCCCTACGCTGTGAACTATGTTCTCGACGAGAGCATGACGCTGGTTTCTCGTCGCAACCTCGTCTCATATCTGCAGACAAACGCCAATGCACTCTGGAAGAACCTCGACAAGGAAGCCTTTCCCGCAATGTATTGTCCGTACTACTGGGGAAAAGCCTACGACCCCAGCAAGGACGCCTCGATGGGTGCAATGGTAAGCGGAGCCTCGCTCTTGGAAAACATCTGCCGCATGTGCATCGACCTGACTACGAAGCCCGACGACGATGCCATTCGGGTGCCTTTGCGTCCCATCGAACCGCAGCATGGAAATATCTACACGCTGAGCGGTCGCCTCGTACGCCGCGGAACGGATACTTCGGGCCTGCCCGCCGGCATATACCTTATTAATAATAAAAAGATAGCCATTCACTGATGAAACTCCCTCGTCTGCTTACAGCCTTTCTGCTGTCCGTAATTCTGCTGTCACCCGTTGCGCTGACAGCCAAGCCGTTGCGAATTGTTCGTCCCGAGCGTGTGGGCATGGACTCACAGCGTCTGCTTCGTGCCGATTCGGCTATTCAGGACGCCATCGACAAAGGCAACATTCCGGGCGCCGTGCTTGCCGTCGTGCGCCACGGACGTATGGCATATCTGAAAGCATACGGCAACAGGCAGGTCTACCCCACTCGCTTGCCCATGACCACAAACGCCATATTCGACATGGCATCGTGCAGCAAGGCCATGTCCACGGCCCTCTGTGTGATGCGCCTCTGCGAGGAAGGAAAAATCCGTCTGCTCGACCCCGTGAATCTCTACATCCCCGACTTCAAGGACTGGACCGAGAACGGCGAGACCACGACCATACGCATCCAGCATCTGCTGACGCACACCTCCGGCCTGCCGGCATACGCCTCGGTGAATGCAGTGGAGTCGGACAAGCGACCTGCACCCGACGCACTGATGCGTCACATCTCGCAGCTGCGACGGCTGGCTGAGCCAGGCACCGAGTTTCGCTACAGCTGCCTCAACTTCATCACGCTGCAGCACATCGTCGAGACCGTCAGCGGAGAAAGCCTACGCCAGTTTGCCCGCCGTCACATCTTCGACCCGCTTGGCATGAACCACACGGATTACCTGCCCTGCGCGCCCGATGCTGAAGGTCGCTGGCACAATACAGCACGCCCCTGCTGGGCTGCAGAAGGCGAGGACGACACAGCGTGGCGCGAGTTTGTGGCACCGACCGAACGTCAGGCCGACGGCAGCGTGCTCAGTTGCATGGTACACGACCCGCTGGCACGTCTGCTGAATGGCGGCATCAGCGGCAATGCGGGCGTCTTCAGTTGTGCAGAAGACATTGCAGTGCTCTGCGCTGCCCTGCAGAACGGCGGAGAATGGGACGGACATCGCATCCTGCAGCCGCAGACCGTACGCCTGCTACGCACAGTTCCCGCCTTTGCCGCACGCTTCGGCCGCACCATGGGCTGGGATAACAGCAGCGCCTACGCCTCGTGCAACGGTGACCTCCTGTCGTCCGAGACATACTGCCACACAGGATTTACCGGCACAGAAATAGTCATCGACCCGCAGAACGACTGCAGTGTGATACTGCTCATCAACGCCGTGCATCCCGACGGCGGGAAGGGCGTTGTGCGCCTGCGTTCTGTTGTCAGCAACGCAGTGGCAGCAAGCATAGTGGAGTAAACAGACAGCGAGAGACGAGGCGGGAATGAAAATTCCCGCCGCTCGTTTTCACACAGACAAGGGTAAGAAGATATACCAGATAACAAACTAAAAATAAAAGTACAATGGGTGGTTTTTTTGGAGTGGTTTCACAGCGCGAGTGCGCCTCAGACCTTTTCTACGGAACGGACTATCAGTCCCATCTCGGCACACGGCGCGGAGGTATGGCAACCTACAGCACCGAGAGGGGATTCATCAGAAGCATTCACAACCTCGAGAGTTCGTATTTCCGAACGCGCTTTGAACCCGAACTGCAGGATTTTGCAGGTCGCGCCGGCATTGGTGTCATCAGCGATACGGACGCGCAACCGATGCTTATGAACAGCCACTTGGGACGCTTTGCACTCGTCACCGTAGCAAAAATAAACAATCAGGAGGAGTTGGCGCAGCAACTGCTCAGCGAGAACATGCACCTCTCCGAGTTCAGCAGCGGTAAGATTAATCCCACCGAACTGACAGCCCTACTCATCATCAAGGGGAAGGACTTCGTAGACGGCATCGAGAATGTATTCCGCAGCATACAGGGCAGCTGCTCCATGCTGCTGCTCACAGAGAACGGCATCATTGCAGCGCGCGACTCGTGGGGCCGCACCCCGATTGTCATAGGCCGGCGCGACGACGCGTGGGCCGTCACCAGCGAGTCGTCGGCTTTCCCAAATCTCGGCTTCGAGACGTCGTCCTTCATCGGACCGGGCGAAATAGTGCAGATCAAAGAAGACGGCATACAGCAGCTGCGCCGCCCGAATCGCGGCATGCAAATCTGCGCCTTCCTTTGGGTTTACTATGGTTTCCCCACCAGCTGCTACGAGGGCTGCAACACCGAATGTATGCGCAATGAGTGCGGCCGTGTGATGGGTCGCGAAGACGACACCGCAGTCGATTACGCCTGCGGCATTCCCGACAGCGGAGTTGGCATGGCCGTAGGCTACGCTGAGGGCCATGGTTGCCCCTATCAGCGCGGCATCAGCAAGTACACTCCCACGTGGCCACGCAGCTTCATGCCGAGCAATCAGGCCACGCGAAACCTGGTGGCAAAGATGAAGCTCATCCCCAACCAGAAAGTGCTCGAGGGCAAGCGTATGCTTTTCTGCGACGACAGCATTGTGCGCGGCACACAGCTGCGCGACAACGCCCAAGAACTCTTCGCACTGGGCGCCAAGGAAGTGCACATGCGCATCGGATGCCCGCCGCTCATCTACAGTTGCCAGTTTGTCAACTTCTCGGCCAGCAAGAACGACCGCGAGCTCATCACCCGTCGCATCATACAAGAGATAGAGGGGAACGAGAATCCCGAGACGCTGAAGGCCTACGCCACCACCGGCTCGCCGCAGTACGAACGCCTCGTCGAGGAGATTTGCCGGCAGCTGCACCTCAGCAGCCTCAAGTTCAGCAAACTCGAGACGCTCATCCAAGCCATCGGACTGCCCAAAGAGCGCATCTGCACCCACTGCTTCGACGGAAGCTCGTTCCACACCCTCACCGAGGAAAATCCACAGCAGGAGGATTAGTGGATAGGGAGCCCTTATAACCTCACGAACTCAAAACCTAAAAAACATGAAGAAACTACTTATTCTCGTCCTCGCTGCAGCAGCACTTACCTCGTGCCGTAGCGGCAAGGAAGCAGCCGTGCAAGACCTGCGCGCCCTCACATCGGAAATCGAGGCCAATGCCTCGACCTACAACTTCAAGCAGTGGCTCAAAGAGCAGAAGAAGTACGAGAAAATCGACGACCGCCTGAAGAAATACGACTACTCGGCGCAGGAGTCGCAAGAGATTGGCGAGCTGAAAGGACAGTGTCTGGGCTACTTTGCCAAAGGTGTGCTCGGCAAGGCCACAAACAAGGTCTTGGATGCTGCGAACCAAATTCAGGGCATCATAGACGGCGTGCAGAAAGTGCTCACGCCGTAGGTCCAACGCTCAGATTCGCCACCGAGATTCTCACACGTGACAAAGTGAAATGCGACGTGTGGCATCGCTCGATGCTACACGTCGCATTTTTATGTGCCACACGTGGCAATGGGAAACTGACAGTGCGCTAATCGTGTTGCAGCGTCTGGTAATCCTCGTCGCGCCCGAACTGACCGGGCGTTACGCCCACAAACTTCATGAAGGCACGGCGGAAAGTGCTGATGCTGCTGAAGCCGCTTTGGGTGGCAACGTACTCGAGTGTAAACTCGGGATGCTCGCGCATCAGTGGCACAGCCGCGCGCTGGATTCGCAGCTCGTTGATGTAGTCGTAGAACGTCTGGTGCCGCACCTGGCTCAGGTAGTTGCTCACATAAGTGCGGTTCGTAGACATGCATCTCGCAAGGTCGACCAGCGTGAAGTCGCGGTTCAGATAGAGGCGTCCGGCGTTCACTTTCTCCTCCAGCTCGCCTTCTGCAAACGGATATAGCTTGGCAGAATTCTTAGGCGCAGGCGCAGCCGGCATCTCTTCGATCTTGATGGGACGGAAGTTCCAGCTGTAGTGAAGAACCAGCAGCCACATGATTATCGAGGAGAAGTAGTAGATAATATCTGCCACGACCTGCTGCGAGTAGGACAGGAAGAACCACGACAACTGGCTCACGATGGCGAACAGGAAAACCGGCCGCAGCCACGAGATGTCTATCTTGTCGAGATTGGAGAAGTTGGTGCGAATGTAGCGCAGATAACGCTTAACCGTCACCCAGCAGAAGATGACAATGAACCACGCAAAGCACCAGAGGAAAACCCAATAGGCGTTGATCAGCCACTGTCGAGGCCAGACAATGTAGGCTGCGGTGAAGACTGCAAACGGAATGGAGAGCAGCGCGAGCCGACGCCACGTGGTCCAGCCGGGCATCGTCACTTCGGAAACGAAAATGGCGTACGTCAGCGCCGACCATCCGTCCACGAGTCCTATCCACATGAGCACGTCGGAACGATACATTCCGGGAAACGTGAGTATGATATCCTTGAACGTCCAGACGGCCCACACGGCCAGGATGATGCCCACCATGGTATGAAAACGTGTGCGACGCGGGAAGATGCAGAGGATATAGATGGCAAAAAGGCTATAGATTGCCGTGGAGCATCCAATCAGGAACGACGAAATATTGATGTAATCAATCATAAAGACACGTTTTACACGTCTGTTGTGCCGACCGTGAGCGCAGGCCGCATGCCGCCTACTCCCACTCTATGGTCGAAGGCGGCTTGGACGAGATGTCGTAGCAGACGCGGTTCACGCCTCGCACCTTGTTTATGATTTCGTTAGACACAGCAGCCATAAAGTCGTAGGGCAGATGCGCCCAATCGGCCGTCATGGCATCGGTGCTCGTCACTGCGCGGAGCGCAACGGGATTCTCGTAAGTACGCTCGTCGCCCATCACGCCTACGCTGCGAACGTCGCTAAGCAGTATAGCACCTGCCTGCCATATCTGATCGTAGAGCGAGACTTCGATTTCGCCATTCTGCATGTCGGCCGGCACGCCTGCTGCCAGCACTCGCCGCGCTTCGTCGCCCGAGAGGCGGACCTTGTAATTGCGCAGTCCGCGTATGAAGATGTCGTCTGCGTCCTGCAGGATGCGCACCTTCTCGCGTGTGATATCGCCAAGAATGCGCACGGCAAGTCCGGGTCCGGGGAATGGATGGCGCGTAATCAGGTGCTCAGGCATGCCAAGACTGCGGCCCACACGACGCACTTCGTCCTTGAACAACCATTTCAGCGGCTCGCAGAGCTGGAGATGCATCTCCTCGGGAAGTCCGCCCACGTTGTGATGGCTTTTGATTACCTTGCCCGTGATGTTCAGACTCTCTATGCGGTCGGGATAGATGGTGCCTTGTGCCAGCCAGCGTGCGTCGGTTATCTTTTTGGCTTCGGCGTTGAAGACCTCCACAAAGTCGCGCCCGATGATTTTGCGCTTCTTCTCGGGTTCGGTGACGCCGGCCAAGTCCGTCAGGAACTTGTCGCTGGCATCCACTCCGATTACGTTCAGGCCCAGGCATTCGTAGTCGCGCATCACGTTCTGGAACTCGTTCTTGCGCAGCATACCGTGGTCCACAAAGATGCATGTCAGCTGTCGGCCGATGGCTTTGTTCAGCAAGACGGCCGCCACGCTGCTGTCCACACCGCCCGAGAGACCCAGGATAACGCGGTCCGTGCCTATCGTCTGTCGCAATTCGGCGACCGTGGTCTCCACAAAGTTGGCGGGGCTCCAGTCTTGCCGCCCTCCGCAGATGTCCACCACAAAGTTGCGAAGCAGCTGCGTGCCCTGCACCGAGTGGAACACCTCGGGATGGAACTGCACGCCCCACACGCGACCGTTGTCGGCAGCAAATGCGGCATTGCGCACGTGGCTCGTGCTGGCTATCGGGTGGAAGCCTTCGGGCAGCGCCGTGATGGTGTCGCCGTGGCTCATCCACACCTGGCTCTCCGGCTCGAAGCCGTGAAAGAGCGGATTCTCAAAGTCGATGTACGAGAGGTTGGCGCGTCCGTACTCGCGGCTGCCAGCCGGTTCCACTCGGCCTCCCAGTTCGTGACTCATGAATTGGGCGCCATAACAGATGCCCAGCACAGGCAGTCGGCCCCAGAACTGACTGAGGTCTACGCGAAACGCCTCGGGGTCATATACGCTGTAGGGGCTGCCAGACAGGATGACGCCTATCACGTCTCGATCGTCTGCAGGGAATTTGTTGTACGGGAGAATCTCGCAAAAAGTATCTAACTCGCGCAAGCGGCGGGCAATGAGTTGCGTTGTCTGCGACCCAAAGTCCAGAATAATAATTTTCTGCTGTTGCATGCCTGAATGTTGCTACTAATTTCGCGCAAAGATAATTCTTTTTTCTCAGAGATGACGAAATAAAACTACGAAAAGTGAGCGAAACACTCAGAAAAGTGTATCTTTGCACCAAGAAAACACGAGAAGAGAAAGAACTACGTCAACAACACAAATATAGAATATATGAAGAGGTTTCTGTTATTTGCAGCCGTAGCATGCCTCGCGGCAGCCTGCACGGAGAAGAAAGACACGGTCTATCAGTTCAGCGTCAAAGGCGCGCAGGGCGAGGAAGTGCAGCTGTCCGACTATCGCGGCAAGGTGCTACTCATCGTGAACACAGCCACCCAGTGCGGCTTCACGCCGCAGTATGCCGAATTGCAGGCGCTCTACCAGAAATACGGCGAGCAGGGATTCGAGGTGCTCGACTTCCCCTGCAATCAGTTTGGCGCGCAGGCACCGGGTACACAAGACGAGATACACGAGTTTTGCACAGGCAAATACAACATCAGCTTCACACAGTTTCAGAAATGCGACGTGAACGGAGACTCCCAACTGCCGCTCTTCGCCTTCCTGAAGGAAAGGCAGCAGTTCGGCGGCTTCGACTTGGAAAATCCGCTGGGAAAGTTGCTCGACGAGATGCTCGCAAAGCAAGACCCGGACTACGCGCTGTCGTCGGACATAAAATGGAACTTCACCAAGTTCCTTGTCACCCGCAAGGGCGAAGTCTCTGCACGCTTCGAGCCTACGGCTCCCATGAGCGAAGTGGAGGCAGCAGTGGCCGACGCGCTGAAAGAATGAGCACGAATACAGACGCAAAAGGCAAGAAAACAGACACGAGATTTGGCTTTCTCGACAGATTAACGTAACTTTGACCTGAAAAAGACATCACAATAGAACTATTATGGCAGGAACACACCAAAACGACAGCCTGGTCATCATCCCGACATACAACGAAAAAGAGAACATCGAGGCCATCATCCGCGCCGTGACGAGTCTGGAGAAAGGATTCGACGTGCTGATAATCGACGACGGCAGCCCCGACGGCACAGCCGACATTGTGAAACGGCTCATGGCTGACGAGCTGGCCGGACGGCTGCACCTCATCGAACGCAGCGGCAAGCTTGGTCTGGGCACGGCCTACATTCGGGGATTCGAATGGGCCATTGCCGAAAAGTACGATTTCATCTTCGAGATGGACGCCGACTTCAGCCACAATCCGGCCGACCTGCCTCGCCTCTACGCAGCGTGCCACGACGAAGGTCACGATGTGGCCGTCGGCAGCCGCTATGTGACGGGCGTGAACGTGGTAAACTGGCCGATGGGCCGTGTCCTGATGTCGTACTTTGCCAGCAAATACGTGCGCACCGTGCTGGGCATCGGCCTTCACGACACCACGGCGGGCTTCGTCTGCTATCGCCGCCGCGTGCTCGAGACCATTCGCCTCAACGAGATACACTTCAAGGGATACGCCTTCCAGATAGAAATGAAGTACAGCGCACTCAAGCTGGGCTTCAGCGTCAAGGAGGTGCCCGTCATCTTCGTTAACCGCGAGCTTGGCACCAGCAAGATGAGCGGCGGCATCTTTGGCGAAGCCTTCTTCGGAGTCATCCAGCTGCGCTTCACTAAAATCAGGCCAAGGGCATAGACCGCCGTCCTTGCGCGCGGGCTTTCATTTCTGACAGCCGGCACGAAATTTGCCACACGTCGTAACCACAGATGCCACACGTGAAAATTCTGATACAACACGCCACAATCGTCAACGAAGGCAGCCGCCGCGTGGGTTCGCTGCTCGTGTCGGACGGAAGGATAGAGCAGATATCCTACGGCCACGACTTGCCAGCCACCGATGCACACGTCCTTGACGCAGCGGGCGCCTACGTTCTGCCCGGCGCGATAGACAGTCACGTTCACATGCGCGAGCCGGGGCTGACGCACAAAGCCACGATGCAGAGCGAATCGCGTGCGGCAGTGGCCGGCGGCGTCACCAGTGTGATGGATATGCCCAACACCATGCCGCAAACCACATCCGTCTCCGCTTGGGAAGACAAGATGCAGCAGGCCGCCCGCACGTGCCATGCCAACTATGCCTTCTATCTGGGCGCCACCGACAGCAACCTGCCGGAGATACTGCGCATGGACTGGACGCGCTCGCCCGGCGTGAAGGTTTTCATGGGCGCCAGCACGGGCAACATGCTGCTCGACGACGAGCCCCACTTGCGCCAACTTTTCGCCCAGTGCCCCACCCTCTTGATGACGCATTGCGAGGATTCGGCACGCATCAACGCACGCATGGCGGAAGTTTGCAGCCAATATGGCGAGGACCCAGACGTCATACATCACCCCGACATACGCGACGAGGAGGCTTGCACACGCAGTTCCGAACTGGCCGTGCGGCTGGCGCGCGAAAGCGGCTCACGGCTGCACGTAGCACACATCTCCACGGCTCGCGAACTGCAGCTGTTCTCGCCCACCGACACACGCATCACCGCCGAGGCCTGCGTGCCGCACTTGCTCTTCGACAGCCACGACTACGCACGACTGGGCACCCGCATAAAATGCAATCCGGCCATCAAGCAGACGGCCGACCGCGACGCACTGCGCGCCGCCCTGTCGGACGGACGAATCTCCACCGTCTCCACCGACCACGCACCTCACCTACTCACAGAGAAGGCAGGCGGTTGCCGCCGTGCCGCCAGCGGAATGCCAATGGTGCAGTTCAGTCTGCCCGCCATGCTGACGCTGGACAGCCAGGGCGTGCTGTCGATAGAGCGCGTCGTAGAGCTGATGTGTCACAATCAGGCACGCATCTTTGGCATTGCGGAGCGCGGTTTCCTGCGCGAGGGCTTCCGTGCCGACATCGCGCTGGTGCGCCCCGTGGAATGGCGCGTAGAGCGAAGCGATATTCTGAGCCTCTGCGGCTGGAGTCCGCTGGAGGGCGCAACGCTGAAATGGCGCGTCGAACACACTTGGGTGAACGGCATCGAGGTGTGGGACGGACACTGCATCAGCGAAGCCACACGCGGCCAGGCACTCCACTTCGAGCGATAGCCATCGCTGCCACATACAACATCCGAAAAACCAAACTAAACCACGACAGATATGAGACGCATATTCCTTCTCACCGCCCTGCTGCTTGCCGTCTGCGTGCAGGCAAAAAAGCAAGAGACGCCACGCATCGTCAACATTATCAACTTCATCCGCCAGTGCGAACCGCGCGAGCCGGAGCGACTGCCGCCCTCGGTGCTCTACGAGACGACGCTCACACAGGCACGCACCCTGCGTGAGCACAACCTCAAGGGCACGTGGCTGCTGCAGTACGACGCACTGATAGACCCGCGCTACCAGGCGCTGATGAAGGAAGAACTGGCGCGCGGTTGCGAAGTGGGCGGATGGCTCGAGGTGCCGCAGCCACTGGTGGAGGACGCAGGACTGCAGTGGCGCTCAAACGTGCCGTGGGACTATCATGCCCAAGTGGACTTCACCATCGGCTACACGCCCGAGGAGCGGGTGCGGCTCGCCGACACCTACATGGCCAAGTTCCGCCAGATTTTTGGCTTCTATCCGCAGTCCATGGGCTCGTGGTTCATCGACGGTTTCACGCTCAATCATCTGGCTGAGACGTATCACATCGAAGCTTCCGTGAATTGTCGCGACCAAGTTGGCACCGACGGCTACACGCTGTGGGGCGGCTATTGGACGGGCGGCTATTACCCGTCGAAAAGAAACGCTTACATGCCCGCGCAGACGAGCGAGAACCGAGTTGCCGTTCCCGTCTTCCGAATGCTGGGCAGCGACCCCATCTATCAGTACGATGCAGGCGTGGGCCACGGCGTGTGGCAGCGTGTGGTCACACTCGAGCCGTACTGCGGCGAGGGCGGCGCCAACGACACGTGGCTCGACTGGTACTTCGATGCCTTCTGCGAAGCTCCGGCACTGACACTCAATTATACGCAGGTGGGACAAGAGAATTCCTTCCCCTGGGCGGTGGTGCAGAGCGGCTACAGGAAGCAGGTGAAGCGCCTCGTGCAGCTGGCCGAAGCCGGCAAGGTGCAGATAAAACTCCTCAGCGAGACTGGGCGCGAATTCAGCCGCCAGCATCGCCGCACGCCAGCCTCGGGCACCGTGGCACTCCGCGACTATACCGACGGCCAGCGGCGCACCGTATGGTTCAACAGCCGCAACTACCGCGTAAACCTGCTGTGGGAAAACGGCACATTGCGCATTCGCGACCTCCACTGCTTCGACGAAAACTATCCGTCACGCTACATCGACAACCCTTGCACGACGCACGACTTCAAATTCTACACGCTGCCAATGGTGGACGGCAACCTCTGGAGCACGGCCGAGCACTTGGCCGGCCTGCGTTTCTACGCTGGCAACGCCCCGATGAAGGGCGGCGAGCCGCAAGTCACATGCCGGAACGAGAAGATCCGCGTCATCTGGCCGCTCTCCGACGGTCACAGCCTCACCATCCTGCTGACCGAAAACGCGCTGTCGCTCGCCCACTCCGACAAAGCAGCCCAATGGCAACTCGAACTCGATGTAGCAGAAGACACCACTCAGCCTTTCACCGCCATAGAGCCGAGCGTCATCCGCGCCAGCCAAGAAGGCTTCGACTACGAGATGCAGTGCACCAAAGGCCAAATCACAGACCTACGCAACCAGACGGACGGCCACATCCTACGCATCACGCCGCAGAAAGGAAAAATCGTCCTGAAGCCGTGAGCAGTGCATAGTGCATAGTTCATAGTGCATAGTTAAAGTTTGTTCGGAATAAATCTCCCAAATATACATTTTGCAAACACAAAAAAAGGCAAACATTTGCATCTTTCGCCAAAACTCCTTACCTTTGCACCGCTTTTGAGGATAGCATCGTCAGGTGGCACCTCAGGGAGAGATGGTAGAGTGGTCGATTACACCGGTCTTGAAAACCGGCGTGCTGAGAGGCACCGGGGGTTCGAATCCCTCTCTCTCCGCAAAGGAATTAACAAGAGATACCCGAATGGGTGTCTCTTTTTTTTGTAAAGACCAATCAAACTCGTTTGAAATTGGTGTTTATAAAAAAAAGAACAAATAGCATCGCTATTCTCTTGTTAGTTTCTTTGCAAGGGCCCCTGCGGCGAGCAGTTTAGGGATGGACGAAGTCAATTCCTCTCTCGGCCCCTGCGGCGAGCAGTTTAGGGATGGACGAAGTCAATTCCTCTCTCCTTTCCCCATTGCGTCACAAAAATATTATAAATTTGGGACAAAATCTGCCGTTTCGCAGTCAAAACCTACACGTTTTTGGCGAACCTACACACGAACCTACACACCCTCAACGCGCAGCAGACCAACACATTAACATACCGAAAGTGTAGGATGTAGGTTTTTTTCGAGAAAAAAACATTAGGAACGATGCACGTAACAGACCTTTAAAACGTAAAGGCAGGATGCAGGCGGAGCAAAGACCCTACCCTTGAAGCGAAACAAGTGGCAGGGTGAGGGCTTCCCTCCCCTCGGGCAATCGCGCGTTATGCGTTCAAGCGATTGGTGAGGGCGCAGCCCGAAGGTGGGCAGGGTTAGGAGGGGGCTTGATGCATCTTAACGCTTTCGCAACCACATTCCCTATATATTATATATAAGGTATAAGGCATTTTTGAGTGTTGGCGGACTAAAAAAATGCGAGTTTTGGGTACTTGTGCGATTGCGGAGAAATGCATAGCTTTGCGGCGGAGTATTATCTGTGACTAACAAACAACAACTAAAACAATACAATTATGAGAAGAAACAGTCTATTTCGTTTGCTGGCAATGACGTCGGCATCGGTAACGGCATTTGTGCTTACATTCATGTTGGCGGTATTGCCGATGGGGAAGGTGTATGCAAAAAATTACGATTGGCAAAGTGAGTATAT